>DAIRDG010000007.1:0-21038 GCA_036796275.1 Flavobacterium sp.
AATCAAAATTTTTGAATTGTATTTGTGGGGTATCACAAGGTTTATTTATTGGTGATAGATTTTAGATAATTTGAAATCATATTTCTATAATGATTCGTTCCCTTCAATGCGTTTTTTTAACTCGTCTAGCGATATTGTTTTGAGTTCCTTTTCATTATCTGTTAGTTTTTTATAGTCCTCTAACTTATTATTAAGTGATTTAAATTGTTTTTGAATTGCTTGCTCATTATAGTCAATAAAAGTCATTTCGTAAAGACAATGCGCTAAAATTTCTAAGTCTGAAAAGTTTTTAGTTGTCTCTTTTGCTAAGTCCATGCCTAGCCATTTATCCCACTCTAAAAACTCAATAGCATAGCTGTCTGTAATTGAGGATGGGTCAGGATTTTTTTTCTTTCCAGAAACATCTACATATGAACTCTCTTCACTATCAAAATATAAATCGGAATTGTATTCTTTTAATACAATTTCTAATTCGTCATATGCTGTAGGTTCAATAATATTTAATTTTTCAAATACATTTCTATATTCATTAAGCAAACTTATTTGGTCAGGATATAGTCTTAATAAAGTTAGCTCAACACTAAGCCATTCGTAAGTTTTTATTAAATCATTAAATTTCATTGTGCCAAATCTTAGTTTTTAAATTTATTCTGTTTTAGGAAATATTTATTGTCAACTTAATCCCATACTATTAAAGTATGCAACATTTATGAAAAAAAATAAGATGCTCCAAAACTAAAGTAGAAATGGAGCACCAATCATTACATTTAATTTTGTATCCGAATAAAAATATGAATTTAAAATTATTCAACATTTAATTTTAACTCTGTTGAGTCATCTAAAAATAAAATATTTTAGTCATCCCCTTCTACTCAATCTGAGAAACTCTTAAGGTGTTTACCATCCCTTTGTTGGCAATAGGCATGGCCATGAGGTTTATGAGCATTTCACCTTCTTTTACAAATCCTTTTTCATGGGCAATTTGGTTTACGTCTTCTATGGTTTCGTCTGTAGATACAAACCTATCATAATAAAAAGATCTTACCCCCCAAAGCAAGCTAAGTTGTGTTAATATTTTTTCGTTAGAAGTAAACACCAAAATATGAGCATCTGGTCTCCAAGCCGAAATTTGAAAGGCGGTGTAACCACTATTGGTGAGTGTAGAAATGGCTTTAGCCTTTATTTCATTGGCCATATTGGCCGCATGGAAACAAATAGATTTGGTGATAAATCTCTTGGTCCTTACATAAGGTGGGTTTTGAGGCACGCTGATGAGTGGGCTGTTTTCTACAGAGTTAATAATTTTGGTCATGGTTTCTATCACCTGCACAGGATAACTCCCCACAGAGGTTTCACCAGATAACATAACGGCATCTGCCCCATCCATCACCGAATTTGCCACATCGTTCACCTCAGCACGGGTTGGCGTGAGGCTGGTGATCATGGTTTCCATCATTTGGGTGGCCACTATAACCGGTATTCTGGCTGTTTTGGCTCTGTGAATTAATTTCTTCTGAATCAGTGGTACCTCCTCTGCAGGAATTTCTACACCCAAATCTCCTCTTGCCACCATCAGCCCATCACAATAAGCCACAATTTTATCTATGTTTTCTACGGCTTCTGGTTTTTCAATTTTGGCTATAATTGGGATTTTATGGGCCGAATGCTTAGAAATTAAATCTTGTAAATCTTGCAAATCTTTAGGGTTTCTCACAAAAGATAATGCCAACCAATCTACCTGATTTTCTATGGCAAAAATGGCATCTTTGATGTCTTTTTTGGTGAGTGCTGGTAAGGATACATTGGTGTTAGGTAAATTGACCCCTTTTTTTGATTTTAAAGGCCCTCCTTGCACCACTACAGCTTCTACTTCGGTATTTTTATCAGTTTTAACAACTTCAAAAATAAGCTTACCATCATCTAAAAGAATTCGCTCCCCAGGATTCACGTCTCTTGGAAATTCTTTGTAGTTCATATAAACTTTTTCTTTGGTGCCCACAATGTCTTCGGCTGTTGTAAACGTAATGAGATCTCCGGGATTCACCATGACGCCGTCTTGCATAGTCCCAACTCTGAGTTTTGGTCCTTGCAAATCGGCCAAGATACCCGTAGTATAACCAAATTCTTTGTTTAAACTTCTGATGTTGTCTATACGGTCTTTAACATCGCTATAATCAGCATGTGAAAAATTTATTCTAAACACATTGACTCCGGCATCAATCATTTTTTTTATAACTTCTCTCGAAGCACACGCAGGCCCTAAGGTTGCAACAATTTTTGTTTTTTTAGTTGTAGGCATTAATCAAAAATTAAATCGTTTATATTTTTTATTTTATTTAAAGGTATGTTGATGGCTGATGAAACCATCATTAAACTATTGAGTGTTTTAATTAATTCTTGTTCAGATGCAGTAGAATCTTCTCCTGAAATTTTTAAAAAATAGTTTACTTTTTTATACTGCTCAAGAAAAAAATGGGTGGTTTCTATGGTTTGATCAAAAAATAAGCCCTCTTGAATTGAAGAATCATTCAGCTTTATTTGGTTTTCAAATAAATAGTACTTCAGATATTCTTTGTTATCTTCAAAAGTATATAAGCAAAAACTTAAGTCTTTGTTTTGTCTTTTAATGATAATCGGACTTTTAGAATAACTCAAATACAGCGAACTGTTTTTATTAATAAAATAGGCTAGCCTGTCTATTTGCATATTAGTATTGATAGCAATGAGTTGGCAATTTTCAATGTCAAAGTCTAATGTAAGTTTGTAAACTGACATTTTTTCTGGTAAATATATTAAATAAAAGAAATATTTTGATGGTTTATGTGCATTCTTAAAACATAATTTTTCACTAAAACGTTATAGTTATGCTTATTTCAAGTCATCTTTGATGGTATAATAGGCTCTTTTGTAGGCCGTTTCTTCTGCTCTTTTTTTAGAGGTGGCTCTGGCTTTTGATATTATTTTGTGATTAATAAATAACTTCACAGAGAAAAATTTTTGACTTTCGGCTGTTTTTTCTTCAGAAAATTCAACATTAAATTGTTGTTTATTTTTTTGACACCACTCTATAATTAAGCCTTTATAGCTGGTTATTTTACCCTCTAATTTCTTAATATCAACATACGGATGTATCATGCTTTTACACACAAATTTTTCGCAGTTACTGTAGCCTTTGTCTAAAAATAAAGCCCCAATTAATGCCTCAAATAAATTACCATTCACATTGTCACCAAAATGCTCAGGCTGCACATTGCTTTTTACGAAATCTACTAGCTTTAACTCTTTACCTATTTGGTTAAGGTGTTCACGAGAAACAATTTTTGACCTCATTTTGGTTAAATAGCCTTCGTCTGCATGCAATACTGCTTGAAATAAATAACTCGAAATAATGGTGTTTAGTACAGTATCACCTAGAAATTCTAATCTTTCGTAGCTTATCAAATTTCCCTCTGTGTCTTGCACCCTAGATGACTTATGAATAAAGGCACATTCATAGATAGCTATATTTTTGGGCTTTTGATTTATTGTTTTTTCAATAAATTCCAAAAAAATCCCGTTTTCATTCAAACGGGATTTTTTGTTTAGTATTTTATTAAAAATCTTCATAAATATTTATTCCTCAAACTTTTTTAGCAAAACACAAGCGTTGTGCCCGCCGAAACCAAAGGTGTTACTCATCACCACTTTTACATCTCTTTTCTGAGCTTTGTTAAAAGTAAAATTTAGCTTAGCGTCTATGTCTTCATCATCAGTAAAATGATTGATGGTGGGCGGAATAACACCATGATATAGGGCTAAAACGCAAGAAATAGATTCCACTGCCCCTGCTGCCCCTAACAAATGACCTGTCATAGATTTGGTTGAATTCAAGTTCATGCTGTAGGCATGCTCTCCAAAAACTTTTAAGATAGCTTTGCTTTCTGCAATATCACCAAGAGGTGTAGAGGTGCCATGCATGTTAACTGCACAAACGTCTGTGGGTTGTAATCCTGCATCTTTTAAGCAATTAAGCATCACGTTGGTTGCCCCAAGGCCTTCCGGATGTGGTGCCGTGATATGATGAGCATCGGCAGACATGCCACCGCCGCCAACTTCGCAATAAATTCTAGCACCACGTGCTTTGGCATGTTCATATTCTTCTAAAATAAGTGCTCCAGAGCCTTCTCCCAACACAAAGCCTTCGCGTTCTTTATCCATGGGTCTAGAAGCTGTTTTTGGGTCGTCATTTCTGGTAGACAAAGCATTCATGGCATTAAAACCTCCAATTCCTGCATGGGTAACAGCTGCTTCGGAGCCTCCGGTTACAATCACATCTGCTTGGCCTAATCTGATGTAATTAAAGGCATCTATCATAGCATTGGTAGATGAAGCACAAGCAGAAACCGTTGTGAAATTTGGGCCTCTAAAACCGTATTTTATAGAAATTAACCCACCTGCAATATCGGCTATCATTTTTGGGATAAAAAACGGATTAAACCTGGGGGTGCCATCGCCTTGGGCAAAGTTTGTAACCTCTTGTTGAAAGGTATCTAAACCGCCAATACCGGAGCCCCAAATTACACCAACCCGATCTTTGTTTAACGCTTCAAGATTAAAGCCTGCATCATTTACAGCCTCTTCGGCAGAAACCAAAGCATACTGAGCGTATTTATCCATCCGTCTGGCCTCTTTTCTGTCTATAAAATCTTCAACGTTAAAGTTTTTTATTTCACAGGCAAACTGTGTTTTAAATTTTGAAGCATCAAAATAAGTTATGGCTGCTGCTCCACTAACTCCGTTTATCAAGCCTTGCCAATAATCTTGTAAATTATTTCCTATAGGTGTTAGTGCTCCCATGCCTGTAATAACGACTCTTCTTAACTTCATCTGATTTCTTTATATAGTAATTATGCGTTTGACAAAATAATAATTTGATTATTAGTTCTAAAATATATGTTGTGAGCCATAATTTAATTATGAAGCAAACATATTAAAAATTTTAAATGTAAGTTTAAAATTATCGGTTTATATAAACTAATAAATACGAAACTAATAAAAAAATCCTTAAAAATAAATATTATTTTTAAGGATTTTGAATTTTTGGCATCTAATAGCACATAGGATGCTAATTTTAGATATTATTTCTTAGCCTCTTCGATGTAAGAAATAGCTTGACCTACTGTAGCAATGTTTTCAGCTTGATCATCTGGAATTTGAATATCGAATTCTTTTTCAAACTCCATAATCAATTCTACTGTGTCTAGTGAATCTGCTCCTAAATCGTTAGTAAAGCTTGCTTCAGTTACTACTTCGTTCTCGTCAACGCCTAATTTATCAACGATAATCGCTTTAACTCTTGATGCAATGTCTGACATAATTTTATATTTTTAGTTAAATCTTGGGTGCAAAAATAAAAAACTTTATTGTTAAAAAAATTATTTACGCAAAAAATATGTCAACAATTAGCGAAATACTTTCTAAATCTTGTGTTTTTAGTGAGTTTATAATAAAAAAATTATACTTTTACAATCTTAAATTTGATGTTTTTAATGAAAAAAATTGTAATTTTTGCCTCAGGAAATGGATCTAATGCCGAAAAAATTGCCCTATTTTTTAAAAATCATCCACGTATTAAGGTAACTCATTTATATTGTAACAACAAAGAGGCGGGTGTAATTCAAAAATTTATCAATTTAAACATCCCTCATACCCTCATTTCTAAATCATCTTTAGAAGACTCTGATTTCTTAAACCACCTTCAAATATCTTCACCTGATTTAATTGTGTTGAGTGGTTTTTTGTTAAAAATACCTGAGAAAATGATAACTCAATTTCCAAACAAGATCATCAACATTCACCCATCACTATTGCCAAAATATGGAGGCAAAGGCATGTATGGTATGCATGTGCACAAGGCTGTTTTTGAAGCTAAAGAAAACATTTCAGGCATTAGCATTCATTTTGTAAATGAACTTTATGATGAAGGGCAAATCATTTTTCAAGCAACTGTAGACATTACAGCTTGCCTTAATCCGGAGGCAGTTGCCCGAGAAGTATTAGCATTAGAGCACATCTATTTTGCCCCAACTATTCAAAAATTGGTGTTAAGTGAATAAGCTAGTACACATTTATACCGATGGGTCTTCAAGAGGCAATCCTGGCCCGGGAGGCTATGGTGTGGTGATGAAGCTTTCTGGAACAAATTATCAAAAAGAGTTTTCTGAAGGCTACAGACTCACCACCAATAACCGGATGGAATTGCTGGCAGTGATAGTGGGCTTAGAACAACTCAAAAAAGAAAACACCCATGTTTTGGTGGTATCAGACTCAAAATATGTGATAGATGCCGTTGATAAAAAATGGGTACACAATTGGGTTGCAAAAAACTTTAAAGACAAAAAAAACAAAGATTTGTGGTTAAGATTCCTTAAAGTCTACAACCAACACCAAGTGAGTTTTCAATGGGTAAAAGGCCATAATAACCACCCAGAAAACGAACGCTGCGACTTTCTGGCTACCCAAGCCGCTATGCAAAAAAACTTGTTGGTAGATGAGGGGTTTGAAAATTTAAGTACTGATGATCGTTTAAAATTTTAAATTAAAACAGACGATAACTAAGCAATAAGGATAATTCGCTCATGCCCAAATAATCAGCCGAGTAACTTAATATTTGATTCTGTTCTAAGCTATACCTTAATTGAAGCCCGAACTTATCAAAATAATAACCAGAACCAAAAGTAAATCTAATTTGTCTCCAAATGTCATAACTAGAAGATGAAAACTGAATGTTATTAGAGTTGTACAATTCAGTTGTATAATTACCATTAAAATTATAGGAAATTGGAGATAATAAAAACTCCATATTAAATGATTTATTGGCTTTTTTATAGATGTAATACCTTAAGCCAATAGAAGCTTCAATGTAATCAAGCTCAACGATTGGCTTTATTGAATACAATGAAAATCTAAATAATTCGTTTTTATTATAATTTATTTTATTATACATTACCTCAAATAACAAGCTTATTTTGTCATTATTATAAGGCAAAATAAACTCATTAGATACTCCAAGTTTGTAATTAAAGGTGCTGTAGCTAAACTTATCATAATCACCAACACCAGATCTTGTTTTGTGTCTACTATTTAAATAAGAAACCGATGCCCCAGCAAACACTCTAAAATCATACTTAATTGACTCTTTACTTTTTTCAAAAACAACATCCTCATTAATACATTTCAAGTATTCTTCCGTTAACTTTTTTAAAGAATTTTTGTTATAATATAAATTATTGACATTAATTTTAAATCCATCACAAACAAAATATTTATGTAAAGTTCTTACATAATCATTATTTTTTTTTATGGTTTTAACTCCTAGATTTTCTGTGTCAGCAAGAAAGTATTTTTTATAAACCAATGGCGTTAGTACATTATTAACCAAAAGATAAAACCGATGTATACCATATTTTTGATGCGTTAAAAGTTTAATGTTAGAACTCTCAACTATAACTTCAAGAAATCCATTTATGTTTTCGTAAACTGGCTCTTTTTGATAGGTTATAAACTCATATTTATCATTTGATGTATCAAATTTAAATAATGTTTGCACAAATTTTTGACCGCTATCAAATAAAATATATTTAATTTTTTCAATCTCAATCATTTGAACTCTATCTGAATTTTCTGTGTCTTGAATCTGTATTGTTTTTTCAACAGAAAACATGTTTGTTTGCAATATATAACATGATTTTTCTGTATTGTCTACAAACTTGATTGTTCCTTGAACAAATTTCTTTTGTGAAAAACAAAATGATGACACCAATAGTAAAAAAATAATCTTATTCATATGTAAACTTTTAGAACAAAAATAATTAAATAATTAACTTATAAACGTTAAATTTGCGTTTTATATAAAACCATGAACAAACTTTTAATCGTAGGCACCGTAGCCTTTGATGCCATTGAAACACCTTTTGGCAAAACCGACAAAATATTGGGTGGTGCTGCCACTTTTATTGGCTTATCAGCCAGTCATTTTAAGGTGAACGCTGGCATTGTTTCGGTAGTTGGAGAAGATTTTCCGCAAGACTATTTAGATTTATTAACCCAAAAAAACATCGATATTTCTGGTATTGAAATCATAAAAGGGGGTAAAACATTTTTTTGGAAAGGCAAATACCACAACGATCTAAATTCAAGAGACACTTTGGTAACGGAACTTAATGTCTTAGCCGACTTTAACCCTAAAGTGCCTAAAGAATTTCTAGAGGCAGACATCATCATGTTAGGCAATTTGCACCCAAACATTCAGATGGGTGTGCTTAATCAGCTGACGCAAAAACCAAAGTTAGTGGTGTTAGACACCATGAATTTTTGGATGGATTGTGCTTTGCCAGAGCTGCTTGAAGTCATTAAACAAGTAGATGTTATTACCATTAATGACGAAGAAGCCAGACAGCTCTCAGGCGAATATTCTTTGGTAAAAGCAGCTCAAAAAATTCATGCCATGGGGCCAGCCTATGTGGTCATTAAAAAAGGTGAGCATGGTGCATTGCTGTTTCATCATCAAGAGGTATTTTTTGCCCCTGCCTTGCCACTCGAAGAAGTTTTTGACCCCACCGGAGCAGGTGATACTTTTGCAGGAGGCTTTGCAGGTTATATTACAGAAACAGGTAATATTTCTTTCGAAAATATGAAAAAAGGCATCATCCACGGGTCAAATCTAGCGTCATTTTGTGTAGAAAAATTTGGCACAGAACGCATGCTCAATTTAACAAAATCTGAAATTAATAACCGGTTGAAGCAATTTCAATCACTCACAAAATTTGAAATCGAAATTAATAACTAAACTACCTCTTCAAAGTGGTAAAATTTTTATAAAATGAGCGACAGCATCAAACACGAGTGCGGCATTGCATTACTGAGACTCAAAAAACCTTTGTCATATTATAAAGAAAAACATGGCACTATTTTTTATGGCATCAATAAAATGTACTTGCTCATGGAAAAACAGCACAACAGAGGGCAAGATGGGGCTGGTTTTGCCAGTATCAAACTCGATGTTACCCCCGGAGATCGCTATATTAGCCGAATTCGTTCTGTAGAATCCTTGCCCATTCAAGATGTTTTTAATCAAGTAAATTCTAGGGTACAAAGCGTGTTGAGCCAGCATCCTGATAAAGTAAATGATGTAGATTGGCTCAAAAAAAATACCCCTTATTTGGGTGAACTCTATTTAGGTCACGTGCGTTATGGCACGTTTGGTAAAAATAGCATCGAAAACGTGCATCCGTTTTTAAGACAAAATAACTGGATGCACCGAAACTTGATTGTTGCCGGAAACTTTAACATGACTAACGTGAGTGAACTGTTTCAAAACCTAGTAGACTTAGGACAACATCCCAAAGAATTTGCCGATACGGTTACGGTTATGGAAAAAATTGGTCATTTTTTAGATGATGAAGTCACCGATTTGTATTACGATTGCAAAAAAGCAGGCCTGAGTAAAAAAGAAGCCTCTCCTGTAATTGCCGAAAAACTAAACCTCAAACGCATCCTTAAAAGAGCCTCCAAAAATTGGGATGGTGGCTATGCCATGGCAGGACTTATTGGACATGGTGATGCTTTTGTGTTTAGAGACCCTAATGGTATAAGACCAGCATACTTTTATGAAGATGACGACATTGTGGTGGTAGCCTCAGAAAGACCCGTTATTCAAACTGCTTTTAATTTAAAATACGAGCAGATTAACGAATTAAATCCGGGGCATGCCTTGATCATCAAAAAAAATGGTAAAACAACCGTAGAAAAAGTGCTTAAGCCAAAAGCCTATAAAGCTTGCTCGTTTGAAAGAATATATTTTTCTAGAGGCAGCGATGCCGAAATTTATCAGGAAAGAAAAAAATTAGGGCAATTACTCTTTCAAGACATCTTGAAATCCGTGAACCACGAAATCAAAAACACCGTGTTTTCTTATATCCCAAACACGGCCGAGACTTCGTTTTTTGGCATGATAGAATCAGCTCAAGATTATTTAAATCAACTAAAAACTGAAGATATTTTATCTAAAAATAGTCTGAACAAGGAAGTTTTAAAAGACATTTTAGACTTTCGCATCAGAACCGAAAAAATTGCCATCAAAGATGCTAAGCTTCGTACTTTTATTGCAGACGATAGCAGCCGAGACGAATTGGTAACCCATGTGTATGATGTTACTTACGGTGTGGTGCAACCCGAAGATAATTTAGTAATTATTGATGATAGCATTGTGCGAGGCACCACCCTAAAAGTTAGCATCTTACGAATGTTGGACCGGCTCAATCCGAAAAAAATTGTAGTGGTTAGCTCCGCTCCACAAATCAGGTATCCAGATTGTTATGGCATAGATATGGCCAATCTAGATGGTTTAATTGCCTTTAAGGCAGCCATAGAATTGCTCAAAGAAACCGGAAAAGCTGAACTGATAGAAGAAGTGTACCAAAAATGCAAAGCACAAGAACACCTGCCAGACCATGAAGTGGTAAACTTTGTAAAACAAATTTACGCTCCTTTTGATGCAGTACAAATTTCAAAAAAAATTAGTCAATTACTCAAACCTGAAAGCATTAATGCAGACGTTGAAATTATTTATCAAACCATAGAAAATCTGCATTTGGCTTGTCCGAAAAACTTAGGGGATTGGTATTTTACAGGTAATTACCCAACCCCGGGGGGCAATAGAGTGGTTAATAAATCTTTTATGAATTTTTATCAAGGCATTAAAGAAAGGGCCTATTAACAGATTAAACAATATAATGAATGATGTTTCAAAACACCCTAGATTTTGCAGATAATTTAGACAAACAAGATGATCTAAAACAATACAGAGACCAATTTATTTTTCCGCAACATCATGGCAAAAATGTAATTTATTTTACTGGAAATTCACTGGGTCTTCAACCCAAAATTGCTCAAAAATATGTGCAAGACGTGATGGATGATTGGGCTAATATGGCCGTTGAAGGACATTTTTATGCTCAAAAACCTTGGTGGGATTACCACGAAAGACTAGCCCAACCACTCAGCAATGTTGTGGGTGCTTTGCCTTCGGAAATTACCGTTATGAACACCCTTACGGTAAATCTTCATTTGTTGATGGTGTCTTTTTACAGACCCACCAAACAACGCTATAAAATTATTTGTGAAGAAAAAGCGTTTCCTTCAGATCAGTATATGTTTCAATCTCAAGTTAAATTTCATGCCAATCATTTGGGTTTTAAACCTGAGGAGGCCATCATTGAGGTAAAGAAAAGAGAGGGCAATCATCATATTTTGTTAGAAGACATCTTAGAAACCATTCAAAAACATCAAAACGAAGTGGCTTTGGTTTTGTTTGGAGGCGTCAATTATTACACCGGCCAGGTTATGGACATTAAAACCATTACCCAAAAAGCCCATGAGGCAGGAGCCATAGCCGGTTGGGATTTGGCTCACGCTGCGGGGAATATTGAGCTAAAACTCCATGATTGGAACGTAGATTTTGCAAGTTGGTGCAGTTATAAATATATGAATTCAGGTCCAGGCAATGCCTCAGGTTGTTTTATACATGAAAAACATCATAAAAATAAAGACTTGCCAAGATTTGCCGGTTGGTGGGGACACAACAAAGCTAAACGTTTTTTGATGGAACCGCAATTTAACCCCGTTGAAGGTGCTGATGGCTGGCAGATAAGCAATTTGCCAATACTGTCTTTGGCCCCCTATTTGGCATCGCTAGAGTTGTTTGAGGAAGTAGGCATGGAAAAACTTATCAAAAAAAGAAATCAACTCACGGCATATTTGGCTTTTATTCTAAATGAAATAGATAAAGAAATTCCTGAAACCAAATTTGAAATCATCACTCCCAGCGAAAGGGCTTGTCAGCTATCTGTTTATTTGCATGGGCAAGGCAAAAGCTTGTTTGAGTATTTAATGTTGGCTGGTGTGATTACCGATTGGCGAGAGCCCAATGTAATCAGGTTGGCCCCTGCCCCATTTTATTGCAGTTATAAAGACATGTATAACTTTGGTCAGATTTTAAAGGAAGGTATTAAAGTTCAGAATCTAAAAAATTTAGCTGTTTAAACTTTATTAGATTTTAAAATCATTGTACTGATTACTTGTTTTAAATAAGTTTTAATGCATTAAAAGCCCTATGATTAAAAGATTGATTAGTGTTTTATTTAAATCAATCTTTACTCATACAAAACAATTAAATTTACGGTGATAACTTTATCAGCAACAGCTACAAATAACTTTTATTTTGTTAATTTTGTAAAGATTAATACAAGCATATGAGAAAACTACAAATGGTTGACCTAAAAAGTCAATATGAAAAAATAAAAACCCAAGTAAATGCTTCAATTCAGGAAGTTTTAGATACCAATGCCTACATTAACGGTCCGCAAGTACATGAGTTTCAAAAAAATCTCGAAACTTATTTGGAGGTAAAACACGTGATTCCGTGTGCCAATGGCACAGATGCCCTTCAAATTGCCATGATGGGATTGGGCTTAAAACCCAGTGACGAAGTGATTACGGCCGATTTTACGTTTGCTGCTACGGTAGAAGTAATTGCTTTGTTGCAACTTACTCCGGTTTTGGTAGATGTAGACTTATATAATATGAATATTTCTATAGAAGGTATCAAAAAAGCCATTACACCAAAAACCAAAGCTATTGTACCGGTGCACTTATTTGGCAGAGTAGCCAACATGGCTGCCATCATGGCCATAGCCGAAGAACATAATTTATTGGTGATTGAAGACAATGCACAAGCCATTGGAGGCACCTATACCTTTGCAGATGGCACAAAGAAAAAAGCTGGTACCATTGGTCATGTGGGGGCTACCTCTTTTTTCCCATCAAAAAATTTGGGCTGTTATGGGGATGGCGGAGCCATTTTTACCAATGATGACGAATTAGCACATACCCTCAGAGGCATTGTGAACCACGGAATGTATACCCGGTATTACCATGATGTTGTAGGGGTTAATTCTAGATTAGACAGCATACAAGCTGCCGTGCTAAATGCTAAACTGCCTTTTTTAGATCATTACAACGCGGCAAGACAAGATGCTGCAAGACTATACACGGCTTTTTTGGGTAATCATCCAAACATCATTGCCCCAACCATTTGTGAGGTGTGCGATTGCCATGTGTTTCATCAATACACCATCAGAATAGTTGATAAAGACAGAGATGCCTTGCTAAAACATTTGCAAGACAAAGGCATTCCTTGTGCCATATATTATCCTATTCCATTGCATTTGCAAAAAGCCTACAAAGATGAGCGATACAAAGAGGAAAACTTTGCAAACACCAATTTGCTGTGCAAAGAAGTTATCTCATTGCCAATGCACTCTGAGCTAGATGATGATCAGATTAAATTTATTACAGACAATATTTTAGAATTTTTAAATCAATAAATCATGCAAGTATTAGTTACCGGAGGCTTGGGTTACATTGGGTCGCACACTGTGGTTGAATTATTAGAACGCAATTACGATGTGGTGATTGTAGATAACTTGAGTAATTCTGAAATAGGCGTTTTAGATAGAATCAAAAAAATCACCAACAAAAACCCTCATTTTGAGCAAGTAGACGTGAGAGATAAAAATCAACTACAAGCGCTTTTTATTAAATATCCTAACTTATCTTCTGTGATTCATTTTGCTGCCTACAAAGCTGTGGGTGAAAGCGTTAATAAACCTTTAGATTATTACGAAAACAACATCAATGCCTTGGTATATTTGTTGCAATCATTGTCTAAAAAACAACAACCTAATTTTATTTTCAGCTCATCTTGCACGGTTTATGGGCAGGCTCAGGCCATGCCAATTACAGAATCAGCAGCCATTCAAACAGCCATGTCGCCTTATGGCAATACCAAACAAATAGGTGAGGAAATTATTGCAGATACTTGTCATGTAAGCGATTTAAAAGCCATTTTGCTCAGATACTTTAATCCCATTGGGGCACATGCCAGTGGCTTGATTGGCGAATTGCCTTTAGGAGTGCCACAAAACTTGGTGCCCTTTATTACCCAAACAGCTATTGGATTAAGAGAACAATTATCTGTGTTTGGCAATGACTACCCCACCCCAGATGGCACCTGCATCAGAGATTATATTCATGTGGTTGATCTAGCCAAGGCCCACGTGGTGGCTCTTGAGAGGTTAATCAACAATCAGCAAGAAAGCCCGCTAGAAGTTTTTAATGTTGGCACGGGCACGGGTAGCTCGGTGCTAGAGGTTGTAAACGCTTTTGAAAAAGTAACAGGCCAAAAGCTTAACTACAAAATTGTTGACCGAAGACCGGGCGATGTTACAGAAGCCTATGCAGATACCCAAAAAGTAGAAAATGTATTGGGTTGGAAAGCAGAGCATACCCTCGAAGAAGCACTAGAAAGTGCTTGGAAGTGGGAACAAGAAGTGAGAAAATAAACAATCTATTTTTATACAACCATCAAAAAAAGGTTAGAGAACTGAGCGTTGTCTAACCTTTTTTGTTATCAGTTATTCTGATACATTTTTTGATACAAGTGTGCAAATTTTTCTTTCACCACTTTACGTTTCAGTTTCATTGTGGGAGTTAAATGACCGCCATCGATGCTCCATATTTCTGGTGTAAGTTCAAACTTTTTAATTTTTTCCCAACTGCCAAATTTTTCGTTGGCAATTTCAACTTCTTTCTGAATCCTTTTAAGCACCTTGGGGTGGTTACAAATATCATTTAAATCATCCGAAAAATCAATTTGCTTTCTTTTGGCCCATTCTTTCAAAAACTCATAGTTTGGCTGAATGAGTGCAGCTGGCATTTTTTCGCCTTCACCAACCACCATTACTTGCTCTATAAAAAATGATTGTTTTAGGGCTCCTTCTAATAATTGAGGAGCAATGTATTTACCTCCAGAGGTTTTAAACATTTCTTTTTTGCGATCGGTAATTTTTAAGAAGCCCTCTTCATCAATAACACCAATATCGCCGGTATGAAAATAACCTTCTTTGATTACTTCATTGGTTAGTTTTTCATCTTTATAATAACCCATCATTACGTTGGGGCCTTTGCATAAAATTTCGCCATCCTCGGCAATTTTTACCTCAACATTATTGATCATTTTACCCACAGAGCCAATTCTGTATAAACCATTTCGCATGTCGTTTACAGAAATTACCGGAGAGGTTTCGGTGAGTCCGTAGCCTTCCATCACGGGCATGCCTGCTGCGGCAAACACCCTAGCCAATCTTGGCTGCAAGGCGGCACTGCCAGACACCATTAAATCTAAATTACCTCCAAGGGCTTCTTGCCATTTGCTAAAAATAAGTTTTCGGGCAATTTTAAGCCGAAACTCATACCACCATCCGTTCTTGCCATAAGGTTCAAACTGCAAACCTAAATTGATGGCCCAAAAAAACAACGCTTTTTTTACACCCGTAAGATCGGCTCCTTTGGCATAGATTTTATCATATACTTTTTCTAAAAGTCTTGGCACCACCGTCATCACATTAGGTTTTACCTCCTTGAGGTTGTCTGTGATTTTTTCGATGCTTTCTGCAAAGTGAATAGATACAGAATAATATTGATAAATGTAGAGTATGATTCTCTCAAAAATATGACACACAGGCAAAAAACTTAAAGCCACATTGCCTGGCTCCGTAAAGGGTACTCTTGGGGAACTGTCTAGCACATTAGACACAATGTTGTTATGAGACAACATCACGCCTTTTGGGGTGCCTGTGGTGCCTGAGGTGTAAATGATTGTGGCCAAATCTTCTGGCCTAACGGCCTCTTTTCTGGCTTCCACCGCCGGCTGATTTTCTGAAGAGGAACCTAGTTCTAAAAGTTCTGTCCAATGCTTGCAGCCTTCAAGTTTATTAAATGAATAAACTTCTAATAAAGAAGGTACATTAGCTTTGATGGCTTTAATTTTTTCAAAAACCTCAGCATCCGACACAAAACAATACTTAGACTCAGAATGGTTTAAGATATATTCATAATCTTTTGAGCTGATGGTTGGGTAAATAGGCACCGTTTGAGCTCCTACTTGCAAGGCCCCAATATCTATGATGTTCCACTCTGTGCGGTTGTTTGACGAAATAATGGCAATTTTGTCATGCGGGTTAACCCCCAGTTTAATCAAGGCCCGAGATACTGCATTGGCTTTATTAATGTATGCTTGCGTTGATGTTTTTTCCCAAACACCATCATACTTTGTGACCAAACAAGCCTCCAAGTTGCCTTTGCTCAATTGATAATAAGGAAAATCAAATATTTTTTCTATCTTGTTCATATGTTAAATGAATTGATTTAGTTGATACTTTCAAATGTACAAAAGAATTTATTAAATACCTTAAAATTCGTGTTGATTATAACATTTTTTTAAATTTTGAAGTTGTATTTTTGTCAATTATATAAATTTATATTTTGTTTATCTATTCATTTTTTGCAAATATCACCTTTGAAATACTAAAATTCATTGGATTGTTTAGCCCGAAAATCAAAAAGTTTGTAGCTGGTAGATTACAAACAAATTTGTTTTTAAAAACCTATGAATCAACCGATGAGTTTGTGGTGTTTCATTGTGCATCGTTGGGAGAATTTGAGCAAGGATTACCATTGATGCAAGCTTGGACTAAAGAATTTAACCATCACAAAATTATTGTGACATTTTTTTCGCCCTCTGGCTATGAAATTCGCAAAAACCATTCTATCGCAACTCATGTTTTATATTTACCATGGGACAATACTGAAGCAGTTAATTTATTTATCAAAAAAATTAATCCTAAATACTTTTTTTTAATTAAATATGAATTTTGGCCAAATTTAATAAATCAACTTCATCAAAATAAGATTCCGGTTTTTGTGGTTTCTGCCATTTTTAGGTCTAATCAAATTTTTTTTAAGTCTTATGGTTTTTGGATGAAACATATACTGAATAAAATAACTCATTTTTTTGTTCAAAATCAACAATCTAAAAGCTTACTCAATCACCTTGGGGTTTATCAGGTGAGCGTAACTGGTGATACCAGATTTGATAGAGTTTCTTACTTACTCTCCCAAACCCGCGAACTTGATTTTATAGCAACCTTTAAAGCCTATAAAACATTGGTTGTGATAGGCAGCTCTTGGCCAAAAGACGAAGAGCTATGGCTAAACTACATCAATCAATCTTCAACTGACATCAAGTTTATAATTGCTCCGCATAACATCAAAGCAGAAGCTGTTAATCAGCTAAAAAAAGAGTGTAATTCGTCAGTTGTTTTATACAGCGAGTCTTTATCTGAAAATTTTTTAGGCATACAAAATCATCAGGTATTAGTGGTAGACACCATTGGTTTATTAACCAAAATATATGCATATGCCAACATTGCCTATGTGGGTGGTGGTTTTGGTATGCCGGGCATTCACAACATTTTAGAACCTGCTGTTTTTGGCATTCCAATTATTATTGGGCCAAATTTTAGTAAATTTCAAGAAGCAGTTGATTTACACTTTAAAGGCGGCATGCTGTCAATTAGCAACTATGAAACGCTGCATAAAGCCATGACAACGTTTTTAGATGAAAACAAACAAAAAGAAAGAGGAGACATTTGTGCAAATTTTGTAAAGAACAATCTAGGAGCTACCAATAAAATCATTGAACACCTCAAAACTAATTATATATGACAATATTTAAACCATTTTTTAAAATAAGCTTACTGTTTATTGTTTGCTTATTGAGCTATGCACAACAAGGTGGTATGTGGATACCTTCATTGCTTGAAGGTATTAACGAAAAAGAGATGAAATCGCTGGGCATGCAAATTTCTGCTAAAGATATTTATGACCATAACAACAATAGCCTCAAAGATGCCATTGTGCATTTTGGGGGTGGTTGTACTTCAGAAATTATCTCTGCTGAAGGATTGCTTTTAACCAATCATCATTGTGGCTACAGACAAATACAAAATCATAGTTCTGTAGAAAACAATTATCTGCAAAATGGCTTTTGGGCAAGGAGTAAGGAGCAAGAATTAGCAAACCCTGGGCTCACGGCTTCAATTATTGTAAAAATAGAAGATGTGACTTCACAAGTGTTGCACCAAACAAATTTGATAGAAAACACCACCGAAAGAAACCAAAAAATTCAGGCTAATATCCAAAACATCATCAATCAGTACCCTAAAGAAACTTGGCAAGATTGCAGTGTGAGAAGTTTTTATTATGGCAATCAATATCTTTTGTTTGTTATTGAAACTTTCAAAGACGTGAGGTTGGTTGGGACTCCTCCATCAAGCATTGGCAAATTTGGTTCAGATACTGATAATTGGGTGTGGCCAAGACATACCGGTGATTTTGCTTTGTTTAGAATTTATGCAGACAAAAACAACAAGCCCGCAGCTTATGCACAAGACAATGTGCCCTACAAACCCAAACATTTTCTTCCCGTAGCTACCTATGGGGTGCAAGAAGATGATTTTACGTTGGTTTTTGGCTTTCCGGGCAGAACCCAAGAATACTTGCCCGCGGTAGCTGTTGAACAAATTGTAGAAGTATTGAATCCTGCCAAAATTAAAATTAGAGAAATTGCCTTGGGCATTCAAGATAAGTTTATGCGAAATGATGAAGCCATCAAAATAAAATATGCCAGTCAGTATGCCTCGGTGGCTAATTATTGGAAAAAATGGATTGGCGAAAACCAAGGTCTTAAAAAATCGAATGCCGTGGCTCATAAAAAAGCTTTTGAAAAAAGATTTTTGAATGACGTAGCCAAACAAAATGAAACAGCTATCTATGGCAACTTGTTTAATGATTTTAATCAATTATACAATCAAATAGAGACCTATGCCTTGGGCAGAGACTATTTTATGGAAGTTGTGATGCGAAATTGTGAATTTTTAAACCATGGATACCGACTGTATTTACTCAATCAGGTGCTCAACAACAGAGGTGTGAAGGCCTTTGATGAAGCCAAGAAAAATCAGATTGCAGTTTTTGAAGGCCTTTTTAAGAACTACGAAAAAGCAGTAGACGAACAAGTTTTTGAAGCCTTAATTACATTATATCTGAACGAAAGTCCTCAAGAGTTTTTACCAGAGAACCTTAAAAACAAAACGATAAATCCGATTAAAACATATTATGAAAACTCAATACTGCATTCATTAGAAGACCTAAAAAACTTATTGTCTATGAATGCTGCTGAGTTTCAGAATGCTTTAAAGAAAGATGAGGGATACCAGTTGGTTAATCAGCTTACCCAGGCCTACGAACTACAAATAAAACCTCAGTTTGATGCATTAAACAACCAAATAGAAGAACTGCAAACACTTTATATGAAAGGGATATTAAACTATAGCAAACCCGAAGACCGCATATTTCCGGATGCCAACAGCACCTTAAGAGTTACTTATGGTAAAGTGAAAGGATACAGCCCGGCAGATGCCATAATGTATAAACCAATCAGCTATCTTGAAGGGATTTTAGAAAAATATCAACCTGGTGATTATGAATTTGATGTGCCTAAAAAACTCATACACTTATATGAAACTAAAGATTATGGTAACTACGGATACCAAGGCCAAATGCCTGTTTGTTTTATTGCCACCAATCATACCACCGGAGGTAACTCTGGTAGCCCAGCCATAGATGCTTTTGGCAATTTAGTTGGTTTAAATTTTGATCGTGTTTGGGAAGGCACCATGAGTGATATATACTATGACCCAGAAATTTGCAGAAACATTATGGTTGATGCTCGCTATATTTTATTCATCATTGATAAATATGCCAATGCAAAACAACTGATAAACGAGATGAGTTTGGTTAACAAAAAGCCAAAATTGAAAAATAAAAAATTGAAAATCAAATAATTAGTGTTTTAAAAAAAACCAAAAAAAAATATAAAAAAAGTAAGTAAAAAAGTTGCACATTTCAATTTTTTTGTATCTTTGCTTCGAATTAATAATTAACCTTATATTTAAATCAAGATGAAAAAAGTAATTTTAAGTTTAGTATTGGTATCTGCTTTCGCAGTATCATTTGTTGCTTGTGGTGAAAAAGCTGAAGAAGCTCCAGTAGAAGAAGCTGTTGAAGAAGTTGAGGCTCCTGTTGAAGAAGCTCCTGCTGCTGAGGTAGAAGTTCCTGCTGAAGAAGCTGCTGCTCCTGCTGAAGAAGCTCCAGTTGCTGCTGAGTAATTAAATACCAGTAAAAGTACAAAAAAGCCTGAGCTAAGCTCGGGCTTTTTTATTTTGGTTTATAATCAGTTATAACCAATTGTGCCTTATGAGGATGCTTAAGTTTATGATTATACAAATGCACTAGTTTTTCTAAAGTAACTTTTGAATGACCAATCTTGTGGGCATTTAAATAATTTTCTTCAGCCTTAAGGTAGTTTTTATGGTGTTCTTCTATGTAGCCCATTGCCAAAAAACCATCTACTTTTGAGAGATTCATCAGTTCTAATCCATACTTTTTTGCTTTTACCTCAGTGCCTCCCAAAATAGCAGGCAATTCACAATAAAACACCACCAAAGCCCATCGGGTATTGATGTGCTGAGGGTCTAGAGCAGCTGCTCTTAGAAAAGAATACTCTATGTTGTTAAGGTATTTTAGGGCTTTTATTTTAGAAACATCCTTGCAATAATAAGCCAATGCGGCTCCGTATTTAAAGTGATAATCGGCATTTTTAGGAAACTTTCCTTTTAAAATGGCGTATTGCTTTTTGGCCAATAACCAACTTGCTTGATGCATATAAATGTCGCCTAAATAACCAACTGCCTCATAATTCTGCGGATTTTTTCTAACAATTGACTCAAAAATAGGTTGAGCTTCCTCAAATTTATTTTCATTGAAAAGCTTTACTGCTTCGTTGAAGTTGGAGGAAAAAGCAGCAATAGAAAAAAGTAGAAAGATAACAAGCCTCACTAGCAGATTTTAACTGAAACACTAAATTTAAAATGATATAGCATCTTTAATTTTTAAAATATAAAATTAATATTTCAAATTGTAAAACCAAAATCAAAACTTAATCTCCAAAGGCATGAGTGCTTGTATGCCTTGGTATT
>DAIRDG010000007.1:21138-69261 GCA_036796275.1 Flavobacterium sp.
AACCAAAATCAAAACTTAATCTCCAAAGGCATGAGTGCTTGTATGCCTTGGTATTGGGTTGCTTTTTTTACTTGTTGCAAGGCACGGTAAGCTTCTGCACCCAATTCTTTTTTCAACAAGACCTCTGTATTGGTATCCACGCCTATCATAGGTAAAAAGTCTGAAAAGTTAAACTTGGTGTCAAAAATTGGATAACTGGTAATTTTAAATTCTTTGGTTTTGCCAAGTTTTGCAGCATGCGTAATGGCTGCTTGCAATCCACCAATTTCGTCTATCAATTTTCTTTCTAAGGCCTGATCACCTGTCCAGACTCTTCCCTGAGCCACTTCGTTTACTTCTTCTTTGGTCATGTTTCGGCCAGTGGCTACTCTGGTCAAAAACACATCATAAATATTTTCTATGCTTTCGGTGATGACTTCTTCTGTTTTCGGACTTAGTTTTTCGAACAAAGAGAAATCAACAGAATTATCATGAGTACCAACTTGTTCTGCATTAAAACCCCATTTTTCTGCTAGTTTGTTAACGTTCGGGATGGTGCCAAAAACACCTATAGAACCCGTTATGGTGTTTGATTCTGCAAAAATTCTATTGGCATTACACGCAATATAATACCCCCCTGAGGCAGCTAAATTACCCATAGAAACCACCACGGGCTTCACTTTTTTGGTTTGTTCTATTTCTCTCCAAATGATATCAGAAGTTAATGCACTTCCGCCTGGGCTATCTACTCTAATCACGATTGCCTTAACGTTTTTGTCTTCCCTGGCTTTTTTAAGGGAAGCATTCATGGCTCCTTCACTCACCACATCTATAGAGCCCTCTCCCGGCATAATTACCCCTTGGGCATAAATGACTGCAATGTAATCTTTGGCTTTTTTAAATTTTTGTAATTTACTCTGATTGGCCGTAGCATAATCATTTAAACTAATTTTCTTGTAGTCTTTGTCTTTTTCAACTTTTAAGGCTTTTTTGATGCCAGCATGCACTTCGTCTTCATAGGCAATTTTATCTATTAATTTATTCTCAAGGGCTAATTCTGGCGTTCTGGCGTTTAAGTTATGGGTGATTTCATTAATTTTTGTTACGGTCAACTTTCTGCTTTTGGCAATATCTTGTGCAAAATTATCCCAAACACCATTGAGCAAATAAGTGAGCTGCTCTTTGTTTTCATCACTCATCTTATCATCTAAGTAGCCCTCTGCTGCACTTTTGTATTTGCCATGTCTGATTACTTGCATTTCTATACCAGATTGATCTTGAAATTTTTTGGAGTACATCACTTCAGTAGACAACCCCTTTAAGTCTAACATCCCCAAGGGATTCAGATAAACGGTATCTGCCACAGAGTTGATGTAATATTGGCTTTGCGTATAATAATCTGCATAGGATACTACAAATTTTTTAGATTGTTTAAAATCAAGTAATTGATCTCTTAAGGCTTTTGCTTGGGCTGCCCCTAAGCTATAATCTGAATTGATGAGGGCAATTCCCTTAATTTTATCATCTGTTTTGGCTATTTCAATTGCTCTTAATAAGATTGTAAGTCCGTTTGAATTGCCTTCATTGAGCATGGTAATCAGTGGGTCTGTGTATTTACCTGCATAGTCTTTTGATACATCAGACAGATCTAACTCGATTACCGAATTTTTCTCTACACTTGGCAATTCGCTACCTCCGGCTATGGTGCCAAAAATTAGCAAAACTACAAATATCAACACAAAAAATAAGCCAACTCCAATGGTTGACGCCAATACATTTTTTATAAATCTCAACATAGTTTTTTGTTTTATAAGTCTGTAAAATGTTTGAAATGTTACAAATATAAAATATTATACAAGGAAAAATTGTCAATAAATTTTAAATTTTCTACCAAAAAAAAGTCACTGCGTTCATTATCTTTGAAACATGAGTTTGCAGCACGTCGTTTATTTATCATTAGGAAGCAATTTAGGCAATAGCCAAGAAGCCATCAAAGCCTGTTTACAACATATTCATCATGAAATTGGGTCAGTAATTAAAGTGTCTAGCCTCTACAAAACCAAAGCTATGGGATTTGTTGGCAATGACTTTTTGAATGTTGTTGCAAAAGTCCACACCCAATTAACTTACCGAAAGTTATTTCAAAAACTTCAAAAATTGGAGAAAACCTCTGGGAGGGTCAAAACTCAGTTAGGCTACGAAAACAGAGTCATTGATATAGACATGATTGCTTTTGACGAACTCATTATTAATGACGAAGACCTGCAAATACCCCATGCTAAAATGCATGAGCGAGATTTTGTTTTAGTTCCGTTAATAGAATTAGACGCTCATTGGACACACCCCGTTAGCAAGCTTTCTGCCAAAGAACTGCTTAAGCACATTTCAGAAAAAACGCTAGTTTCATTAATAACTGCCAAAGACATTTCACCTCTAAAATCTTGGTCAAGCTCTTTAAAGTATTTGGTGATAGAAGGTAATATAGGAGCAGGCAAAACAACTTTGGCAACCAAAGTAGCCGAAGACTATCGGGCAAAATTGGTTTTGGAGCGGTTTGCAGACAATCCGTTTTTACCAAAATTTTATGCCGATAAAACCCGTTATGCCTTCCCGTTAGAAATGTCGTTTTTAGCCGATAGGTTTAAACAAATTAATGACGATTTAGCCCAATTTGATTTGTTTAAGGATTTTATAGTCTCTGATTATCACATTTTTAAATCGCTTATTTTTGCTCAGGTAACCCTGCAAGAAGATGAAATGAAACTATACAAAACCATGTTTGACATCATTCATAAAGATGTGCCCAAACCAGATTTATACGTTTATTTGCATCAATCTACAGAAGAACTGTTGGCTAACATCAAGAAAAGAGGCCGACAATACGAAAAAAACATAGACCCTAATTACCTGAATCAAATAAATGAACGGTATCTCAATTTTTTTAAAACGCATCATGAATTTCCGATACACATTATTGATGTGTCTCATAAAGATTTTGTAAAAAACCAATCAGACTATAGGGAAATTATATCCGAAATTGACGGATTGATGCATTAATTAAATCTCATTTCAGGGATTTCACCCTCTACAATAAGATTGCCTTCAGTGGCTTGTTTAATGTCATCTACACTGACTCCAGGGGCTCTTTCTAAGAGTTTAAAACCTTTATCGGTGACTTCTATCACGGCTAATTCTGTAACAATTTTTTTTACGCAAGCTACCCCTGTGAGTGGCAAAGAGCATTTTTTTAACAACTTAGATTCCCCTGCTTTGTTAACGTGCATCATGGCAACAATGATGTTTTCTGCAGAGGCCACCAAATCCATGGCACCACCCATGCCTTTAACCATTTTGCCAGGGATTTTCCAATTAGCAATGTCGCCATTTTCAGATACCTCCATGGCTCCTAAGATGGTTAGGTCTACTTTTTGGGCACGTATCATCCCAAAGCTAAAGGCAGAATCAAAAAAGCTAGCCCCAGGCAAAGTGGTAATGGTTTGCTTGCCTGCATTGATTATATCCGGATCTTCTTCACCTTCAAACGGAAAAGGCCCCATCCCCAAAACACCATTTTCTGATTGAAATTCAACCGAAACATCATCTCTTACAAAATTGGCCACCAAAGTAGGTATGCCAATACCTAAGTTAACGTAATATCCATCTTTTACCTCTTTGGCAATGCGTTGTGCTATTTGATTTTTATCTAGTGCCATAAAAAATATAAAGCTTTAAAAATGTTATAAAACCCAAAAATAATGATAAAAAATGTTCTAGAGATATTTACGTTGAAAATGTTGAAGGATTATTTTTTATGATCTTAAACGTCAATAAAAGCTCCTGTAAAAAAATCAAACAACCCTATAAATTAAAAACTAATTACAATTTTGGCATTGAAAAGCAAAAAAAAACCGTTTGAAAAATCAAACGGTTTAGATATATTATTGAAGTTTAAAAGTAATCGGAATAGCATAGGGAACCCTTACCGGTTTTCCTCTTTGCTTTCCTGGAGTAATTTTTGGCATTTTAGAGAAGACCCTAGCGGCTTCTTTTTCTAAAATTTTGTCAGGTGATCTCATTCCAGATACCACAATACTACCGTCTTTTTCAATTACAAAATTCACAAATACTTTACCTTGAATACCTGCGTCTATAGCGGCTTCTGGATATTTTTGATTTTTAAAAATAAACTGAGACATTTTTAGGTTAAAACACTCTTTAAGCTTGTTCTTTGGTTCTTTTTCGCAACCAGGAAAAATTGGCACATCTTCTATAATGGCAAACGGCACGTCAAAATCATCTTCAACTTCTACAACAACTACTTTTTTGGCCTCAACAGGTTTTACAACCTCTTCTTTTTGATTGGTTTCGGTAGACTCAATAATGTCTTCTACAATATCTTTTTTATCATCAACAATTTCAATGATTTCTGGTGCTGGTGGTGGCGGTGGTGGCGGTGGTGGCGGATTATCAGGCGGCATGGTTACTGGCACATCTTCATCTAAAAAACTATCGTCTATAGCAGAAGCAAACCCTTCTACTACTCGCTCATAGGTTTTAGACTCTATAGCAAGATAAGACAACAAGGCCATGCAAAACAAACCTAAACTAAAATAAACAAAACTGTTTCTTTTAGGATCAATGTTTGGGTTTTTCTTTGGTATCATAATGAATAATTTAATGAGGCTAATTTAAAAATATTTTTTTAATTAAAAAATCTTTTGAAAGAATTACAATAATTGTTCCAAAAATAATTCCGAGAGTGTTAAATAATACATCAAACCAATCGAATGTTCTAAAACCCGAAAGTTTTTGCATGTATTCTAAAAGTAATCCTAACGTAAATGAAAAAACAAATGATAATGAGTATTGTTTTATGATGTTAATTTTTGAAAGGCTAAAATAAAATAAATTCCAAAAAATAGCCAACACTGTATAAAAAAATAAATGATAAAATTTATCGATATGATTCACGGAGATGCTTGGCAAATCATCGGTATTTAAGAGGCTTAAAGTCGCAATCAGGACATTCCAGAAAATAAGCCCAAAAATAATGATTTTTTTAAGCACCAATCAAGATTTTATATGCCTCTGCGTCTAACAATGATTCTATTTCTGAAGGATCAGAAATTTTTACTTTTACCATCCAGCCTTCTCCATAAGGATCTGTATTTACTTTTTCAGGTTCTTGTTCTAACAATTCATTAAACTCAATAATTTCTCCCGATAAGGGTAAAAACAAATCCGACACTGTTTTTACAGCTTCAACGGTACCAAAAACAGCATCTTTTTCTAGTGTTTGATCTAGGGAATCAACCTCAACATAAACAATATCTCCTAATTCGCCTTGAGCAAAATCTGTAATGCCAACGGTAGCAATATCACCATCTATAAGAACCCATTCGTGGTCTTTGGTGTACTTTAACTGAGAAAGAACTTCCATATTTATATTTTTAAAATTTAAAAAACGAAAGTAATTGTTTTGATTTACATTTACAATTAAAACCTCATCTTTTTGAGTTTAAAATTAATTACCAAAATTATATCTTATGGTAAAGAATGCTCTGATATTGGTAATAGGAAATGCAGTAGAAACTACAGGTGCATTAAAGATGTGATCATAGGTAAAAATAGCCGTAAGATTCTTATTAAAAGCATAATCGGTAGTAACTCTTGCAGATAATATGTTTTGACCTCCTCCAAGCATATCATTATCTATATCTAAATAACGCACTATTGTTTTGTTGTCTCTAATAGAAAAATCTCCTCTTATATTTAAGTCGTTTTGAACTTGGGCATTATCTCCGGAAATACCAGGAAAAATTCTAACATTTTTAATTCTGTAGCCCAATCCTAAGACGTATTCTTCTCCAGAAATTTCAGTTAATAAATTATTGTCAAAACTTAAAGATAGAACCCGGTCTCTTTTTACTTCTCCAGAAAATCTAAAAGCCGATTTGGTTTCAAATTCTAACCTTACTAAAGGGTTAAATTGTTCAACCATGTTGATGTTGCCAATTAAATTTCTTGGAATTCTGTTGCCAGAATCATCAGTTGCACCGGGTGTTTGATCAAAAAATAAATTAGAGTTAAAGGCATTTATAGTGACCCCTGATTGGTAATTGTGCTGAATTGAAAACCTTCTAAATTTGTCTTTAAAAAATTCTAACTTCATTAAGCCCGTATATTTGATATTCCAGTTAGGGAGTGGTATATTTCTAAAAGGGCTAAGAGAAACGTTTTCAGGATTATTTCCGGTATAAGCAGACAAAAATGCTGGTATAAGTACTTCTTGTGCATTTCTGCCAAAGCCCACTGGAAATCCAAAGTTAGGATTATTAGGGTCTGTAACCGTTGGGAAGTTGGGAGTACCATAAAACTGTGTGGCCACTCTTTGTGCTATTACCAATCTGTTTTGCCTAAATGTATTGAAGGTTTCAGAAAAATTTAAGTCGTTTTTGCTGAATGCCGTATTAATCATGATGGTGGAAATAGAATAATTCCCAAACAAGTTTGGAGATCTTTGGTTATAAACTCCATTTGAAACATCATATTGTTCTGAAAAATTTTCAAGGTAATTTCTATCGGCCACCAAATCTATCGATAAATCAGGAATTGGTTCTAATTTGGCCGTGATGTTTAATTGTTTTTGTAGGGTTTCTGTGTAAGGCTGATTAAACTCCGGAAAGGTAGTAAGCCAACCTCTTCGTGCAGCCTCAAATCTTACATCATCTTGCAAGCCAAGTGTAAATCCTACAGAAGGCCTTGAGGTACCCAAAAAGCCCAAAGATTGGGTGAAGCCAGGCAAAGCAATACCAGTGTTTTGAGTATAATTTACCTGAACATTTTTTAGCGTTGTTAGCAATCCGATAGCAAAATCTACAAACTTGTTGGCTTGTGCTGGCTGGTTGCTCGAAGCCCTTTGGATTTTTTCACCAGGTTTTGGAGGGCCTTTTGGTGCAACATCCGCACGTTTTTTAGGGCCTTTTACCAAGCCTATGTATTTGTAAAACAAATCCATATTCATGGTGGTGTTTAGCCTATGTGCTCCTTGATTTTGTATGGTGTTTCCAAGGTCAAATAAGTTCCCTGAAAGATCTGGCACAATGGTAAAAGCGGTTGAGGCTCTTTGCCACATATAGCTCCCAGTGTAGGAGTAATCTGCTTTTAGAAAACTTAAAAAGGGCAGTTTATTGAGAGGTAATTCATAATTTACAATTAATTGCTGGTTGTGCATGTTCGGATCACCAATATCCCAATAATCATCCCATATGGTGTTTTCATTATTTGGCACATT
Organism: Flavobacterium sp.; assembly: GCA_036796275.1. Taxonomy (GTDB): domain Bacteria; phylum Bacteroidota; class Bacteroidia; order Flavobacteriales; family Flavobacteriaceae; genus Flavobacterium. The sequence continues at coordinate 28,412 of DAIRDG010000007.1, forward strand.
GTTAATGTCCATATAGTTTCGCACCAAATTACTGCGGTTGGCAGTGTAATTAAACTTTAGTGATTTGGTGAGGTTATAGTTGAAACCAAAACTATAATTAAACATATAATTTCTTCTAAAAAGCGGACTGATCGGAATGCCTTCTATGCCAATGTTTCTAAATTGCTGTCGGTTGAATTGCCTGATGATGTTTGTGCTAAAGTTGATGTTGCTTGGCAAGTAATTAAAGTTGATATCAGAGAGCATTTTCCAATATTTTTTATCTTTAAAATACTTTACTTTCTTCAGTGGTTCAACAGGCTTGTTTAAAAATGCATAACTATAATCTACGGTAGAGTTTACGGATTGATCTATAAAATCTTCAATTTCAAAATCACGTCTTTCTGTTTCGTTGTATGAATGAGAAAATGTAAAGTTTTCTATGTTATAAACTCTTGGAATTTGCTCTTGTCCTCTTTCTTTTCTCACTCCAATAAAGTTGATGCTTTGCCTACGGGTATAATCTACAGCCCGTTCTCTGATGTTGTCTCTTTCTGCCGCACTTTCGGTGGCATCTAAGAGTTGTCTTAATCTGATATCCTGATTAAACGGATCGTATTCTGGGGTTATAAATTGTTCACCAATGGCATAATTAAAGGGCAGATTGATGCCCCATTTTTGGGGTAATAATTTACCAAGGCTAAAATTGGTAACCACATCATATTGCTTCATGTCTTCTCTGCTTCTCTCATTGGCTCCTTGTTCTATGCCACCAAATCCTATGGTGCTCATTCTACCTACAGCAGAAATGGTCATGAAATCTGCCATGTTAGAATCTACATTTAACACGGCTGCCATGCCTCCTTTGTTGTTCATGTCTGAAACTCGAAGCTCATTAAACCACACTTCGCCTCTCAAACTTTTTTCGTCTGGTTGGGGATCAAAACTATTTTTTATCCCTACCATAAGGGTTCGCACCAACCCAAAGTTTGGATTACCCCTTATCCCAAGTCTAAGTTTGGCCGTGGGTTTGTCGGCTGCCGCCGGATTGATTTCTACTTCGTCCCTAAAAAATATTTCGTTTACCCCCACCGGATTTTGCCTTGATAATATTTTTAGTTGCGTAAGATCTGCTAAATTTAGGTCAAGCTCATTTTCTTCTAGCCAAATTCTGGTAGGGTCTGTTTCGCCGTGAGGGGTAACTTTTAAAGGGATTTCTACCTGATAAAAATTTTCGGTAAAATCATTTCCGAATCTTATAAAGGCTACTAATTCATCGTCTCTTAGTCTATTAGCATCCAAATTGTTTTCGATGGCTTCTGCATGCAAAAACATTCTTAGTTTATTAAATTGTCTAAAATCTACCTCAACATTTTTAAAAACTGCTCTGCCATCTCCGGCCTCCAAACCACCTAAGCCACCTAAATCTGATTCTGGATTTTTGGTAACTCGCAGGGCTAATGATTGCTCATTTTGGTTGATGATGGTGTTGTTATTGTTTACTTGTTCTCTAATAACACCAGGAGGTAATACATAGTTTACAGGCTGCCTGTCTGAATTTTCTTCAATATTTACCCCTAACACATCAAAGGCTATATCATTACTTACAATATTGAGATTTTGAGGGTTTAAGTTCCCTAAAAATCTTCTCCATTCACCACGAACCAAGTCTAGCGTTCCGAATCTTAAAACAATGTCTTCTGTAAACCCGGTTAAAAACATTCTCATAAATCTAATCGACCTAAAATCATTGATACTTCCAATGGTTCTTTCAGGCTCAAAAACAGGAATTTTGAATTGTATCCATCGGGCAGGAATGTTGACCGTACCCCCACCTAAATTTACTTGTTCAACTGTTTCTCTGATATCTGTTATATAATTTTGACCAATTTGCATGTTAGGTCTCACTGCAACGCTATATTCATAATAGGCGTTTACGGTATTCATGGTGTTATCTCTATTTACGTCTTCAACGTCTGGCAGAGTGGTGTTACCTCTAAAGTTATCATTTACCTCAACGGGGGTATTGCCTTCTAATCCGTTATAATTTTTATATCGCTGAATCACATCGCCTTCAACGTTTAAATAAAACTCATAATTATCGGCTGCAGGGTCTGGCAAGGTGGCAAAACCAGGATTTATTCCGGGTAGCTGAGCCTCTTGTGCGTCTGAGATACCATCTAAACCTACATCTTGGGATGTTCTATTGGCCACATTGGTGTCAAAAGCATAAATGAGCGATTGAGAGGCTGGTACTCTTCCCCAAATGGATGGGATAGTAGCCATATTTTCTTCCGGACCAGGCAAGCCGTTTTCATATTGTTTTCTACCGTCTTTTAGAACATCTTCCGAAATTTCACCCAAATTAAAAAAAACTCTTCCTTGGTTGTTGGTATTGTGTTCGTTATTTACATAAGGGTCTAGCATCCAAAATTGAATGTATTCTACGTTGGCTTGTTCAAAATTTGTAGAATTAATACCCCTCATGATGCCCCCAAAATTGTTTTGAGGATTCAAAAAAGGCTGCCCGTTGGCTACTTCAGGATTGTAGTTGTAAGGCCCTCTTTCGGTTGGAAAGTAAGCTAAATCTAAAGTATTGATGACGGTATTTTCTCCTAAGGCAATATCGGTAACAGGGAATAATTCTCTTATAAATACCCGTCTGGTTTTATTTTCAGCAAAATCTTGATCAGTCATTGTGACTGGTCTTTGCGAAGTATAAAATATAGGGTCGGTAGAATACCAACTTAATTTGGATCTTCTGTAGCCATAACTTAAATCATTACTATCTCCAAAAAAATCATACGGGCTGGTATTGTTTCTGATAGGCACACTTGATTGAGTCCAAGCTAGAGCAGCTCTCATGTCTATGTTTGATTGTGTCCCTTCAAAATCATCTACATAAAGCGTAGCTTCTCCATTAAAGTTATCTTGCCGTGGTGAGTCTGGTTGCAAAAATGCAATTTCGCCTCTCACAGATAAATTTGAGGGGACATCGGTTTTAATGTTTGGCAGCTTGTTGGCTAATCTTGTAAAAAATGGGACTTCGGTAGAGTAATTGGCATTTAAACCAAATATTGAATTACTTACGGACTCTTGACCAAAGGTAGATTTTTGGGTAAATGGTCTTTCTGTAAGTTTAAGAAAAGTACCGCCTACTTGAAAATTTTTATTGAATTGATGTGCAATATCAACCCCAAAAAACCTTCTGGTTTGCTGACCAAATACGGTATTATTTTCAACAGAAATTTCTATGGGAGCAGGTGAGTTTTGAAGAGATGGATCTAGTATTCTAACCCTCCCTAGTTGATAATTTACCTGATAATCTATACCTTCTACAAGAATTCTTCCACCTACTGTAACAACCACTGATCCTCTTGGTACATTAAAGGCTCCAATAGGAATTCCATCGCCTCCCATAGACTTAAACCTTCCTCTAAGCTGAAATTTATTTCTCTCACTATTTTGCAAGGCTCCAGCTTGGGTGCTTTTATACATCGTAGGAAAAACATATTTTGCTTGATTTTCGTTATAAGAGGTTGGCACAAAGTAGTTTTCTGATGGATCTGCAGGGTTTCTAAGTTTGTTAAATAAATAACTCCCAAAAGGTTCTACCGAAGTAAATATAATTCTTCCGTTATTGGAATCTACTGTAAGACCGGGTATAAAATCAAAAAAACCATCACCACCTTGTTGCACATCGTTATTAAAATTTAATCTATCAACATTAAATACATTGAGCAGAGGAGTTTCCCGAACGTCTTCTGGCAACGGAAGCGGCACTGTGCCATTGGGCTCTTGAAAAGGGGTAATAAAGTTTAACGGTGCCGGGTCTACATACAAGATATTAAATCTAAAGTCGTCTTGAGATAATTGTGCTCCCCCCGGAATTTCGTAGATGTTTTTCATCATCAAATTCCAGTTGGGCATGTCTACATTTGTTAAAGTGCTTTTTAGTAATTTTAAAATTAACGATTGTGTTTCGGGCACTTGGGTATTACCACCTACTAAGGTAGATTCTACACCATCATTGGCAAATTCACCAACCTGATATACCCTGTCTCCAATGGTATACTGATAAGCCACCGCTAGTACCTCGTCATTTGATAACCGCTGTTGCAATGATATGTATCCTAATTGAGGATGAAATGTATATTCTGCAGGTGATAATTTTCTTGAATTCTCTAATCTGGCATAATCTATACCTTCAATAGCCGTGAAATTAAACCCGTTTTGAATAGACACCATTTGCCTCACGTTACTATTTAATAAGCCGTTATTAGTAGAAATTCTACCCGGGTCCAGTAGGTTGTTTCTGTTATCTGATGGCGTATCAAAACCTGCTGTAAAAAAGTTACCTGGAATGGGGTTTATCCCAATAATATCTGAAATGGGCACCCCAGAAACAGGAGATTCACCTAAATCTTGAATGGCAACTAAATTTCGGATATTATTACCTTGAGGTCCTGTATTTACTCTGTTCTGACGGTTAGTTACCCAAACTTCAAGTCTGGTTATTTGCACTCTAGAGTTAATATACGGATAAAACTCTAGGGCTTTATCATAATTTTTTCTGAAGTATTGTGACAAGAAAAAGTGTCTGTCTGCATCATAATCTAAAGCAAATAATTCAAACTCTTGAACAGTGCCACCACCTTCAGAAGTAATTGCTCTTGTTTGAGAACGTTGTTCTGAAAAAACTCCTGTAACGGTTGTTTTTCCAAACTGAAAAATAGTTTTTACCCCAAACAAACTTTGGGCACCTCTTATCAAGGTATTATTGAGCGGCAAGTTAATGTTTCCTATTTCAACTTTTTGTAATATCGCATCTTCATCTGGGGCATACTCGAGCTTCAGCTGATTATTAAAATTAAACATTGATTGGGTGTCATAATTGATGTTAACATCAACCCTGGTACCAATTTTACCCGTTAAACTCATGTTGACTCTTTGGTCAAAATCAAAAATTGTATTTGTTCTGTTCCTTGGAGAAAATGCCGGATTGTCTTGTTTGGTGTGTCTGATTCCAAAATCCATTTCTACTGACCCTCTGGGCTGTACATCGATGGTATTACTCCCAAAAATTGATTTAAATAAACTAGAATTGATTTTATAAACTGGTAACAGGTTTTTGGACAAAGCCTCAGATCCCTCTTTTTTGCCATCTATAGCATCTAACTTTTCTTTAAAATACTGTCTTATGGTTTCTTTTCTTAATCTTGCTTCATAAGCTTCTTTAGACAATATGAGTGGAAAATCAATATTATATTCTCCAAACTTATTGTTATAAACATACTGGTCATTTGCTGGATCATAAGTATAAGCTTGTTGAATACTGGTGGGATTTTTTAATAAAATTTTTCCAACATTAAAACCGGTTATCGTGTCCTGACCTTCTTCTTCAGGATAGTCTTCTTGTGCTAAAACATATTGCCTTGCAAAGCAAAACAATAGTATCAAAAGAATTTTTGAATAACGATTTAAAAAAATTTGATTCAAAAGTTATAAGTTTTTTAAAGCTTGTTTTATAATAACCTCTACACTCATTTCAGGATCTGCGATTAGCAGTTTATCGATAGATTTTTCTGCTAATTTTTTGTTAAATCCTAAGACTTCTAAAGCGGATAACGCTTCATTTTTATTTGTATTGTCTTTAAAAGAAGTTACTTGTTCTAAATCGTACAATTTTAACATTTTGTCTTTTAGTTCAACAATGGCCCTTTGTGCTGTTTTTAATCCTATTCCTTTAATCGATTGAATTGTAGCCACATCTTCGTTAACAATGGCTTGCACTATTGCTTTGGCATCAATATAAGACAACATGGTTCTTGCTATAGACGCCCCTATGCCAGAAACGCTGATTAACTGCACAAAGACTTCTCTCTCAAATTTGTCAAAAAAACCATACAAATACTGTCCATCTTCTCTAAAGATTTGATGTGTGTATAGCTTTATGCTTTCTGATTGGTTTATTTTTGAAAAAGTTTGCAGTGAAATACTAACAAAATATCCTACACCATGACAGTCTATAACGGCATGGGTAGGATGAATTTCTATTAATTTTCCGGATATTTGAGCTATCATTTTGTTGCAAAATCAAGGCTCAAATGTATCGTTTTTTTTACAAAAAAAGTAATTATTTTTTAGTTCCTTTTGCGTTTTTGTTTTTCTTGAGCATCCACAACAGCTACAGCCGCCATGTTGACCATTTCTTCTACACTGGCTCCCATTTGAAATATGTGCACTGGTTTCTCTAGGCCTAAAATAATTGGTCCTACAGAATCTACCTCATAAAGTTCTTTGATAGACTTATATGAGATATTGGCAGACTCCAGATTTGGATAAATAAGCGTATTAACTTTTTTGCCTACTAATTTAGAAAACGGAAAAGTTTCTTTTAGCATGTCAGGATTTAAAGCAAAATCTACTTGTATGTCTCCATCTACAATTAAATCTGGGTAATCTCTGTGCAAAATTTCTACTGCTTTTTTAACTTTTTGTGGCGATTCTAGTGGCGATGACCCAAAATTTGAAAATGACACCATTGCAACAATGGGTTCTAAACCAAACATTCTAACAGTTTTGGCAGTCATAAGAGCAATTCTTGCCAACTCTTCTGAAGTTGGGTTGGGGTTAATGGCTGTATCTGACAAAAACATAGGACCTCTTTTGGTAAGCAAAAGATTGGTAGTGGCAATTTTATCTACCCCTGGTGCTTTGTCAATTAAATGCAAAATAGGTTTAATGGCATTAGGATAACTTCTAGAATAGCCTGTTACCATCGCATCGGCTAACCCTTGATTTACCATCATAGAGGCATAATAATTTCGCTCTCTCATAAGCTTATTAGCATCTATTAAGGTAATGCCATCTCGCTTATGTTCTTTCCAATAATGCTTAGCAAAAGATTTGTTTTGCTCTTCGTTGCTTCCATCTTTGGGGTCTATGATTTCTACATCTTCCGAAAAATCTATCTCATTTTTTAATTCTTCAATAACATCTTTTCTCCCTAATAAAATAGGTATGCCAATTTTTTCTTCATAAACAATCTGTGCAACCTTTAGCACATCTAATTGATCGGCTTCTGCAAATACAACTCTCTTAGGGTCTGTTTTGGCTCTGTTTACCAACAATCTTATTATTTTGTTGTAATTACCCATTCTGTCATCTAGCTCGGTAGCATATCTTTCAAGATCTTGAATAGGATATTGAGCCACACCAGAATCCATAGCTGCTTTGGCTACAGCAGGAGAAATGGTAGAAATAAGTCTTGGGTCAAAAGGTTTTGGGATAATGTAGTCTTTTCCAAATACTAATTTTGTTTCTCCATAAGCAATATTTACTTGCTCTGGTACGGGTGTTTTGGCTAATTTGGCGATGGCATAAACCGCAGCCATTTTCATTTCATGGTTAATTTTTTTTGCCCTAACGTCTAGTGCACCTCTAAAAATATATGGAAACCCTAACACATTATTTACTTGGTTTGGATGGTCAGACCTCCCAGTAGCCATGATGATATCGTCTCTTGTTTTCATGGCTAAATTATAATCAATTTCGGGAATTGGGTTGGCCATAGCAAATACAATGGGGTTATCTGCCATAGTTAAAAGCATTTCAGGAGTTAATAAGTTTCCTACTGACAATCCTAAAAAAACATCCGCTCCTTGAATGGCTTCTTTCATGGAAATTTCAGTTTTGTTCTTAGCAATTTCCATCTGAAAATCTATCAAATCTGTTCTGTTTTGATGCAACATGCCGTCTTTATCAAACATAAAGATATTGTCTATATTTAAACCTAGAGCTATAAATAATTTAATACATGATAGGGCAGCAGACCCTGCTCCAGAGACCATTATCTTTACTTTACTGATGTCTTTATCGGCAATTTCAAGAGCATTTAACAAGGCTGCACCTGTGATGATTGCAGTGCCATGTTGATCATCATGCATTAAAGGAATATCCAGCTCGTTTATAAGTCTTTCTTCAATTTCAAAAGATTCCGGTGCTTTAATATCTTCTAAATTAATGCCTCCAAATGTTGGGGCAATATTTTTTACGGTATTGATAAAATCGTCTACATTTTTGGCATCCACCTCTATATCAAATACATCAATATCGGCAAAGATTTTAAACAATAATGCTTTGCCCTCCATAACAGGTTTTGATGCTTCCGGACCAATATCCCCTAAACCTAATACAGCAGTACCGTTAGAGATAACGGCAACTAAATTACCTTTGTTAGTATATTTGTATACGTTTTCAACTTTCTTATGAATTTCTGTACAAGGTTCTGCTACACCCGGAGAATAGGCCAAAGACAAATCTCTTTGGGTAGAATATTTCTTGGTTGGTATGACCTCAATCTTTCCGGGTTTTGGTCGGGCATGGTATAATAGAGCTTCTCTGCGTTTGGTGTCTTTGTGCATAACTATAGTTTTTTCAAAATTAAATAAAATTTTATTTATTCAGTCTTAATAAAATGTATAAAAAAACAAAACTCCACAGCAATGTGGAGTTTGTATGAATTAATAATTAAATTAATGACTTAAATCTTCCTCATCTTCGGCCATAGGCACATTTTGAGGAATAAAATCTTCTTCAGCACCTGGCTTACTGTAATCATATGCCCATCTGTGAACTACGGGCAAGGCACCAGGCCAATTGCCATGAACGTGCTCTACGGGAGCTGTCCACTCTAGGGTATTAGATTTCCATGGATTTTGTTCTGCTTTTTTGCCGTAAAACATAGAGTAGAAGAAATTCCACAAGAATAATAACTGAAATGCACTACCAACAATGGCAAAAATGGTAATTAAGACGTTTACATCTTGCAAATCATCAAATAAGGGGAAAGCCGTATTGGTATAATAACGTCTTGGTAAGCCCGCCATTCCGATAAAATGCATTGGGAAAAACACCCCATAAGCACAAATTGCAGTTACCCAAAAATGAATGTAACCTAAATTTTTATTCATCATTCTGCCAAACATTCTTGGAAACCAATGATAAACACCTGCAAAGAAACCATATAGTGCAGATATACCCATCACTAAGTGAAAGTGGGCAACCACAAAATAAGTATCGTGCACATTGATATCTAAGGTACTATCTCCCAAAATGATACCAGTAAGACCTCCGGTGATAAAGGTTGAAACCAAACCGATAGAAAACAACATAGCAGGATTCATCTGTAAGTTTCCTTTCCATAAAGTTGTGATATAATTAAATGCTTTTACAGCAGATGGAATTGCAATTAAAAGAGTAGTAAAGGTAAATACAGAGCCTAAAAACGGGTTCATACCACTCACAAACATGTGGTGACCCCATACGATGGTTGATAGGAAAGCAATGGCAATAATAGAAGCCACCATGGCACGGTAGCCAAATATCGGTTTGCGAGCATTGGTTGCAATAACCTCAGAGGTTATCCCTAAAGCAGGTAATAATACAATGTATACTTCTGGGTGACCTAAAAACCAAAATAAGTGTTCAAATAAAACAGGTGAACCGCCTTGATAATGCAATACTTCTCCTGCAATAAATATATCTGACAAGAAGAAGGACGTGCCAAAACTTCTGTCGAAGATGAGTAATAAAGCTGCAGAAAGTAGAACAGGAAACGAAACTGCACCAATGATAGCAGTTACGAAGAATGCCCAAATGGTAAGAGGTAATCTGGTCATAGACATACCTTTGGTACGGAGGTTAATAACCGTTACGATATAATTTAATGAACCCATTAATGAAGAGGCAATAAATATGGCCATAGAAATTAACCAAAGAGTCATACCAGAGCCAGAACCAGGAATGGCTTGTGGCAAGGCACTAAGGGGAGGATAAATTGTCCAACCAGCTGAGGCAGGACCAGACTCCACAAATAAAGAGCCAATCATGATAACCGATGAAATAAAGAATAGCCAATAAGATAACATGTTCATGAATCCGGAGGCCATATCTCTTGCACCAATTTGCAATGGTATGAGCAAGTTACTGAAGGTGCCGCTTAGTCCTGCGGTTAACACAAAGAATACCATGATGGTTCCGTGGATGGTTACAAGTGCCAAATAAATATCATTTCGCATAACACCACCAGGAGCAAAGTTTTCTCCTAAAAATATTTTGAATACCTCAAATGATTCTTCAGGCCATGCTAATTGCATTCTAAAGAATAATGATAAAACTACTCCAATAACTCCCATCAGTATTCCTGATATGAGGTATTGTTTGGCTATCATTTTATGATCAAGACTAAAGATATATTTTGAAATAAAAGTCTCTTTGTGATGGTGATGCTCTTGATCGTGTGCGTGTAAATTTTGTTCTGCTGCCATAATTAGTGATGTTTTTAGTTCATAGCAATGTTAAGTGAGTCAGTTGCCGCAGGAGTAATTTCTTCTGCAGGTAAAAGCTCTTTAGGTTGATTTTGTTCAGCTCTGGCTTTGAGTGCCTGGCCGAAAGTGGTTTTGTCTGCTAACCAAGCATTAAACTGTTTTTCTTCAGTAACAACAATTTTCATTTGCATATTGTAGTGTGATGCTCCACAAATTTTGTTACACAACAGTAAGAAATCAAATTCATAAGGATCTAAAGCTTCTTCGCCTTTGGCCAATAATGCTTTACTTTTTTCGGCTCTAATTTTATTAATGTTTGCAATTTTCTCTTTTATTTTATCTTGATTTCTCATTTCGTCAGTAGTCAAGATTGGGGTAAATGCAAACTGAGTAACCATGCCAGGTACACAATTCATTTGAGCTCTAAAGTGTGGCATATAAGCAGAATGCAAGACGTCTTGAGAACGAATTTTGAAAACTACTTTCTTCCCTTTAGGCAAATACAACTCATTAGATTGAATGTCATCTTGAGCATACGGATCAGCTTCATCTATACCTAAGGTGTTAATTCCCTCAATATATCTTACATTAGCTTTGCCTAACACGTTGTCTTCTCCTGCATATCTAACTTCCCAACCAAATTGTTTGGCATAGATTTCAACAATAAGTGTGTCTTCGTCTTCGTCAACAAACATAATTTCTGTCCAAGTGTACAAACCATAAAGTATCAAACCGGCAAGTGTTACAGCGGGAATAGCTGTCCATAATGTTTCTAGTTTTGAACTATCGGCAAAAAATGTAGCTTTTTGTCCTTGTTTACCTCTGTATTTGTAGGCAAAATAATGCAATAAGGCTTGTGTAACAGTTTGCACAATAAATATGAGTGCAAATGATATCCACAGCAGTCTGTCTGAATCAACACCATGCTCTGAAGCAGAGATTGATAAGACAAACTTACCCCACTTTGCCATTGAATATATTGTAAAGATGTAAATGAATCCTAAAAAAGCAAACATCAAGATACCGTTATAATTATTATCTTTATCATTAGCGATTTGACTATCATCTAAGGGTTTAGCAGCTTGGGTAAATTTATAGATATTTGCCAATTGCCAGAGGGCTACAGCTAATAATACAATTACGGTAAGTATAAGAATTGTGTTCATAAATTTTTAAATATCAAATTTTAATAATGAAAATGTTTACTTTCTTCAATAAACGGATTTCGTTTCGGCACTAAAGGCACCTTAGTAAGTGAAGTAAATACAACTAAAATAAATAGGCCTAAGAAAAACAGCACAGAGCCAATTTCTCCAGCACCAATAAACCATTCTTCGCCAACAGTTGCAGGCATTATCATGTTATAGAAATCAATGTAATGTCCTATCAAGATTACAATACCAGCCATCACAACTATCCAAGTGATTCTTTTAAAATCGGTGTTGACAAGAATTAGTAATGGAAATAAAAAGTTTAATGCTAACATCCCCCAGAATGGTAAAGTGTATTGTTCAATCCTCTGTACATAATAAGTAACTTCTTCTGGTATATTTGAAAACCAAATCAACATAAATTGCGAAAACCACAAATACGTCCAGAAAATACTAATCCCGAACATGAATTTTGCTAAATCATGAATATGGCTGGTGTTTACATCTTCAAGATAACCTTTGGATTTGAGGTATAAAGTCACTAGAGCAATTACAGTAATGCCACTTACAAAGAAACTTGCAAACACATACCATCCAAATAAGGTAGAAAACCAGTGTGGGTCTAAAGACATGATCCAATCCCAAGACATGATAGATTCTGTAACAATAAAGAAAACTAAGAATCCGGCAGACCATTTAAAGTTTTTCTTGTAACTTACGTTGTCATTGGCTTCGTCTTGTGCCAAACACAATTTTCTTGTAAGGTATCTGTAAAAATTCCAGCCAGCTAAAAATATGGCAGCTCTTATTAAAAAGAAAGGTACATTAAGATAGCCTATTTTACCTTGGATTAACTTATCGTCTGCAATGTGTTCTTTATCCATCCAAATAAACATCCCGTTATGACTCAAATGTAAGGATGCTGCAACTAACAATAAAAAGAAAATTACCGAACCTACAGGTAAATAACTCGAAATACCTTGCATTACTCTAAACAATATTGGAGACCAACCCGCTTGTGCTACAATTTGTATGGCATAAAACGCTAATACACCTAATGAAATTAATAAAAAGAATATAGCAGCAGTATAAAAAGCAGCCCATGGCTTGTTGCTTAGTTGATGGTAAACATGCTCTAAGTGTTCAGGATCGTGGTCATGGCTATGAGCATGGGCAGCATCTCCATGGTCATGATGACTGTGACGTGCATGCAAAATTTCCTCAACTTCGTCTATAGAATGTGGTCTGTTCACAAAACTGTAAGCAACTCCTAATAGCCCTACTACCATTAGAACGATTGAAAATATACGTAATCTGTTTGAAAATTGATACATAATATTGTTGTACTTTATCCTTTGTTTATAATTTGCTCTTTAATTCTAAGACGTAGTTACTAATTAACCATCTTTCGTGTTGTGTAATTTGTGATGCATGAGATCCCATAGAATTTAATCCGTAGGTAATCACATGAAAGGTACTTCCTTCGGTAATGTCTCTATCAGCATAACTAGGAACACCTAAAAACTTTTCATTTTTTACTAATGGGCCTTGTCCGTCTCCCTTTTCGCCGTGGCAGACAACACAATAAGTGCCATATAACACCGCTCGTTTTGCCAAGTCTTTTTCAGAGATGCTGTCTAATGGTGATTTCAAATTTGCTTTTGCATAATCATAACCAGCCGTAGAATTCTCAATTTCGTATGGCACATAACCTCTTTTGATAGAACCCTCTGCAGGCAATTGAGCCGTTTGGTCTTTTAATTGATTTTCAGCATTAAAAGATTCTGACTCTGCATAGGTTTCATAAGCTACAGAGCGATACATGTTAGGAAAAAACTCATAATTTGGTTTAGAGGTGTTTTGACATGATATCAAAACAATTCCTACAAAAAGAAAATATGATAGTTTAAAAAGTTTTTTCATGATTAGAAAAAATTATTTGGTTACCCAATATTTATTAATGATTATCTACTAATTTGATTTCAACAGCACCTGTATTTTTTAATAAGGTTTGTAACTCTTCTTGATCACCTGAAATAGAAACTTCCATTAAAAAATGATCATCTGTGGTTCTCACATCCGGATTTTCTGCTTCTTTAAAGGGCCACAATTTACTTCTCATATAAAAGGTAATAACCATTAAGTGAGCAGCAAAAAACACCGTTAGCTCAAACATAATTGGCACAAAGGCTGGCATGTTTTGTATATAAGACATGCTTGGCTTGCCACCAATATCCATAGGCCAGTCTTCTATCATGATATAATTCATCATCAAGGTAGCCACCGTTAAACCCAAACAACCGTATAAAAAAGCGGCTATCGCTAATCTTGTGGGAGGTAAACCCATGGCTTTATCTAGCCCGTGCACCGGAAAAGGTGTGTAAACCTCTTCTATGTGATACTTGGCTTTTTTGACGTCTTTAACGGCTTGCATTAAAACATCATCATCATTGTAAATAGCGTGAAAAACTTTTGATGCCATGATTAATTAATTATTAGATTTATGATCATTCTTGTCTTCTTCATGGTGATTGTCATGACCATGGTCTGCATGATGTAATTTTTTATAGTACTCTCCAGATGTTTTTAAGATAGTTTTTACTTCAGCCTGAGCAATCACAGGAAATGTTCTGGCATATAATAAAAACAAGACAAAGAAAAATCCGATGGTGCCTATATAAATTCCAATATCTACAAAAGTTGGTGAAAACATCGTCCAAGATGAAGGCAAGTAATCTCTGTGTAAAGAAGTTACAATGATCACGAAACGCTCAAACCACATCCCGATATTAACAACAATTGATATAAAAAAGGAAGCAAAAATACTGGTTCTTATTTTTTTGAACCACATAACTTGAGGTGATATTACATTACACAACATCATAGACCAATAGGCCCACCAGTATGGTCCAGTAGCTCGGTTTAAGAACGCATATTGCTCATACTCAACACCAGAATACCATGCTACAAACAACTCGGTGATGTAGGCTACCCCCACTATCGAACCTGTAATCATGATAACAATGTTCATCAATTCGATGTGTTGAATGGTAATATAAGCTTCTAGATTAGATACTTTTCGCATGATGATAAGTAAGGTGTTTACCATGGCAAATCCTGAGAAAATTGCTCCAGCCACAAAATAAGGTGGAAATATGGTAGTGTGCCATCCAGGAATTACAGAAGTAGCAAAGTCAAATGATACAATGGTGTGCACTGATAATACTAAAGGCGTTGCTAAACCAGCTAATACCAGAGAAACTTCTTCAAAGCGTTGCCAATCTTTGGCTCTTCCAGACCATCCGAAAGAAAGCGTAGAATAAATTCTTTTGGTAAACGGTGTAATGGCTCTATCTCTCAACATGGCAAAGTCTGGCAATAAACCTGTCCACCAAAACACAAGAGAAACAGATAAATAGGTAGATATTGCAAATACATCCCAGAGTAATGGTGAATTAAAATTTACCCACAAAGAACCAAATTGGTTTGGGATTGGCAATACCCAATAAGCTAACCAAGGACGACCCATGTGTATAATTGGAAACAAACCTGCTTGCATTACCGAGAATATAGTCATTGCTTCTGCAGAACGGTTGATGGCCATACGCCATTTTTGTCTAAACAATAATAATACGGCTGAAATAAGTGTTCCTGCGTGGCCAATGCCTACCCACCATACAAAGTTGGTGATATCCCATGCCCAACCAACAGTTTTATTTAATCCCCAGGTTCCAATACCTGTAGAAACGGTGTAAACCATACAGCCTACTCCCCACAACATGGCAGCGAGGGCGATGTAAAATACAGTCCACCATTGTTTATTGGCTCTGCCTTCTACGGGAGCTGCTACATCTATTGTAATATCGTGGTAGGATTTTTCACCTATCACTAAGGGCTTTCTTATGGGTGCTTCGTAATGAGACGACATATTGATTAATTTACTTTAAATTTATTTTTAAACGTTTCTAACTTTTACGTGATAAAACACATTGGGTTTGGTGCCTACATGCTCCAACAAATGATACATTCTATCACTTTCGGCCAACTTGGCTACTTCGCTTTCTTTGTCATTTACATCTCCAAACTTCATGGCTCCGGTGCTACAAGCTTGCGAACATGCGGTTTGGAATTCGTTATCACTTACAGCTCTGCCTTCTTTTTTGGCTTGTAAAATACTCGCCTGAGTCATTTGGATACAGAAAGAACATTTTTCCATCACCCCTCTTGAACGCACAGTTACATCAGGATTAAGTACCATTTTACCTAAATCATCGTTCATGTGATAATCAAACTCATCGTTGTTGTTATACAAGAACCAGTTGAATCTTCTTACTTTGTACGGACAGTTATTTGCACAATATCTGGTACCTACACATCTGTTGTATGCCATATGGTTATGGCCTTGTCTTGAGTGTGTGGTTGCTGCAACCGGGCAAACCGTTTCGCAAGGTGCGTGGTTACAATGCTGACACATAACAGGTTGAAATGCCACTTGTGGGTTATCTGCTGGCTCTTCCATTTGGCCAAACCCGCTTAATGAGCCATTTGAACCAAAAAGACCCTTAAAGCCAACTTTCTTGTTGTTATCACCTTCAAAGGTATCTTCAGAAGAATAGTATCTGTCTATTCTTAACCAGTGCATGTCTCTACTTCTTCTAATTTCTTGTTTGCCAACCACTGGTACGTTGTTTTCTGCATGACAAGCAATTACACATGCCCCACATCCCGTACAAGCATTTAAATCTATTGATAAATTAAAATGATGACCAACACTTCTGTCAAAACTTTCCCATAAATCAACTGTTTTGGCCGGTACTTCTTGGTGATCTAAAGAAACCATAGGAACGATGTTCCACTCAACTGCATCTTTGGTATTAAAAATTTCGAGGGTCGTTTCTTTGATAATATCGCCTCTACCCATTAAGGTTTTTTGCAACTGAACGCAGGCAAACTCATGCGTGCCTTTCACTTTTTCCGCCTTAGCAGACAAGTGGTTATTTCCATTAGAATATAAGGTAAAGGCATTCACACCAACCTTCATTTCTTCTTGCATCACTTCTGTTTTCCCAAAACCAAAAGCTAAACCTAAAGTGCCTTTAGCCTGACCAGGCTGAACCACCACAGGAACTTTATCTATCGTTTTGTTTCCTACTGTGAGGCTAATGTAGTCACCATTCATGGCTCCGTTGGCAACAAATGTGTTTTTTACACCTAAAGCTTCCGCATCAAATTTTGAAATGGTAACATAATTATCCCAAGAGACTCTTGTGATAGGATCTGGAAACTCAAGTAACCAAGGATTATTTGAATTTTGACCATCTCCCATACCAACTTTGGTGTAAAAATTCAACTCAAAATCATCCATTAGTTTAGTTTGTGCAAGTTTTGTAGCTGATTCGCTTACAGATAAATTGGCAGAAACAGAGGAGGCTTCTTTTACAAGAATACCATCATGTAGTACTTGATTCCAAGAAGCACCAGATAAAATACTAGAGCTCCATAAACTTTTTAGATAATCATAATAAGTAGTGTCATTTTCGTTCCAAGCCAGCAAACAGTCTTGTAGCTGTTTGGTGTCAAACAAAGGTCTGATTGTGGGTTGGGTTAACCCAAACACAGAACTAGAAATTTGCACGTCGCCCCAAGATTCTAAATAATGTGGTGTTGGAGCAACTACATTGGTGTGTTTTGATGTTTCGTCTTCTCTTATTGTTAAATCAACAGATAATTTTGTTTGCTTTAAAGCTTCAACAAATTCTAACCCATTAGATAAACTGTATACTGGGTTTATTCCACTCATAATAAGTGTGTGAACTTTTCCTGCTTTAAGGTCTTTCACTAAACTAAGCATACTAGCATAAGAGCCTTGTTTGATCAATAAGGTTTCAGAAGGCACAAAAGCTTCACTTATCAGGGCTTCATTAATAGCTAACACTAATAATTGTGCATCTTTATCTTCTATCCCTGATACTAAAACACCTTTAGATCCGGCTTGCTTTAGTTGTTTTGCGATATTTGTTATAACATCATCCCTATCAAACTTTGGCACATTGATGGCATCACCAGTCACAATGCCGTATATTTTTACCAAGGCCAATTTTTGATGAGCTGTTTTCATCGGAATTCTTTTATCAGCAGAAGCTCCTGCCAAAGACATGTTAGCTTCTATTTGAATGTGCTTAGACATCTTGCCTTTTTGAGGCACTCTGCCTTTGGCATATCCTTTATCAAAACCTCCTCCTTGCCAATCAGCTAAAAAGTCTGCTCCTAAAGAAACAATAAATTCTGCTTTTGCAAAATCATAATGTGACAAGCCTTTTTTACCATAAACTTGTTGGTAAGCTTCAGTAGCTGCTTCATGAGAAACTGCATCAAATTCAAAATGCTCAAGATTGGTATAGGTATTTTTGAGGTCTTCTATTAATTTATAGGAAGAAGGACTCGCTAAAGTATTGGTTACAATAACAGATTTTTTATTGGCAACTTGAGAATCTTTAAGGTTTTTAACAACTAATTTGTTTACATCGTCCCAAGTAGAGTTTTTACCTTCAATTTTTGGATTTTTTAATCTTTGTTTGTCATACATAGACAAAACAGAAGCGTTAACTCTTGCGTTGGCAGACCATTGAGCACTCTCTAAATTGTTATTTTCTATTCGGATAGGTCTGCCCTCACGGGTTCTTACTAATATATTTGCAAAATCAAACCCATCAAACATGGTAGTTGCATAATAATCTGCAATACCAGGAATAATGGTATCAGGCTGATTGACGTAAGGAATAGACTTGGTTACAGGTCCTTCGCAAGCAGCTAACGTTGCAGCAGCTGTACTAAAACCAACGTATTTAAGAAAATCTCTTCTGGTGGTAGAAGATTCAGACAAATTTTTATCATCGGATAAAAACTCATCTGTAGGGATTGGTTCTACAAATTCGTTGTTGGCGAGTGTTTCTACTAAGGAACTATTTTCGAGTTCTTCAACACTTTTCCAATATTTTTTGTTTGATGACATACTGTATATAAAATTAGCTAGTTTATATAAAAATTATTAATAGTGACACTTACCACACTCTAACCCTCCTAAATCAGCAGCAGTGAGTCTTTCAACCCCTTTTTGTTTAGCTAATTGGTCGTGAATTTTGGTGTAATATTCGTTATTCTTTAATTGTACTTCTGTTTCTCTGTGGCAATTGATACACCAACCCATAGTAAGTGGTGAATGTTGATATAAAATCTCCATTTCTTCAACCGGGCCATGACAAGTTTGGCATTCTATCTGACCAACCGTAACGTGTTGAGCATGATTAAAATAAACCAAGTCAGGCAGGTTATGTATTCTTACCCATTTAACAGGATTGGTATTACCGGTGTAAACTCTAGTTGAAGGATCCCAACCTACGGCTGCATATAATTTTTCTATTTCTTTGTTATAATCAATGCCATACTCATCCATACCTTGCTTGTATGTATCTTCAGCTACCTCAGCAATGTTCATGTGACAATTCATACAAACATTTAACGATGGAATGCCCGAGTGTTTACTTTCTTTGGCAGATGAGTGACAATATTGACATTCAATTTGGTTTTCACCAGCATGTATTCTGTGCGAATAGTGAATTGGCTGAATTGGTTCGTATCCTTGATCTACTCCTATTTGCATCATCCATCCATAAGCAAAATAAGCACTTGAAAGGAGGAGAAAAACCACAGAAACAAACACTAAAAACTGGTTTTTTACAAACGCATGCCAAACACCAGCTGGATTTATCTTAATTTTATTTTCTTGAACTTCTATCCCTTGTGCTACTGCAATTTTATCTAATACATTTTTTACCAAATATAATAGGAAAAGTAAGATAACCATCACCATCACCAGGGCCAATAAGACTATTTGGTTGGTTATTCCTCCATCATTGGAAGCTCCACCACCAACAGCGGCATCTGCTGCAACTTCTACTACGGGAGCACTTTTTGGCTCCATGGTGTAGGCAATAATGTTGTTAATATCAACATCGCTTAACTGAGGAAACGCTTGCATGACGGAGTTATTCCATTCTGCATATATTTTATTAGCTCTTTCATCTCCAGAGCGAATAAACTCACTGCTGTTTCTAACCCATTTGTATAGCCATTCCATTTCATACTTGTCGCCAACTCCTCTAAGAGCAGGACCAGTCATGTTTCTGTCTAGGGCATGACAAGCAGCACATTGCGAATTAAACAACGCTTTACCCGCTACTGGGTCACCCCACTGATTAGCGGCTGTATCATCTTGCGCATAAAGACTACCTAAAAGGAAAAATAAGATAAAAGCCTTAGCAATTGCTACTAGAAAAAAACTTGGTAGAGTTACCTTTTTCATGTGTATTTTTGTAGTTAATTATTCAATTTTCATTATTACCACAACAAAAATAATTCACAATTGATATTTGGTATGGTTTTTTATATGTTTTTTGGGATTTATTAAACCTCAAAAATGTGTTGCAAAAATATAGCTTTTAAACATATTCTCAAAAATTTTGATTTAAGTTTACGGCTAATTTATATTAATTCTAAATAATATTTTTTGTGTTGTTTAGTTATTTATTTTTTTAATTTTATGATTCAAAATTTTATTCGATCACAATGATAAACCTCCAAAACATTAAATATTTTTTTATCGCATTGATTTTCATTAACCTGCATGCTCAAACCGAACCAACTGAAAACCTAAACAAAGCTGATAAGTTGTTAGAAAAGAAAATTGAATTCAACAAATCATTAGGTGTAGCCAACCGTTGGAAGGTGCAAGTTTTTAATGGGAAACTAGACGATTCTAAAAACGCCTATGTAGATTTTAAGAAAAAATTTAACACCATTGATGCCACAATTGTGTTTACCAATGACCAATACAAGGTATGGGTAGGCAATTGTAGAACCAGAATTGAAACCGAAAAAATTTTAGCTGAAATCAAAAAACAATATCCTAATGCTTTTCTAGTTAAGCCTAAAATTAATTAAATTTGCAGAAAAAAAAGATGCAATTTTACAAATTACGCGTTTCAGAAATTATCAGAGAAACCTCTAAAGCCATATCGGTTAAATTTTTTATACCAGAAGACCTCAAATCTACTTTTATTTACAAAGCCGGACAATACGTTACCATTCAACTAACTTTAGATAACAATTTAGTTAGACGAGCTTATTCAATCAGTTCAAATCCCACTAGTGGTGAACTTCAAATTACCATAAAAGCCACTCAAAATGGTTATTTTTCGGTATTTGCTAACAACAACTTAAAGGTGGGTGATCTATTGGAAGTTGCTAAACCACAAGGCAACTTTATAATGGACTTACAGGAAAATAAAAGCTACTTAGGCATTGCTTCTGGCAGTGGGATAACCCCGCTTTTGAGCATGATAAAAACCACCTTAGAAGCTACAGAAAACTCTAAGTTTTTTTTAATGTATGGCAATAAATCAAAATCTCAAACTATATTTTATAACACCTTGATTAATCTTCAAGACACTTACCCAAACAGATTATTTATCAGTTGGTTTTTTACTGAAGAACATGCCCAAGGAACACATTTTGGCAGAATAGAAAAAGCCAAAATACTTTTTAATCTCAAAAACAATTGGCCTAATACGCAATTTCATCAGGCATTTTTGTGTGGACCTGAAGCCATGATCGAAGAAGCAAAAGAGGCTCTTAAAAATTACGGAATTAATCCGAACGACATTTTGTTTGAATTATTTACCTCTAACATCAATACCCCTGCCCCTGTCAATGAAATGCAAGCTTGTAAACTCACCATCATATTAGATGATGAGACAACTCTTGTGAACATGACAGGACAACAAACCGTATTGGAAGTCGCCCTAAAACATCAACTAGATGCCCCTTACTCCTGCCAAGGTGGTATTTGCAGCAGCTGTATGGCTAAAATTAAGGAAGGTTCGGCTCAAATGATAAAAAACACTGTGCTCACCGACAGTGAAATTGCCTCGGGGTATATTTTGACTTGCCAAGCACAGCCAACCTCAGATACGTTGGTGGTAGATTTTGATGATATTTAACATTTTTTTATAGGTTTTAATAAAATTTTAAATCCTAAATTTGTATCGAACTCATAAGGGGTGCTCTAAATAACGAGCTGAGATCATACCCATTGAACCTGAGCAGGTAATGCTGCTAAGGGAATTAACCTAATCATTAACTTTTTAAAAAAAGAATAATGACCCCTTTTATTCGTGACTAACAACGAATGAAAACAATTTATTTTAACATCGTAATTTGCTGTATTCTTTTGAATATGAGCATGATTGGACAAAATCTATCCAAAGACACCACCAATCTAGAGGGCGTAACTGTGAAAGCCGTGAGGGTAACCAACGACATTCCAATTACATTTACCAACCTGAAAAAAGAAGAATTTGAAACAAGAAATTTAGGGGTCGACATTCCTATTTTGATGAATTTTTTACCAGGGGTTGTCACCACCAGTGATGCTGGAGCCGGTATTGGCTACACAGGCATTAGGGTTAGAGGTTCTGATGCCACCCGGGTAAACGTTACCTTAAACGGAGTGCCTTATAACGACCCCGAAAGTCAAGGCACATTTTGGGTAAACTTAGTAGATTTGGCCTCCTCTACAGAAAGCATACAGATGCAAAGAGGGGTAGGAACTTCAACCAACGGAGCGGGTGCTTTTGGTGCCAGCATCCATATTTCTACCGATGAAATGTCGGAATTTGCAAAAGTTGAACTGCAAAATAGTTTTGGTAGTTTTAATACGCGTAAGCACACCGGCAAATTTACCACAGGCCTTATCAATGAGGTGTTTGAATTTAGTGGACGTTTATCGCAAATAAAATCTGATGGCTATATCGATCGGGCATTTGTAGACATGAATGGCTATTTTTTGCAAGGAACCTATCAAAAAAAATCAACCAAACTTAAAGCTATGATGTTTGGAGGAAAACAGGTGACTTACCAAGCGTGGTATGGGTTAGAAGACCCAGACAAACTGCAAAACGATAGAACTTTTAACGTAGCCGGAATGTATTTTGATGCCAATGGCAATAGGCAATTTTATGACAACGAAGTAGACAACTACCAACAAGACCATTACCAATTGCATTGGTATGAACAATGGAATGAGTTCTGGAACAGTCATGTGGCTTTACATTACACCAAAGGCAAAGGTTATTTTGAACAATACAGACAAAATGATCGGTTTTCTACTTATAACCTGACGCCATTGCTGGTGAACGGAGAATTGATAGACCGTACAGATTTAATTAGAAGACGTTGGCTAGACAACGATTTTTGGGGTACCACCTACTTAATCAACTACAAGAAAAACGGCACAGATGCCTTGTTTGGTGGATCCATGAACAGATACATTGGTGCCCATTTTGGTGAAATTATTTGGGCTAGATTTGCCTCGCAAAGCAACATCAGAGACCGGTATTATGATGATTTGTCTACCAAAAATGATTTTAACTATTTTACAAAACTCAATCAAAAAATCACCGATAAATTTAGTGCCTTTGGAGATTTGCAGTTTCGTTATGTTACCTACACAGCCAATGCCGTAAGAACCGGTGATGTGGATGATGTGTTTAGATTTTGGAATCCAAAAGCAGGGCTCACCTATCAACTTAACAATTTTCAACATTTGTATGCCTCTTATGCCAGAGGACAAAGAGAACCCAACAGAAACGATTACGAAGCTGGCAACCCAAGACCAGAAAGGCTAAACGACTTTGAACTTGGGTGGCGTTTTACCAAATCTTACCACAGCCTCAATGTAAATGTATATTATATGAGATATAAAGACCAGCTGGTATTAACTGGTGCCCTCAACGATGTAGGAGCCCCCATAAGAGAAAATGTGGGAGACAGCTATCGATTGGGGTTAGAGATTGATGGAAAATTTAGAATTGATGACCGCTGGGTTTGGCAACCTAATGCCGCCATTAGCGAAAACAAAAACCTTGATTTCTTTTTTGAAAGAGATGGTGAGTTGCAGCCACTAGGCAACACCAATATTGCGTTTTCGCCCAATGTGGTTTTAGGTAATCAAATTGGTTATAAACCTCTAAGCAATCTAACTTTAAGTTTGCTAAGCAAATACGTTAGTCGTCAATTTATGGGAAATATAGATTCTCAAAGATCTGTTTTGCCAAGCTATCAGGTGCATGATTTAAATGCTAGTTACGTGATAGAACCCAAAAAATGGTTCAAAGAAATTACATTCAATTTATTGGTACAAAACCTTGGCAATGCCTTGTTTGCCTCTAATGGTTTCTTCTATACCTTTGATGACACGTGGTCTAATGCCAATCAAACAAAAACCATTGAGGGGGTTGGCTTTTATCCGCAAGCCACCAGAAACTTTTTGATGGGCATGAACCTGACGTTTTAATCCATTGAATAAAAATTTTATAAACTGTCTGATAAGATTAAATTTTGTCAGACAGTTTTTTTATTCTACAATTATCAACGATGCTATAAAACTATATTTAAAATAATTGAGTATTTTTGACCTCAATACAAAAAAATAATTTTATGAATATTATAGTGCCCATGGCTGGCAGAGGCTCCAGACTAAGACCCCATACACTCACCATCCCGAAACCGCTGATAACTATTGCAGGGAAACCCATTGTGCATAGATTAGTGCAAGACATTGCCCAAGTTTTAGGTCAAGTGATTAATGAAATCGGATTTATCATTCATCCGGAATTTGGACCAAAAGTAGAACACGACTTATTAGAAATAGCCAAAAGTTTAGGCGCTGTGGGAAAAATTTATTATCAAGAAAAAGCCTTAGGCACTGGGCATGCCATCATGTGTGCACAAGAATCCTTATCGGGGCCGGTAGTGGTGGCCTATGCCGACACACTTTTTAGAGCCAATTTTTCGTTAGATCAAACAGCAGATGGGGTTATTTGGGTACAAAAAGTAGACAATCCAAGTGCCTTTGGTGTGGTGCAATTAAATGACAACAATCAAATTGTAGATTTTGTTGAAAAGCCCGAAACCTTTGTGTCAGACTTGGCTATTATTGGCATTTATTATTTTAAATCTGGTGAAACGCTAAGAGATGAGATTAAATATCTGATAGACAATGCCGTAACCAAAGGTGGTGAGTATCAATTAACAGATGCTTTAGAAAACATGAAACAAAAAGGAATAGTTTTTGTACCCGGTGAAGTCAGTGAGTGGATGGATTGTGGCAACAAGGCCGTTACGGTAGAAACTAACAGCAGAATGTTAGGATTTTTGTATAACGAAGGTAAAAACCTGATGAGTAGAGACGTTGTTTTAGAAAATAGTGAAGTTATACCTCCTTGTTATATAGGAGAGTCTGTGGTATTAAAAAACTGCAAAATTGGTCCAAATGTGTCTGTGGGTCATCATGTTGAAATAGAAAATTCAACCATTACTAATAGTTTGATTCAAAATCATACCATCATAAAAAATGCCAAACTCACCGACTCGATGATAGGCAATCATGTGAAGTATGATGGTGCGTTTAGTAAAGTAAGTTTAGGCGATTATTCTGAGTTAAATTGATGAAATATATAGCTTTGTTTTTGGGGTTATGGCCTTTAGCCATGATGCAGTCACAAGAAATGATTGAGCCAGATTCTACTGTTGTGGCCTTAACGAAATTTGAAACCGTTTTTTATGATGCTGTTACCCAAAAGTCATTAGAAAATTATGACAAAGCCATTCAAATTTTGTTAAACAACCAAGACCTTAAAGAAAATAAAGAGGTATTGATGTATGAGTTGGCTCGAAATTATTTTCTTCAAAAAGATTATACGCAAGCGGGCATCTATTATCAAAAAACTTTAGACATCAAACCTAATTTTAGATGGGCATTAGACGGGTTATTTCAAATAAATAAGCAAATAAAAAATTATCCGGAGGCCATAAAATATCTCAAACTTTTGTCAGAAATTTCAAGTGAATACAAAGAAGAATTGGTTCAGTTATATATGTTTACAAACCAACATGACGAGGCCTTGGCATTAATTAACGAGTTGAACGATAATTTTGGCAAAAGAGCCCATCGCACAGCCTTGAGAGAACAAATCTTAAAACTGCCAAAATACCAAAATCTACAAAAACAAACCTTAGAAAAAGCCATCAACAAAAACTCAAATGACCCTTCAGACTATGTGGCACTTATTGTGCAATATGCCAATAACAATGAGTTTGAAAAAAGTTTTAACGTTGCCAAGCAGTTACAAGAAGCTGTGCCAAACTCTCCGTGGTCACAGGTATATTTATTTAAAGACTACCTCAACAAAAAACAACCTGAAAATGCTTGGCAAGCCCTTGAGAGAAGCCTTCAATCAGACGAAGTATATATGGCCATTAAGCACATGATGTTTAACGAATGGTTGGTGGCTCAAAAAAATTATCCGGACTACGAAGCCACCATTGTTAAATCTGTTAATTATTTGATCACAGACCCCACAGTGGCTGTGGCCAAAGAAGTAGGTAAGTTTTATCAGAACAAACAGCAATGGCAAAATGCGGCAAAGTTTTATGAGATGCATCACAAAAACAACCCAGACGACCTAGAAAATATTTTGTTGTGGTGTGGGGCACTCAAGCAAAGCAATTTGGTAGAGGTTTTGCAAGAAAAAGCTGCAGAATGGCAGATGCTTTATCCGTCACAACCTCAGTTCTATTGGTTTCAGGCTTATGGACTTTTGAAGCAAAATCAGCCTAAAAAAGCCCAAGACTTTTTATTGGAAGGAATAGATTATGTGATAGACAACCCTGCTCTAGAACGTGATTTTTATTTGCTATTGATTGATGTGTTTACTGATTTGAATGATCAAAAAAACAAAGAAAAATATCAGAAATTAATAAAACCTTGATTTTTAACATTAAACCAAAAAAATGATCAAAACAACACAATGGTTTTATTAATAAACTCGAAAAGAAAAAAAGATGAATAAAAAAACTGGACTGCTTTTATTGGTTTTATTTGTAATGATGAGCTGTGGCACCAAAAAAAAGGCTATGGCCGCTGGTGGTGTTACTGCTGTAGAAAGTTCTAAAACAATTCTAAACGAACACAACAAATTATCTCATGACTTTAAAACTCTAGCCATTTCTGGTCAAGTTAACTATAAGGATAAAAAAAATTCGCAAAAACTAAGTTTAGAAATAAGATGGCAACAAGACCAAAAAATTTTAATTAGCTTACGTTATTTTGGCATCACAGGGGCCAAAGCCCTAATTACACCCAACAAAGTGTCTTATTACGAAAAAGTAAACAATACGTTTTTTGATGGCGATTTTTCGTTGTTGAGCAATTGGCTTGGAAGAGATTTAAATTTTGAAAAAGTACAAAATCTACTGCTTGGTTTAAGCCTAGAGAAATTAAATCCGAAGCATTTTGATAGCAAACTACAAGAAGGTTGGCTGGCTTTAACTGACAATATTCAGGATGAATGGCTACAAACGCTTTGGTTTGATAACCAACAATATTTACTCAAAAAACAAAGTTTTAAAAACAACACAACACAAGATTTGTTTCAAATTTTTTATTTATCGCACCATCAGTCAGAGCAAGGTATTTTCCCTAAAGAATTTCAAATTAAAACAAATCAACCAAACAACAATGTGCTCATAGACATAGAATTTAAGCAGTTTAATTTTAATCAAGACCTCACATTTCCTTTTCAAATTCCGTCTGGTTATAAAGAAATCACTTTGCCATGAAATATCTCCTTATCTATTTGTTGGCCTGCTTTTTTGTGAATGCCCAAACTCCTGAGCAAAAAAAACTTGAGGAACAAAAACAGAAAATTTTGGCCGAATTAGCCCAAAGTCAAATAAAACTTAAGGCTGTTAAATCTCAAGAAAAATCAGTTATGTCGGTTATTTTTGAAAGTGATAAAAAAATCAAACTCAGAGAACAACTAATCAACACCAATCAACGGCAACTACAAGTTTTATCTAACGAAGTTAGCAGAAATCAAGAAGAAATTCAACAACTTAGCAAAGAGGTTGAACAGCTTAAAAAAGATTATGCCAGCATGATCAGGTTGTCTTATATGAATCAGATTGAGCAAAACAAATTGATGTATTTATTGTCTTCAGAAAATTTTAAACAAGCTTACAAACGCAATCAGTACATCAAGCAATACAACAAATTTAGAGAACAACAAGCCAACGACATTTTTGAAAAAAAAGAAGATTTGGAACTCAAAATATCTAAACTGAAAGAAAAAGAGCAACGACAATTGGCATTAATCAAAGAACAAGAGCAAGAAAAATTGGTGTTGGTAAAAGAAAAAACCGAACAGGAGAAACTGGCTAGTACCATCAAAAAAGAAGAGAGAACCTTGGTGTCTGAAATCTCAAAAAGGCAAGCTGAAGCCAGAAAAATTGATGGTCAGATCAATGCTTTAATCAAAAAGGCGATTGCAGAAGCCAACCGAAAAACAGCAGAAAAAAATGCGGCTACCAAAGCAGCAAAACCAAATAGTGTAAAAACTCCTACAAAAGTTGCCGAAACTAACAAAATAACCTTGACCCCTGAAGGGAAAATTGTTTCTAACAACTTTAAGGCCAACAGAGGTAAATTACCATGGCCTACAGAAAAAGGCTACATTACCATGAATTTTGGCAACAATCCGCATGCCCTTGAGCCTTCAATTATTGTAAACAGCAACGGCATAGAAATTACCTCCTCTGATGGGAGTTCCGCTTTGGCCATTTTTGAAGGTGAAGTATCAGACATCAAAGAGCTTACACCCACCAACATGATGGTAATCATTAGGCATGGTGAGTATTTTTCGTCTTACTCTAACCTCAAAAGTGTGTATGTGAAAGTGGGACAAAAAGTAAAGGCCAAAGACAAAATTGGGGGCATCAGGTATAATGAGTCTACCAAGAAAACCTCTTTAAAATTTTATTTGTCACAAAATGATGTCTTTATTAATCCTGCGGCTTGGTTGGCTAAGGGATAAATTCAAACAACCTTCTATTCTTCAATTTTTGTAATCAGCAGCTCTACCCGTCTGTCATACGTTTTATCTTTGCCGAGTGGTTGGGTGTTGCCCAAGCCTTTGTAGGTTAGTCTGTTTTTTTTAATGGATTTTTTTATTAAAAAATTATGTACGTTTTTGGCCCTGTTTACGGATAATTCTCTTTTCTTGGTTTGATTATCAATGGCTTCTTTCACGTTTTTGGGAGTGCAACAAATATGCCCTTGAATTTCAAAATGATATTGCGGATATTTTCTTAAAATGGCACTTAATCTGATTAATTCTTTGATGGCTTTTGGCGTAAGTTTGCTGCTGCCCATTTCAAAATATACTTCTTTGAGATAAATTCTATCACCTACCACATGATTGTCTTGTAACTTACTATACATGCTAGGTATTTTAAGATCTTCTATAGTCACTGGTTTTTTTTCTAAAACCACATCTACCCGTCTGTTTTTTGATCGCATTTCAGACACATCACCTTCTGCATCCTCATTAATCAATATTCTGCCCTTGCCTTCTATAGTAACAATAATTTTGCTGATAATGCCTTGGTCTAATAAAATTTGCTTAACCGCATTGGCACGGTTTTCAGATAAAATAAGATTGTAGTTTTCTTTACCTCTGTCGTCACAATAGCCATAAATTTGTATGCTCTCTATTTGTGTAGAGTCAGTACTGTTTACAAAAGTAATCATTTCTTGGGCTTGGTTGGCTTTTACCTCAAACTTATCGGTGTCAAAAAACACCGAAAAAACCTCAACCTCTTGAGAAAACATGTTTAACGCAAAGCCTAAAATAAACCAAAACTTCATGTTATAATTTCAATATTTTTTGGTATTCTGAGGTAGATAAGGTTTTCTTGGCCTGCAAAACTTCTTGACTATTTTTGGCAAAATATTCGTATAAGCCTTGTCTGTATTGATATCTCTTGATGAGCTCTTCTTTGATGAGTTTTAATATTTGATCTTTGTTTTTATCAACCAAATAGTTGTTGCTGTTTTCTATAGACTGTAGTAGTTTTTTGTAATCATTTTTAATGAACTCATCCAAAGATTCTTCGGCAGCGATGCTTTCTATGCGTTTTATGGCTTTTTCGGTTTGGGTATTGAGCGAAATTTTTTCTGTTTTTAAAAACGTTTTAAATTCCTCTAGCTCTTTTGTTCCTATTGTTGGGAGACTATTTTCTGGTAAATTGTTGGTATAATACCATTGAGTGGCAAAATTAAAAATGGCATCGTTGTCTATTAATATTTTGGTGATGGCACTCAGCTCGGTGTCTGCCACCACAACATCCGGATTGATACCACCACCATCAAATACTTTTCTGCCTTTAGAGGTTTTAAACTCATTCTTTTTGGTGTCGTCTATCTTGGTCGCCTGACCTGCCTCATCTCTATTGGCATAATCTATTGCCTGAATACACCTGCCAGAGGGGGTGTAATATTTGGCAATTGTAACTTTTACCTGTGTGCCGTATATTAAATCTAGTGGTCTTTGCACAAGGCCTTTGCCAAAACTTTTAGCTCCAATGACTACTGCCCTGTCTAAATCTTGCAGGGCTCCAGATACAATCTCAGAGGCTGAGGCACTTTTGCCGTCTATGATGATGGCCAACGGAATTTCGATATCCAAGGGTTCATTTCTTGTTTTATAAATTACATTCTGACGGTCGTTTTTAGATTTGGTGGTTACAATTAGTTTGTCTTTTGGCACAAATAAATTGCAAATATTAACGGCTTCCATCAACAGGCCTCCGGGGTTTCCTCTTAAATCTAACACCAATTGTTTGGCTCCTTTGGCTTTAAGGTCTACCACAGCATTTTTGGTTTGGGTGGTGGTTTTTCTGTTAAAAGCCGTTAGCACAATGTAACCCGTGTTGTCATCTATCATGCCGTAATAGGGCACCGCCTCTATGTCTACTTCATTAAGTATTAAGGTTGTTTTTTGTTTTTTGCCTTGTCTGGTGTAATGAATTACTTTTTCGGCATTTTTGGCCCCTCTCAACAAGGTGCTGATATCTTCTTTATAGTCGGTTAAATTGATGTCGTCTATTTGAAAAATTTCGTCTCCTGCTTTGAGTCCAGCTTTGTCGGCTGGGTAATCTTTATAAGGCTCTTTGATGATTACTTTGCCCTCTTTTCGCTGAATAACAGCCCCTATACCAGTGTATTCTCCGGTATTGTTAATTTTAAATTTAATGGCATCTTGCTCACTAAAATAAACCGTGTAGGGGTCTAATTCTTTTAGCATGCTTTTGATGGCCGTATTCATCATTTGCGTGGGGTTGGTTTCTTCTACATAGTTAGAATTTACCGTTTTGTAAAGCGAGGTAAAAATTTCTATTTGTTTGGTGATTTCAAAATAGTCATCCTTAAAAGCCGTTCCTAGCCAAAATACCAAGGCCAACAGCGGAAGAATTAAGATTTTTTTATAACGTTTGATATTCATTTGACCATGATTTATGACCTGCTAATTTTATAAAACTATGAGCAAGTTGATGAGTTTAAATTGAGGCTATTTACTGATGAGTTTTTAGGTTGATTGGTTTTTAGGGGTTGCATTTTGCTTGGCTTTTTGTCTTTTTTTAAAGTAAATAATCACAAATATAATAATAATGATGAGTGGCCATATATAAAGCAATCCTAAAAATAGGTTAAGCATAAAATTCCATCCGCCTTTGATAGAGCTTATTATTCTGGTAAAATATGATTCTTTAACGTGATTCATGGCAGGCACTGTTTTATACACGTTTAGGTAAATGGTGCTAAAAGCCACTTTTTCTTTCAGGTATTTTAGTCGGCCTTCTTGAATTTCAATCTCTTCTCTTATTTTGTTAATTTCTCTTTCTATCTCTAAAATCTCATTAATTTGATTGGCTTTTTTAAGCAATTCGAGGTAGCGAGCTTCAAGCACTTTTTTGTTTTTGAGTCTCGATTCCACATCCATATATTCTTCGGTAACATCGGCAGCCGAAATGTTTTTGCGGTCAAAATAGGGGTAGGTTTTGCTGATGTCGGCTAACCAGGCATCAAAATTTTGAGCGGGCACTTTGATGGTAAAATCTAACTTCAGGCCTTTATAATTGGTGCCTTCTTCTTGGCTCATTACCACGGCTTTGTAGGTTTTGTTGAGTTGCTCGATGTTGGCTTTGGCCTTTTCTAAATCTTGGGTTTCGAGGGTTAGGTTAGCCGTTTTGATGATTTTTGCTTCGCTACTCGTGGTGCGAGGGCTGCTGGCTTCTGCCTCACTATCAAAGTTATAATCTTCTGAAACCTCCTCGGTGTAGGCTTTTTCGTAGCTGACACTTTCTGCCACACTGTAGTCAGATTGATTGCTGCCACACATCAGAGGTAGCACCGATAAAAAAGCAAAGGCTAAAGTCTTCATAGATCAAAAATTTGGTGAATAAACTTTTTAGATTAGTACATGATAAATGTAAAACAAAATTTAGACCGAAGTATTTATTTTACTCAAAAATTTGTGAAACAATTGTTTCATTTGGTTGTCTAGCTCTTCAAAAACTGGTTTTTCTGAAGATTGATAAATGATCATCAAGGCATATGGTTTGCTGCAATTGTCTTTTATTTGGTGTTGATTGAGTCGGTAGGTTTCTCTCAACAATCGTTTGATGCGGTTTCTGTCTACTGCTTTCTTAAAATTTCGTTTAGCAACAGACACGCCAACTTGCCAACCTTGTGCCTCAGTTTGAATTTCTGTTAAGGGGATATAAATTAGTTTTAAGGGGTAATTTTTTACCGATTTGCCCGATGCAAACAAGGCTGAAATGAGCTTAAAGCTTTTTAATTTTTGATTTTTAGGATAAGTAAGTGGTTTCATTGATGTGCATTGCTATACAAATATAGAAAAGTTGAGGGATAAAAAAATTTTACTCTTACTATATGTAAAATATTTGTGCTCCTTCTTTCGCTAAATATGATATGCTTCAATGCGTTTTTAATAGCAAAGATTATAGAAATTATCTTTACACTTATTGCTGTTTTTACTGTTTGAAAAAAATAAAAAGGCGATGGGAAATTAAAATTTTATTTGAAGTGTTTGAGTATTCTTGAATAGTTTTAGGGAATATCATCATGTAAAAATAAATTGTTATTTTTTACCGTAATGAGACCAAAGACTTAATACGTAAACTGTAATAATCTCTTCACTTATCGAATAAATTAGGCGGTGTTTTTGATAGATTCTTCTTGAATAAAAACCTTGGTAATCATGTTTTAACTTTTCTGGCTTTCCTGTTCCTGTTTCAGGGTGTTCCCTGAGTTCATTCAATAATTTTTCTATTTTTTTCAGGACAGTTTTGTCTCCCAATTTTTTGTGCTTTTCAATATCATTCAAAGCAGTTTGAGAGAACTGAAGTGTATAACTCATAAGCCTAGCAAATCTTTGATTTCGCTAGCCGTTGAAATATTTTTTACGTCTCCATTTTTGATTTCTGACAGACTTTTTTTTAATTTCTCAAGCATTTCGCTGTTAAAAATTAAATCATCTTCGTTGATTGAAACTAATTTGTATGCTTTGTTTTTACCTCTTTGAACAATGATTTGCTCCCCCTTATCAACCCTTTCAAAGTATTCGGCTTGATTCTGTCTAAATTCTCTACTACTAACAACTACCATATTTTTATTTTTGCGTACCAATATGGTACAAATATAGTGCCTTTATTTTTAAACAGCAAATTTATATATAACGTCCTCAATAAAATGCAATACAGGGTTATGATATGCTAGATTAACTACAAAAGCTATGAAATTAGAATAAGATATCTATCTAAACTGTACCTTTTACACTTGCAATACTTTACAATGTGCCTTGGCTAATTTTTTAACTCAAACATCTTTAAAAGTTTAAAAAATTCGATTTTCTTAACCAAGTAACTTGTTATGACTAAATAAGTCTGGAATTTTTAACCGAATTAAGGATTAAATTCTAACGCAAAAGATCAAGACCAATTAAACTTTGATAATTTTAAGCTTAAGCGATTATATTAAATATTTTACTCCCTTTCAAATCCCCTTAAACGCTCTCTCAACGCTGCAATCATCTCATCTTTTTCCTTAAGCCTGGCCTCCATTTGCTCCATTAATTTTTCTGATAATTGATTAATGGTTTCTGCATAACCAACGCCGCCTTGTTGATTGTTGTTTATAATGGTTTTGGGAGCCGAGAAAAACTCCTCTGCCTCTATATCATATAATTTACAAATATCCTCAAGTTTACTTGCCCAAGAGCAACTACCGCCTGTTTCCATGCGGCTGTAGGCAGAAGTTGAGATGTTAAGTAGTTCTGCCACCTCTATTTGCGACCAACCTTTTTGCTTGCGTAGGCTTCTTAATTTTTCGGCTACTTTGTTGTTCATGACAAAAATTTTATATTTTTATTTAAACAATATTAGTATGTCTCCAAAAATAGGAATTTTGCTTTTTGTCATAATAATTCTAATTATTCAAACAAGAAACTCTTATATATTATATAGTAAAAGACAAAACAAAAATTTTAAGTTTTATGTTGATTTAGTTGCGATTACATTAACATTTCCTGTTTGTTTTTGGGTATTATATTATTTTGTTTTTAAATAAAAACTGAAAAAGTTAGTTTTATAAATTGCAAATAGAAGCCACTGCTGCTATAAATAGACAAACCGAGCAACTAACGCTACAAATCATCAATGAATTAAAACAAAATTGCGTTGTTTTGTTTATTTCACACAGGTTGCAATCCTTGCCAAAATTTGCAGATGAGATTTATATTCTAGAAAAAAGTAGTATTACCCATCATAGCTCTCATCAACAATTATTAACAACGGCCAATTTTTATAGTGATTATTTTCAAGTAAATTTTTAAGATTACACCTAAATATCAAACTTGATCCCCTGTGCCAAAGGCAATTCGTTGGTGTAGTTGATGGTATTGGTTTGTCTTCGCATATAGATTTTCCAAGCATCTGAGCCCGATTCTCTGCCGCCACCAGTTTCTTTTTCGCCACCAAAGGCCCCGCCAATCTCGGCTCCTGAGGTGCCAATATTGACATTGGCAATGCCACAATCTGACCCGACATGCGACAAAAACAATTCGGCTTCTCGCAAGTTATTGGTCATGATGGCACTAGAGAGGCCTTGGGCTACACCATTCTGAATTTTAATGGCGTTTTCTACTCCACCCTCATAAGTGATCAGATATAATACCGGAGCAAAAGTTTCATGTTGCACAATCTCAAAATGATTCTCGGCTTCTGCTATGGCTGGTTTTACATAACAGCCACTTTGGTAACCTTCACCCGATAAAACGCCACCTTCTACGATGATTTTTCCGCCTTGTGCCTGCACTTGCGTTAAGGCATTTTGATAGGCTTTCACAGCTTCTTGATCTATGAGCGGCCCCACATGGTTATTAACGTCTAACGGATTGCCAATTTTTAGTTGTTTGTAGGCATTCACCAAGGCTTCTTTTACTTTTGGGTAAATGTCTTTGTGTATAATCAAACGTCTGGTAGAGGTGCAGCGTTGCCCTGCGGTGCCCACGGCTCCAAAAACGGCACCTATGATGGTCATTTTAAGGTCGGCATCTGGGGTCACAATGATGGCATTATTGCCACCTAATTCTAATAAACTTTTGCCAAATCTGGCCGCCACCGCTTGCCCAACAATTCGCCCCATTCTGGTAGAGCCAGTGGCCGAAATGAGGGGGATTCTGGGGTCTTGGGTCATGAGTTCGCCTACTTTATAATCACCGGTAATTAAACATGAAATACCCTCGGGCATTTGATTTTCAGCCAAAACATCGGCTATTATTTTCTGACAAGCAATGCCACAAAGCGGGGTTTTTTCGGAAGGTTTCCATACACAAACATCGCCACACACCCAAGCCAAACAGGTGTTCCAAGCCCAAACGGCCACCGGGAAATTAAAGGCCGAAATAATCCCAACAATACCCAACGGATGGTACTGCTCATACATGCGGTGGCCAAAACGTTCGGAATGCATGGTGAGGCCATACAATTGACGAGATAAACCCACGGCAAAATCGCAAATGTCTATCATTTCTTGCACCTCACCCAAACCTTCTTGCAAAGATTTGCCCATTTCATAAGACACCAATTGGCCCAAGGGTTCTTTGAGTTCACGCAGTTTATCGCCAAATTGTCTTACTAATTCGCCTCGTTTGGGGGCAGGCATCAGCCTAAACGTTTGAAAAGCAGCTTGTGCGGTTTCAATTACTTTTTCGTAATCATGTGGTGTGGTGGTTTGCACCGAAGCAATTTTTTGACCATCAACAGGTGAAAAACTGTCAATTAATTGATTGTTTTTAAACCATTGTTGCCCGGTTGAAGTGCCTTGATTGAGGTCTTTTATTTGAAGTTTTTCTAATACAGATTGAAGAGGATGTGTGGTCATGAGGTAAAAATTTTCACAAATCTACAAATAAATGTGATTTTTTGACGAATTTTTTGACGAATTTGCAATCTTTTAATTGATGGAAATTATGTAATTTAGTTTACTTTTAAAAAATTAAACTACACAATGTTATGAAGTTATTCTGGTCATGCTTAATCTTGCTTTCACTTGGTTGGTCACTTAAAGCACAAGACACGCCAAAAAAGGTTGTTGAAGTTTTTTTTGAGGCGTTTCATGCCAAAGATACTTTAACGTTGAATCGTTTAATGACTCAAACATGCGAGCTCAAAAGCATTTCAATCAGAAAAGGCAACACCAAACAAACAACAGAAACGGTTGAAGATTTTTTGAATGCTTTGATTAAAATCCCGCAAACCATAAAATTTGAAGAACTCATTTTAAGTTACAGCGAGCAACAAGACCAATTATTGGCTTCGGTGTGGACACCCTATGAATTTTATATCAACAATCTACTTTCGCATACCGGCCATAACTTGTTTATATTAACAAAACAAGATCAAAAATGGTTGATATCAGGCGTCTATGATTCTAGAATTTATGACTAAATACTTATTTTAGGTAAAAAGTGGCGAAAAAGCTTTGCGGTATTTATAGATTAAAATGATGTTAAAAACAAATACCACCAAAGCCCCTGCAATGGCACTTGGATCTAAAAACAAGTGAAACAAAACAATGTTGACTGAAATAGGAGCTAAAACAACCAAGGCAAACGGCACCCATTTTTTAAGCATTAAAAGGGCCCCCACAAACATTTCTGCAATAGCCAAAATGGGGATAAAATAACCCGTATCGCCTAAAGACCTAAAAAATGCAATGGCCTGCGTTGGTAAATTGGGCTGTGGTATAAAGGTGATGAGCTTGTTGAGTCCAAAAACAAAAAGAATTAAACCCAATAAAATCCTTACAATTTTAGTAAATTTTGAATTCATCTGTTAAAAGTTTAGAGTTATGACTATTTTTTTGTAAATATAATAAATTTTTCTTAAAATAAAAATTTGCCAAAAAATAAAACGTTCATCAATCTCCCCTAAAATAACAACACCCCAATGATAATTTCAATGGGGTGCTTTTGATTATGAGACTAAAAATGGTAACTTTATACCAATTGATTTTCTACCAAATATTCGGCAATTTGCACTGCATTTGTAGCGGCTCCTTTTCTTAAATTATCAGCTACAATCCATAAGTTTACAGCGTTCTCTAAACTTTCATCTCGTCTAATTCTACCCACAAACACCTCGTCTTTCCCCTCGGCATAAATGGGCATCGGATAGGTTTTGGTGTCGGTGTTGTCTTGTAAAACAAGGCCCGGACTTTGATGTAACAATTGCTTAAGCTCAGATAAATCAAAATTGTTTTCAAAGGTAATGTTCACCGATTCTGAGTGACCTCCCACCACCGGAATTCTGATAGCAGTGGCTGTGACCAAAACGGTATCATCACTCAATATTTTTTTGGTTTCTCTAACGAGTTTCATTTCTTCTTTGGTGTAACCATTGTCTTCAAAATCGTCGCATTGCGGAATGGCATTTTTATGAATGGGGTAATGATAAGCCATTTCCCCTTTTAGGCCATTAAATTCGTTTTCTAATTGCTGAACGGCCTTTACACCGGTGCCTGTAATAGACTGGTAAGTAGACACCACCACCCTTTTTACTTTGTATTTTTGATGCAACGGATTAAGCACCAAAACCATTTGGATGGTAGAGCAATTTGGATTTGCAATTATCTTGTCGTCTTTGGTTAATTGATGGGCATTAATTTCCGGAACAATCAATTTTTTGGTCGGATCCATTCGCCAAGCAGAAGAATTATCAATTACTGTGGTGCCAACAGCCGCAAATTTTGGAGCCCATTCGAGCGATGTACTACCCCCCGCTGAAAACAAGGCAATATGCGGTTTCAGGTTTACGGCCTCTTGCAATGATACAATGGTGTATGTTTTGCCTTGAAATTCTAATGACTTGCCAACCGATTTTTCCGATGCCACCGGAATAAACTCAGTGATTGGAAAATTTCTTTCTGCCAAAACAGTTCGCATCACCTCACCTACCATGCCCGTGGCACCTACAACAGCTATTTTCATAAGTATGTGTTTTTAAGTTTTTTTGTTTAAAAATTTTTGCAAAGGTATATTTAATTTGAAAATATTTGCTTGTTTTAGAAATATATAACAATTTGTTATAAAAATATTTTAGTATGAAAAAAGCCCTCGATGACATCAAAGGCTTTTGGAGTAGCTAAAATAGAAAGATTACTTTTTGAGCAAATCTCTAATTTCTGCCAACAATTCTTCTTGTGTAGGCCCAGCAGGAGCTGCAGGAGCCTCTTCTTTGGGTTTTCTCATTTTGTTGTATGCCTTAATGATTAAAAACATCACAAAACCAACAATGACTAAATTTACCAAGGTGTTTACCCAAGCTCCCCATCTAATGGCTACTTCAGGAACCGCTGCCACACCTTCAGATTCTGCCACAGCTGCTTGTAATACAATTTTAAGGTCAGAAAAATCGACTCCGCCTGTTAACAAACCAACAACGGGCATCACAATGTCATTCACAAAACCGTTTACTACTGCACCCACCGCTCCGGCCATGATTACAGCAACAGCAAATTCTATAACATTGCCAGTCATGATAAAATTTTTGAATTCTTTGAACATGATTAAACTTTTTAAGTTATTTTAACAAATGTATAAAAATTATTCTCGGAAAAAAACTCTTTTTACCCTAGGTGAAATATTAGTAAGCACTTCATAAGCAATGGTGCCAGTAGCCGTGGCAATTTCAGACAAGTTGGGCTGTGCTCCAATCACAATGACTTCGTTGCCTTCTTGGCAAGCAATGTCTGACACGTCTACCATGAGCATATCCATGCAAATACTACCCAATATTGTAGCTTTTTGGTTGCGAATCATCACATAGCCCACTTCATTGCCCCATAAGCGGCTAATGCCATCGGCATACCCAATGGGGATGGTAGCAATTTGGATGTCTTGGGGTGCTATAAAACTTCTGCTGTAGCCTACAGAATCTCCTTGAGGGATGTGCTTTATTTGAGAAATTACTGATTTTAAAGTGCCTACTCTTTCCAAATGCTGCTTGATGTTGTGTTGACTTGATATGCCATAAAGTCCAATTCCTAGCCTAACCAAATCATATTGAGCATCAGAAAAGTTAAGGATGCCTGAGGTGTTTAAGATATGCCTAAAGGGCACCTTGGTTTGGTGTTTAGATAAGGCCGCAATCAACAACATGCTTTGGTGTTCAAATTCTGAAATTTGCTGTTGGGTAAACGCCTGATGTTTTAAATCGCCGGCAGCTGCCAGATGCGATAAGATGCTTTTAACAAAAACCTCTTTAGTTTGGCTTAACTCTAAAATCAACTGATCTAGTTCGGTTTTATCAAACCCCAAGCGATGCATACCCGTATCTATTTTGAGATGCACAGGATAATTGGTGATTTTTTTTTCTTTAAGCACCCTGATAAACTTGTGCAAACCATTAAATGAATATATTTCTGGCTCTAATTGGTGCTGAATAATGGCTTCAAAACTACTCATTTCGGGATTCAAGACCATGATAGGAATTTGAATGCCTCTTTCTTTCAGGGCAATGCCCTCGTCTGCAAAGGCAACCCCCAAATAGTCTACGTGATGATGCTCTAATAATTTGGCAATTTCATAACCTCCATTGCCATAAGAAAAGGCTTTAACCATCACCATTATTTTGGTGGTGGGCAACAATTTTGACTTAAAAAACTGCAAATTACTCGAAATAGCATTCAGGTTGATCTCTAAAACTGTTTCGTGGGTTTTTTGTTCTAAGACGGCCACAATTTGTTCTAATTTAAATTCCCTTGCTCCTTTAACTAAAATCATTTCCTGAAAAAAAGTAAGCTCCTGAAAATGACTCATAAAATCGTTCACATTATCAAAACAGAGGCATTTTGGAAACAGTCTTCTATATTTTGAGATGTCTTTGCCAATGGCTATCACCCGGCTGATATGGTTTTTGAGCAACAAAGCCGATACCTGATGGTATAACTCGTCTTGACTAACCCCGCTTTGCAAAATATCTGATAAAATAACTGTTTTTTTGGTATATTTTTTTTGAGACTCCATAAAGTCTAAAGCAATTTTTAGCGAATTCACCTCAGAGCTGTAGCTATCATCTATGATACTGGTTTGATGAATGCCTTCTTTTACGCTTAATCGCATCTCTATGGGATACAAATCTAAAAATCTGTTTTGAATGGTTTCGGTGTCATAAGCCAAATAGAGCATCACCATGAGGCAATTTACGGCATTTTGAATAGAGCCATCGTCTGTAAAAGGAATCGATACCTTAAAACATTTTTGACCATGTGTAACCTGCAAAGTGGTTTTGTTTTTAGCTTTTTTTTGTATCACCAAAACATCTGCCGAACGGTCTTTAAAAGACCAATTTAAGGTTTTTTTGGTGATAGGAATTAAGGCTTGTATGGTTTTATTTTTCTGTAAAATTAACACGTCAGTATGCGAAAACAAAAGCATTTTTTCTTTTATTTTGTCTAACATGTTTTCAAAACCCATGTCGTGAGCCGATCCAATGTTCGTGAATACCCCTATGGTTGGCTGAATGATTTTTTCAAGATTTGCCATTTCGTTATAGGTAGAAATACCGGCTTCAAAAACACCCAATTCATGATGGGGTTGCATGCCCAAAACAGAGAGGGGCACCCCCACTTGCGAATTATAACTTTTAGGGCTTTTGGCCACCAAATAATCTGGACTCAGCAGGTAATATAACCACTCTTTCACAATGGTTTTGCCATTGCTGCCCGTGATGCCAATAATAGGAATGTTGAATGATTTTCTGTAGAGAGCCGCAAAGCTTTGAAGGGTCTGCAAAGGGTTGTCTACCTTAAAAAAAACAGCTTCAGTTAAATCAAAAGAAGTGTCTTTGC
>DAIRDG010000008.1:0-67469 GCA_036796275.1 Flavobacterium sp.
CAGTGAGCCAATGGCCAGCAGGGATATATCTAGTGCAAATAGAAAACAACGATGGTGGCAAAGTGGTTAAGAAAGTGGTGGTGGAATAATGAGGGAATTGTTAATTAGCCAATTATCAATTAGCCAATTAGTCAATCCAGATTGCATCGGGACACGTTCAATGATTAGCTAATGACTATTAGTTGGATTTTAAATTTAGAATATACAATATACAATATACATCTTACGATATACAATGTATAGCAAAAAGGCCGTCTTAATACTTAATACTCCCGTCTTAATACTATTTAATTTAATAAAATTGACTAACTTGACACTAAAGTCATACGGCTAATTTAAATTCACAAACCATTCGTCTTTAATAAAAGCCCTAAAACGATTTCGTTTGTAATTCTTATTTTTTTGGGTGTTTTTTTTAATAATTATCATTAAATTTGTGTAAATTCATTTTAAAACATAAAAACATGAGTATTATCATCAAAGTACACGCAAGACAAATATTAGATTCTAGAGGCAACCCCACCGTAGAGGTAGACGTGGTTACCGAAAATGGCATATTAGGCAGAGCAGCGGTGCCAAGTGGTGCCTCAACGGGTGAGCACGAAGCGGTAGAGTTAAGAGATGGTGGCAAAGCCTACATGGGCAAAGGCGTATTAAAAGCTGTAGAAAACGTGAACACCACCATTGCCGAAGCAGTGGTTGGTTCGTCGGTTTTTGAGCAAAACACCATCGATAAATTAATGATTGAATTAGATGGCACACCTAATAAAAGTAAATTAGGAGCCAATGCCATTTTGGGCGTTTCTTTGGCGGTGGCCAAAGCAGCTGCTAATGAGTTAGGCATGCCGCTTTACAGATACGTGGGTGGAGTGTCTGCCAATACCTTGCCTGTGCCCATGATGAACATCATCAACGGGGGGTCTCACTCTGATGCTCCTATTGCATTTCAGGAATTTATGATCATGCCCGTAAAAGCCAAAACCTTTACGCATGCCATGCAAATGGGTACCGAAATATTTCATCACCTCAAAAAAGTATTGCATGACCGCAATTTATCCACTGCTGTGGGCGATGAAGGTGGTTTTGCACCAAACTTAGCTGGTGGTACTGAAGATGCTTTAGACACCATCAAAACAGCCGTAGAAAATGCCGGCTATAAATTTGGAGACGAAGTGATGATAGCTTTAGATTGTGCTGCAGCCGAGTTTTATGTAGATGGCAAATACGATTATTCAAAATTTGAAGGGCCTGCTGGCAAAGTGCGAACCTCCAAAGAACAAGCAGAATATTTGGCTGAGTTAGCAGCTAAATACCCCATTATT
The DNA here is from genome assembly GCA_036796275.1 of Flavobacterium sp. Taxonomy (GTDB): domain Bacteria; phylum Bacteroidota; class Bacteroidia; order Flavobacteriales; family Flavobacteriaceae; genus Flavobacterium. The sequence continues at coordinate 1,323 of DAIRDG010000008.1, forward strand.
TCTATCGAAGACGGCATGGACGAAAATGATTGGGACGGTTGGAAATACCTTACCGAACTCACTGGTAACAAAATTCAGTTGGTAGGTGACGATTTATACGTAACCAACGTAGAAAGATTGGCCAAAGGTATCGAAAAAGGTATAGCTAATTCTATCCTCATCAAAGTAAACCAAATTGGTTCACTCACCGAAACCATTGCAGCGGTAGACATGGCACACAGAGCTGGCTACACCAGCGTGATGAGCCACCGTTCCGGAGAAACCGAAGATAACACCATCGCCGACTTGGCCGTAGCACTCAATTGCGGACAAATAAAAACCGGTTCGGCTTCCCGAAGCGATAGAATGGCAAAATACAACCAATTGCTTAGAATAGAAGAAGAACTAGCAGAAGTTGCCTACTTCCCTGGTTTAAAAGCATTTAAGCAAAAATAAAACGATTAAAACAAGTACAAAAATCCTTTTTGATTTAGGTCATTAAGGTTTTTTTATGTCAAATTACTTCGTAACCGGGCTTTCCGTTACAACCAAACCCTTTTTTGGCAAGGAATTTCTAAGCAAAAAAAGAGCTTCCGTTGGTCGCTTTTTTTTGCCAATAAATTCTAAATTTCCAAAAAAGGTTTTGCTTTTTACTACAATCCCTTTTGCAACTAAGTGCAAAAAAGAAAAATTATACTAGTTTGTTTATAAAGTAAAATTGTTATTGTTAAACATTAATACACAAAAATTATTGGCATTTTGGGGCTTTAATAATATCAAATTGTATGGCTTGAAGCAATAGCTGAAACCCTAAAATTATAGAAAGCGTAATAATCATAATCGTTCCGGTTGGTGTTAACACTAAATTTGTAGCAGCATAAAACCATTGTATAATTCCGAAAACAATACCAAACAAAAACAAAGGCAAGCCAAAAAGTAAATAAATAGAACCAATATTAAAATCGTATAAAAAATATTCTTTTAAAATTCGCTTCAAAAAAGTGTTGGTTAGTTTTGGTCCAAAATCAAAAGGTATTTTCCACACCTTCATGTTCGATTTTTCATCTCCATAAATGGCAGGCATCGGCACATCTTTTATTCTGGCTTTTAAAAAATACAATTCTGCCAAAAGAGAAGTTTCAAAATAATACCTTTCGGACAAATTGTTAAAGTTAATTTCTTTTAAACACGAAGTGTTAATGGCCAAAAAACCATTGGTTGGGTCAAAATTATTCCAATAGCCCGTTGCTAGTTTAATAACAAAAGAAAGCCCCAAATTACCAACTCTTCTAACCATTGGCATGTTGCTTAAACTTTTTAAATCTCTAAACCTATTACCCTTTGCCATCTCTGCATCTCCTTGCAACAAAGGGTTTATTAATTTTGGAATGTAGCTTAAATCCATTTGATCGTCTGCATCTACTTTAATCACTATATCTACTGCATTTGCAACGGCATAATTAAACCCAGTTTTGGTAGCACCACCTACACCTAAATTAATGGTGTTTTCTAAAAAAACACATTCTAAATTTGGATTCAGGTTATTAAGTATTTCTTGTTTTGGTAAAATGTCGGGGCTTTTATCATCTACAATAATAACCAAGCCAATAAAATCGGGTATTTTAGAAATTACTCTTACTATTTGTTTAGAGGCATTATAGTAGGGTATGACTACCGCTATTTTTTTATCGCTATTTATCTTCATTTTATTATGGGGTTAAATAAAAACATTTTGGTTGCTCTATTAATCAAAATTATTTTTTTAAACTAAGTGCCCAACCCAAGTTACCACGTGCCAATTGGTTATTTGTGTCTAATTTTAAAGCATTATTACATGCTTCTATAGCCAAATCGGGTTGGTTTAATTGGTTATAGGCAGCACAAATATTATTATAGGCAGCACTGGTTGGGTTTGCTTCAATCGATTTTTTAGCAGCTTCTATGCAATCTTTATATTTTTGTTCGTTGTAATATTTTAAACTCAAATTTAAATATTCGTTTGCAACTTCCATATTATTACCTCCTGTTGGGGAGTTATTAATTCCATTTTTTAGCAATAATGCTTGTGCTAAATTGTTTTTTGCCAATTGGTTATTTGGGTCAAATTTAATAGCATTGTTATATGCCATAATAGCATTTTCATAATCTTGTAAGTTTACATAAGCTATCCCAATATTATTATAGGCAGGAGAATAATCCGGTTTTAATTGCAATGCTTTGTTTGCCATTGCAATACATTTAAGATAATCTGCAGCTTGAAAATATTTTAAACTTAAATCAAGATATTTTTCGGGGGTAGGATTTTGCAAAGCATCTTCTACTAAAAACTGAAATAACGGTTTTTTATTTAAAGCAATGTCAAGATATTTTTTTGCATTTTCGTCGTTTGGATATGCTAACAAAATAGAATTGGCAACATTTTTTAATTGTTCCCAATTATTGGTTTTGTGGTAAAGTATTAATTGCAAAGATTGTGCATTATAAAAATTTGGTACCAAAGCAATGGCTGCAAGTAAGTTTTGTTCTGCTTCTTCAATTCTATTTATACCTAATAAAAAATTCGCATAATAATAGTGCGACAAGTGTTTGTAATTATCGCAACTTAATGCTTTTTTAAAGTTTTCTTCGGCAGCAACAGCATTGCCTGTTGCATTTTTTAGGATACCTAAGTTAATGTATACATTGGCATAATAAGGATTAAGCTCAGCCGATTTGTTAAAGGAAATTTCTGCATTTGCATAATCACCAATTGCCATTAATTGCAACCCATAATTCATGTGGGCTCTGCCATTATTAGGGCTTTTTTCGGAAGCGTCTTTCCATAAACTTAATTCGGTATTCCAAACTTTATTTCGTTGATGAACGCCATAAGCATTGGCTCCTAAAAATATAACAACTACAACCGCAATTATTTTTTTAGCAACACTTTGTTGTAAAAGTGATTCAAAATATTTTTCTGCCATATATTTTAAACCAAAAACAAATGCAATTGTTAAACCAATATACGGAATAAACGCACGGTGATCGTTTAACACTTCGGCAAACGGAATTACAGAGGAGGTAGGCAAAAGCGAAACAAAAAACCACAATATCCCAAATGAAAATAATCTGGTCTTTTCGTTTTTCGAAGCTTTTAGGGCAATATAAATTAATTGGCAAATTAACACAATTCCCACAATTGCTCTAAAATCAAAAATAGAGTCCACTAATTTCCAATCAGAGTCTAAAGATAGATTATACGGAACAAAATAAGTGATAATGTAATGGCACATTACAGCAGGTTGGGTAATTAAATAAAGAAAAGTATCGGTGCTACCTGAAGAAAATTTTTGCATTTTAAAATAAAAAACTAAAAAAAGGCAGGTTAATATAACAGCAGGCAATACTTTTTTAAAAGCAGTTATACATTTTTTAAACTCTTGTGGTTTATAAAATTGCAATAAATAAACTTTTTCTTCAAATATTAAGAGGTATAAAAAAAGCAAGGGTGCAAATGTAGAGGTCATTTCTTTTGCAAAAAAACCAATAAAAGGAAAAATTAAATACAAGTGTTTATTTTTCCAAATTCCTCCATGCAAATAAGCAACAAATCCGGCAAGTATAAAAAAAGCAGCATCAATTTCGGCTCTTTGAATAATGTAGTTAACCGTTTCGGCATTTGCACATAATGTGCCAAAAATGGCAGCAACTAGTAACCCCCAATAATGATTGTGGTTAGAGAAATCAATAAAATCTAATATCTTTTTTACCAACAAAAACAACAACCCGCAAACTAAGAGAAACATGATAAATATATGCACATGAAAAGCTTTGGTGTGCAAACCACCAGCTATTTTATAATCAATTGCATTTTCTAGGGTTACAAAAGGCCTGTAAGTTTGGTTAGTTGGCAAGGAACTAAAGGTAGAAGCATCGGTAAAAAAAGCCACCACATTTATTTCTTTAATAGCTACATTATCCTGAATGGTGTGTGCGTCGTCAAACACAAAGGTATTTGAAAAATGATTAGAGTATGCCAAAAAAATTAAACCAAAAACTAAAAATACCAAAGTTATAAAAACCGGATTTTTATAAGGATTATTAAAACTGGATGCTTTTGGGTTATTTTGTAACATATTAACTATTTGTTTTTTTTAAAATTTAATCGTATTTATTGTTTTTTTTGTTTAAAATTAACTCGATTTTTAAAAATCTAATGGTTTTTTTTTCTAATTACAATAATATGATGAAGTGCAAAAATAGTATTAAATGGCATTAATAGCCATTCGATAAATTTAATTAATGACGAAAAGAAATTGGGGAGAATCTGTCTAAAATTTAAACCACCAGAAAGCAGATATCTCAAATAATTATTTAGGGGTTTTTGGATAACAATTTCTAGGTTGGGATATAATTTTTCAAATATTTTTTTATCGCGTTTAAAAACAATATACGAAAGAGCTTGATTAGCATTATTCATAAACCCCATGTTGTTATTGGTCCATTCCGATTGGGTTATGTCAAAAGTCTCGGTATCAAAAATTCGCTCATAAAAAGGTTTAGCAACTAAACCGTAGTAGGGGTCAATTAAAACGCATCCCCCTCCAACTTGTAAGACCCTTTGTAATTCTGCAAAAAAAAGTTTTGGATTTGGAAAATGATGAAAACAATTGATGCCATAAATAGCTCTAATGCTTTGATTTTCAAACGGCATATTTTGAGCATCTACTACCATATCTAAATTTTCTGCTTTTTTTATGTCGGTAGATAAAATTTCAGGATATTTTTTTTTAAAAAAACTAACTCCAGCACCAATCTCTACCCGTTTACCGGAAGAGTTGGAAAAATATTTATTGTCCAAACGGATGCAAGTATCATAAAATTCGGCAAACACGCCTTTCATCATTGGTTTTTCATACAATATTTTGGAGTGAATGGTAACTAATACCTCACTATCTGGGTCAATCCCGTTTAACCTAGGTTCTCTTAAAAAGGTTCGTATTTTTTTGAAATAAGACATAGAGATTTTTAATTTTACTTTAATTTTTAAACCTACAAATTTAAATGAATTTTATTTTTATTTAAATTTCTTGTTTAACACTTTTGTTATACTTTCGTTATAGGTTAATAATTCAATTCCAATTTTTTGTAAATCCTTTTCTGTTTCAAAAGAGGTTAGATTTTTTAAACCAAGCACACTTTCGGAATAAATGGGTAATTTCATACCAATTTTTTCTGCAAACAAACAAAAATAATAAATCAATGAAAGTGGTAGTGGAATAAATACAGTTTTTTTATTTAATTGTTTCGAAATTTCTCTATAAAAAGTTTGCATACTTATTGCTATGGGTTCTGCTACATAAAATTTTCCGGATAAATTTTTTACAAAACAATTTTCAATAACCCGATTCAAATCTTCGATGTATATGGTTTGTATTGGCTGAACTCCTCCACCAATTAATGGAATGAATTTAGATTTTTGGATGGTGTTAATTATCTGCGATGCCATTCCTTTTTTGCCCAACACAAAGCCAGGTTTTAACACTATCTCCGAAGTTAAATCAAATAAAGTTTCCGTTTTTAATTTTCCAATGCCGTAATGTGATTGTGCTTTTTGGTGTGCTGAAAATGAGGATATAAACAAAGATTTAATTTGATGTTTCCTACACATTTCCACCAGTTTTTTGGTGCCTTGTAAATTAAGTTCCTTTGCATTTTTGTTGTTTTCAAATCTAATGTAAGCGGCATGCACCAAAAAATTAACCGAATCAAAATTTGTTTCTTGCAATGGTGTTTCTAGGTCGTATAAAACGTACGTTAAACCAGCTATTCTATTTTTTGGAATTTTTCTAACAAAAGCTTTCACTTTCCAGTCCATGCTTAAAAAGTGTTTTGCTAATTCCGATCCTATAAATCCGTTTGCACCAGTGATTATAATTGTAGGTTTATTCATTTTTTAGTGCATTTTTTGCAACGTTATAAGCATTGGCCATTAAGGTAAAGGTTAATCCTTTGGCAGGTAAATAATTAAATCCGGAGCCATCTGCTACAAACACATTTTTGGTGCCTGCTAATTTTCCGTTAGCAAACAATGTAAACAATTCTCCGGTAGAGCTAAAAGGTAATGTTCCGGCATAATGAATACTACCTCCGTTAGGAGTATAAACCGTTTTTAATGGCAAACAACCAAGCATTTGCAATGCCCATTTAATTTTTTTTTCGCGAATAATATTAAGTTTTATTTCTTCTTCCGATAAAATATATTGACCAGTTAAGATGTCTCCTGTATAAGAATTGGTCTCTTTTTTCATTTGAACAAATTTTGTATTGGAACCTTTTTCGGGGTGATGAATACCTGCAATCGTAAAAGAAGATTGCAAGTATTGCATGATAATTCGTGCATCCGAAAAATTAAGTGGGGTTTCTTTAATAAGTTTAAAAAGCAATAAAGATCGATAACTAAACAAAGCAGCCATGCTAACTTCAAAATTATCTTTATTTTCGTCTAAAAACAACATTAATTGCCCAAAACCGGTTTTTTTGTTTTCTATTTCTTTGCCTAACATTCGCCATTGCAAACAAGGTATGTAGCAATAAGGATTACAAATTATAGGTAATTTTTCTTTTTGATAGTTAAAAGAACGGCTCACGATTCTTGCAGTACCCAAAACTCCAGGGCATAAAATTAATTTTTTACATAAAAAAATTTGCTCATCGTTCGTGTCTGTTCGCTTAACATAAACTTGAACACCATTTTCTGTTTCTTTAAATTTTATAACCAAACAATTTCTGTAATAAGTAAAATTGTCTTTTTCTTGCAATTCTTCAATGGTCATCCACGATCTATATCCCGATTTATCTGCATCCGACCAAAAATCCATGTCTTTGTATTGTATTGCTTTTCTATCGTTTTTATCTTCAGTGAGCAATGCCAAAGGGGTTCTGCCAACAAATAAACCTTTTTTGTTTAATTTTTCTTTTCTCTTTTTGTAAGAATTAAAAATGCCATTTAAATTTTGTTCCAAATTTGAAGCTGCTTGAACGTTTTTAAGGTTTCCTAAACAATAGGGAGTTGCATCATCAAAACTTCCGGATATGCCAATATGGGAGGCAACTTTTTCGTAGGCATGCAATAAATCTTTTTCTATTAATCCAACCGCCTTTATTTCTGCCGAAGAAAAAGTATAACAACCCAAACCCCATCCTCCTCCTAAACCACCTTTTGCCAAACTTTCCAATGGCTTAAAAGAATCAGAATCAAACGGAATAAGTTTGTTGGCAAATAAATTTAAATAATTCCTTGGCGGTGTTAATTGCGAACCTACTCTAGAATTTTCCCAAGGAATACCTTCAAATTGTTTACCTAAAAAAAAATGATGCTGCTGTTCGTCTTCTTTTCTAATCGAAACAAAATCTTTATTTGGGATAATGTTTTTGTACTTTTCGTCTTGAATACCCACGTCCAATACAGCAACATTTACGCCTTCTTCCGCCAAACTCCAAGCCGCAATTGCTCCGGTAGCTCCAGAGCCAATAACAAGGTAATCGTGTATTAACTGCATTTTTTTTGAATAATTTTTATTAAAACTACACCAAATATAGCTCGGATTATTGCACGAAAACTAACCAATCCAATTTTGAACATATAAAAAAAGGAAAATTTTTTGGAAAAAAAATAATCGGTATAGTTTGGAGAGGTTTCTAAAATAGCAAGCATCGTAAAAATTTTTCTTCTCACATTGCTTGTGGGTTGCAATAACGCTAAACCTGCATCTATACAAGCCATTTTCCAATTGCTTTGAAGCATTTTTTGCCAAAGGACTTCTTCAAAAGCAGTAAAATTAATATTTAATTGATTTATTGCTTGTGCATAAGTTGATTTTTCGGAGTTTTTTATAGGAATAGACAACAAGTAAGCACCAATTTTTTCGGCTTCTAAAAAATAATCATTTTCTTTTTTCATATTCAAATATAAAATTATTTTATTTTCTAAAATAAATAAAACACAAGTAAATTTAAGGGTTTAGAAAAGTTTATCATCCTAAACGTTGCAAATATTAATAGTAGGGTAAATGTAGCTATTTTATTAACAATTCTGTTTTTGGAGGATAGATTTTTATAAAAAAACCAATACTTTTATGTTTACTATTGGTGCCAAAAAAGTTTTTGAATTGTATAGTCCATTCGTTATTCAAGAACCTTATGACTCGATAAAATATAAATTTCAAAAATGCCGCAAGATTTTAAGGGCTTATAATTTGTAACATAATTTTATTTTTTCGCTGAGTTTATTCATTAAAGCGAATGATTATTAAAATTTGAAAAAAAATCAATTGTTCGAACCTTAATATCATGTTTAGCTATATATTTTTTCTACCAATAATTTATAAAATAGGGTATTGGTGTTATTTTTAACTTCAAAATTATTTTTATTTTTAGTTCAAGCTTATAATTAGGAATTCAACTTAGTTATTAGGTTTTTAGTTTAGAATATCAGACCTCAAACTTTGAACTTTAAACTTTAAACCAAAAAAACACATCTATACCAATCTTGCAATTTTAATGTAAATTTAACGAAAACCATTGCCTTCAAATTTTAACATTTGCTCAATTTTTCATAAATTAGCAAAAAATATTTATTAAACTATAAAAATTCACAATATGAGTGATATTGCAGTATTAAAAATTGACGGAAAAGAAATAGAATTACCTGTTTTAAGAGGTTCAGAAAACGAAGTTGCCATAGATGTGTCTTCCCTTAGAGCTTCTACCGGAGCCATCACCCTAGATCCAGGTTATAAAAATACAGGTTCTTGCTCAAGTGCCATCACCTTTTTAGATGGTGAAGAAGGCATTTTAAGATACAGAGGCTATGCCATAGAAGATTTGGCAGAGCATGCCACTTTTCTAGAGGTATCTTATCTCTTGGTATTTGGCGAATTGCCAACCAAAGACGAAGTAGAAAAATTTGAAAAAACCATTCACAAATACACCTTGGTGCACGAAGAAATGAAAACCATCTTAAATGGCTTTCCAAAAAATGCCCATCCAATGGGTGTGCTCTCGGCTCTCACCAGTGCCTTAACAGCCTTTAACCCTAGCAGAGTAAACCCGGCCATTGAGGCTGATATGTATGAAGCGGTTTGCAAAACCATGGCCAAGTTTTTAGTGATAGCCACCTGGACCTACAGACGCTCCCAAGGCTTGCCACTTAATGATTATGACAATTCTAAAGGCTATGTAGAAAACTTCATGAAATTGATGTTCTCTGTGCCCACAGATCCTTTTAAGGTTGACCCAAAAATTATAGCTGCCCTAGATAAGTTATTTATCTTGCATGCAGACCACGAGCAAAATTGTTCTACCTCTACCGTAAGAATTGTAGGCTCATCGCATGCAGGTTTGTTTGCGTCAATTTCGGCAGGTGTATCAGCTCTTTGGGGCCCCTTGCACGGAGGAGCCAACCAAGCAGTGCTAGAAATGCTAGAAGAAATTCACAACAACGGAGGCGACGTGGCCAAATTTGTGCTAAAAGCCAAAGACAAAGACGATCCGTTTAGATTGATGGGCTTTGGTCACCGAGTATACAAAAACTTTGACCCAAGAGCCACCATTATCAAAAAAGCAGCCGATGATGTCTTAAGTTCACTTGGTATAGATGATCCATTACTCGATATTGCCAAGCAATTAGAAAAAGTAGCCTTAGAGGACGATTATTTTAAATCAAGAAATTTATACCCTAACGTAGATTTTTACTCAGGGATTATCTATAGAGCCCTCAACATTCCAACAGAAATGTTTACCGTACTCTTTGCCATCGGCAGATTACCCGGTTGGATAGCCCAATGGAAAGAAATGAGAGTAAACAAAGAACCAATCGGAAGACCAAGACAACTCTACGTAGGCTCACCCGCAAGAGCTTATGTGCCTATTGATATCAGGTAATAATTATTAGTTCAAAATTGTAAAAACCCTCTGCATGCAGAGGGTTTTTTTATAGAATCAAATCAGGAAATTTATTAAATCATAAACTTAATCAAACGATAATTTCTTTTTTCTAAATTCAAAATTTTGCCCCAAATATACCCGTCTCACGGTTTCGTCATTGGCTAAATCTTCTGGTACACCAGCTTTCAGAATGCCGCCTTCAAACATCAGGTAAGCTTTGTCTGTAATGGCCAAAGTTTCTTGCACGTTATGATCGGTAATTAAAATACCAATATTCTTCTCCTTTAGTTTGGCCACAATCCTTTGAATGTCTTCCACCGCTACGGGGTCAACCCCAGCAAAGGGTTCGTCTAGCAAGATGAATTTGGGGTCGGTGGCCAAGGCACGGGCAATTTCGGTTCGTCTGCGTTCGCCACCAGACAACAAATCGCCCCGGTTGGTGCGGATATGACCCAACCCAAACTCCTGAATTAAATCTTCCATTTTTTGTTCTTGTTCAACTTTGCTCAGTTTGGTGAGTTGCAACACACTCAAAATATTGTCTTCTACACTCAGCTTTCTAAACACCGAAGCTTCTTGTGCTAAATAACCAATGCCATTTTGGGCTCTTTTATACATCGGAAAATTAGTGATTTCTAATTCATCCAAATAAATATGACCACTGTTGGGTTTCACCAAGCCCACAATCATATAAAACGACGTGGTTTTGCCAGCACCATTGGGCCCCAACAAACCAACAATTTCACCTTGATTGACTTCTACAGAAATTCCTTTTACAACCTGTCTGCTCTTGTAGGTTTTTACAATATTTTTGGCAATTAACTTCATGAGATTTTAAGGGTTGGGTTTAAATGGGTAAATTAAATTTAAATTTTGGTCATTCAAAAAAACATTAACTTTTTATGCGTTCTTTTTTATAAACCAGTTTGCTGATGATGATGCTAAATTCGTATAAAATCATGATAGGAATACTCACAATCACCTGACTTATCACATCAGGCGGGGTAATAATAGCGGCTACAATTAAGACGATGATGAGCGTATATTTACGGTATTTTTTTAAAAATTCTGGCGATGTAATCCCAAATTTTGATAAAAAATAAATAATAATGGGCAATAAAAACAACAAACCACTGGCTATGCAGGCCGATCTTACCAAGGCAATAAAAGAAGTAATGTCTATTTGGTTAGACACCAGATCGCTGATGTAATAATTAGCTAAAAAGTTAACAGACATGGGCACCACCACAAAATAGCCAAATAAAACACCTAGAGTAAACAAAAAGACAGTGCTGAGCATAAAACCGATGGCATATTTTTTTTCATTTTTATACAAAGCCGGACTCAGAAATTGCCAGAAAAACCACAGAATAATAGGGAACGACAAAATAATTCCCACATAAATAGAGGTCCAAATATGCACTGAAAACTGACCTCCCATTTCTCTGCTGATAAAGTTCATTTTAATTTCATTCACACACAAATCTTCACCAAAACCAAATTTTTTACTGGTTTCACATAGCCATTTGTAAGTAATAAAATTTGGATCTTTGGGAGCAAAAATTACTTCATCAAATATAAACCCCTTAAACACAAACGCAACACTGCCTGCAGCTATAATGGCAATGGTACTCCTTACCAACAACCATCTTAGGGCTTCTAGATGGTCTAAAAACGACATTTCTTTTAGCTCGCTCATTTTGTAATGCCTTCTTTTAAGATGTCATGCAAATGGATTATACCTTGATAAACCCCTTCGTCAGCTACCACCAATTGTGTAATTTTCAGGTCTTCCATCAGCCTCAAGGCTTCTAAAATATTGGTTTTAGAATGTATGGTTTTGGGTTGTTTGCTCATCACATCTTGGGCTTTGATATCTTTGATGTTGTCAAATTTTTCGAGCATTCTTCGGATGTCCCCATCGGTAATAATGCCCACTATTTTTTTGTTTTCAATAACAGCGGTCACGCCTAATCTCTTTTCAGAAATTTCAACAATCACTTCTTTGATACTATGGATGGGAGAAACTTGTGGTTTTTGTGATCCATTAAAAATATCTTCAACAGCAAACAGCAGTTTTTTACCCAAAGAGCCTCCCGGATGATATTTGGCAAAATCTTTTGACCCAAACTGATTAAGGTGCATCAAACAAACGGCTATGCAATCTCCCATCACCAACTGGGCGGTGGTGCTGTTGGTAGGAGCCAAATTGTTAGGACAAGACTCCTGATCAACCGACACATTGAGCACAAAATCGGACTCTTTGGCCAAAAATGAATCTAAATTGCCCGTCATCCCAATCAATACGTTCCCAAATTTTTTAAGAATTGGGAGCAAAACTTTAATTTCAGGGCTGTTGCCACTTTTTGAAATACACAACACCATATCATCTTTTAACACCATGCCCAAATCGCCATGGATGGCTTCAGCTGCATGCAAAAATACCGAAGGCGTTCCGGTTGAGTTGAGGGTTGCCACAATTTTTTGCCCAATGATTGCACTCTTGCCAATGCCCGTGATAATTAACCTGCCTTTGCTGTTAGCAATGGCTTTAATCACTTCTTCAAAATCTGGGTTGATATGCTCGGCCATTTTGAGCAAACTATCTGCTTCAGACTTGATGGTGTTTACGGCTATTGCTGTTAAGTTTGTAGTCATAAATGTGTAAAAGAATTTAAAATGATACTAAATTTTGCAAAACCATCTTATTTTTTTTGATAAATAGTTTTTTTTTGTATCTTTAATTCTGCAAATTTAATCAAAAATATACAATCTTTAATGGTTACTAAACAATATGATATCTACAGCGAACTCAAAAAACATTTTGGGTTTTCGAAGTTTAAGGGTTTGCAAGAGCAAGTAATTAAGAATATTCTCAATCAAAAAAATACTTTTGTGATCATGCCAACAGGCGGAGGCAAATCATTATGCTACCAATTACCTGCCTTAATTCAGGAGGGTACTGCCATAGTAGTTTCTCCACTCATTGCTTTGATGAAAAATCAGGTAGATGCCATCAGAGGTATTTCGTCCGAAAATGGCGTTGCCCACGTGCTGAATTCGTCATTAAATAAAACCCAAGTCAACGAAGTAAAATATGACATCAAACGTGGGGTTACCAAGTTGTTATATGTAGCTCCAGAATCATTGATAAAAGAAGATTATGTAGAGTTCTTTAAAACCGTAAAAATTTCTTTTGTTGCCATAGACGAAGCCCATTGTATTTCAGAATGGGGTCATGATTTTAGACCGGAATACCGCAACCTCAGAACCATCATCAAAAACATTGGAGATCATATCCCCGTTATTGGGCTTACGGCCACAGCCACCCCCAAAGTGCAAGAAGACATTTTGAAAAATTTAGACATGAGTGATGCGGAGGTTTTTAAAGCATCATTTAACCGTCCAAACTTGTTTTATGAAGTAAGGCCCAAAACCAAAAATATTGATGCAGACATTATCAGATACATCAAACAAAACAAAGGCAAATCGGGTATTATTTATTGCTTAAGCAGAAAAAAAGTAGAAGAAATTGCCCAATTATTACAGGTTAATGGCATCAGCTCGGTGCCCTATCATGCCGGTTTAGAAGCCAAATTAAGAGCAAGGCATCAAGACATGTTTTTGATGGAAGATGTGGATGTGGTGGTGGCCACCATTGCCTTTGGCATGGGGATAGACAAACCAGACGTGAGATTTGTTATTCATTATGACATTCCGAAGTCTTTAGAAAGCTATTATCAAGAAACCGGTAGAGCTGGCAGAGACGGTGGTGAAGGCAATTGCTTGGCTTATTATGCCTATAAAGATGTAGAAAAACTCGAAAAATTTATGTCGGGTAAGCCTGTAGCTGAACAAGAAATTGGGTTTGCATTGCTGCAAGAAGTGGTGGCTTATGCCGAAACCTCTATGAGCAGACGTAAGTTTTTGTTGCATTATTTTGGGGAAGAGTTTGATAACGAAACTGGGGAAGGTGGCGACAAAGATGACAACATGAGAAACCCCAAAACCAAAGCAGAGGCTCAAAACGAGGTTAAATTATTGCTAGAAACCGTAAAGGCCACCAAGCAAACCTTTAAAGCCAAAGAAGTGGTGCTTACGTTGGTAGGCAAAACCAATGCCATCTTAAATTCGCATAAAATTGATGCTTTAGAAGTATTTGGCAAAGGACATCACAAAGAAGAAAAGTTTTGGGTAGCCCTCATCAGGCAAGTTTTAGTGGCAGGATTACTCAAAAAAGAAATTGAAACTTATGGGTTGTTACGCCTTTCCGAAGAAGGGCAAAAATTCATCAACAATCCCTTATCTTTTATGATGACAGAAGACCATTTGTATGGTGAAGGGGCTGATGATAACACAAACACCATGTCTAAAGCATCATCTGGTACAGATGAAGTATTGCTATCGATGCTTAAAGATTTGAGAAAAAATGAAGCCAAGAAACATGGCGTTCCGCCGTTTGTGGTGTTTCAAGACCCCTCTTTAGAAGACATGGCTCTCAAATACCCTATCAACATACAAGAGCTGTCTAATGTGCATGGGGTAGGGGAAAGCAAAGCCAAAAAATACGGAACACCCTTTGTTCAACTCATCGAACGTTATGTAGAGGAAAATGATATCTTAAGACCAGATGACTTGGTGGTGAAATCTACCGGGGCAAATTCGTCAAACAAATTGTATATCATACAAAACGTAGACAGGAAATTAGCCCTAGATGATATTGCCAAAGCCAAAGGCCTCACCATGGATGCCCTCCTCAAAGAAATGGAGCAAATTGTGTATGCGGGTACCAAGCTCAACATCAAGTATTATATAGATGATATATTAGACGAAGATCAGCAAGAAGAAATTCATGAGTATTTTATGGAGTCTGAGTCTGACCGCATAGAAGATGCCCTTAAAGAATTTGATGGCGATTATGACATCGAAGAGCTCAGATTGATGCGGATTAAGTTTATTTCAGAAGTAGCCAACTAAGCCTGTATTTTCATGAAAACGCTTTATTTGTTAAGGCATGCCAAATCTTCCTGGGATTTTAAGGTGTCTGATCATGATAGACCCCTCAACGACCGTGGAATTTCTGATTGTATGCTTGTGCAACCACATTATTTACCTGAATTAAAAACAGCAGAAGCCGTGTTTTGCAGCACGGCCAACAGAGCCCAAAGCACGCTAAAGCTTATTGCAAAAGACAATTTGTATCCCATAATTTTTTTAAAAGAATATTACACCTTTGATTATAGGCAGGTTTTACACAACCTCAAGCAAACTCCCAATCAGTTAAACACCATCTTACTGGTGGGGCACAACCCGGCCTATCATGATTTGCTGAGTTTGTTTACCCAACAAGATATAGAAAATTTTTCGACCGCAGGCCTAGCCAAAATTACTTTTGATATCGATGATTGGTCACAACTAGCGACTGGCAAATTGGTATTTTTTTGGAAACCCAAAAATTTTAAAGCATAAATGATGACTTTTGTAACTAAAGTTGCCAAACAGGAAACTACTTCGATATAAATTTGCCCTAAAAACTTAGAGTCATGGGATTATTATCATTTTTATTTGGCAACAAAAACAAATCACAAAGTCTGTTAGAATTCAAAAACAAAGGAGCTGTTGTGATAGATGTGCGATCTGCCTCAGAATTTAGTCAAGGCCACGTTAAAGGGGCAAAAAACATGCCGCTAAACACCCTAGGGAGCAAAATAAACGACATCAAAAAAATAGGCAAACCTATAGTAGTGTGCTGCCAAAGTGGTATGCGTAGCAGTCAGGCTGCCTCCATACTCAAAAATCATCAAATAGAAGTGATGAATGGGGGAGGTTGGCAAAGTTTGAATGCCAAGTGGTAAATAGGCCTAATAAATCTTGATTATATCCACTTTAAAGTGGCCAAAATTGATTACTTTTGTTAACAAATAATTTATCATTAGTAATTCAAAACTTGGTATTATGATCATACTTGATGGCAAAAAAACTTCCAACGACATCAAAAACGAAATTGCACTTGAAGTGCAAAAAATGAAAGACAATCACGAGAAAGTACCCCATTTGGCTGCTGTTATTGTGGGTAACGATGGGGCAAGTCTCACTTACGTAGGCAGCAAAGTAAAGGCCTGCGAACGGGTTGGTTTTGAAAGCACCCTCATCAAATTACCCAGCACAACTACCGAAATAGAGCTCCTAAAAAAAATAAAGGAACTGAATGAAGATGATAACATTGATGGGTTTATTGTGCAATTGCCTTTGCCCAAACAAATAGACACCCAAAAAGTGATCATGGCCATAGACCCAAGCAAAGATGTAGATGGATTTCATCCGGAAAATTTTGGCAAAATGTCTTTAGACATGAGCACCTTTATTCCGGCTACGCCTTTTGGTATTTTAGAATTGCTTGAGCGTTATGGAGTAGAAACCCAAGGCAAGCATACGGTGGTGATTGGCAGAAGCCACATTGTAGGCAGGCCCATGAGCATTTTGATGGGCCGAAAAGGTTTTCCGGGCAATTCTACCGTAACCCTTACGCACAGTTATACCAAAAACATTGCCCAAATTACCACCCAAGCTGACATCATCATCAGTGCTTTAGGGGTGCCCAATTACCTTAAGGCCGAAATGATTAAAGACGATGCCGTTGTCATAGACGTGGGCATCACAAGAGTAGCAGACGAAACTACTGAAAAAGGCTATAAAATTGTGGGCGATGTAGATTTTGACGCTTGCAGCAAAAAAGCATCACACATCACACCTGTGCCCGGTGGAGTAGGGCCCATGACCATTGCTATGTTGCTCAAAAATACCTTGTTGGCCAGGGAACAAAAAAGATTATTGGGATAAATGACCAACTCATTCATAAAATATTGCCCAAATTGTGGCTCTCAACATCATGAGTTTTTTGAACTTAAAAAATTCTCGTGTTTTGATTGTGGCTTTGTTTTATACCATAACACCGCTGCAGCTGTAGCGGTTATTTTTTTGTTTCAAGACCAAGTGTTGTTTACCGTCAGAAACCAAGCCCCCGACATCGGCAAGCTCGATTTGCCAGGTGGCTTTATAGACCCCAACGAAACTGCCGAAGAAGCGGCTTGCAGAGAAATTAAAGAAGAATTAGGCTTAGAGCTTTTGCCTTCCGATCTTAAGTTTATAGGCACCCAGCCGAATGATTATCTGTTTAAACAAATTCCTTACAAAACTTTAGACATCTTTTTTGAAGTAACCCTGAGCAGTCAGGAAATTTTGATATGGGCCAAAGATGAAATAAAAAGTTTGGTTTGGTATCCCAAAAAAGAAATACCTATTCATCAAATAGGTTTTAAATCAATGCGGATTTTGATGCAAGATTATATTTCAAATTAAGCATAACCACATATAACTAACTCCCCACAAATTTAATCAAATCTAGCAGGCGGTTGCTATATCCCACTTCGTTGTCATACCAGCCCACCACTTTTATCATGTTGTGAATAACCGAGGTCAGTTCGGCATCAAACACACAAGAGTAAGGGTTACCAATGATGTCTACAGACACAATGGGGTCTGTGCAATAATGCAAGATGCCTTTATACTGATTTTCTGAGGCCGCTTTAAACAAATCATTTAGGGCAGTGATGCTCATTGTATTTTTTACATAACACGTAATGTCTGTTAAAGACCCATTGGCCACCGGCACTCTAATGCCACTGCCTCCAATTTTGTTGTGTAATTCGGGAAAAATACCCGTTAAGGCTTTGGCTGCACCTGTGGTGGTGGGCACCACAGATTGTGCGGCTGCACGGGCTCTTCTTAAATCGTGATGCGGCTGATCATGCAAACTTTGGTCGGTGGTGTAGCTGTGCACTGTGGTAATGTAGGCAGATTCTATATGGCAATGTTGATGGATGAGTTGCAACATGGGTGCAGCGTTATTGGTGGTGCAACTGGCATTTGAGATAATAATATCCTCTGGGTTTAAGGTCAGATGATTTACCCCCATCACCACCATGGGGATGTCGGCCTCTGCCGGTGGCACGCTTAAGATAATTTTTTTTACTTGTTGTTTGTGATGTTCTGCAAGCAAAGCTTTGGTTTTAAACTTACCCGTACTTTCTAAAACCACCTCAACGTTTTCCCAATTGATATTGGCGATGTCTTTTTTTTGCGAATATTTGATGTTGAGGTTGTTAACCCTGATAAAATTTTGGTTGCACACCACCTCATATGGCAAAACGCCATGAATGCTGTCATACTTTAGTAAATGTGCCATGGTTTCTATGGGGGCAATGTCATTTATAGCCACCACCTCTAGGTGGTTTTGCTTTAAGCATTCACGCAAAAATGTTCTGCCAATTCTCCCAAACCCATTGATGCCAACTTTTATTTTTGTCATTTATTTTTTTTGGCAAAATTATTGAAGTTAATCAACAATTCATTAAGTTTATAAATTATTTATGTAATCATCATTTTATGACATCTCTAAAATCTTCCGCCATTTTGTTTGTTTCATTGCTGTTCTTTGTATCAGGTCTCAACGCTCAAAAAAACAAAAAAATCACATCCAACATCCAGCAAGTCACGGTGTATACCCAAGGGGCACAAGTGGTTAGAACGGCCAAAACAGCTATAGAAGCAGGCACTACCGATTTGGTGTTTACAGGCATTTCCAACGCCATAGACCAGCAAAGTGTGCGGGTGAGTGGCAAAGGAAATTTTACCATCATGAGTGTAAAGGCCCAGGTAAACTTTTTAGAGCAACAAAAAAAG
Source organism: Flavobacterium sp. (assembly GCA_036796275.1). Taxonomy (GTDB): domain Bacteria; phylum Bacteroidota; class Bacteroidia; order Flavobacteriales; family Flavobacteriaceae; genus Flavobacterium. Next base: position 19,971 of record DAIRDG010000008.1, read on the forward strand.
AGTCAAGAAATCAAAAATCTTGAAGCAAAAATTAGTCAGCTACAAGCCAAAAGAATTTTAGAAGACCATGTGCTAGAAGTTATTAGCTCTGAAGAACGCATTTTGGGCAAAAACGAAGCCATTGGTGGGCAAGCAGGCATCAAAACTGCCGAACTCAAAGAAGCGGTTGAGTTTCACAGACAACGCAAAACGGCCTTGCTGAAACAACGCAACGAACAAAACGAAAAAATTTTTGTGATAGATACCACCGTCAATAATTTCAGAAATCAACTCAACGAACTCCGGTCTAAAAGCGGCTCGGAAACCACCGATGTGGTGGTAACCATCAAAGCACAGCAAGACATTGCCAATGCCAATTTTGAGCTCACCTATTACGTGTCTCAGGCCGGTTGGTATGCCAATTATGACCTGAGGGTGCAAAATGTGCAATCGCCATTGGAGTTGGTGATGAAAGCTAATGTTTATCAATCGTCTGGGGAAGATTGGCAAAATGTGAAACTCTTGATATCAAATGGCAACCCCACCGAAAGCGGGGTAGTGCCCAGATTGCTTCCGTGGTATTTGAACTTCAACAGCCAAAACAAATCTTATTTAGGCAATGCAAATTTAGTTGGCAATACCATTTCGGGCAAAGTTATAGGTGATGGCGATCCGCTACCCGGTGCCAGTGTGTTGGTGAAAGGTACATCTATTGGCACCACCACTGATTTTGATGGTAATTTTTCGATCAAACTACCCAACCCAAACAGTGTGTTGGTGTTTTCTTATGTAGGTTTTAAAAACAAAGAAATTAGTCCAAAATCCAACCGCTTGAATGTAGTCTTAGAATTTGAGGGAATGCTTGAAGAGGTAGTGGTGTCTGGTTATAATACCAAACGGGCTGCCAATGCCTTAAAAGGCAAAGCTGCAGGGGTAATTATGGAAGACCAAATTGTAAGCGTATCTATGCCAAGTGCTTTGGCTCCAGAAACCGCCATTAGCTATCAACCTACCACCATAGTGTATGAAATTGTAGAATTGTTTACCGTAAAAAAAGACGGAAAAGTATACACCGCCGAGATTCAACGTCAACAAGTGCCAGCTATTTATCAGTATGTGAGTGTGCCCAAAATAGAAAGCGGAGCTTTTTTGAATGCTAAAATTACCAATTGGCAAGATTTGAATTTGTTGGATGGTGAAATCAATTTATTTTTTGAAGACACTTACCAAGGCAAGTCCTTGTTAGATTTAAGCACTTCGGTAGATACCCTCGAGATTTCTTTGGGCAAAGATAAAGGCATAGTGGTTGAAAGAAAACCCATCAAAGAATTTACGGCTACCCGATTCATGAGTCAGTTTAAAACGGTGTCTCAAGGGTTTGAAATTACCGTTAGAAACAACAAAGCCTATCCGGTAGAGGTGATGGTGTTAGACCAATTGCCGATTGCTCAAAACAAAGACATCACCATCGAAAAAGAAGAGCACAAAGATGCCAAGCTAAATGATGAAGATAAAATTTTAACTTGGAGTTTTAATCTAAACCCCCGCACAGAGCAAAAAGTGCAACTGAAATACCAAGTAAAATACCCCAAAAATCAACGTTTGGTATTAGACTGAGCAGTTGAATAAAAAACATTAAAAAAAATGATGCAGCCTATTTTTTTGCATCATTTTTTTGTTTTAATTTACCTAAACTTTAAAACAATGGTTATGAAAAAATATTTTTTGTTGTTGGTCTTGTGCTTGAGTTATTTCGGGATGGCCCAAAATCAAAACGAAGCAGACGACAATATGCCAAAGCTCATAGAACGCAAAAACGAATTGAGATTAAGTGCTTTGTATATGGTATTGGGGGCAGTAGATTTGTCTTACGAGAGATTTGTGGGTGAAGAAACTTCCGTAGGGATTAATTTGTTTAAATCATTTGATGATTATTTAGAAATAGATTACCAAGTAATTGCCAACTTCAGGTACTACTTTGGCAAAAAGCCTCATGCCGGATTTTTTGCGGAGTTGTATGGTAATCTGAATAGAGTGGAAGAGTGGGAGTTTATTTCAAATACCGTTGTAGTAGATGGCAATACTTTTTTTAATTTCATCGAAAGACCAGTGATGGTAACAGATTTTGCCCTAGGGTTTGGTTTGGGAGGCAAATGGATCACCAAAAAAGGCTTGGTATTTGAAGTTAATGGCGGCATTGCCCGTAATTTGTTTGTAAATGATAGAGAAAACCTTTACCGTAATTTTGAAATTATTGGCAGAATTGGTGTTTCAATTGGTTACAGATTTTAGGCTTTAACCAATTAAACTTACCTCATAAAATTTATAATAAGTGTTTTTGTGCGTGATAGCTAGATCTAACCAACGCACCACTTTCCACATGCCTAAAACCCATGGCTTTGCCGATGGTTTCATATTTTTGAAACTGCTCTGGGGTAATAAATTCTTTTACGGGCAAATGTTTTTTGGTGGGTTGCAAATACTGCCCTATGGTTACAATGTCTACGTTTTGATTTCTGAGGTCTTGCATGGTTTCTATCACTTCGTCTTCTTTTTCGCCCAAGCCTAGCATGATGCCCGATTTGGTTCGGTTGATGCCTTGGTCTTTTAAGTACTTAAGCACTGCCAAACTCTGGTCATATTTTGCCTGAATTCTCACTTCTCTGGTCAGTCTTCTCACAGTTTCCATGTTGTGAGACACCACCTCCGGGTTGGCTTTGATGATCCGATCGATGTGTTTATGAATGCCTTGAAAATCTGGAATGAGGGTTTCTAAAGTCGTGTTGGGATTCATGCGTCTGATGGCCAAAATGGTTTCGTACCAAATGATGCTGCCCATGTCTTGCAGGTCATCGCGGTCTACAGAGGTAATTACCGCGTGTTTGATGTTCATGATTTTGATAGAACGGGCCACTTTTTCGGGTTCTTCCCAATCGATGGTTTCGGGTCTGCCGGTTTTTACCCCACAAAACCCACAGGAACGGGTGCAAATATTACCCAATATCATAAAGGTAGCCGTGCCTTCACCCCAACATTCGCCCATGTTTGGACAACTGCCAGAGGTGCAAATGGTGTTGAGTTTGTATTTGTCTACTAAACCTCTTAGTTGGGTATATTTTTCTCCGGTGGGGAGTTTTACCCGCAACCATTTTGGTTTGCTTACCGGGGGCTGAACGCTTTCTAGTACCGTATTCATGCTACAAATTTATTTACAAATATAAAGTTTATTTGAAAAACTAAATCAATAAATTTTTATCCTAACGTTTTTTTGGCAATTGTTACCGCATGCCACCCATCATTTGCATGAGTTTTTTGCCTCCACCGCCTTGCATCATTTTCATCATTTTGCTCATTTGTTCAAATTGTTTCATGAGCTGATTCACGTCTTCAATTTTTCTGCCAGAGCCATTGGCTATTCTTTTTCTTCTTTTGATGTCGATGATAGAGGGTTTGCTTCGTTCTTTGGGTGTCATAGAGTGTATCATGGCTTCTATGTGCTTAAAGGCATCTTCTTGGATGTCGATGTCTTTCATGGCTTTGCCTACCCCTGGTATCATCCCCATGAGGTCTTTCATGCTGCCCATTTTCTTGATTTGTTGAATTTGGGTTAAAAAGTCATCAAAGCCAAATTCGTTTTTGGCAATTTTCTTTTGCAGTTTTCTGGCTTCTTCTTCGTTATATTGCTCTTGGGCTCTTTCTACCAAACTCACCACGTCTCCCATGCCCAAAATTCTGTCGGCCATACGGGCTGGGTAAAACACATCAATAGCGTCCATTTTTTCGCCTGTCCCGATAAACTTAATGGGCTTGTTTACCACAGATTTAATAGACAAGGCGGCACCCCCACGGGTATCACCATCTAGTTTGGTGAGAATAACCCCATCAAAGTTTAAGCGGTCATTAAAGGCTTTGGCTGTGTTTACGGCATCTTGCCCTGTCATGGCATCTACTACAAAGAGGGTTTCTTGCGGTTTTAGGGCTTTGTGAACATCTGAAATTTCGTTCATCATTTGCTCATCAACAGCCAAACGGCCTGCGGTATCTACAATCATCACATTAAAGCCATTGGCTTTGGCAAATGCCAAGGCGTTTTGGGCAATGCTTACGGCATTTTTGTTGTCGGGTTCAGAATACACGTCTACTCCCAACTGGTCTCCCAACACATGCAACTGATTGATGGCGGCTGGCCTGTAGATATCACAAGCTACCAACAAGGGTTTTTTCTTCTTTTTGGTTTTGAGGTAGTTGGCCAGCTTACCAGAAAAGGTGGTTTTACCAGATCCTTGCAAGCCCGACATTAAGATAACCGACGGATTTCCGGTGAGGTTTACCCCAACCTCTTGCCCTCCCATGAGTTCTGCAAGTTCGTCTTTTACAATTTTTACGAGCAGTTGCCCTGGTTGCAAGGTGGTGAGTACATTTTGGCCAATGGCTTTTTCTTTAACAGTGGTGGTAAAGTCTTTGGCTATTTTGAAGTTAACGTCGGCATCTAACAAGGCTCTTCGAACTTCTTTGAGGGTTTCTGCCACATTGATTTCGGTGATCTTGCCATGCCCTTTGAGCACTTTAAATGCCTTATCGAGTTTGTTGGTGAGGTTATTAAACATGATGTTTTTTTTTTTGAATTACAAATATACTAAGTTGAAATTTGGTATTAAAATTTTTTGTACCGGAAGTCTACATTTTGTTGTTTGGCTGCATTTGCTTTAGGGATTGCAGCAGAAAGCCCGCAGTTTTGTTTTGGTTTGTTTTTCTTGTTTTTGAGAAAGCGACCAGCGGAAGCTCTTCTAAAAAACTTTAGAAAAACCCAAAACAAAACGAGGACTTGCCGCGAAAAGCACGCCCGAAAGCCCAAAAAAATTACATTCTGTTGGGCACTTCTATCCCCAATAATTGGGTGGCGTTTTTGATAACTTTGGCGGTGGTGGCAGACAGTTGTATTCTCCACACCCGGTTTTGTGGGTTGTCTTCGCCTAAGATGGCAATGGTTTGGTAAAATGAGTTGTATTCTTTTACCACATCATACAAATAATTGGCTAAGATGGCTGGGGAATATTGTTTGGCTGCTTGCTGAATGATGTCTGGGAATTGTAAAATGAGTTTTACGAGTTCTTTTTCTTTGGGGTCTAGCTGGTTGGGGTATGCCAAGTTTTGGGTATAATCATCTTGTGCTTTGCGAAGAATAGATTGTATTCTGGCATGGGTGTATTGGATAAACGGTCCGGTATTGCCATTAAAATCTACAGATTCTTTGGGGTTAAATAGCATTTGTTTTTTGGGATCTACTTTGAGGATAAAATATTTTAGGGCCCCTAAGCCGATGGTTTTGTAGAGTTTGTTTTTTTCTTGGGCGTTATGGTCGTCTAGTTTACCTAATTCTTCAGAAATTTGTTGGGCTGTTTTAAACATGTCTTCCATTAATTCGTCTGCGTCTACCACGGTGCCTTCTCTAGATTTCATTTTGCCAGAGGGCAGCTCTACCATGCCATAAGACAGGTGATAGAGGTTTTTGGCCCAGGCAAAGCCGAGTTTTTGCAAAATGAGAAACAGCACCTTAAAGTGATAATCTTGCTCATTACCCACGGTATACACCAAGCCATTGATGTCTGGGAAGTCTTTTACGCGTTGGATGGCTGTGCCAATGTCTTGGGTCATATACACGGCTGTGCCATCGCTGCGAAGCACTATTTTTCTGTCGAGTCCGTCTTGGGTTAGGTCTATCCAAACGGAGCCATCGGGGTCTTGTTCAAAAATGCCTTTTTGGAGGCCAAACTCAACCACTTCTTTGCCTAATAAATAAGTTTCACTTTCGTAATAATTTTGGTCAAAATTTACTCCGATAGTATCATATGTTTTATTAAAGCCATCATACACCCAGGCATTCATGGTTTTCCAGAGCGAAACCACTGCTTGGTCATTGGCTTCCCACAGTCTGAGCATGTTTTGGGCTTCTTGTAAGATGGGGGCTTCTTTTTTGGCGTCTTCTTCGGAGAGGCCGGTGGCCAAGAGGTTAGACACTTCGGCTTTGTAGGCTTTGTCAAAGGCCACATAGTATTTGCCCACCAAATGATCGCCTTTTAATCCTGATGTTTCGGGTGTTTCCCCGACACCAAATTTTTGCCAAGCCAGCATTGATTTGCAGATATGAATGCCCCTGTCATTGATTATTTGGGTTTTGTAAACTGGATGTCCGGCTGCTTTTAGAATTTCTGCCACGGCATAGCCCAACAATACATTACGCACATGCCCCAAATGCAAAGGTTTGTTGGTGTTTGGCGAGGCATACTCTACCATGATGGCATCTTTGTTAGGAGTAGTTACAAAGCCAAACTGGGGGTTTTGGTGTGCTGTTTCAAATTGTTTGAGGTAATAGTCTGGGTGAATCACCAGGTTTAAAAAGCCTCCTACCACATTAAATTTTGTAACGAGATTGGTGTGCTTTAGTAAGTATTCGCCAATTTGGTTGCCAATGGTTGCGGGGTTAGATTTTAGCAATTTCACCAACGGAAACACCACCACGGTGAGGTCGCCTTCAAAGTCTTTTTTGGTTTGTTGGTAATCTAGTTGCTCTAAAGAAACATCAAATAATTGCTGAATGGCTTGCTGGATGTGTTGGTTGAGAAGGTTGGGAAGAGACATGCTATGGGATGTTTTGAGATTGTCGTTCTAGGATCATGCTTTCGAGCATTTTTCCGTATTTTGAGTTGAGGTTTGCCGCTGGCAATTGCATGTATATGGTGTCTAAAAACTTGGTTCTGGCTTGGGTAAGGCTGGTAACGGCCACATAGGGTGCCACAGCTTTGTCTTTGTTGGCCAGGGCAAAATTGATGGCATACAAATACAAGCGTTTGTTGTTGCGGTCTATCAGGTTTTGGATGCTGTCTACCCGCTTTGGCTTATTGAGTTTTTGAGCCCTGAATTGCTGCTCAAATTGTTCAAGATTTTTGCTTCTAAACTGATTGACGAATTGGGTGTAGGTTTCAAATAATTTTTGGTTTTCGGAGCCTTCAAACACAGCATCTGCATAAAAACGTTCGAGGGTGGTGTGCAGCGTCATGGGGTTTGGCTCGGCAAAAAATTGCAAACTGTTGTCTAAAGAATTGGTGAGACCTCTGTCTAGCACCAAATAGAGCATTTCGGGTTCGGCAAGTTGGGTTTTGAGTGTAAATTGGTCTTGACCATTAAACACAAACGAGTCTAAAGACACGAGGGTAGAGTCTTCAATTTTTTGGAGATATAGCGTTCCTTGCTTGATGCCTTTGAGGTGTCCGGTTAACGAGAAGTTGTTTGCCGCTTCTTTTTGGCAAGCCACAAACACAATTGCTATAAATGCAAACAAGATAAAGGAGGGTTTGGTCATGGGGAAAATTTTTGGCAAAGATAATTTTACTTTTTAAAACTGTTGGTTTTTTTATCAAAACCATAAGGGCAATGTCGGCATCCGCTTTTGCAGCAATAGCCGCGTTTGAGGTGATACTTTTCGGTAAACACCTTGTACCCCTCTGCAGAGAGGTAAAAATCTTCGCCTTCGGTTAGATTATTTTTGGTAAATTGCGTCATAATTAGCAACAAAATTAAGCATAAAACTTAGATGTGGATTGTTTTTAATAAATTTTTTGTCCCGAAAAATGCCTCAGCCATCGCGTTGTTTCCGTTTGTGTTTATCAGCAAGCCTAGATACAAACACCATCAAACTTTGATGAACCATGAGGCCATTCACCTCAAACAACAAGTAGAGTTATTGTTGGTGTTTTTTTATGTGTGGTATGTGGTTGAGTTTTTGGTAAGATGGTTGCAACATCAAAACACTTACAAGGCCTACAGAGCCATTTCTTTTGAACGGGAGGCTTATGCCAACGAAGCCAATTTGGGGTATTTGCAACAGAGGCCTTTTTGGCATTTTGTCAAGTATTTTTCTTTAAAAAAATCTTAAAAAAAAGTGAGGCTAAGTTAACAACCTAACACAAAATATTTTATTTTTACTGATAATCTTTTGATTTTATGAAATAGGCATCATCAATCTGTTTGCTTGCAAACACCGTGAGGATGAGGGTATTTTGTATGACCATAAAAAACGCATAATTATCTACCTATGAAAAATAATGTTTTGTTCGGACTCATCCTCCTTGTTGTGTTGAATGCTTGTAATCAAAACAAGCCTTCGGTGTCTGACCCGTCTTTGTATTTAAATTACATTACAGACTATAGCAGTGGTTTGTTGTCTTCAGAATCAGACATCAGGATAGTAATGCCGGCAGAAAAAGTAAATTGGAGTGCTCAAGAAGTCTTGTCGAACAAGTTGTTTAGCATTGAGCCCAAAGTGAAAGGCAAAGTAGTGGCGTTGTCTAACAACACCTTGGCTTTTGTGCCAGAGGAGGGCTTAAAGAATGGCACAGATTATTTGGTGACGTTTCATTTGTCTAAAGTAACAGAAGTGCCAGAGGATTTAAGGAATTTTACGTTTTTGGTAAAAACCATTGAGCAAAATTTTATGGTGCAAATAAATGATTTGCAATCCATCAATGATCAATACCAATACATTAACGGGGTAGTAAACACCAGTGATGTGATGCCTTGGGATGAGTTAGAGCAATTAGTTTCGGCAGAGCATCAAAAAAAATCGGTTAAGATTAAATTTAATAAAACCCTCCACACCAAAAATAGTTATCCGTTTGTGATTGATAGTATTTTAAGAACAGACAAAGACACCAAACTCAAAATTTCTTGGGATGGCAAGTCGTCTAACATCAATCAGAAAGGGGGACTTGATTTTGATATTTTTGGCAGAAATCACTTTGGGGTAATCAGTGCAGGCTTGTCTGAAGAGGTTGACAAAACACTGTTGATTAATTTTTCTGACCCTTTGTTGTTGACGCAGAATTATGAGGGTTTGGTATCTTTGGGCGACATCACCGACCTGAGATTTTCTACCTCGGGAAATTTGCTAAAAGTTTTTTTTGAACAAGCCACCGATGGTAACAAATTATTAGAGGTTTTTTCGGGGATTCAAAATGCCAAAGGCCAAAAATTAGATAAAAATTTTACAAAAAGCATTTCCTTTACACAACACAAACCGGGTATTAAGTTGTTAAAGAATGGCACTATTTTGCCGTCTTCTAACCATTTTCAGGTCAATTTTGAAGCCGTGAATCTAAGAGCCGTTGAGGTGAAGGTTTATCAGATTTTTGAAAACAATGTGCTTCAGTTTTTGCAAGATAATGATCTGATTTCTACAGCAAATCTCAAAAAAGTGGCTCAGCCAGTGGCAAAAAAAACATTTACCTTGCAAAGTCACAAAATGCAAAACATGAGTCAATGGAAGGCTTACGCCATAGACTTGGCCAAATTGGTGTCTGCCGAGCCCGGGGCTATTTATCGGGTAGAGTTGTCTTATAACCAATCGCATTCGCTGTATAAATGTGGGTCAACTTTTAAGGAAGATGATGCAAACCAAACTGATGAAGCGGAAGATGACGATTATAATGTAAAGGCCTCTACCGGATATTTTTATGACAATGATTATGATTATAGTGAGTATAATTGGTATGAAAGAGAGGACCCTTGCAAACCTTCTTATTATTTTGACAACAAAATTAGAACCAATGTTTTGGCCACAGATTTAGGGGTTATTGCCAAGGCTTCCGACAATGGCAGTTATCATTTTGCCGTTAGCAACCTGGTAACTACCGAACCGGTGAGTGGGGCTAGCATCAAGTTATATTCTTTTCAGCAGCAGTTACAAGCTACCATAAAAACAGATAAAGATGGTTTGGCCAGCATCACCACCGAAAGATATCCGTATTTTGCAGTGGTTAGCAAAGACAACAACGTTACCTACCTAAAGCTAGACGATAACCGAGCGTTGTCTGTAAGCGAATTTGAAGTAGACGGTCAAAAACTTCAAAAAGGTTTAAAAGGCTATATTTATGGGGAGAGAGGCGTGTGGAGGCCCGGTGATACCTTGTTTATTTCATTTATTTTGAATGATAAAGAAAGCAAGCTTCAGAAAAATCATCCCATTAAGTTAAGGTTGGCAGACCCTACGGGAAAAATCAAGTATGAGGCCTTAAAACAACACACCTTGGGCAATCATTACACCTTTGTAATGCCAACTCACCCGGAAGATAAAACCGGCAGTTGGGAAGCTCGGGTGTCTGTGGGCAATGTGCATTTTTACAAATCTATCAGAATAGAAACCATAAAACCCAATCGGCTAAAAATTAAGAACAATTTGGCCGATGCCCAGTTGAGTTTAAGCAAACCAAACAAAGCCAACTTTGCAGTAGAGTGGCTACACGGAGCAGTGGGCAAGCAGTTGAAAATAGAAGTTGCAGCCAAAATAAAATCTACAAAAACAACATTCAAAAACTACAAAAATTTTGTGTTTGACGATGCCACCAAATACTTTGAAACCAATAATTTAATCTTGTATCAAGGCATTACAGATGATGATGGGCAAGCAGTATTTGATGTAAACCCCAAACTAAGCAACCAATCTCCTGGTCTGTTGAGCATGGTTTTAGAAACCAAAGTATTTGAGTCGGGTGGAGATTTTAGCACAGATGCCACAAATGTGCAGTTATCGCCTTATACTTCTTATGTAGGGATAAAAAAACCTGAGACCAATCGGTATGGAGCCCTTGCTGTTGGCAAAGACATCAGGTTTGATTTGCAAACCGTAAACGAAAAAGGAGTCCCTGTAGGCATTGGTAATTTAGAGGTAAATGTGTACAGATTAGATTGGAATTGGTGGTGGAATGCCAATGAAGACGATTTGTCGCGATATCAGAATGCTTCATCGCTTGAGTTTTACAGAAATTTTAAAATAAGTTCAAACGCTCAAGGCAAAGCTGCTTTGGTGCTCAACATCAACGAAGAAGACTGGGGGAATTATTTGATTAAAGTTTATAACCCGAGCAGTGGTCATGTTTGCAGTACCGCCTTTTATGCAGATTATGATGGCTATAATAGAAATGATAATCAGGGGGGTAACAATGCTCAAATGCTAAAGTTTAAATCTGATAAAGATACCTATAACGTAGGCGAAAAAGCCGAGTTAAGATTTCCGTCTTCAGAAGATGGCAGGGCATTGATCTCTGTAGAAAACGGTTCAAAAGTATTATCGTCATTTTGGGTGAAAACCACCAAAGGAGAAACCAAAACCCAAATAGCTTTAACACCAGACATGGCTCCAAATATTTATGTAAACATAACATTGCTTAGGCCACACCAATCAAAAATAACCCAAGCACCCCTTAGAATGTATGGCATTTTGAATTTGAATGTGGTAGATCTGAATTCAATTTTGCAACCGCAAATAACCGCAGCAGAAGTTTGGCGACCAGAGCAAAAAATACCCATTAAGGTATCAGAAAAAAACGGACAGGCCATGACCTACACTTTGGCTATTGTAGAAGATGGTTTACTTGATTTAACACGCTTTAAAACACCAAATGCTTGGGAAAATTTTTTTAGCAAGCAGTCTTTGGGCGTAAAAACTTGGGATGTGTATAATGAGGTTGTTGGGGCCTATGGCGGTATGATCAATCAGGTGTTTAGCATTGGTGGCGATTTGGAACTTGCGGGGTCTAATGCCAAAAAAGCCAACAGGTTTAAACCCATTGTCATGCATTTAGGGCCGTTTACTTTAGACAAAGGCAAAACGCATACACATCAGGTTAAATTGCCAAATTATGTGGGCTCAGTACGCACCATGGTGGTAGCTGCCAACAATGACAAGGGGGCATATGGGGCTGCCGAAAAATCAGCGAGTGTCAGAAACCCCTTGATGGTGTTAGGGAGCATCCCTAGAAAATTATCTTCTGGTGAAAAAATCACCATTCCTGTGGCTGTTTTTGCCATGGAAAATCAAATAAAAAACGTAGAAGTAAGCCTCAAAACAGGTTCACTCCTCAAGGTGGTGGGGTCTTCTAAACAAACGCTTAGTTTTTCGCAACCAGACGAAAAGAATGCCTATTTTGAGCTAGAAGTTGGCAATAAATTAGGGCTTACTACTATAGAAATTGAAGCAGTTTCGGGCAAAGAAAAAGCCAAATATGCCTTAGAGATAGACGTTACCAATCCGAATCCGGCAATGACACAATACAAAGATGTAGTAATAGCTGAGGGCAAAACGCAAACTATTAGTTTTGATGCTTTTGGCATTCCGGGTAGCCAAAAAGCTACCATAGAATTGTCTGGAGCCCCAACGGTTAATTTTGAAGGGAGAATGCAATATCTTATTCAATACCCGCATGGGTGTTTAGAACAAACCATTTCGGCAGCCTTTCCGCAGTTATACTTGGCAGAGGTTGTTGAGGTGAATGATGCTCAAAAAAGCAACATCCAGAAAAATGTGCAATTTGCCATAGGCAAAATTGTAAACCATCAAATAGCAAATGGTGGATTTGCCTATTGGAGCGGACAATCTTATGCGGATGATTGGGTGAGTAGTTATGCCGGTCATTTTTTGATTGAAGCTGATAAAAAGGGGTATGTGATTCCGCAAAATACTTTAAGTAATTGGCTTAAATACCAAAAAAGTGAAGCCAAAAAATGGCGTTACCAACCCCAATATGCCAATGATTTGCCACAGGCCTACAGGCTTTACACCTTGGCTTTGCATAACAGTCCGGAAATGGGAGCCATGAACAGAATGAAAGAGGTTTCAAATATTTCAGCAGAGTCTAAGTTGAGGTTAGCCACGGCTTATGCCTTGGTGAAACAAACTAAAATTGCCCAAAAAATGATAGCGGAAACACCCTTAAATACCCCATATTTTTATCATAATTATTACGGCTCTGAAGACAGAAACCGTGCCATGCTTTTAGATACTTATTTAGAGACAAATCAGAACACCAAAGCCTTTCAAGTTGCAGAAAAAATGGCCAAAGCTTTGTCTTCTAATAAGTATTTTAACACCCAAGCCACTGCCTATAGTTTGTATGCCATGAGTAAGTTTTTAAAAACTAATGCCAAAAACGGCATAGAGGCATCTTATTTAAGTAATTCAAAAACTTTTACGGTAAGTACCAAAAAATCTGTGTTTAAAGAAAATCTTGGTTTAAGCAAAACCAACAACAACTTAAAAATTACCAATAAAAGCAAAGGTAGTTTGTATGCAAGAGTTTCATACAGCGGTATTTTGCCGGTTGGGGAAGAACAAGTTTTTGCAAGCAATTTGGAGGTTGATTTTAAATTATTAGATGCCAAAGGTTTGGTGTCAGATCAAGATTCCTTTAAGCAAGGCACGCAAATAGTGGCCAAAATTACCATAAAAAACACCAGTTCAGAACGTGTGTCAAACGTGGCACTTACGCATATAATCCCGTCTGGCTTTGAGTTTATTAACATCAATTTGCTAGAAGAAAATTTTTCTACAAGCAATGAATATGATTACAAAGACATTAGAGATGACAGAGGACATTATTATTTTGATTTGAAAGCCGGAGAAACCAAACAATTTCAGATGAAAATGAATGCTACCTATTTAGGAAATTATTATTATCCCGGGATATTTGTAGAGGCCATGTATGACGATTTATACGGTGCAAGAACCCGAGGAAAATGGATTAACATAGGGCGTTAAATGACAAGAAAATATTGGCAGCAAATTTTTAATGCAATAAAAAAAGTTTGGCAGAATGCCTGTTTTTGGTTATACGATTGGGTGAAGCAAAATCCGAAGAAATTTGTTGTGTATGCGGTTTTGTGTTTGGGTTATTATTTTTGTTTGCCTCAAGCATTGTTTGAAGCCCATTATGCTACCGTTGTCAAAAGCCGAGAGGGTGTTTTGTTGGGAGCCAAAATAGCTTCCGATCAGCAATGGCGGTTTCCGGAAATTGATACACTGCCCAGCAAGTTTGAAACTTGTTTGATAAATTTTGAAGACCAATATTTTTATTGGCATTTAGGGTTTAATCCTTTGGCTATGGCAAATGCTTTTGGGCAAAACCTTTCACAAAAAAAAGTGGTGAGAGGAGGCAGCACCATCACCCAACAAGTGATAAGACTACACCGAAAAAACAAACAAAGAAGTTATGCCGAAAAGTTATTCGAATTAATTTTAGCCACCCGCCTGGAACTGCGATATTCAAAACAAAAAATTTTGAAATTGTATGCCTCGCATGCTCCTTTTGGAGGAAATGTAGTAGGTTTGCCCATGGCTTCTTACAGGTATTTTGGGCTAAATCCGGATGAGTTATCTTGGGCCGAAAGTGCAACTTTAGCCGTTTTGCCTAACAGCCCCTCATTAATTTATCCGGGGAAAAACCAAGGCATTCTTTTGCGAAAAAGAAACCGTTTGCTCAAGAAATTATTAACCAAAAACATCATAGATGCAGAAACCTATCAATTAGCCATCGCCGAACCATTGCCGCAAAAACCTTATCAAATGCCAACTTTGGCCAATCACTTTGTAGAAAAAGTGGCCAAAGCATACCCCAATCAAAACATGATGTCCTCTATTGATTATGAATTGCAGTACAGGGTAAACAACATTGCCAAGCAATACCATGATTTATATGCACAAAACCATGTAAACAATTTAGCGGTTTTGGTTGTTGATATAAAAACAAGAAAGGTAGTGTCTTATGTGGGCAATGCACCCACTACCAAACAACATCAAAAAGATGTAGACATGATTATGGCTGCCAGAAGTACCGGCAGCATTTTGAAGCCGTTTTTATACAGTGCCATGCTGCAAGATGGGGCAATTTTGCCTCAAACCTTAGTACCAGATATTCCGGTTCAAATATCAGGATATACGCCCTTAAACTACAGCCAATCATTTGATGGTATCGTGCCTGTCAATGAAGCCCTAACGAGGTCATTAAACATCCCTTTTGTGTTGATGTTACAAGATTATTCTGTTAATAAATTTTATGAAAAGCTAAAATTATTACAACAAAAAAACATCGCCTTTGCCCCAGACCACTATGGCTTATCTTTAATTTTAGGGGGTGCAGAATCTAGCCTTTGGGATTTGTGCACAGCCTATGCCTATATGGCTTCTACTCTCAATCATTATAATGAGGAAAATTTATATTATAAAAATGAATTTCAGTCGCTTAACATTTTAAAAAACAGCCCTATTAATTTTGGTAAACAACAGCCCAATCATACCATTTTTGGGGCTGGGGCTATCTATCAAACATTTGCTGTCATGAAAGAGCTCAACAGGCCAAAAGAAGAAACAGGGTGGAAGTATTATGACTCAGCCATCAATATAGCATGGAAAACCGGCACCAGTTTTGGGGGTAGAGATGCTTGGGCCATTGGTTTAAATAAAGATTATGTGGTAGGGGTTTGGGTGGGCAATGCCACGGGTGAGGGCAGGCCACTGCTCACCGGTATAGATTGTTCGGGTCCTATCTTGTTTGATGTTTTTAGGTTGTTACCAAATGCTCAATGGTTTAAGATGCCCCAAGATGATTTACACACTGCTGAGGTTTGTAAAATTTCAGGCTTTTTATCTCAAGAGTACTGCCCAACTAAAAAAATAAGAGTGCCAAAATCAAACCTGTTTCAAAAAACATGTCCTTACCATGTGGGGGTTCACACCAATTTTCAAAAAACGTTGCGGGTAAATGCTTCTTGCGAACAAGTTCAAAATATTTACAAAAACTCATGGTTGGTTTTTCCGCCTGTTATAGAGTGGTATTACAGAAATAAGAATCCGTATTATTTACCATTGCCACCGCTAAAAGAAGATTGTTTTGATACTAAAAATCAGGTGTTAATGGATTTTGTATACCCCAAAAACAACACTAAAATTACTTTAGCTAAAGATTTTTCTGGAATACATCAACCAGCAGTGTTTAAGGTAACGCATAAAGATAAAAATGCCACACTTTATTGGTATATCAATGATGTTTTTTTGGGCTCTACGCAAGATATTCACGAAATGAAAATAATCTCAAAAACAGGTGTTTATTCGGTGCTCGTGGTAGATGATAAGGGCAATGAAATTAAAAGACAAATTGAATTTGTAGTAAAAAATTTATAAAACACCCTGCAAAATCAAAAAAGGCTCAATTTTGTAAATTCAATTAAAAAAATAGTTTACATTTGTTTTATGTTTTTCTAGACAAATTAATTACAGTTATATACAACCTAATTATCAATGAAATTATTAAAAATTTTTACATTTTTTGTTTTTGTTACATTAACTGCACAACTTAGGGTTACTGACGATTCATACATATATGTAAAAAATAATTTCATCACGGTACAACAAAACATTAACTTATCTTCCACAGGCTTTATCCATTTAAGAGAAGATGGTCAGCTATTACAAATTAATAACGCGTCACCAAACACAGGCTTTGGAGCATTGTCTGTTTATCAAAGAGGCACCGCAGGAGTACATCACTACAATTATTGGTGTTCACCAATTGGGTTAAGAACTAATGTTGAAAATACAAATTTTGGTATCAATTTAATAAAGAGACCACTTACTGCCACAACCAGTGAAGACATTAATATTATAGGAGGGTTTAACGGGTTTACGGATAATAATTCTCTAAACATTCCAAGTTATTGGGTTTATAAATTTACTGGTGGAACAGTTTATGCTAATTGGGAGCAGGTGCTAGATGCTAGTACAATTGCACCAGGATACGGATTTACGATGAAAGGCGTTGCGGGAACCGACAATACCACACCCATAGCCGGCCTTGGATTTAATAACCCATCAAATGCCCAACGCTATGAATTTAGAGGCAAACCTAACAATGGTACCATAACAATCCCTGTTGCCACAGATCAGTTTACACTGATAGGTAATCCGTATCCGTCGGCCATTAATTTAAGATGGTTTTTGGTGGGTAATGGAGGGAGTATTCCCGGAAATCCAAACAGCACCGGAGTTGCCTACTTCTGGGAGCATGACAAAACAGCAAATTCGCATAACATAGTGGATTATATTGGGGGATATGGCACTTATGCAGGTGGTACAGGGATATATACCGTAGCACCGTTTTTCTCCTACAACCTTGATGGCAGCACTACCAATGCTAATGTTGGAATTGGAAACAACTTTGAAAGGCTTTTTACGCCTATTGGGCAAGGTTTTATGATTAGAGGAGCTAACAACGGAAACGTAGTGATGCGAAATGAATACCGAGTATTTAGACGACAAGGGGCCTCCTTTAATTCACAATTTGAAAGGGGAATTCAACCTCAATCAACAGCCCAAATCACCAATGAATTTGTTCCGAATGTGGCAGGTGTAAGTCTGTATGAAACAGATAGCAAACCCTCACCGCACATCAAAATAAACACCCTCATTGCTGGTTCTAGCTTGGTGCAAACGGCCATAAGTTTTGAGCCAGAGGCCACCAATGGTTTAGACTGGAGTAAAGATGCAGAATCTATGAATAAAATATTGGCTGGTGATGCTTTTTATTGGGTAGAAAACAAAGAATTAGCACAGGCAAGTATTCCTTATTATGCAGAAAATTTTGTGCCGATTGCTTTTAGAACAAACTCTGAAAAAACTTTTGAAATTAAAGTTTCAGAAATTTATAACCTTGACAATAACCTAAAAGTATATTTACACAAAATTGCTACCAACGAATACTTCGACATCAAAAATCAGTCGCATTCTTTTACACTACCTGCAGGTGTTCATAAAGATTTGTATCAAATCACGTTTACCAATCAAACCCTTTCGGTAAATCCTTTCAATGTTCAGCAAAACTTTATAGTAGCCTTTGATAAAAATATTGAAACCATAAAAGTTAAAATCCCCAGATTAAATGAACTCGACAGGTTGTTTATGTTTGATGTAAATGGCAAACTCATTGTTTCAGATTATCAAAAATATGATGATCATGTTACGCTTTCATCTTCAAGATATGCATCATCTGTTTATTTTATCAAAGTAACTTATAAAGACGGGACTACACAAGTAGGTAAGATAGTTCTTAACTAAAACATGTTTCTAGAGTCATTCAATCAAGCTGTTTCTTTTGAGGGAATTCATCTTACCTTAAAAAGAGAAGACAACATTCATCCCTACATTTCGGGCAACAAATTCAGAAAACTAAAGTATAACCTTCTGAAGGCAAAAGAACTTAATCATCATACCTTGTTAACTTTTGGTGGGGCATTCTCAAATCATTTATTAGCAACGGCCTATGCCGGCAAATTATACAATTTTAAAACAATTGGCGTGGTTAGGGGTGATGAAATTTCAAGAAAACTTATTTTAGAAAACCCAACACTATCTAAGTGTCAATCTTTTGGAATGACCTTTCACTTTGTGTCTCGGGAAGATTACAGAAACAAAACTTCACCAAATTTTTTAGAGGAATTACAACAAAAATTTGGAAATTTTTATGCCATACCCGAAGGTGGCAGCAACGATTTGGCATTGAAGGGATGTCAAGAAATTTTAACAGCTGAAGATGACGTTTATGATGTTATAGCTTGTGCAGTTGGCACCGGCACCACCATGGCTGGGCTGATTAACAAGAGTGTTAAAAATCAATTAATTTTGGGTTTTCCGGCTCTTAAAGGTAATTTTCTTGAAAAAGATATTCGTATTTTTGCAAATAAAAGAAGTCAATGGGATTTGATAAGTGATTATCATTTTGGAGGCTATGCCAAAGTGACTGAAGATTACATCAACTGGTTAAATTATTTTTATTTAGAAACCAATCTGATGTTAGACCCTATTTATACTGGAAAAATGATGTTCGGGGTCATAGACATGGTTAAAAAAAATAAAATAAACAACACAGCTAAAATATTGTGCATTCACACCGGAGGATTGCAAGGTGTGGTTGGGATGAATAAAATGTTAAACGAAAAAAACAGAAGACAATTAGTGTATGAAAAAGATATTAATTTTATGTAGCATCATGCTCCTTTGGTCTTGTGGCACGAAGCAAAAAACGGTTACTAGCCCAAGGAAATCTGCTATTATCACCCAAAAAGCTCCTCAAAAATCAACTTCGAGTGCAATGCCCAAAAATAATGAAGTTGCTGAAACTTCAAAATCAATTAAAAATAATTCTACAAACACACCAGCTGATGCCAACAAACAAGAAGTCTTAGAGGCTACATCTATTGTTAAGATTACACCTCAAGGGGTATTAGATTACATTAATGCACACAAGGAAACTGCCATGCAAAACATGAGAGATTATAAAATCCCTGCAAGCATCACTTTGGCTCAAGGTATTTTAGAATCTGGTGCCGGTACAGCCCGATTGAGCAGGCTAGCCAATAATCATTTTGGAATAAAGTGCCACAGCGAGTGGACGGGCGAAACCATAACACACGATGATGATGCCAAGGACGAATGCTTTAGAAAATACCAACAAGCGTCGGAAAGTTTTAGAGACCATGCCATTTTTTTAAGCACCAGAAGATTTTATGTTAGTTTGTTTAGTTTACCCATTGATGATTACAAAGCTTGGGCTAATGGACTTAAAAATGCGGGTTATGCCACAGATCTAAAATATCCGACTAAACTCATTAGTTTAATAGAACGCTATCAACTTAATCAATATGATGCCATGGTGTTAGGGAAACCTTTTGAAACTAATGTTTCCAAAGCACCAGAAAACAAGCCAACACAAAATAATACAAACACGCATAGGGTACAAAAAGGAGATACGTTGTTTTCCTTGGCAAGAGCACACAACACTACCGTAAATGAGCTAAAGCGGATAAACAATATGCAAGATAATGCCTTGCAGATTGGTCAAATTTTAAAATTACCATAATATATGTTATACCAAAGAAGTAGTGAATTGTTTTTGCAAGCACAACAAGTAATACCCGGTGGTGTAAATTCACCCGTAAGGGCTTTTAAAGGGGTGGGAGGTACCCCAATATTTGTGAAACAAGCCAAGGGAGCCTATCTTTATGACGAAGATGAAAATGTGTTGATAGACTACATCAACTCTTGGGGGCCAATGATTCTAGGCCATGCTTTTGACCCCGTTATTGAGGCCATAAAAAACACGGCCGACAAAGGAACTTCCTTTGGGATGCCTACCGAACTGGAGACCAAAATTGCTGAATTGGTGATAAAAATGGTGCCAAATGTAGATAAAATAAGATTTGTTAACTCTGGTACCGAAGCTTGTATGAGTGCCATCAGATTGGCCAGAGGTTATACCAAACGACACAAGATTATAAAATTTGCAGGTTGTTACCATGGGCATTCAGATTCTTTTTTAATACAAGCAGGGAGTGGTGCCATCACCTTTGGAGTACCCAACAGCCCAGGTGTAACTCCCGGAACAGCACAAGATACTTTGTTGGCAAATTATAATGATTTAGAGAGCGTAAGATTATTACTTGAGAGTAACCAAGAGCAAGTGGCGGCCATCATTGTAGAGCCAGTGGCAGGTAATATGGGTTGTATTCCGCCTAAAGAAGGTTTTCTTGAAGGCTTAAAAGCATTGTGTGAAAAGCATGGTAGTTTATTGATTTTTGATGAAGTTATGACGGGTTTTAGGCTCGCAGCTGGTGGGGTTCAAGAACTATATGGCATTAATGCTGATATTGTTTGTTATGGAAAAGTTATTGGAGGTGGCTTGCCTGTTGGTGCATTTGGTGGCAGAGAAGCCATCATGAATCATCTTGCACCGCTTGGCCCTGTGTATCAGGCAGGTACTTTGTCAGGAAATCCGTTGGCTATGTCGGCGGGCTTGGCAACACTTAGCCATTTGCAACAACATCCTGAAATTTATAACAGTTTAAACGAAAAAACAACTTATTTGGGCAATGGTCTTCAGTCTATTTTTGCTGAAACCTCAATTACGTTTACAATCAATCAAGTGGGGTCTATGATATCTATTCATTTTAATGAAAACCCTGTTATAGATTTTGAAACTGCAAAGCAAGGGGATAATGATTATTTTAAAAAATTCTTTCATGGGTTGCTCAAGAGAGGGGTTTACATTGCCCCATCTGCTTATGAAAGTTGGTTTTTAACAGATGCCTTAACATATCAGGATTTAGACAAAACCCTTGAGGCTGTTAAAGCAACAAGCAAAGAGTTATAAACAAAAAAAACTCGCTGTTAAAAGCGAGTTTTCTCAAAGTAGTATTATATTAATAAACAAAAATTCTGTTGTAAAGTTCTGGTTTGGTATTGAGTTTTGCTAATTGCTCCTCATTAAAAGCTCCTTGGATTTTAATTGCGAATCTTTTATTAACTGCTATTTTAGATTCTAATAATTCAGTGTCATTCATGGCGTTGTATCTCATAACTTGTAACGTCTTTAAATCTTCAATTAAATAGTCTTCTATTTCAACCAACTTCACTATTTCGTTAATATCGATGGTAGCCTGTTTTTCAGCATCAATTTTCTTTTCAGAAATTTTAAACGTTTGGGCTTCTGCAGTTAAAGATAAACCAACAATCAACAAGAGGGATAACAATATTTTTTTCATCTTTTTAAAATTTAAGAATAGGTTACGAAAGTAAATGATTAAGTTAAAAATACCAAATTTTTTATTTAAATATTGTAATTTAGCTTAATAATATATGTCTCTAGAAATTCAAAATATAAAAATCCTTCAATTAGTAGACAGTTTAGATGCTGGTGGAGCCGAGCGTATGGCAGTAAATATGGCCAACGCGATATATGAATACGCTTCTTTTTCAGCATTAATGACAACAAGAAAACAAGGGGATTTGCTCATCGCTTTAGAAGATAAAGTCACTTATAAAAACCTAAATAGAATTAGTTTTATAGATATACGTGCCTTATACCGGGCCCATAAATTTTTAAAAAAGCATCAAATTAATTTAATTCATGCCCACAGCAGCTCTTTGTTTTTTGCAGTTATGCTAAAGGCATTACGACCTAAAACCAAAGTTATTTGGCATGATCATTATGGTGATAGTGAAAATGTTCAACTTCGTTCGGTATTGCCTTACCAAATGGCTTCGTTATTTTTAAATGGCATTATAGCGGTAAATGACAGACTAAAAAACTGGAGTGAAACACATCTTAAAGTTGGTTTAATCACTTATATGCCAAATTTTATAGTCCAGCAAACTGCATTAAAATTTGAAAAAAAATTAAAAGGCAACAAGCAGCTTAATATTGTGTGCACTGCCAATTTTCGCTCTGTAAAAAACCATCAATTATTAATTGATGTTGCAAAAGAGGCCATCAAAAAACACCCGCAGTGTGGATTTCATTTATTTGGTTTAAGTTTTAATGATGCTTATTTTCATCAAATTGAGCAACAAATTGAACAATTATCTAGTCATATATTTTTCTACCACTTTGAACAAGCGTTGTTTTCTTATTTAAAACAATCTGACATAGGTGTTTTAACCTCAAATTCTGAAGGTTTACCCCTTGCTATATTAGAATATGGCAGTTGCCATTTGGCGGTGGTAAGTACTAATGTTGGAGACATTCATAAAGTAATAGATGATGGTGTTTCAGGTTTTTTAGTTCCAAAGAACAATGTAAGAATATTCACAGAACAATTACTTAAATTAATTGAATCTTCAGCGTTGAGGCAACAATTTCAAACCGCATTGCATCAAAAAGTCAATGCGTTTTATTCTAAAGAGGTTTTTATGCAACATTACCAAAATTTTTTAAGTCAAATATTTTGAAAACTATAGTCTATATTGGCAATGTTTTGTCAAAACATGGTTTTACTCCTACAACCATAGAAACCCTGAGTCCGCTATTAATTCAAGAGGGTTTTAAGGTGACTGTAGCGTCTGACAAAAAAAACAAATTATTCCGCTTATTTGAGATGTTAGCTGTAATTTTTAAGCAAAGAAAAGTGGTAGATTATGTATTAATAGACACCTACAGCACCACAGCCTTTTGGTATGCATATTTGATTGGCTTAAGTTGCAAATGCTTAAAGATTAATTACATCACTATTTTGCATGGCGGCAACTTACTGAATCGTTTTCATAAAAGTCATTATTTTAGTCATGTTTTGTTTAAAAATAGCTTTGCCAATGTGGCACCGTCAAAATATTTTGAAATGGACTTTAAAGCAAGAGGATATCAGCAGACGCTAATGATTCCGAACGTATTGCAAATCAGTCAATATGAATTTGTATTGAAAGAATCATTTTCGCCAAAAATTTTATGGGTAAGGTCATTAGCCGAAGATTATCAACCATTTTTTGCCATTGATGTATTGGTGTCTTTAAAAAAAATATATCCCAATGCACAACTTACAATGGTGGGCCCGGAAAAAAATATCACCATTCATCAACTAAAAAAATATGCTCAAAGGCAAGAGGTTGAGGTGGTATTTACCGGAAAATTAAGCAAAAGTGAGTGGATAGCATTGGCAAAACATCATGATATTTTTTTGAACACCTCTAAAACTGACAACACCCCGGTTAGTGTTTTAGAAGCTATGGCACTTGGCTTACCGGTTGTTTCTTCAAATGTTGGAGGTTTAAGTTTTTTATTAAACCACCAAAAAAACGCATTATTAATAAATGATTTTTGTACAAAACAATTTTGTGAGGCCATAAGTGATATAATAACCAACCCCCAAAATACGCAAACCTTGGTGCAAAACGCCAAACAAACAGTGGAAGCTTTTGATTGGGAAAACATCAAAGAATTATGGATTCATCTACTTTCTGAAAAACTATAATTTTAAAATTTTCAAATCAAAACCGCAATACAAACTGGGAAGATTGGTTTAAAAATTTATGAATTTTGAGCTAAAATTATAAATTTGTACTCAAATAAAACTACTGTATCTACGAATGCCAAACAAAAAAAACATTCACTTTGAAATTTCTGAACGTAAAATTTTACTGCGTTCAATGGATGTATTTGCTGTATTAATCTTACTCTTTGGCTTAGGCAGAATTAGCGAATTAGATTATATTTTATTAATCTTTGAAACCCCTGTTTCTGTGTTGGTTTTGGGTTTTTACATCTTATTTTTTGGCAGTATTTTTCAATTATACGATTTGCAAATTTCTAGTAATCAACAAAAATCTATAAATGCAATTTTGCCTACTGCCATTACAACCGCTTTGGTTTATTTGTTTACTCCCAAACTTACGCCTTTTTTACCCACCAACAGAATACAAATATTTGTTTTTGCCTTTGCTATTTTAATTGGTTTGTTGTTTTGGAGATTCATTTATATAAAATTTTTAGCTAATAATAAATTTCAAAAAAAAGTGTTGCTCATTTGTGAGCCACATAAGGCAGAACAAATTAGAAACGAAATTTATCATATAGATCCACATTTTCATATAGTGTCTTATCTTGATTCAAACTTTGCAAACAATGAACACCAAACACAAGGTTTAAACTGGATTTCTGAAAAATCATTTGAAACAGCAATACACAATACAAAATTTTCAGAAATAGTTATTGCCATAGAAAACACCGATGCTATTTCGGCAAAGTTGTATCAGAGTTTAATTAATTATTTGCAAGAAGGCTATATCATCAAGGAGTATCAACAAGTATTTGAAGAACTTTTTGAAAGGCTCCCTGTAAATTACTTTGATAAAGACTTTTTTAAACATTTTCCTTTTAACAGAAATAATCAAAACAAATTATACCAAACTTTTTCAAGATTTTTAGACATCTCTATTGCTGTTTTTGGATTGCTGTTTTTGAGTCTTATTTTGCCCTTTATTTTACTAGGAAATTTAATTGCAAACCGAGGCAGTTTGTTTTATAAACAGGAAAGAATAGGTAGATATGGTAATGTTTTTAATATTTATAAATTAAGAACCATGGTTAAAAATGCCGAAGAATCTGGAGCTAAATTTGCTCAAAGAAAAGATCATCGCATCACACCCTTCGGAAACTTCTTAAGACGCACAAGAATTGATGAGATTCCGCAGTTTTATAATATTTTAAAAAACGAAATGGCCTTGATAGGGCCCAGACCCGAAAGATCTATTTTTGTGGAGCAGATTGTAAAATCGATGCCTTTTTATGAAACCAGACACATCATAAAACCAGGGATAACCGGTTGGGCACAAGTAAAATATAATTACGGAAGTTCTCTAGAGGATAGTTTAATCAAACTTCAATATGATTTGTATTACATCAAGCACCGCAATGTGTTTTTAGATGTTAATATTTTAATTAAAACCTTATCAACGGTTTTGTTTTACAAAGGGCAATGATTGACTCTTGAGTAACCCAAAATAATTTTCATGTCTTAGTATAATAATCAGATTAGATGCCACAAAAATCAACATCAAAAAAAAGTGGTCTTTTTGATGGTGCATCAACATAAATATTAAAACACTCAACAAATAAGCTAATGCGATGAGGCGTTTAAATGAAATCTTTTTAATTCTCATTATAGCATAAACCAAAAGCAATGGGCTAGTCACTAAAACATTATAATTATTTAGCACCTCTTGATGAAATGAATAAAAACCAACCAATAAAAAAAACAAACCCAACAAGCCTTGCATAACAAACCAAAGGTTGTTTAAGATGTTTGGTTTTACAAAGGTAAAAATAAATACCAGTAATAAAAAAAGATAAAGACTGTTCCACCAAACCATTTTAACTTGGTTTTCATAAGAGAGCAATGCCATTTTCTGACCTAAAAACGGACTTTCATCTAAACTATTTTCTAATTCAATTGGCAAGAAAATTTGGGTAGCCGCTATGTCAGTTTTGCTTCCAAAAATAAGATTGATGCCCAATTTTTCAAAAAAATGATTGGTTAAATACCCATTAATCACTGTTCTGTAGCTCGGAAATTCTTGCCCAACTTTGTTTAGTGGTGTTGGTAATACTTCGTTGAGTATGTCATTAATTTTGGTGGTACAATTGGTTTCTATAAATTGGTATTGGTAGTATTTTTGATCGGTTGACAACAACAAATTTAGATTTTCAAAAATGGTATTTTTTTGATTTTCATCAAGATTAAGTGTCTGTTCTACCACACTTCTTTCAAAATATTGGTATTGAAACAAAAAGTCTTCGCAGCTTTCAATGGCTCCAAAATACATCAAATCACCTTTTATGAATTTGAGGTAAAAATTGGGAGTAGAAAAATCAAACATCCCAAAGTTATATACAATATTTATATTTAATTCAGGATCGTAAACCCTAAGGCCTGTGTGCCCAAAAAGGCTATACAATTCATTGCCCGACCCACAAGTTAACAAACTCAGTTGAGCATTGTTGGAAAGCCTGATTTGACCATAAAAGTTGATAGAAAAAAGTAAACAGCAAAGCGTAATAAATTTCATTATTTTCTAAAAATACCTAAATCTACGCGTAACGAAAAAATATTGGAATACAAAGCTGCACTTTGGTCACCTATGTCGGTGAGGGCATAGTCTACACAAATGCCCTTGTAGGCAAAGCCTAAACCTAAATTGGGCTGAAACCCAACATAATTAGTGCCGTCTATTTGCGTAAGGTTTTGAAAGTTGCCCACTCCACCCCGCAAGAACACCATTTTTGTATAGCCAAATTCAAAGCCAACAGCGGGGTCTATACTCAAGCCATTGGTAGAGATGATATCATTGGTTTGGGCAAACCGCATGTTTAAATTTGAGGCCACTAAGAGTGAATAATCTGGGTTAAAATAAAATAACCTGCTTACTCCCAATTGTGCTTTTGGTAAAGTGATTTCTGAACTTTCGGGCAATTCCTGATTTTCGCCTGGTATGGCATTAGCAATGTCTTGAAATCTAGTTTCATTGATGTTCCAGATGTTATAAGTGGTTGTAATGTCTCTCACCATTAAGCCTAGCTGCCAATTTTTAACCTTATATTGTATGCCCAAATCTAAACCAAAGCCCCAAGAGGAGGCAAAATCACCGATAATTCTTCTGATCACTTTGGCATTTACACCATAATTAAGCCCTTCTATCATGGTTTTTCGGGCATAAGAAAAGGTGAGTCCGTAATCAGCAGTAGAAAACAAACTAATTCGGTTATAATCAATATTACCGTTATTATCTATTAATTGAGTGGTGTTGAGGATATCATCTACCCCAAACCGGATCATTGAGATACCCCAAGCCGATTTATCATCTATAGGGTTGGCAAAAGCAGCATAATCATATTGGGCAATGTTGGCAAAATAGCTAGCATGCATCAACCCTAATTCAGGATTTTCGATGCCAATAAGCCCCGCAGGATTCCAATAGCCCGCATTCACATTATTGGTGTGAGCCACCACAGCATTGCTCATGCCTAAAGAAGCGGCATCTACTCCAATGTTCATAAATTCGTTGGAATATTTTCTAACAATTTGAGATTGAACACTCTGAAACAACAGAATAAATAACAAAAATAAAATCTTTTTCAAATCAATTGCTTAAGAGTACAAATATTAAAAAAAAACGTTACATTTTGTTATATATTGTATTATTTTTGTTAGTTGTTATTTTTAGATGGACATTAAAAAATACATTCCCAATTTTTTTACGCTAGCCAATTTATTCTCTGGTTGCGTGGCCTTATATTTTTTGTTTCAAAAAGATTTTGAACTCACTTTCTTTTGGGTTTGTTTAGGCATATTCTTCGATTTTTTTGATGGTTTTTTTGCCCGATTATTCAAGAAAACAAGTCCTTTTGGGCTGCAATTAGACAGTTTGGCCGATATGGTTACCAGTGGAGTAGTGCCAGGTTTTGTGATGTTTTTTTTGATGAAACTCGTCACTCAACACCCCTATTTGCCTTTTGTGGCCTTCATCATCACCTTGGCCTCGGCCTACAGATTGGCCAAATTTAACGTAGATACCAGACAAACCGAACATTTTATAGGCTTGCCAACTCCTGCCAATGCTTTGTTGATTTGTTTTTTGCCTATTACAGTTTTTCATTACACGCTTTTTACAGATGTCACTCTTCCGTGGATCTCTGATATTTATGTGCTCATAGGCATTTCGTTACTCAGTGCTTGGTTATTGAATGCTGAAATTAATTTGTTTTCGCTCAAAATAAAACAATGGCAATTGAAACATATAAAATTTCAATTGTTGTTAGTTGTCTTTTCGGTGTTTTATTTGGTTTTTATTCCTTACCTATCTGTTATTGCCATCATCCTCACTTACATCTTATTGTCGATGATTAAGAATTCTACTAAGCATGCCTAGAAGACGTGTGGCTAAAAAATCTGATTTTAATTTAAAATTTTTAAAAATCAGCTGTTTACTTTTGCTATCCATCATCATCATCATATGGCTATACCAAAACCGATTAGCAATTGCTTATTATTTTAGCTTCAAGTCAAAAAATGCTTCGCAACTTGAAAAAATTGATCAAGCCCGCATTAGGCAATTGGCCAACCTACATCCAAATAAAATTTTTGGGCTCGATGTTTCTGAATATCAAGGCAACATCAATTGGCAATTAGTTGATTCTATTGCCCAAAACCCCATTCGTTTTGTGTTGGTGAGAGCAACAGCAGGCAAAGACCGTCTAGATAAGACCTACTATAAAAATTGGCAAGCCTTGCAAAGCAAAAACATGATTTTGGGAGTTTATCATTATTATCGACCTAACGAAAATTCAACTGCACAAGCTCAATTTTTTATTAAACACGTCAAACTTCAAAAAGGGCATTTGCCTCCCGTACTCGACATAGAAAATTTACCCAACATCCAATCGGTAGATAACCTCAAAAAAGGATTAAAAAATTGGCTGACTTTAGTTGAGGCTCATTATCACATCAAACCGATAATTTATACAAGTGAAAGTTATTATCGAGATTATTTAAAACATGATTTTTCTGAGTATACTTTCTGGATTGCCAACTACAATCATTGGATTGATGATTTGCCCAACCAAGCCACTTTTTGGCAGTTTACTGAGCATGGGCAAGCCAAAGGCATTAAAGGTCCCGTTGATGTTAATTTATTTGATGGCAATTTGTTAGATTTACAAAAATTTACCATTCAATAAAACTTTTGCTATGACAATTCTGATCATCGAAGACGAAAAACCAGCTGCCAGACTTTTAGAACGCAAACTTAATAAATTAGGATACCATGTTTCACAAATGCTTCATTCTGTGGAAACATCCATACAGTGGCTTCAAAACCATCCACACCCAGACTTATTTTTTCTAGACATTCAACTCTCTGATGGTCTGTCATTTCAAATCTTTGACCACATAGAAACCAAAGCCGCCATAATTTTTACCACAGCCTATGATGAATATGCCCTCAAGGCTTTTAAACTTAATAGTATAGATTACTTACTAAAACCTATAGATGAAGACGAACTTCAACAAGCCATACAAAAATATATCAACTTACAATCTACGCCAACATCCTTTAACTTGGCTGATATTCAAAAAATCTTAATGCCAAAATCAACCAAAACATACAAAGAACGCTTTACCACAAAAATTGGAGAACATCTAAAAATTTTTACAACCGAGCAGATTCAATGTTTTTACAGCCAAAATAAAGCCACTTATTTGCAAACCACAGAGGGTCGTAATTATCTCTTAGACACCACCATAGAAACCCTTGAGCAGCAACTTAATCCGCAACAATTTTTTAGAATCAACCGCAGCAGCCTAATTAATTTATCAGAGATTAAAGACATCATAGCCTACACTAATTCAAGGCTAAAAATTATTCTCAACAAACCCTTTCATGAAGACCTTATTGTAAGCCGTGAAAGGGTGTCTGAGTTTAAAAATTGGTTAGAATAATGAAAGCAGAACGCTTGGGCATTTTAATTCACATTATACTAGTTTTTCGTTTTAATTGTTTTACTGATAAAGTTTTTCTGAGCAGCCAAAGAGCTTCCCTTGGTCGCTTTTGTCTGCCAAGCAAACTAGCTGTAAGAAGGCAATAAGCCATCACATCACACGACCGAAGCGAACTGATGGAGTAATTAAGGCTAACAGTCAATCTTGGCACAAAAAAAACGACTCCATAACAGAGTCGTTTAAAATGCATCCTATACCAATTACCCAATTTGAATGGATCTTTTGGTTTTTGGCAAGGCTTCTTCTTTTTTAGGTAAAGTAACTTTAAGCACCCCAGCGTCATAATTGGCCAAGATTTGTTCGTCATTTACCACATCGGGAAGCGTAAAAGAACGTTTAAAAGCCCTGAAGCTAAATTCTTTTCTGGCATATTTGCCTGGCTCATCTTGTTCGGTGTTATCTTGCTTAACTTCACTCCAAATGGTAAGCACATCATGATCTAATTCGAGGTTAAAATCCTCTTTCTTAAGCCCAGGTGCAGCCAACTCTATTTGAAAATTGGTTTCAGTTTCTTTAATATTTACCGCTGGTAATGATCCTGAAATAGTTTGTATTCCACCAAAAAAATCAGGTTTTAAAAATTCATCAAAAATGGCCGGAAAACCATAACCGTTGTTTCTTTTTACGAGTGTCATAACTATAAAATTTTTAATTAAACAATCATTTTTGATGAAATATAGGCAAATGATATTCCAAAACAAAAAAACTGAAAAACTGACATATTTTTTTAAGAATATACGTCAAAATTTCAGTTTAATAGGTTAAAAATAAATAGTTTAGTGACAAAATTTCAGGGTTTTAAAAACTGCAATAAGTTTTAATTATGTTGTTCCTGAAAAATGCCTAATAACAAATTGGGTTCTAGCATTCTGGTAGGGCTTTTGTCCATTTCTTCAATCACCCGTCTCACGGCCATGGGGTTTAGCCCCAAATTGATGGCAATATTTTTTAAAAACTCAACTTCGTCTTCGTGTTTATGATGGTCTGAGTGCATCAGCAAGGCCAATCTGTAAAATTGCTCAATGCGTTTAAACTCGCTTTTGATCACAACTTTTTGGGGGTTAGAATGAAACAGCTCTTCTAAATCTTCGTTTCGTACATTAAATTCGTCAGCTATCATTTTTATAAATTGATGTTCCCTGTTGTGCAAGGTGCCATCAACCATTGATAACGTAACCATGTCATTCAATAAACTTAATTTTTCTTTATAAGTGAGCATTGTTCTTAATTTTTTACTAAAATATGTTAAAAAAATTTAAGCACAAAATCTTACTCAAAAAAGTTAAAAAATTAAACCCTAAATTAACAAAAAAAGCTTCAAAAGGACTTTTTTAATAAGTAATCTTGTAGCATGATGGTGGCTGCAATTTGATCAATATTACCTTTGTTCTGACGGCTTTTCTTTTTGGCTCCACTGGCTACTAAACTCTGAGAAGCCAGTTTGCTTGTAAATCTTTCGTCTACTCTGATGACTTCAATATCGGGAAATTTATTTTTAAAGGTTTTTACAAACTCCTCAATCATCACCGCAGACGCTGACGCTACGCCACTCATTTGTTTGGGTTCACCAACCAAGGCTTTTACCACCCGATTGCTCAAAAAATAGTTTGCTAAAAATGCAAACAAGTCTTTAGTTTCCAAGGTTGTTAGGGGAGAGGCTATCAGTTGCATATCATCTGTTTCGGCCAATCCGGTTCTTTTTTTACCATAGTCTATGGCTATAATTTTGGCCATGGTGAATAAATTATTGTGCATGCTGTTTTATTGAATGTTCAAATTTACAATTTTAGCCCATAAGATTTTACATTAATCAATTTATTTGAAGCTGTTTTATAAAAAATTGTTCTCATAATTAGGGTAAAACATTTAAATTTGCTCACATGAAAAGAAAACAAAAAATTCAAGAAATTTTATACAACATCACCATTTTAGACGCAGGTAGTAAGGGTATTTGCATTGGCAAAGCCGAAGATGGCAGAGTGGTAATGGTGCCTCAGGTGGCTCCGGGTGATGTGGTAGATGTGAAGGTTTTTAAAAAAAAGAAAAATTATTATGAAGGGGTAGCCATTCATTTTCATCAGTACAGTCTACAAAGAACTGCCCCTGTTTGCGAACATTTTGGCTATTGTGGCGGATGCAAATGGCAACACCTAGATTATAAAGCACAATTGCAATACAAGGCTGCCGAAGTATACAACAATCTTAAACGCATAGGGCAGATAGACTTGCCTGAAACCTTACCCATAGTGGGCTCTCAAGACATCTATTTTTATAGAAACAAAATGGAGTTTTCTTTTTCAGATACCAAATGGCTAACCCCGCAACAAATAGCTTCTGAACAAGATTTTGATCGTAATTTTGCTTTGGGCTTTCACATCCCAAGAATGTGGGACAAAATTTTAGACATCAATCAGTGTTATTTACAAGCGGATCCTAGCAACAGCATCAGAAACGAATTGAAAAACTTTTGCATTGCCCAAAACATCACTTTTTACAGCCCCAAACTCAGGCAAGGCCTCATGCGAACGCTTATGATCAGAACGGCTTCAACGGGTCAAGTGATGGTGTTGGTTCAGTTTTTTGAACCCCAATTAGACGCCATCAATTTGGTGATGAATTTCTTAAAAAATCAATTTTCAAACATCACGTCCTTGCAATATGTGATTAATCAAAAAGCCAATGATACCATTTATGATCAAGAGGTAATTACGTTTGCTGGTAAAGACTACATCGAAGAACAAATGGAAGATTTAACCTTTAAAATTCAGGCCAAGTCTTTTTACCAAACCAACAGTGCCCAGGCCTTTGAATTATACAAAATAACCCGCAATTTTGCTGGGCTATCCGGAAACGAAACCGTCTTTGATTTATATACAGGCACCGGCACTATTGCCTTGTTTGTGTCTAAATTAGCCAAAAAAGTGATAGGTGTTGAAGCAGTTGCCGATGCCATCAAAGATGCCAAAGACAATGCCAAATTCAACAACATCAACAATTGCGAATTTGAAGTAGGCGACATGAGACAGGTTTTTAATGAGGCCTTTATTAACAAACACGGCAGGGCAGATGTGGTGATAACTGACCCACCACGCGATGGCATGCACCAAGATGTGGTGATACAGTTACTGGCATTAGAAGCTCCAAAAATTGTGTATGTTAGTTGCAACAGTGCAACGCAGGCCAGAGATTTGGCTTTGCTTAGCGAAAAATATGAGGTGCATAAAGTGCAACCTGTAGATATGTTTCCGCAAACATACCACGTAGAAAACGTGGTGCTTTTAACCCTAAAAAGTAATTTATGAACCTGAATAAATTGTTGTTTGTAGCATTATTTTTTGTTTTCACAGCTTGCGAAAAAGACGATATTTGTGATGATATACCAAACACCACGCCTATGCTCACCATAGAGTTTTATGATTTGGTGAATACTTCTGTTTTAAAAAATGTGCAAAATCTCACCGTTCAGGCTATTAATCAAGACCAGCCTGTAAACTTTAACCCCAATCCGTTTCAAACGCCACAAACCATTGTAACCACAAATAAAATAAGCATTCCTCTTCAAAGTTTTGAAGAGCAAACCACCTTCCGTTTTATCTTTAATGCGAATAATGAAGATTTAATTAACGAAGATATATTAACCTTCAATTACACAACCCAAGATGTTTTTGTGAGCAGAGGGTGTGGATTTAAGACCGTATACAACAATTTGCAACCAATTTTGCTCACAAACCCCGTGGGCGATAATATTTTTTGGATTGATCAAATTTTAATCAACAACATCAACATCACCAATACACAAGACATTCATGTTAAAATATTTTTTTAAATTACTCATCTTGTTAGGTTTTAGCCTCAACGCTCAAAACGACAGCATCCCCATATATCAAGATCGGTATGGCTTAAGAGCAGGTGTAGATTTGCAGCGTCTTAGCCGAAGTTTATATGACAACAACTATACTGGCTTGGAGTTGGTGGGTGATTTTAGGTATAATGAAAGAGTTTATTTGGCGGCAGAGTTGGGTAACGAAAACAAAATTACCAATGATGACAGGTTTACGTTTACCACTAAAGGGAGTTACATAAAGCTTGGGGCAGACATTAATTTTTATGAAAATTGGCTCGATATGGATAACCAAATTTATTTGGGTGCACGCTATGCTTTTAGCACGTTTAGTCAGGCTTTAAATAGCTATAAAATCTATAATACCAATCCGTATTTTGCCGAAAATAATTTTGTGGAGTCAGATAAATCATGGAGTGGGCTCACAGCTTCATGGGTAGAAATAGTTGCAGGATTTAGGGCAGAAACCCTCAAAAATGTTTATTTGGGGTTTAGTTTTAGAATCAATTATTTGGTGACAGAAAGGAGCCCTGAGGGGTTTGGTAATTTTTTTATTCCGGGATTTAATCGGG
The DNA here is from genome assembly GCA_036796275.1 of Flavobacterium sp. GTDB lineage: Bacteria > Bacteroidota > Bacteroidia > Flavobacteriales > Flavobacteriaceae > Flavobacterium. The sequence goes on from DAIRDG010000008.1 coordinate 54,063, forward strand.
TGTATACGGGTAAGTTTGGGGTTGGGTTTAATTATACGCTTACTTATTTTTTGCCTTTGTATAAAAAGTAAAATTTTAAGCCTTTATTGAAATTATAGGCAATTCAGGTTTTAATTTTAACATGCAAAAACAACCTATATAGTTTAAAAAATGGTGCAAAAGCGTTAAGGACTGAAGTGGTAGCCTGCTGAAAGCAAAGACTATTTTTTGTGGGAAAGGCAAAGCGACCATAGAAGCTCTTGCCATGACCAAACAAAAAAAGGATTGGCTAAAGCAGCTAAAACGAAAGGCCTGCCCGAACGCCCAAATAAACTAATTTTATAATCGGTTTAGAATTTCTTGAGGAATAAAGCTTTGGAGAAACGCTTGTTGTTGTGTATCATAATTGATGAACTTCCAACGGTTATTGTTTTTTTTGGCATAAGCAATCACATAAGTCTCGTTTTCGATGCTGAAAAAATCGGTTTTATTGTTATGTGATACGTTATTTTCACCAAATTGTGCTTTGAGCATATTCAATAACATGTTGTTTTTTTCTTCATTGTTGAGCTCTTCGTCATCCGACAAAAACTTTATTTCCATGGTTTGCTGAAACTTTAAATGATTAAACAGTTTGTTCTCTATATCTAAAGTTTTGCCAATTTCAATAATCTTAGGATTTTTTAGATTGATGATGGTTTCGTCATTGTCGAAAGTGTTTTTTAGTATTTCAATTAAATTCTCTTTTGTGATGATGTTAAATATTTCCTCCATCATATAATCTAATGTAGCTTCGTATTGTTTAGAAAATGTTAGTTGAATGTAGTTGTTAAAATCTTTCTCTAACTGGGTGTTTTCAGATTGAGCAAAGCATAAATTGATACAAACGCAAAAGGTGAGTATGGATAAAAAATGTTTCATCACGTTGATTTTTATTTAAAAAATTTTAATCCTTTTACAAATAATGAGCTCATGGCAATGAGGGGTTCACCGTCTTTTTTTGTAACACCAAATTTAGGAGCAATGACAATGGTAATGACAAACGAAATCAAAGAGCCTAAAAAGCCAAATTGGTTTAAGAGTTTACCCGCCAAGTATTTAAAGCTAATAAACAAAATTACAAAACTCAGGAGTTGTAACATAAATGCTTTGGTTTTTAGCTTTCTTTCTAACTGTTGAGATTCCATGATTAAAAATTTCTGTATGGTTTGGTGAGTTCAAACACGTGTTCTATAATAGCTGCTTCTTTGTCGTCTAGGGTAATGCCACGTCGGCCCATGGCAATTTTGGCAGTTTCAAGGGCTTTTTTGGTCAGATAAGTGGTAAAGCCAGCAGCCCCACCCCAAGCAAAACTTGGGATAAAATTTCTGGGAAAACCGCTCCCAAAAATATTGGCACTTACGCCCACCACCGTACCGGTATTAAACATGGTGTTGATGCCGCATTTGCTGTGGTCTCCCATCATGAGTCCGCAAAACTGTAAGCCTGTTTTTTGAAAAGAGTTGGTTTCATAACTCCATAGTTTTACTTCCTCGTAGTTGTTTTTGAGGTTAGAGTTGTTAGAGTCGGCTCCAATATTACACCATTCGCCAATCACGGCATTGCCCAAAAAGCCATCGTGTCCTTTATTAGAATATCCAAACATCACCACGTTATTAACTTCTCCACCCACTCTGCAGTGGGGTCCTATGGTGGTGGCACCATATATTTTGGCACTCATTTTCACTTGTGCATGATCGCACAAGGCAAAGGGTCCTCTGATAACGGAGCCTTCCATGATTTCGGTATCTTTGCCAATATATATGGGGCCTGTGGAGGCATTGAGGGTTACAAATTCTAGTTTGGCACCGGCTTCTATAAAAATATTTTCTGGGGCAATCACGTTAACCGATTTTGGCACTGCTTGCGAGGTTCTTTCGGCAGTTAAAAGTTCAAAATCTTCTCTGATCGCTTGATCATTTTTACTAAAAATATCCCAAGAATTTTCTATTCTTAGGTAATCATTTTCAAATTCGAGGATGTCATATTGGTCAAAGTCTATGTTGTCTTGTGTAGATTGTGTATAAAAAGCCATCATCTCGTCTTGCACCATGATGGCTTGGTTGGGTTTTAAATTCAAAATCATTTCTACCAAGATATCATTGGGTAAAAATGAGGCATTAATCATGATGTTTTCCTCTAGCTCTACCATCGGATATTTTTCTGATAAATACTCTTCGGTAACGGTGGTGGTGGTTATGCCTAAAAACTTTTCCCATTTTTCTCTGATGGTTAAGATGCCAACTCTGATGTCGGCCACTGGCCTCGTGTAGGTGAATGGCAATAAAGCTTCTCTAACGGTGCCATCAAAGAGAATGTAATTCATGATTCAGAAATTTAAATTTTAGTTGTTTGAAAGGCAAAAACTAGCGTTCAACTATTTTTTTTCTTGCAATTTCATGCTTAATTCCATAGAAATGGCAGAACGTTCCATTTTAATTTTCCCTGCCATGGTTTCTATCACCGTGGTGCCCTCAGCCAATTCAGCTACCTTACCATGTATGCCACTTTTGGTGATGATGCGATCACCAACTTTAAGACCATTTTCAAAGGCTTTTTCTTTTTTAACTCTTTTTTGTTGTGGCAATATCATAAACAGATAGATGACAACAAAAATTAATATCATTGGTAAAAAACTAGATACTTCTCCCATTTTGTTTTAGATTAAAATTATTGTTCTTGGTTATTATTAGTGTTATTGTCTTGCTCAACAAAGGCTTTGATGGTAACAATTTCGTTGCCATTGGCTGTGTTGGTAGTTAGTGTAACGGTTTTTTGTTGAAGCCCTGGTTTTCCGGCACTGTCAAAAGATACCTTTAGCATGCCTTTTTTGCCTGGTTTGATGGGTTGTTTAGTATAATCTGAGGCAGTGCAACCGCAACTTGCTTGTGCATTAGACACCAATAAGTCGGCATTGCCTGTGTTGGTGAAACTAAAAGTATAATCTACTTTTTCACCCGCTTTGATGGTGCCAAAATCATGCAAATCTTTATTGAATTGAATAATGGGGTATTTGCCATCGGGGTTAGTTTTGTTGTCATCAGCAATCACCACTTGTGGTTGCTGTTGATTTCTTGTTTGTTCAAATTCTGAAGCTTGTTGCATCACACTTTGATAACTTTCTAATGGCACATCTTCAGACTTTGCATCTACTTTACTCAAGGCATCTTCCTTGCAAGAAAACACCACAAAAACTGACATTAAGATTACTATTCTTTTCATTTTATATTGATTTAAATTAAACCTCTTCCTACTTTTACAAATTTTTGTTGGGTTGTATCATCCTTGATGATTTTATCTAAAATACCATTTACAAAGGTGGCACTATTATTTGTAGAATATTCTTTGGCAATTTCTAAATATTCGTTAATTGAAACTTTGATAGGAATACTCGGAAAATACTTTAATTCAGCAATGGCCATTTGCAACAATATAATGTCAATTAATGCTATTCTGTCAAAATCCCAATTGGGTGTTTTGTGTTCAAATTCGGCTGTTAACGTTTTTTGGTTGAGCATGGTTTTTTTAAACAATTCCAAGCCAAAATCGCGGTCTTCTAAATCGCGGTATAAAGGTGAAAGTTCAAATTCTTCTCCAGATTTTTGCCACAACTTTAATTGTCTTAAAATAAAAGAGTTCACCAGCGGAATATCATCTGTCCATTCCATAATTTGGTCTTCCATGATTTCAAAAAAACTGTTGTTTGGGGCAATCACTTCTTCAAACAAACTGATGATAAAACTGATGTCTTCCTTAAAACTATTTTTTGGACTTTGCATGTATCGCTGATAAATTTCAGCGTTTTTGATGTCTTGCATGATGAAGATAATGGCATCATCATTATTTTTAAAATTGTGAAGTTTTTTTTGCTCCAATTTATCTCGCAGTGGTTCAAGTTGATCAAAAAATACCAAAACCCGGTTGTTTATAAATTTTCGGTTCGGATTTTTGTCTTCTTCTTTTATAAGGTGTTTCTTTTTTGCGGTTTCTTGGTAGGCTATTTCGTTGTTTCTGAGTTCAAAAAAAACAGATAAAGTAAGATAGTAGATACTTTCTATGGCCTCCATCGATTTGTTTAAAGCTTTTTCGGCTTTGATTAAATCGGTTGATTTGCTTTGCGTCATGGCATAAATGGCTTGCAAAACTTTTATTCTGATATGTCTTCTGTTGAGCACTTTCTTGAGAACTTTAATAAAAACGGAGTCAAAATTGACTCCGCAAAAATATTGATTTTTATTTGAAATTTAATATAACTAACCAGATTAATTTGCTTGATGTTAAGATCAATTATAATTGGTTTTTGTGGGCTTGTAACCTCTTCATTGCCAATTGCAAAGCTGCCTGATGTGAAGTAATATTTTCTAATTCGGCCATGCTAAGAATTTCTAAGGTAGTGTCATAAATATTCTCGGTTCTTCTGATAGACTCTTGGGCATCATATTTGGCAATTTCTCTGTATACATTGATGATTCCACCGGCATTTACCACAAAATCTGGTGCATACACGATGCCTTTTTCTTGCAATAATAAGCCGTGTTTGTCTTCGTTTTGCAATTGATTATTGGCAGCTCCAACAATTACTTTGGCCTTAAGTTTCATAAGACATTCATCATTGATGGTGGCTCCTAATGCACATGGGGCATAAATATCAACATCTGCTTCATACACATTGCCTTCATAAATTTTAGCACCATAAGTTTGACTCACTTGGTTTAACCTGTCTTGACTAATATCGGTTATCAATACAATGGCTCCTTCGTTGGTAAGGTGTTTAACCAAAGTTTCTCCAACATTACCAATGCCTTGCACCAATACTTTTTTACCTTCAAGTTTGTCTGAACCAAATTTAAATTTAGCAGCTGCTTTCATGCCCATGTATACACCATAACCGGTGATAGGAGAGGGGTTACCACTGCCACCTTTGGCTTCTGAAATACCAGTAACGTGTGGAGTAACTTCGTGTACTAAATCCATGTCTTCAGTTTCCATGCCCACATCTTCTGCAGTGATGTATTTTCCAGACAAAGAATGAACAAACTCGCCAAATTTTCTCATCATGGCAGGAGTTTTTTGGGTTTTGGCATTGCCTATAATGACGGCTTTTCCTCCACCAAGATTCAATCCTGTGATGGCCGACTTAAAGGTCATGCCTCTAGAAAGTCTTAACACATCATTCAGGGCTTCCCATTCATTATTGTATTGCCACATTCTGGTGCCGCCTAAAGCAGGACCTAAAGTGGTGTTGTGGATGCCAATAATTGCTTTTAGTCCCGTTTCTTGATCATTACAAAAAACAATTTGTTCGTGTTGATCAAAAGATTGCTGTCCAAAAACTGGAGCAAATTTTTCGAGGTCTTGGGATGATAAGATTTCTGATGTCATGGTTTTTTTATGAAAAATTATACGCAAAATTAGATATAAATTTTTAATTTGATAAAAAACTATTGCAAAATTATGATTTTATTAAAAAATTATCAATAATTTTAATTTTATACTTGTATTTGAGATTAGATTTGATAAAACCATTAAATTTTTTTGCTAGCATCTATTTAATTATTAATGAGCTAATTGATTATTAAGGATGTGTTTAGGATAAATCATCTTAAATATTTTTACATTTGCATTTCAACAAAACCCAATGAAAGAGCTTCAGCAATTAAATAAGTATTTTAAAAAATACAAATATCATTTCTTTGGTGGCATTGCCATTACCATTGTTGCTCAAATTTTTGCTCTTTTTACCCCCAAGCTAATCAACAAGTCAATCAGCACGATTGCTAATTTTAATACTGACTACACCGATGCTGAGCTTAGTGAGGCAAAATATATTATCATAGAATCTATTGTTTTAATACTTATTACCACGCTAGTTTATAGTTTACTTACATTTTTAATGCGACAAACCCTCATTGTAATGTCTAGGCACATTGAATTTGAATTAAAAAATGATGTGTATGCCCATTATCAAAAACTTTCCTTGTCATTTTATAAGCAAAACAAAGTAGGCGACTTGATGAATAGAATTAGCGAAGACGTTAGCAAGGTGAGAATGTATGTAGGCCCTGCCGTAATGTATAGCATCAACACCATCATCAGGTTTTCGGTGGTCATTATCTATATGTGGGTTGCCTCTCCAAAATTAACGTTATACACGCTTTTACCCTTGCCCATTTTGTCTTATGCCATTTATAAAATAAGCAAAGAAATAAATACAAGAAGCACAATTTTTCAAGAAAACTTATCTCATTTATCAAGTTATGTACAAGAGTTTTTTTCTGGCATTAGGGTTGTAAAAGCTTTTTCATTAGAACAACAGAAAGAACAAGTTTTTAGCAACATTTCACTTGAAAGTAAAGATAAAAATCTTGCATTGGCCAAAATAAATGCCTTTTTTGGTCCATTGATGATCATGCTCATTGGCTTAAGTAACTTGGTAGTAATTTTTATTGGTGGAATGATGTATTTGAGCGGGGAAATTAGTGAATTAGGGGTTATTGCAGAATTTATTTTATACGTAAACATGCTCACTTGGCCAGTAGCTTCTATTGGATGGGTAAGCTCTTTGGTGCAAGAAGCTGAAGCCTCTCAAAAAAGATTGAATGAGTTTTTAAACCTTGAACCACAAATTGTTGATAACAACCCAAAAGATATCAAGACTTTAGAGGGCAATATTGTTTTTAAGCAAGTTTCTTTGGTATATCCGGACACTAATCTTAGCGGATTAAACGATGTTACTTTTAGCATAAAAGCCAAACAAACCATTGGCATTATTGGAAAAACAGGTTCAGGCAAAACCTCATTATTGCATTTGCTCAATCGGGTGTATGACACGACTGCAGGACAAATTTTGATAGATGGTCATCCTATTGCAGAGATTCCTCTAAAAACGTTAAGAGAAAACATAGCAGTGGTGCCTCAAGATGGTTTTTTGTTTAGCATGAGTATTTTAGACAACATCAAATTTGGTAATCTTCACAGTTCGTTAGATGAAGTTAAAAACGCATGCAAACTAGCACATGTAGACCACAATATCATGGAATTAAAAGATCAGTATAATACCTTGTTGGGCGAACGGGGCATCAACTTGTCTGGTGGGCAAAAACAACGCATTTCTATAGCTAGGGCCTTGATAAAAAATAGCCCAATTTTGTTGTTTGATGACTGTTTGTCGGCTGTTGACACCGAAACAGAACAAATTATTTTAGAGAATTTAAAGCAAATGAGTCAAGATAAAACCACTATTATTGTTAGTAATAGGGTGTCCTCTGTAAAAGATGCAGATTTTATTATTGTCTTAGACGAAGGTAAAATTGTGCAACAGGGCAAGCACGAGGAGCTCATAAAGCAAGAAGGGCTGTATGAAGTGATGTATGAGAAACAACTTTATGAAGCTGCTGTTTAAGTTCAGAGGGTAAAATTATCATTTTCATTAAAAACTCAAGTTTTTAATATATTGAACTACCAAAAAGATTTTAACTATTTTTTTGTAATTCAATTTTTTTTTTAGATTTTTGATAAAATTTTAATTGTAGTAAGACTTATGAGTGAACATAACATGTTAGAAAAAGATGAAATCTATTCTAAAGTATTAAGAGCCGGAAGAAGAACCTACTTCTTTGACGTTAGAGAGACTAAGGCTGGAGATTATTACATCACCATTACCGAGAGTAAAAAGTTTACAGAAGACGATGGATCATTCCATTTTAAGAAGCATAAAATATATCTTTATAAAGAAGACTTTGTTGCTTTTACCGATATTTTAGCTGATATGACCGATTATGTGGTTAATTCTAAAGGTGAAGAAGTTATTTCTGAAAGACATCAAAAAGACTTTAAGCGAGAATCTTCAGATGCCTCAGATAAAAGTTTTACGGATATTGATTTTGATGACATTTAAATCTAATATTTAAAAATAAAGCCCTCTTTTAAGAGGGTTTTATTGTGACTAAAATTCATAAAAAAACCTCTGAATCTTCAGAGGTTTTTTAGTATCAATTATTATGGGGTTATCCTAAAGCAACCTTTACCTGATCTGCAGCTTCTTGAAATTCTACGGCAGATAAGATTGGCATACCCGAGTTGTCTATCAAGTCTTTGGCAATATCGGCATTGGTGCCTTGCAATCTTACAATAATAGGCACTTTGATGTCGTCTCCCATGTTTTTATAAGCATCTACAACACCTTGTGCCACTCTGTCGCAACGCACAATTCCACCAAAAATATTAATTAAGATAGCTTTTACGTTAGGGTCTTTTAAAATAATTCTAAAGGCAGTTTCTACTCTTTTGGCATCTGCCGTGCCGCCAACATCTAAAAAGTTAGCAGGTTCAAAGCCGGCATATTTAATTAAATCCATGGTTGCCATGGCCAAACCAGCTCCGTTTACCATACAGCCTACAGTGCCATCTAAGTCAACGTAATTTAATCCGGCCTCTTTGGCTTCTACTTCAATGGGGTTTTCTTCACGCACATCTCTCATTTCTGAAATATTGGCTTGTCTGTAAAGGGCGTTATCGTCTACGACTACTTTGGCATCAACCGCCAAGATTTTTTCATCAGAGGTTTTTAACACAGGGTTAATTTCAAACAACGAGGCGTCTGACCCTACATAGGCGTTGTAAAGAGAAGATACAAACTTTACCATTTCTTTGAAAGCGTTACCACTTAAACCAAGGTTAAAGGCTACTCTTCTTGCCTGAAAGCCTTGAAGACCAACTGTTGGGTCTATTTCTTCAGTAAAAATTAAATGAGGCGTTTTTTCTGCTACCTCTTCTATGTCCATACCACCTTCGGTAGAGTACATAATCATATTTTTACCGCTACCTCTGTTCAATAAGATAGACATGTAAAATTCGTTGGTTTCTGTTTCACCTGGGTAATAAACATCTTCTGCAACCAATACCTTGTGAACCAATTTTCCGCTGGGAGGAGTTTGCGGAGTGATTAGCTGCATGCCAATGATTTGTTCTGAAATTTCAGCTACTTGATCAAGGTTTTTAGCTAACTTAACGCCACCACCTTTGCCTCTACCACCGGCATGTACTTGGGCTTTTATTACATACCAACTGGTGCCAGTATCCGCATTTAATTGTTTGGCAGCAGCCACCGCTTCGTTGGCATTGTTGGCTACAATACCTCTTTGTATTCTTACACCATATTTGGCTAATAATTCTTTTCCTTGGTATTCGTGTATATTCATTTGTTTTGGATTTGGATTATGAAAAACTGGTGCAAAAATACAAAAACATTTTTTTAAAAAGTTAAAGTTTTGATGTTTTTATAAAGATTTAAATCTCTAACTCACCGTTTCAAAAACATTGATATCTGCCAAAATTTGATTTCTCAAAATATCCTCCATAGTTTCTCTCGCTCTTATAAGTTGAGCTTTACCCTGATGCCACAAAACTTCGGCAGGCCTAAACCTTGAGTTATAATTTGATGACATTTGGTAGCAATAGGCTCCTGCATTGTTAAAACACAAGATATCACCTTCGGTTATTTCTTGTATTCTTCGGTTGTTTGCAAAAGTGTCTGTTTCGCAAATATAGCCCACTACCGAATAAAATCTCATTTTACCGTTAGGGTTACTGATGTTGGATATTTGATGATAAGAGCCGTAAAGCATGGGTCTGATTAAATGATTGAATCCTGAATCAACCCCCGCAAATACCGTTGAGGTGGTTTGTTTTACCACATTGACTTTGGTTAAAAAATAGCCCGCTTCACTCACTAAAAATTTACCTGGTTCAAAAGCCAACCTAAGTGGTTTGCCATAAGCTTGTTGAAATTCTATGAATCTTTTGCTGAGTTTTTCGCCAAGTTCTTCAACATCGGTTTCAACATCGTCAATTTTATAAGGCACTTTGAATCCGCTTCCGAAGTCAATAAAAGTGAGATTTGTGAAATGTTTTGCACAGTCAAATAAAATTTCTGCCGCATGCAAAAACACACCAATGTCTAAAATATCTGACCCCGTGTGCATGTGAATGCCATTAATGGTCATGTGGGTATTGTCTACTATCCTCATAATGTGTGGCAGTTGATGCACAGATATACCAAACTTACTATCTATGTGCCCTACCGAAATGTTGGCATTGCCACCAGCCATCACGTGCGGATTTATCCTGATACAAACCGGCATTTCTGGATGCAAGGTGCCAAATTGTTCTAAAATAGATAGATTATCAATGTTGATTTGCACACCCAATTTGGCTACTTCAATAATTTCATCTAACGAAACACCATTGGGAGTGTAGATAATTTTTTCGGGCTTAAATCCAGCGGCTAAACCTAGTTGAACTTCTTGTATAGAAACCGTGTCTAGCCCTGAGCCTAATTGATTTAAAAGTTTAAGAACCGATATATTAGATAAGGCTTTGCAGGCATAGTGTAATCTTAAATCATCAATATTTGGGAAAGCTTTGGTTAATCTTTCGTATTGAGAAATTATTTTTTCTGCATCATATACATAAACCGGAGCCCCAAATTCGTTGGCAACTTGCAATAATTGTTCTTTTGTCATGTTTGAAATTTTGATATTGCAAATTTATAGCTTAAATCCCTAATTTCCATTACGTTTACTTAAAGTTAACAAAAAATAACAATATGTTATATTTTTACACTAAAACAATAATTATGTTGTTTTTGTAACAAATGTATAATTGTTTATGAGGTTGAGTTTTTTAAGAAATCTTGAATTTTTTGATATAATTCAACGTTATGCATGCTGTGATTGCCTTGGTTCAACCAGAATGTTTCGGAGGTTTTGAGGCTTTGATTAATTTTTTTAGCTTCTGAAAACATAACGATGCTATCTTGTTGATCATGTGAAAGAAATACAGGAATTTGAATGTTTTTTGTAAAATTTGAGACAGAAAATTCATCAATGTTGATGTTGAATTTTTGTTCTAGAAATTCATTAAACGATGATTGAATATTTTTTGGCAGTTTTAAAATTTGATAAAAATTATCAATTAAAATTCTCATGTCACTCGGTGCCCCTAAGCTTACTATTTTTTTAATAGAATTCATTTCATAAAGATAAACGGCATAAAAAAGGGCAGTGCCTCCAATAGAATGTGCCAACATATAATTGAAATGATAATTTTTATGGAGTAAGTAAATATCTTTTGCATAGGCAGGCACCGAAAAGTATTGACTTGAATGACTACCATGGCCTGGAGCTTCTATGATATAAATATTTAATTTGAGTGATTTTAGATAAGGTAATAATGCTTGCCATCTATTGGCATTGCTATTCCATCCGTGAATTAATAACACAGCAGCTTTATTTTCTGGCTTGGTGTAGCTATAATAGGGAATTTGATTACTTTCAATATTTTCTTTGTTATATTGAAAGCCAACAAGTTCTGATGAAACAGTTTTAAATTGATATTTTCCTTTGCTGGGTTTACTAAACAACTTGAAGATTAACGCAATAGATCTTTGCTTATCTAAAACAAATAACCCTCTTATGTAAGTTGATAAGAGGGTTATAATAATTTTTTGGAACATCACAAAAAGTTGGTTATGCCATTTTTTTGAAGAGTTTATCCATTTTTTCTTTTTCTTCGGTGGCCAATACGTGGTCTACCAAAATTCTACCACTGTGCTCATCGGTAATTACTTTTTTGCGGGCTGCAATTTCTACCTGAGTTTGAGGCGGTATGGTAAAAAAAGAGCCATTGGCAGCTCCTCTTTCTATAGCCACTACAGCCAAGCCATTTTTTACGCTGCTTCTGATTCTTTTGTAAGCATTGAGCAATCGCTCTTCAATTTTACTAGAAAATTCTTCAGATTTTTGGGTCAAAAATTCTTCTTCACTTTGTGTTTCAGACATGATGTTGTCTAACTCAGATTTCTTAAATTTTAAGTGAGAAGCTTTTTGATCTAATTCTTCTTTAGCTTTGGCAATTTGTTCTACTTTGAATTCTGTAGTAGCTCTGGCCTGTTTTATTTTTTTCTCAGCAAGTTCAATTTCAAGTTCCTGAAATTCTATTTCTTTTGATAAAGAATTAAACTCACGGTTGTTTCTTACATTTTTTTGTTGATCATTATATTTTTTAATCAATTCTTTGTGACCATCAATAGAATTTTTGTAATTTTTGATGTCAAGATCTATGTTTTCTAAGTCTTTTTCAAATTTGTGAAGTCTAGCTTCTAATCCAGCAACTTCGTCTTCTAAGTCTCTTACTTCAAGCGGTAACTCGCCTCTCACATTTCTTATTTCGTCAATTTTTGAATCAATTAGTTGCAAATCGTATAGGGCTCTTAATTTTGCCTCTACAGTTATTTCTACAGATTTTGCCATAGTTTAAAAGTACTTAACGGGATTGGTATTTGTTTTTGTTAAAATGATTGCAAAATTAGTGAATTTTTTTTTAAGAAAATCAAATATATAATTTTTTGTAAACATCTCACTTTCATAGTGTCCGATATCAGCCAAGATAATTTTGTTTTCCGCCCTATAATAATCGTGATATTTGAGGTCTGAAGTAATGTAAATATCTGCCTTACAGTTTATTGCGTTTTCTATAGCAAAAGCTCCAGCACCACCTAAAAAAGCAATTTTTTGAATGTTATTTTTTATGATTTCGCTGTGTTTTATCACCGAAATATTAAGTTTTTCTTTAATCAAATGAAAAAAATCGGGGGTTTTCATCTCATTTTTTAACCAACCAACTTTTCCTAGCCCCACATTTTGTAATTTATTTTCTAACTGATGAATTTCAAAAGCAACTTCTTCATACACATGATTTGATTTAAGGGCGTTTAATATTTTTGATTGCAAGTGCTTTTCAAAAGTTACTTCAATTTTAATTTCTTCAACTTCTGATCTTACTCCTTTTTGTCCGTAAACCGGATTGCTCAATGCATTGCCTTTGTAGGTGCCTTTACCAGCTGACCTGAAGCTGCATTCCGTATAATTGCCAATGCTGCCCGCACCAGCTTCAAACAAAGCAGTCATTAATTGGTCAGTGTTTTCTGGCACAGTGTAGGTTACCAATTTTTGAATGTAGTGCGATTTTGGAATCAAAATTTCTGAAGTTTCAACACCTAAAGCTTTTAGCATCAAATCGCTAACCCCCAAAAAGTGATTATCTAAGGCAGTGTGTATGGCATAAATGGCAATTTGATGTCTGATCGCTTTTATTAGCGTTCTCTCTACATAATTACTGCCGTTGAGTCTTTTGAGCCCTTTGTACCAAATCGGATGAAAACAAACAATTAAATTGCAGTTATTTTCAATGGCTTCCTCTACTACAGCTTCTAGGACATCATGACATACCAAAATGCCAGTTACTTTGTCTTCAGGATGGCCAACCAATAAACCTACATTGTCAAAATCTTCGGCGTAAGCCAAAGGCGATAGGCTTTCTAGCTGGTCT
>DAIRDG010000009.1:0-66080 GCA_036796275.1 Flavobacterium sp.
ACATAGTCTGGGTTGCCAGCCAAAGCCTGAGCACCCGCGAGGGTTAAATCAAACAGGGCAAAGCCATCGTTGTTGGCATCGCATACTTGGAGAGCATCTGGCTGAACAATATTAATTGGATCTATGAGTGCTTCAATTGTAACCATCACAGGAGTTGATGCACATGATAAATCATTGCTTCTCACGGTTACTTGATAAATATTTGGTATTAAATCGTTAAATTGTGGTGACGTTTGATAATTAACGCCATCTAGACTGTATTCAAGATTATTCCCAAGAGGTGAAGATACGGTGAAACTTCCCAAATTATTATCACAATCAATATTTTGAATGTTTGAAATGGTGGGGCTTTGCAGGGTGTTGGTAAAAAATACTGCTGTAGAAAAAGTACCCGATAACAAACACAATGTTGGATTTTCTGATATTTGGTAGGTGACTAGATAATTACCTGGTAAAGAATTGTTGATGTTGATAACCCCCGTTGAAGGGTCAATGTCAAGATTGGTGGAGTTTGAAGAAAAAATGCCCCCTATTGTAAAGTTATTTGCTAAAAGAGGAGCAAAATTTCCAGTGTTAACACAAGTTGGGATGCTATAGCTAAAAGAAACTGTAGGGTCTTGAGGCGATAAAATATTCAACACAAATGAAGAAGAAGATAAAGGAATGCAATTATCAAGATCTTCCTCTATGGTATAAGTAATGGTGTACTGCCCAGCATTTGATGCTGATATATTAATTTCTCCGGTAGATGGATTAATGTTCAAGCCAATTGGCTCGGCTGAAAAAACACCTCCTGTCGTGAATTCAGCGTTTAGGTTTGGAAGTAAATTTTCAGAAATACTACAAACAGGTGTATTATAATTGAAACTTGTGATTATTTGGGGGTTCACAACACTTACTACCACCTCTTTGGTGAGCACACAATTAGAATTTTGTAACAACGTAAAATCATCTAAAGCAAAATCATTGCCTTGGGCTTGGGTATTGGTAGTATAAATGCAAATACTCAAGGTTTGATTGGCTCCTGAGTTCCAATTAACTGTTCTGGTTTGCCAATCACAAATATTGTTAGGAGCCGTTTGAGGTGTGCCCGCAGGAGTTCCATTAAAAAGCACTTGAATGGTGGCTAAATTTAGAGCAACTAAAGACCTGACTCTGTAAGTGAATTGGTAGTTTGTGTTTGGTGTCACCGGCACTGTTTGGCACCAAACTGCATCGGTTCCGTTATTTACTGTAGAGCCATCTACAACCAACATCGGGTTGTTGTCTATTAAGTCTTGAGGACAAAGGGGAAAGCCTGATAACCAACCATTAGGATTCGTTACTATACCATAGGAGCCCTGAAGACCCGTTGGGTTTGAAAAAAAATAAGTGTAGTCTGAAAAAAAACTGGTGTTACCCTGAGAAAAATCTCCGTTGGTAATGAGGTTTACGGTATTACTTGTGGAGGTTACTGTATAAGTTGTATTTTGCTGTGGTGAAACCGTAATACTGCTTTGGTTTGGTGTTGTAAGACTAGGATCAGGCGGGCTTGCAGTCCAAACCGGATTTGTTGCATTAGCAACTTGCAAGGTTGTAGATTGATTTTCACATACGGACGTATCGCCTGTAATAACCAAATCATTTGGTTCATTAACTTGAATATTATTAATATTAAACACAGAATTATTTAAATCAGTAATTGTAGCATTATAAATGCCCGGAGTTAAATTACTAAAAGTGCCAGTTGCGTTGGTTTCCGAAAAACCACCATTAGATAAGCTAAAGCTAAACGGCCCTTGGCCCCCTCGGGTATAAATTGCCGCAAAACCGTCATTACTTCCTAAACAAGAAGGTTGAAACACCGAATGATTTGCAAATAATGGAGCTGATTGTGTTAGAGATAAATCATCAATGGCAAAATCATTACCCGCTAAATCTGTGTTGTTGTTAAACATTTCAATATTCACACAATTATTTACTGCACTAAAAGTGTAAATGACTTGTTGCCAACCATCTGCCGTTGGTGGTGCTGTTTGTGAACCAAAAACTAACGATATGTTGGTGGCATTGCCAAATTGTACTCCTATATTAGCTAAAGTGCCATTGGGTGTGTTGAAGATTGAGCGAATCCAATAAGAAAAGGTGTACGTTAGCCCGGGCGTAAGACCACAAATTCCAGTGCCTCCAAAACCTGCTCTGTAGAATCTTTGTTGACCTCCAACCGTTGTACCATCTACCAGCATCATATTGCCAGAGCCTGTTGTGTAGTCTCCCGTGTTTATAAAATTGGTGGTGTTGAACGGAAACGGATTTACAGCCACTGCCCAATTACCAGATGTCGTATTGCCTGACGGAGTGATGATTAGATTATAGTTTGGTGGTAGGCCTCCTGCATAGCCAATGTTTGGGCCTTGTTCAAACCCCCCATTTATAATCAAATTTTGAGCGATCGTGAAATTTGAAAGTAGGGATAAGATACACAGCCAATAAAGGTTTTTAATAAATTGCATGGTAAATTTTAAAATAATTGGCAATTTAATAAAATAATCCTTTCTATTAGCTTATTTTACAAGACTTATACAATTTTAACTATAAACTACTACAAATTCTTGTTTTGAGTTTTATGATATTGCTGAAATTCTTCAAATAATACTAAAAGATTAACAATGGCTTTAATTAAATCGTTGGTTTCTAACAAAATACCAAAATATAACTTGCTGTTTTTAGGACTTGTTTCTGTGGTTCTAATTCTTATGATTTGTTTTTGAAGCAATTCGTTTATTTGCTCTTTAATTAATTCTTTTTGATTTAGAATTTGCTCTAATTGTGTGAAATTTTTCTCCTTAAAAAGGGTGTCTATTTTATCTAAAAACTCTGAGAGATTATTATCTATATTTTTAAGGTCTCTTATTTGATTAAACTTTAGCTGCTTATGATTGTTATTAGTATGGTCATAACTATTGTTTATGATAAAAGATAACGACTGCACCAAGTCTTGCAGATGACCTAAAATGATGATATAAAATTTACTAGCCTCTACAGATGCATCGTCTAAATTTCTTACAAAATAGTAAATATTACTCTTTAATTCCTCTATTTCTTTTTCTAACTTTTTGAGATTTTTTTTATTTTTATTAAGGTTCACTAAATTTTGAAGGCTCAAATTTTCAATGGTTTCTGAATATAAAACATTTGTTTTTTGAATAAACTTTTTAATTTGATCAGAACTTTCAATGATAATTCCCTGAATGTTTACAATGTCTTCGTTTCTCAAACTTTGTAATATTTCTTTCTCTTGGTTTCTAATTTTTAACCTTCGTGCATTATTGTAAATTAAAATTAATAATAAAATTATCATTGCAATTAGGCCTATCAATCCATCTATTTTTAGGATAAAAGCGATAACAAAAGCGGCTAAAAACGCCACAATTGCTGTAAAAAACCAACCGCCAATTACATAAAAAACGCCTGCAATTCTAAATACAGCACTTTCTCTGTCCCAGGCTCTATCTGCAAAAGAGGTTCCCATGGCCACCATAAAAGTAACATAAGTGGTAGATAATGGTAACTTTAACGAGGTTCCTATAGAAATTAAAATACTTGCTATGATTAAGTTAATAGAAGCCCTGATCATATCAAAAGCTGGTTCTTCTTTGTCGTTTTTATCTGAGATATTCTTTTGAAATCTTAAGTCTATTTTTTGCTGTATAAGACTTGGAACAAAATAACCAACACCTTTGCCAACGGCAACTCCAAACCTCACAACCCCACGTGATAAAAAATTGGCATCAAAGCGTTCTTCTCCCTCGCTTTGTCTTGATAAGTTTACACCCGTTTCTACTACTGATTTTGCTTTTTTAGATGTCCATAAGGTTACTACCATCACTACACCAGCTAAAAACAAATATTGAAGTGGTGCAATGATATCAGTGCTATTAAGACTATCCATCATAAAATCTTGGCTATTGATGCCGGAAGATTTCCAAAAATCGTATGATTGTATGGCTGCCAAGGGCACTCCAATAAAATTAACTAAATCATTTCCTGCAAAGGCCAAGGCTAATGCAAAAGTGCCCACAACGATAATTAGTTTTAAAATATTAATTTTAAAGAAACTGATTAAAACTTGAGATATGATAGTAAACAGTATCAAATTAAAAATAATCAAATAATTTTGATTACTCATGATCCAATCATATTGAACTTTGGATATAAATGAAACTCCCTTTAATCCTTTAATAAGAATAAAATATGAAATAGCCGTTAGTGCCAAACCACCAAAAACTCCTCCATAATAATTTAATTTCTCCTGAAAATTAAAGGTAAACAACAACCGTGTAATATACTGAATGATACTACCTATTATGAACGATAAAAAAACTGACAGTAAAATACTAAAAACAATGCCTGAAGCTTTTTCTGTATTGATAAAACTCATTACCGTGTTAAAATCACCATCCGATGCGTATATTTTAAAAATAGCTATACAAACAGAAGCCCCGAGTAACTCAAAAATGATGGAAACCGTAGTAGAGGTGGGTAAGCCAAATGAATTAAAAACATCTAATAATATTATGTCCGTCATCATTACAGCACAAAAAATGATCATCACATCATTAAAGCTAAACATCGAAGGATTAAAGATTCCACTTCGTGCAATTTCCATCATCCCAGAAGAGAACATGACTCCGCAAAGCACTCCCAAAGAAGCCACTATCATGATGGTTTTAAAAGGAACCGCTTTGGACCCAATGGCAGAATTCAAAAAGTTTACCGCATCATTGCTCACACCAACCACTAAGTCTAAAATAGCTAGTATCACTATCGCTACTATCATGACAATATAGAGCTGTTCCATGTTCTAATTTTTTTGCAAATTTGATATTAATCCTATGAATGTATGTTAAATTAATGTTATCAAATATACTTTAGGTCATTGCATGTTTAAAGAAAATTGATTGAAATTTAAAAATTATATCCTTCGATTGAAATTTCCGCTTTTTTATTGAAAATTCTGGTATAAAATTAAATTCTTTAAAGGTGTTTTTATAATTTTTATTTATTTAGAGTTAACTTAACACCCGTTATTAAGTATTGTATTTAAATTTGAAGAAAAATTATCATGAAAAATTTCGATTTATATAATCCCGTAAAATACATTTTTGGCGAAGGCGAAATTTCAAAATTATCTGCTGAAATTGACAAAAATCAAAAAATATTGATGGTTTATGGTGGTGGCAGTATTTTTAAAAACGGTGTGTATGATCAAATTTCTGAAGCCCTTACTGGTTTTGACTATATTGAGTTTGGGGGTGTAGAACCCAATCCGCGAATGGAAACCCTGCTTGGTGCAGTTGAAATCATCAAACAGCAAAACGTCAATTTTATTTTGGCTGTAGGCGGTGGCAGTGTGATAGATGGCGTAAAGTTTATCTCGGCAGCGGTAAAATATCAGGGCAATCCGGAAGACATTCTCAGAAAAAACATTTTATTTAAAAATCCCGAAGAGGTAATCCCTTTTGGCACAGTACTCACTCTGCCAGCTACGGGTAGCGAAATGAACTCCGGATCAGTGATTACTATTCAAAAAACTAATGAAAAACTTGTGTTGGGAGGCAAAGCTTTGTTTCCAAAATTTTCTATAGTTGACCCCACTGTTATTCAGTCTTTACCCAAAAGACAATTACAAAATGGCGTGGTAGATGCCTTTACGCATGTCATGGAACAATATCTCACCTACAAACACAATGCAATCTTGCAAGATAAAATTGCCGAAAGCATCCTAAAAACACTTATAGAAATTGGCCCTAAAGTGGTAGAAAATCCTTCAGATTACAAATTGGCTTCTAATTTTGTGTGGTCATGCACCATGGCTCTTAATGGGCTTATTCAAAAAGGAGTGCCAACAGATTGGGCTACCCACATGATTGGCCATGAACTCACAGCACTGTATGAAATAGACCATGCCAGAACCTTGGCCATCATTGCTCCTAATTTGTATGAAGTAATGTTTGAACAAAAAAAAGACAAACTTGCCCAATATGGTGTTGAAGTCTGGAAACTAGAGGGCAGCTCTGAAAACATTGCAAAAATGGCCATCGAAAAAACCAAAGAGTTTTTAATTCAAATGGGTATGAAACTAAAAATTTCTGAAAACACTTCCCAAGACATCAGCAATACCAAACAAATTATTGGCCAAAGATTTGAACAAAGAGGCTGGAAAGCCCTCGGAGAAAAACAACAAGTTACCCTAGAAAAAGTAGAAAAAATTGTTGAAATGAGTTATTAACCCACTCATTATTTTGACAATAATCAAGCGAAATTTAAACCTTTTAACATTTGTTGAATTAAAATCATTCTCTTTGATTTTGTCAAGTTATCATATTTATGATTCTTACTGATGTTGTTTTTGTGTTATTGTTGTTTTTTTAACAGCTAAATCCATAAATCACTAAATCAAATGGGTTATTAGCCTCAATGTTTTC
This sequence comes from Flavobacterium sp., assembly GCA_036796275.1. Lineage (GTDB taxonomy): Bacteria > Bacteroidota > Bacteroidia > Flavobacteriales > Flavobacteriaceae > Flavobacterium. The sequence continues at coordinate 6,468 of DAIRDG010000009.1, forward strand.
AAAATATTTGTAATTTCATTTACTTTGTAGGTAACATTATAATTTGTTATTTCCACTAAATGAAAGATTTAATTCATGCCTTTAAAGACAGTTGTGGTTGTGGTATCATTGCCAACATTAACAACAAACCCGAAAGAAAAATTGCCGAAGATGCCCTGCATGCCTTAGGGAGAATGATTCATCGAGGGGCTGTGGCTGCTGATGGCAAAAGTGGTGACGGTTGCGGTGTTTTAATGGCCATGCCAGATGAATTTATGCGAGAGTCTGCCTTGCAAAATGGCCTTGAACTACCAAAAAAATATGCTGTGGGTGTTGTTTTTTTTACAGATGAATCTCAAAAAAAAACCTTCGAAAACATCTTACAACTAAATGATTTAAAACTTCTTTTTTACAGACCCGTACCGGTAGATGTAACGGTGTTGGGCAGTTTGGCTCAAAAAACCTTGCCCAACATTACCCATGCTTTCGTGATCCCAAATGCCCCGGTGGCCGATCAACGCTTTGAAGAAATTTTATACCTCAGCCGCAAAACCATAGAGCACCAATTGTCTAGTCATTCAGATTTTTATATCGCCTCCTTATCTTCAAAACTAATCAGCTACAAAGGCTTGGTGAAACCTGATAATCTAGGGGCTTTTTATTTAGATTTAAAACAGCCTAACTTTAAAACGGCTTATGCCATGTTTCACCAAAGGTTTTCTACAAACACCTTGCCTAAGTGGTCTTTGGCTCAACCCCTCAGAAATATTGCCCATAATGGTGAAATAAACTCCATTTCTGGCAACCGGTATTCTGTTGAAGCTAATACAGAAAACAACAAAAGTTTGGTGTATTCCGACAAAGAGCTAGAAAAAATATTACCCGTATTAAGCAAAAATGTAAGTGATAGTGGCAGTATTGATAATATGTTTGAATTCCTCATTGCCAATGGGGTCAACTTTTTTAAGGCCATGAGCTGCATGTTTCCGCCGGCTTGGCAAAACCTACCCAAACAAGACTACAAAATTAGGGCTTTTTACGAGTACCTAACAGCCAATTTTGAAGCTTGGGATGGACCCGCAGCCGTTAATTTTACCGACGGAAGATACTTGGCCACAGCCATAGACAGAAACGGACTAAGACCAGCCAAATATATTATTACGCATGACAATAAGTTTTTAATTGCCAGCGAATTAGGGGTTATAGACATTGAAGAAGAAAATATCAAAGAGCAGGGTAAACTTAATGGTGGCGAAATTATTGCCATAGACACCCTGCATGGCAAAGTGCTAAAAAATGATGAAATTAGAAAATACCTCAAAAACTCTCAACCCTACACCGATTGGCTGCATCGCTATCAAAACTTTGTAATAGAGCAAATAGAAGAAAACTTTTTAGACCACTCTGATTATGTGTTCAACGAAGTGACTATTTATCAACGCTATTTTAACTACACTCACGAAACCCTAGAATCTATCATAGCCCCAATGGCCTCCGAAGGCAAAGAAGAAATTGGTTCTATGGGAGATGATACCCCCATGGCTTGCTTTAGCGAAGTGCAGAGAAATTTCACCGATTTCTTTCGTCAAAAATTTGCTCAAGTCACCAACCCACCAATAGATCCGCTCAGAGAAAAACTTATCATGTCGTTAAGTGTTACCCTAGGGCCGCGAGGAGATATCTTGAGAGAAATTCCTGAAAATGCCATCGGACTTCGGTTAAACAGTCCCGTTATATCTAAAGAAAAACTCAATGCCATTACTTCCTTTGGCAATTCAAACAACCCACTATACAACCCGCGGTTTAGGTCGCAAGTTTTTTATACCTCCTTTGTTGTTAACTTGCAAAAATCGCTTCAAGACTTGGCTCAAAAAATTGAAGAAGCCATCATTTTTGAAGGGGTTAGCATTATTGTTTTAGACGATAGGGCCTTAGATGCTTCCCAAAAAATTATACCAATGCCCATGGTTATTGGATATTTGAACAAACATTTGGTTGCTAAAAAAATTAGAAGTAAAGCCTCCATCATAGCTATTTCTGGCGAAATTCATGATGCCCACTCTTGTGCCGTGATGATTGGCTTTGGAGCCACTGCGGTTTATCCGTATTTATTGTATGCCTCTACGCTTCAAATTGCCGAGAGAAATGCCAAAAAAATAGATAAGTCACTCAAAAAAGTTCAAAAAGAATCACTCAAAAACATCAACAAAGCCCTGAATGCTGGTTTACTCAAAATCATGTCGAAAATGGGTATTTGTGCCATTGATAGCTACCAAAACAGTGCCTTGTTTGACATCATTGGTTTGGGCAAAGACATCACCCATGATTGTTTTTATTATGCAGAATCTTTTTTGCATGGCCTTTCTTATCAAGACATCGAAGAGCGTTTGTGCCACTATCATCAAAAAGCATTTGAAATTAACGCCATCAAAAATCAATACGAATTAGAGGTTGGCAGCTATTATAAATTTAAAGCCAAAGGCGAATACCATGATTATGCCCCTGCAGTATCTATAGGCATCAGAAAATTTGCAAGTACGCTTCAAAAAGAAGATTACTTGATGGTTCAAAACCAAATTAACCACCGAGGTTTGCGGATGATCCGCGACTTTTTTGAACTCAACACGCCTCAATCTCCTGTTTCATTAGATCAAGTGGAGCCCATAGAACATATTACTTGCCGTTTTAATTCTGCTGCCATGAGCTTGGGTTCAATTTCTCCGGAAGCCCACGAGGCAATGGCAGAAGCCATGAATATTTTGGGGGCTATGAGTAATTCTGGCGAAGGTGGTGAAGATAAAAACCGCTACTTTTCTTCAAAAAACAGCAAAATAAAACAAGTGGCCTCTGGCAGATTTGGCGTTACGCCTGCCTATTTAAGAAGTGCCGAAGAAATTCAAATCAAATTGGCCCAAGGAGCCAAACCAGGTGAAGGTGGCCAATTGCCAGGAGCCAAAGTAACTCAACTCATTGCAAGTTTAAGGTATACCATACCTGGGGTAACGCTTATTTCACCGCCACCTCATCATGATATTTATTCTATTGAAGATTTGGCACAATTAATTTTCGACCTCAAACAAGTTAACCCCAAAGCCCGTGTGAGTGTAAAGCTGGTATCCTCCTCTGGGGTAGGCACCATTGCCGTTGGGGTGGCCAAAGCCTATGCCGACAAAATTATTATTTCAGGCTGTGATGGTGGCACCGGAGCAGCCCAGTTAGCGTCTATTAAATATGCCGGAAACCCCTGGGAATTAGGCTTGGTAGAAGCCCATAATGCCCTGAAGGTAAATGATTTGAGGCAATCCGTTGAGCTTCAAACAGACGGGGGTCTCAAAACCGGGTTAGATGTGGTAAAAGCTGCCATTTTAGGAGCCGAAAGTTATGGGTTTGGCACAATTTTACTGAACACCGTGGGTTGCAAAATATTACGCGTTTGTCATTTAAACAAATGTAGTGTAGGCATTGCCACCCAAGATGATAAACTCCGTGAACACTATACCGGAACCGTTGAGGGCATTGTGGCATATTTAAAAAATGTAGCCGAAGAAGTACGAGAAATTTTAGCAAATTTAGGCTACACATCCCTCAAAGAAATTATTGGCAAAACAGAATTGCTTAAAATTATAGACCATCCGTTTGCACAAAAATTTGACTTTAACAGCATTTTGTTCAATTTAGCAGGAGCCAACACCCAACAAACTCCTATTAATGTCCCTTTTGATCACAACACCTTCGAAAAAGCCATGTTGGAAGAAGTAAAACCAACCATTCAAAACCCCCAGCAAGCCTTTACATTAGAAAAAACAATTAATAACACCAACCGAAGTTTTGGGGCTTACACCAGCGGCTATATTGCTGAAATTTATGGTGATAATGGTTTACCTAAAGACACGCTTGTTTATAAGCTTACCGGAAATGCTGGACAGTCGTTTGGGGCGTTTTTGTCTCCAGGCATGTCTTTATTCCTTACGGGTAGTGCCAATGATTATGTAGGCAAAGGTATGCGAGGAGGCCGCATTGTTGTTAAGCCAAAAGATGTACAAAACAAATTTGGCATTGCTGGTAACACCTGTTTGTATGGGGCCACCGGAGGAAAACTCTTTGTGGCTGGGGTAGCAGGCGAACGCTTTGCCGTAAGAAACTCTGGAGCTTTGGCGGTGGTAGAAGGCACCGGAGATCATGCTTGCGAATACATGACTGGTGGCACAGTGGTAATTTTAGGAAATACTGGGTATAACTTTGGAGCAGGTATGACCGGTGGAGCCGCTTTTGTGTATGATAAAGATTTAAGTTTTTTTGACAAAGTAAATATGGAATTAGTAAAACTTGAACGCATAGACACCGAAGAAACTGAGGAAGCCCGTCATTATTTGAAACAAATTCTCAGAAGTTTTGTTTACAGAACCCAAAGCATCAGAGCCCAACATTTGTTAGAAAACTTTTTAGATGAACTCCGATTTTTTTGGCTAGTGACCCCCAAAGATATGAAAGCCCCCCTTAATCCGTTTGAAGGCAATTAAAAACAACCCCTGCTATGTACGAATACACCAAAATAGAAAGAATAGATCCGCAAACCAAATATGCTAAAGATCGCATTCAGCACTACGAAGAAATTTATGAATCTTTTACGGCTAATACTGCCAAAGGACAAGCCAGCAGATGCATTCAATGTGGCATTCCTTATTGCTCTTCGGTTGGATGCCCGTTGCATAACAACATCCCGCAATGGCTAAAATTTGTAGCAGAAGATGATTTGGAGTTGGCTTTTGATATTTCTAACGAAACATCGCCGTTTCCGGAAATTTTAGGCAAAATTTGTCCTCACAATCGCTTGTGCGAAGCTGCATGCACCCTCAATGACGGACATGGAGCGGTAACCATTGGGTCTGTAGAAGTATACATTAACGAAAAAGCCTTTGAAGAAGGGTATACCCCCAAGTTTAACCCAAATTTATCCGACAAAAAAGTGGCTATTATTGGCTCTGGCCCAGCGGGTATATCGTGTGCAAACTTTTTGCTAAGAGCGGGTATTAAACCCGTTATTTTTGAAAAAGACGACGAACCCGGTGGTTTATTGCTCTATGGCATCCCCAGTTTTAAGTTAGAGAAAAAAGATGTGTTTAGAAGAGTAAAACTACTAATGGAAGCTGGCCTAGAACTAAAACTAAACACCGAAATTGGCAAAGACATCAGCTTTGAAGAACTTAGAAAAAACTACGATGCCGTTTTTATGGCTTTTGGGGCTACCGAAGGTCGGGTGTTGAGCCACGAGGGGTACAACAGTGATAGGATTTATATGGCAGTGCCATTTTTAACCAATATTCAAAAGAAATTATTAGGCAAACCCGCCGACCCAAAATACCACGTGAAGGGCAAAGAAGTTTTGGTAATTGGTGGTGGAGACACCGCCATGGATTGTGTAAGAACCTGCATAAGAGCTGGTGCCAGCAAAGTAAAATGCATCTATAGACGAGATGAAGACAACATGCCTGGCAGCACCAAAGAAGTAAAAGCGGCCAAAGAAGAAGGGGTAAAATTTATATTTAATACCGCACCCAAAAACTTTATTGCAAATGAAAATGGTGAAATTATTGGGATGAAATTTGTGCAAACTAAATTACAACAAGAACAAGGTTCAAACAGAGGAAAAATTGTTGAAGTAGACGGCTCTGAACACAATCTTACTGCAGATGTAATTATTTTGGCCTTGGGGTTTAATCATCAGCAGATAAGTTTCTTAAACAACAGTGGCATACAAACCAATGAATTTGGAGCCGTGGTGGTTGACAGTGATATGCAAACTTCGCTACAAGGTGTTTTTGCTGGAGGTGATGCCACCCGAGGGGCCGATTTGGCTGTAAATGCAGCCCTAGATGGCCGAGAAGCTGCTAATTTTATCTACAAATTTGTGATGGGCTAGTTTAGGCTTCTGACGCTACAAACCCTTTCACCAATTCATAAGCCTCTTGCAAGGCCACAGATAAATCATAATTTTTGATGATTTTATCAAATTGCGGAGCCGTAGCCAACTCTACATGGGCTTTGGCAATTCGCATGTCTATTTTGGCATCCGATTCTGTTGAGCGTTGCTTGAGTCTTTTTTTAAGTTCATCTACACTAGGGGGTTTTACAAAAACAGCCAAGGTTTCTTCCGGAAATTTTTTCTTAATTCTAAGGCCCCCAGCCACATCAATATCAAAAATAACGTGCTTGCCAAGATCCCAAATGCGTTGTACTTCAGATTGCAAGGTGCCATAAAAATTGTCTGTATACACCTCTTCCCACTCTATAAAATCCTCGTTTTTAATGTGGTTTTTAAACTGTTGCCAATCTATAAAATAATAATCTTTGCCGTTTACTTCCACTCCTCTCGGGGCCCTGGTAGTGCAAGAGATTGAAAACTCTAAATTGAGTTCGTTTTGTGCCAATAAGTGCCTCACGATGGTGGTTTTTCCAGATCCTGATGGAGCAGAAAATACAATAAGTTTTCCTTTTTTCATGGTATCTTATTTATAACACATTAAGGCATTGTTCTTTTATTTTCTCTAATTCGTCTTTCATCAATACTACAGATTTTTGAATGCCAGCATGATTAGCTTTTGAGCCTAGGGTGTTTATTTCTCTGCCTATTTCTTGCAAAATAAACCCTAATTTTCTTCCATTGCCATTGTTGTCTTTCATGGTTTCAAGAAAATAATCTAAGTGATTGCTCAATCTTACTTTCTCTTCGGTAATGTCGAGCTTTTCTAGGTAGTAAATCAGTTCTTGTTCAAAGCGGTTCAAATCAACCTCTACTGCCAATTGCTCTAAAGCGGTTTTTAAACGGTTTTGTAACGTGGTTTTTCTTTCGCTTTCAAAAACCTCAACCGATTGTAACAACTGTTGAATGTTGTTAATTCGGAGGGTAAAATCTTTGGCTAAAACATCTCCTTCGTTTACGCGAAAGGTCTCTATTTGCTGTAAGGCCTCCTCTAAAACCTCTTTTACGATGCCCCAATCTTCTTCCTCTAATGTTTCGCGTTCGGTTTTTAGTGTTTCCGGAAGCTTTAGTGCCAGTTTTATCAATTCTAACGACGGAATTGCCTCATCTAATTGATTGATTTGTTGCATATAATTTTTTACAACTGGCACATTTATTTGATGGTTGGTAACCTCAGATTCGTTTTCTACATAGATGCTTAAATCAATTTTGCCTCTCATCAAACTATCAGATAACAAGGTTCTAATGGTCATTTCGTGTTCTCTGATAAACTGAGGTAACCTTACATTTAGGTCTAAGGTTTTGCTGTTAAGGCTTTTGATCTCAACCGTAATTTTTTTGTTTGGTAACATTTTGGTGGCCTTACCATAGCCTGTCATCGATATAATCATGGGTGTTTATTTTGTGCCTGTGCTGCCAAAACCTCCTTGGCCTCTTTGTGTGTTATTTAATTCTTCAACGCTTTGCCAAGAAATTCTTTGGTAAGGGGCTATTACCAATTGGGCTATTCGGTCGCCGTTTTCTATCAAAAAATCCTCCTCACTCAGGTTGATTAATATCACTCCTATTTCTCCTCTATAATCTGCGTCTATGGTGCCGGGTGAATTTAATACGGTGATGCCTTTTTTTAACGCCAAACCACTTCTGGGCCTCACTTGTGCTTCAAAACCATGGGGCAATGCTATCATCAAACCAGTTTTAACCAAAGTCCGTTGCAAGGGTTTTAGAATAATTGGGTCTGTAATCGCTGCCCTTAAATCCATGCCTGCAGACCCCTCGCTTTCATAATGAGGCAAGCTGTGATGAGATAAATTTACAATTTTTACTGCTAAGGTGTTTTGTTCCATAATAATTTTTGAAAGTTGTTTTTTTCTTTAAAAAAAACCAATGCCAACAAGATAATAAAAAATAAGCTTCCGATGGTATAGTTTTCTCTAAATAAATAAAAATAGACCCCCGAAAACACCGTAGAAACGGTTATGTACAGCACCATATCAAATTTTGGATACGGAATGGGATATTTTTTTTGACCCCAGTAATAAGATATCAAAGCCATGAGCCCATAAGCCAATATGGTAGCTATTGCAGAGCCTACATAGCCCAAAGCTGGTATGGTCCAGAAGTTGATACCAATGGTGACTAATGCACCCAAAACCGAAATAAAAGCCCCTATCCAGGTTTTATCTATAACCTTGTACCACACGGAGAGGTTGGTATAAATACCCAATAAAAAATTAGCCATTACAATCAGTGGTACTATGCTCATGGCCTCCCAATAACTGGGGTTTCTTATCATAATAGGTTTAATGATGTCGGCCATTAAAATCACTATAAACATGATGAGAGAACCCAAAATCACAAAATATTTTGAAATATTAGCGTAGGTTTCTGGGGCGTTTTTTTCTTGAGCTTGGCTAAAGAAAAAAGGTTCAATGCCTAAAGAAAATGCGGTTCTGAACAACACCATAAAAACCCCAATTTTATAACAGGCACTATAGGCCCCTATTTGATGCAAGGGCACGTGCAATATTTTGAGTAATATTTTGTCAAAATGCTCATTAATGGCAAAGGCCAAACCTGCCAATAAAATAGGGATGCCATATCGCATCATTTGTTGCCATGTTTTAAAAGAAAACACGCCTTGTAAATTAAAATACTTGGGTAAAAACACCAAAAGCGTAACCCCACTTGCCACCAAATTGGCAATAAATACGTAGGCAATTTTGTCTTCTCTAAGCCATATGGGCCAAAATTCAGAGTTGTTTAAAGCCAGCTTTGGCAAAAAAATAAGTAAAAAAATATTCAATCCTAACATAATGCCAACATTGGCAATTTTAATAAGAGCAAACGTCAGGGCTTTTTTTTGAGCTCTTAACAAGGCAAACGGAACAACTACTAAGGAATCAAAAAACAAAATCCAAATAGCATATCTCACAATTTCAGTCGAAACACTAATGCCTGAAGCTATGGTTTTATGAAATATGAGAGCCAAAACTAAAAAAACTAATGAGCTTACAAATACTGACCATTGAGCAGTGGCTCTGATATCTTCTTTTTGTTCTGATTTGTGAAAAAACCGAAAAAAGGTGGTTTCCATACCATAAGACAACACCACATTAAAAAAAATGACATACGAAAACACTATCGTAATAAGTCCGTAGTCTTTATTACTGAGCACATCCGTATAAAGTGGCACCAATAAAAACGTAAACATTCTAGGTAAGACCGTGGCCAAACCATAAATAAACGTTTGATTAATTAAAGATTTTGTGCTATTCAAAGAATGGTTTTACTAATTTTGGGGTAAAGATAATTAAAAAAGTATGTTTTGTTTACCGCTTTAATTTGTAAATACTTTATGTTGGTTTCATTAAAATTTAAACATCATGCAAAAACGCCTCTATGATCTTTAAATTTTCAAACGCTTTTTGTATGGTTTTTACCCCTTCAAAGGTTAGCAACAACCGCAAGCCTTGCTTGGTTTGTTTTTCTTTGATGGTGCACAACTTTGGGTGCTGGTGCACAAACTGCATAATCTTGATAAAGTTTGCTGTGTTATAAAAAGCAGATTCTTGATTGCTGATAAAATACCCTATCATTTTGTGTTCTTTGAGGATGATTTTTTCTAAACCCAATGACTGTGCTAGCCATTTTATTTCTACACTTTTTAGCAAATCAACCGATGGTTTTGGCAAAGGTCCAAATCTGTCTGTTAGTTCATTTAGATAAGCTTGCAATGTGTCTAAATTGCTTACTTGGCTAAGTTTATTATATAAGTTTAGCCTTTCGGTTACACTGTTGATATAATCATCCGGAAACATAAGCTCAAAATCGGTATCGATGGTAAAATCTTTCACATAACTTTTTTGAGGGTCTTGCTCATACAAGTCTTTAAACTCTTTTTCTTTGAGTTCATCAACGGCTTCTTGCATAATTTTTTGATAGGTTTCAAACCCAATGTCATTAATGAATCCGCTTTGTTCGCCTCCCAACAAATCTCCGGCTCCTCTAATTTCTAGGTCTTTCATGGCTATATGAATGCCACTGCCCAACTCTCGGTATTGCTCTACGGCCTGAATGCGTTTGCGGGCATCTTCGGTCATTTGATGATAGGGCGGTGCTATAAAATAGCAAAAAGCTTTTTTGTTGCTTCTGCCCACCCGCCCTCTCATTTGATGCAAATCTGACAGGCCAAAGTTTTGAGCATTGTTTATAAAAATGGTGTTGGCATTGGGCACATCTAAACCACTTTCTATGATGGTTGTAGACACCAATACATCATAAGCCCCTTCAATAAAAGAGAGCATGATTTCTTCTAATTTTTGCCCGTTTAACTGTCCGTGTCCAATGGCTATTTTGGCATCGGGTACCAAGCGTTGTATGATGCCTGCTATTTCGTTGATGTTGTCTACACGGTTGTGAATAAAAAATACCTGCCCCCCTCTTTGTAATTCATAACTAATGGCATCTCTTATTTGCTCTTCAGACCATCTAATTACCAAACTTTCTATGGGATATCGGTTGGGTGGTGGTGTTTTGATAACGCTTAAATCTCGGGCTGCCATCAAAGAAAACTGCAGCGTTCTAGGGATTGGAGTAGCCGTAAGGGTAAGGGTATCTACATCTGGGGCAATGGTTTTTAGTTTGTCTTTTACGTTGACCCCAAATTTTTGTTCTTCGTCTATAACCAACAAGCCTAGGTCTTTAAATTGCACGCTTTTGCTTACCAATTGGTGCGTCCCAATGATGATGTCGCATTGGCCAGAAGCCAAGTCTTTGAGGATTTGTGTTTTTTGCTTAGCTGATTTAAACCTATTTAAGTATTCAATTTTTACGGGGAGCCCTTTCATTCTTTCAGAAAAAGTTCTGTAATGTTGGTAGGCTAAAATGGTGGTAGGCACCAACACAGCCACTTGCTTGCTGTTGTCTACGGCCTTAAAAGCGGCTCTTATGGCCACTTCGGTTTTGCCAAAACCTACATCACCACAGACCAGCCGATCCATGGGTTTTTCTTGTTCCATGTCTTGTTTTACCTCGAGGGTGGCTTGCAACTGATCTGGGGTATCTTCGTAGATAAAAGAACTTTCTAATTCTTTTTGCAAATACGAATCTGGGGCAAAGGCATGTCCTTTTTGCAGGGTGCGTTTGGCATATAATTGAATCAAATCAAAAGCCATTTTTTTGATGCGGCTCTTGGTTTTTTCTTTAACGGCTTTCCAAGCTTTAGAACCTAATTTATAAATTTTAGGGGCTGTGCCTTCTTTGCCATTATACTTGGCAATTTTGTGCAAGGCGTGAATGCTGACGTATACAATGTCGTTTTCTGCATACACTAATTTGATGGCCTCTTGTTTTTGGCCATTTACCTCAATTTTTTGAAGCCCTCCAAACTTTCCTATCCCGTGATCTATATGCGTTACATAGTCACCAATTTCAAGTTGATTGAGATCTTTGAGTGACAACGATTGCTTTTTTAGGGCAACATTCTTGAGTTGAAATTTGTGGTAACGTTCAAATATTTGATGATCGGTATAGCAAGCCAATTGGTGCTGAACATCTAGAAACCCTTGATGAATTGGCAACACCAAAGATTGGTAATTTAAATCGTCTTGATGGGTTTCTGTTTTGATGTTTTCAAAAATATCTTCAAATCTTTTTACCTGACTGTTTGATGAACACAACAAATAATTTTGCAAACCATTAAAATAATTTTCTTTAAGATGGTCTATCAACACCTCAAACTGTTTGTTGAACGAGGGCTGCGGTTGCATCATAAAGTCTATGGTGTAAGCTTCATTAAACGAGCTCTTATTGCCCAATTCAACGGCCTTAAACGTTTCTATTTTGTTTAACAAGGTGACTCCATCACAAAACAATTGTTCTGGTTTGGCTTTTTTGATGTCTTGAGACAATCCTTGCCAAATGTTTTGTGCCAACACAAATTGCTCGTTTAGTTGCTGAACCGCTTCTTGCAATTCGTCGATAAAAATTACGGTTTCAGAATTAATAAAATCAAAAAAAGTTTGTCGGGCTTCGGTTGATTTTTTTTGTTCGATGTTCGATACAATTTCGCATTGTGTCTGTGTTTTCACCGACATTTGTGTTTCGATGTCAAAAGTTCGGATACTGTCTATTTCATTGCCAAAAAACTCTATTCTATAGGGCTCATCATGGGCATAAGAAAACACATCGATGATGCCCCCTCGCAACGAAAATTCGCCAGGTTCTGACACAAAATCTACCCGCACAAAGCCATACTCAAACAAAGTTTCGTTTACAAAATCTACAGAAAGCGTTTCTCCCACATGCAAGCTCAAGGTGTTTTGTTGTAGTGTTTTTTGGGTTATCACTTGCTCAAACAAGGCCTCCGGATAAGTCACTATAAGCAATTGTTGTTTGGCTCTTGCAATTTTATTAAGTACTTCTGCTCTCAGCAAAATATTGGCATTGTCTGTTTGTTCTACCTGATAAGGCCTTTTGTAGGAGCTGGGGTAAAATAATACTTGGGCTTGGTTAATAAACAATTCTAAATCATTATGATGAAAGGCTGCTGATTCTTTGTCAGGAAAAATCAACAAAAAATGATGTGGTAAGTGCTTAAATAAAGCGTCTGTAACAAAAGATGTTCCTGAGCCAATTAACCCTTTGAGTAGTAATTTTTGATACGGCTTTTGCAGTTGTTTGGCTGCATCTAATACTTTTGAGCTGCTGTGGTAGCTATTAAATAGAAGGTCTAGAGTCAATGGATTGGTCTTTTATTTCGGTTGATTTGGCTGCTCGGCTAGTGTCTTTTAATCTTTGTAGCATCTCTAATTCTCCTTCCTCAATCGGGATTTTGGCTTTAAAGTGAATTTCGTTTACTTTTTGTTCAAAACTGTTGATGGCAAGTTTAAGATTTTTGAGACTTTTGTTGGCCGGAATCACCAAAATTTGATTTAAGTTTAAATACATAAATGCATTGTTAACTTCAGTTTGAATCAGCTTTATTCTGCCAATTACTTGTTGGTTGTTGATGAATTCTGGTATATTATTTAGCAAATCATTAGATTTTTCATGCACCAAGTTGATTCTTGCAATAAACGCACTCATGGTAGAGGTTGGTTTTTGCTGCAACAACGCTGTAAAATCTTGCCATTCTTGCCAAGATTCTAGTGTTTTTGAGCTTTCTTCGGTGAGTATGGTGGTGTTAAAATCCCAAGCACTCCGAATGGTTTCAAAGTCTGTTTGGCGTTGTTCCGCATAATCATTGGTCTGGAGGCTTGCCGATTTTTCTTTTTTACAAGACCCTACTAAAAATGCTATGCAACAAAAATAAATTACCTTATTCATTAAGTTAAAATTCAACACAAAAATAATAAATGATAAGGGTTTGAGGGATATTATTTTAATAAATTTCTTGTGTCGTTTTTTTTAAATTATTCTTTACTTATTCTTCTGCAAATAATAAAGGTTTGCTCGGACTAGCATCGTTTACAAATGAAGCTATTTGAAGATTTAATAAGTAACTGCCATCTTTTAGGTGATTAGGTACAAAAATTAGTTCGGTAATGGTGCAATCTAATCTGGCGTCAGGGTTTAACTGTTGAGTGTTGGTAACGTTCCAAAACGCTTTGTGTGCCAGTAACTGCCCTTGGTCTTTTTCTTTGTCTACACTTGGTAAGTCTATCAATAAATGTTTGATGTTTTGCTGTCTTAAAAAAACTGCAGCTTCTTGGGTTAGGTAAGGAGGATTTTGATTTGAATAAGCGGCTGTAAGTTTTGCATTATAATTAGGTAAGGTTCTAATAATAAGGGCCTCTGATGACGGATTATTTAATAGCTTTTGAATTTGATTTTTGGTAATCACTAAATCTTCTCCCTGTTTTTCTGGTGTTATGCTGATGAGTTGAGCTTCAAAAAAATATTGGGTTAAGCAATCTTGTATGCTATAAAACTCATGCGTTATGTGGCCTAAACATTCGGTGTGGGTGCCATGGGCATGCGGGTTAAAAAATATGTTGTTAAAGTTAGTAGACGATTGTCCTAAGGATACCTTTCCGGTCCAATCTCCCATGACAACTGGCAGAATTTGTGGTGGTTGCTGATACCACGCTTCCGGATTATCTGCACCGTTTTTTAAAGGGATTGAGATGTCTTGTGGTTTGGTTAAATCGTAAACTTTTCCGGTGGAGGTGGTTATTTTCATACTGGATATTGGTTGAGGCTGCTCATTTTTAAATAGCGGCTTGGGGCTGTCGCATAGATTAAAAAATATCAAAATCAAAAATAACAAATAAATACGGGTAAATTTCATAAGACTTGAATGATTGATTTTAGTTTTAAAAAAACAAGGCCGATTCATTTTAGAACAGCCTTGTTTTTTTGTTTCTTTAAGTAAACACTTCCAGTTACAGCAATCCTCTTTTTTTCAAAAGTGGTTCAATGCTTGGTTCGCTGCCCCTAAATCTTTTATAAAGCTCCATGGGGTCTTCGGTGCCACCTCTTTCAAGGATGTTTTTTCTGAAAGACAAGGCTTTCTCTTGATTAAATAAGCTGGTTTTTTTAAACTGATCAAAGGCATCGGTATCTAATACCCCAGACCAAATATAGCTGTAATAACCAGCCGAGTAGCCTCCAGAAAACACGTGGTTAAAATAGTTAGCTTTGTGTCTGGCAACAATTGAACTTGGCAAGCCTATTTTTTTCATAGAAGCTACTTCAAAAGCAGCCGCATTGCCAGAAATTGGTTGTGAAATGGTATGAAAATCAATGTCTAAAAACGAAGAGGCTAAATACTCGGCTGTCTCAAACCCTTGACCAAAAGTGCCTGCTTTTTCAAGTTTTTCAATTAACTCATCCGGAATTGCTTCGCCTGTTTTATAATGCTTAGCATACATTTTGAGTACGGTAGGGTCTGCTGCCCAATTTTCCATGACTTGGCTAGGTAATTCTACAAAATCTCTTGGGACATTGGTGCCCGCCAAACTCTGATATTTTACGTTAGATAGCAACCCGTGCAAAGCATGACCAAACTCATGAAAATAGGTAGATACCTCATCAAAGGTAAACAAGGCCGGGGCATTTTCGGTGGGTTTGCTAAAATTGCAAACAATAGAAATAACGGGTTCTTTTCTTTTACCATTCACCATTTCTTGAGAGCGGTAAGAGGTCATCCAAGCTCCACCTCGTTTAGATTCTCTGGGGTGAAAATCCATGTAAACAATCCCTAAAAGGGTGCCATCTTTTTCTTGCACTTCCCAGGCATTGGCTTCAGGGTGATAGGTTGGAATGTTTTTGATGGGTTTAAACTGCAACCCAAACAATTGATCACAAACCATAAACACGCCTGCTGTAACATTATCTAAGCTAAAATAAGGCTTTAGTGCTTGCTCGTCTAAATCAAATTTGGCTTTTCTAATTTTTTCGCTATAATATCTCCAATCACAAGGCATCACCTCTCCTGCTATGCCGTCTTGCTTCATCATGGCAGCAATTTCTGCTTCTTCTTCTTTGGCTTTTTGCAAGGTTGGTTTCCAAAGTTTGTTGAGTAATTCTAGTACCGTTTCAGCATTTTTGGCCATGGTTTCTTCCAAAACATACGCTGCATGGTTTTCATATCCTAACAGTTTGGCTTTTTGCAATCTCAAATTTGCAAGTTTTATTGCGTTTTGGTTATTGTCTAAATCATCTGCATTGTTGCTTCTATTCACATAGGCTGTCCAGATTTGTTTTCTGAGTTCGCGGTTGTCTGCATATTGTAAAAAAGGCATTACCGAAGCGTTTGATAAAGTAAACACCCACTGCCCTTCTTTGCCTTTTTCTTTGGCGGTGGTTGCCGCATTCTCTATCAGTTCATCTGATAAGCCCGATAAATCTTCTTTATTTTTTATCACCAGTTCAAATTTGTTGGTTTCGGCCAACACATTTTGCCCAAACTTAAGGGTTAAAACACTCAACTCAGAATTTATACTTCTTAAAACTTCTTTGTCTTCTGGACTCAAATTGGCACCGCTTCTCACAAAAGACTTATAGGTGTCTTCTAAAAGTTTTGCACTTTCTAAATCGAGATTGGCAGAAGCTTTGTTATCCCAAATGGTTTTAACTTTGGCAAATAATTGTTCGTTTAAATAAATGTTGTCATTGTGTTCTGATACCATCGGGGCAATGTCTTGTGCTATTTGTTGCATTTCCTCGTTGGTATTGGCCGAATTGAGGTTATAAAAAACTCTAGAAACTTTGCTGAGCAATTTTCCAGAATTTTCCATCGTCAAAATGGTGTTTTCAAACGTTGGGGCTTCTGCGTTGCTAACAATTTGATTGATTTCTTCTTGATGTTCTTTGATGCCTTGCTCAAAAGCGGGTTTGTAGTGCTCGTTTTTGATCAAATCAAACGGTGGCACTTCATAAGGGGTGGTGTAATCATCAAAAAAAGGGTTATTAGTGCTCATGTTGGTGTCGTTTTTTTTACACTGCGTTAATGATATCATCATCATAAGTAGTAAGATTTTAGTTTTCATTGGTTATTGTTTTTGCTGAAGTTTAAATAATCTGTTATTTAGCTTAATTCTTTTAATAATGATGTTGAATTTAATTTCAATCAAAAAACTATTAATAAAATTAAATGGTAAAATTACAAAAATTAAAATTCTTAAAATTTTAAGAAAATCAAAATTTTTAGATTTTTTTTAGCTTTTAGGAAGTTTTCCTTCTAAAAAAATGTAACTCAAAATCCTAGATTAATTTCTGATAAATTCGTAGTAAACTCCCAATTCAAAACCTATAGAATTTAAACCGTAATTAGGCCATTGAAAATTAGCATTAGACGCATGTCTAAAATAAGTTTTAAAATCTATGGCTATATGACTTATTTTATATTGATAGCCAACAGCCAAAATATCACTAAACGCAAATCCCTTTTTGAGTCGTTCTGTTTCGGTATCTATATACATTGGGCCAACGTTTAAGTAGGCATACAAAGAGGCTTGAGGGCTTATAAAATATCTGTAAATAACTCCCAAATTTAATGCGTATTCATTTATTCTTTTAAAAGGCATCAACGCGGCTCTCATTTCCTCCGGATTATCTACCGAGGTAAAATAATCTTGCCATTCATTAAAACTTTCGTGTTTAGATCTGTAATATGTAGGCTCTATGAGTAATTCCCAAGCATGCTTGTTTTTTGTAATTAAATTAAAATGATTAGACCACTTAAAACTATTGTTTTCATATCTGTAATCAGAATCTTGCATGATAAATTGGTTTTGTGAGGCATAGCCATATATAAAGCCTGTTCTTAACCACTTAAACTTTTTATCTGACCCTTGGGCAAAAGAGAACTGAAACATCAAGCATAAAAAGATAAAAAGTTGATGTTTCATATATTGTTGATTTGGTGTTGTTTGTTTAAAATTTTTACAAAAACATCTCGGTCTATTTCAAAAGCTCCTAAATGAGCCAGGTGGTCATTATAAACTTGGCAGTCTAATAATTGGTAATTGTCTTGTTTTAATTTGTTGATAAGTGATACAAAAGCCACTTTACTGGCATTGCTTACCAATGAAAACATGCTTTCACCCGTAAAAACATGGCCTAAATCTACACCATATAAACCTCCTACTAAGGTTTCATTTTGCCACACTTCTACAGATTTTGCATAGCCAATCTTGTGCAAATCTAAGTAACTTTCTATCATTTGGTCTGTTAGCCAAGTGCCATCTTGTCCTTTTCTTTTGGCCTTTTGGCAATGATAAATAACGGCTTTAAAGTCTTCATTAAAGGTTACCTTAAAAACCCTTTTGTTTATTGTTTGTTGAACGGTTTTATGGGGTTTATACCAACCGGGCACCACTACCATCCGCTTAGGAGGAGCCCACCATAGCACAGGTTCGCTTTCAGAAAACCAAGGAAAAATACCTAATGAATAGGCCAAAAGTAAGCGTTCTCTTGATAAATCGCCACCATAGGCCAAGATACCCTCTTTACTTGCTGCGTCTAATGGGGGAAAAAATAATGATTTAGAATTTATAAAATGCATAAAAAAATACCTAGGCAAAATGCAAAGGTATCTTAAAGATTATTAATCTGAAAACTTGAATTTTATTTTAACGTTAGATTAAATACTAAAACACAGTTAACTCAAAATTAAAACGGCAAATCATCATGATCTGCAGGATTAAAATCTGTAGCCGCTTGAAATTTTGGACTGTTGTCTGAAATAGTTTGAACAGGTGGTGGCACCGAACCCGTGTTTGCTGCAAGCTTTTCTATTCTCCAACCCTGAATGTCGTTAAAGTATTTGGTTTCGCCTTGTGGACTTACCCATTCTCTCCCTCTTAAATTGATAGAGATTTTCACTTGTTCGCCCACCTGATACGTGTCTAGTAAATCACACTTATCTTGTGTAAAGGTTACCGAAATAAATTGCGGATATTGTTCTTCGGTTGTAACTACTACACTTCTTTTTTTAAATCCGTTACTGCCCACTTCTTGCGTAGGTTCAATAAGTTTAATTTTTCCTAAAACTTCCATATGCTTAAAATTTGATTACTTTTTATTGGCCAAGAGTACTTTCCAAGCACTCCAAGCATCTTGCTGATTTAAATAGTCTTTAGCTATTGCAAACAAAGCCTCATCATCTGCCTGATTTATAGCTTCTTGAATATTTTTGTTTTGTGCTACAAATATATCAATTTCTTCTTTATCAGGAAATTTTTCTGAGTTTCCTAACAAGCCTAAATCATTACCCGAAAAAAAAGTATTTGCTTTGATGTATTCCGGTATGGCATCTACTCCAATGCCTAAGGTTGATATAGGTTTTGGAATTTCAAACAACCCTTGGTTGGCTCTTGAATACCAATTGCCTCCCATTCTTGATACCAAATCTATTTTGTGCTGATCTATATTGCCCGCTTCGTTTAATACTTTTTCTGAAATATGAACTTTTAGGACTTCGCAAATAACCAAATTACCCGCACCTCCTTGGTCTCCTAATGCAATAATTTGATTCACTTTGCATTCAAATTGCACAGGGCTTTCTGCAACTCTATAAGGCTTTATGGTGTCTGATTTTAACATGCTAAGGCCCGATTTTACAAATTCATTTACCCCATCAGGATACTCTGTGCTAGAAAGACTCATTTGTTGCACAATATCATAGTTAACCACGTTAATCACCACTTCTTTTTGGGCTTCGCAGTTAATCAGGGTGTGCTTGGTGGTGTTATCTCTTACCCGTCTGGCAGGTGAAAACACCAAAATTGGCGGGTTGGCACTAAACACATTAAAAAAACTAAACGGCGATAAATTGGGCACGCCATTTACACTCAGTGTGCTTGCAAAGGCAATTGGCCTTGGGCCAACAGAACTTTGTAAAATGGCCTGCATTTGAACGGGACTAAGGTTTGAGGTATCAAAACTCTTCATGATAAAAATTTAGAGGAAGTAAAGTTAAAAAATCTTACCGATTTATTGGGGATTTAAATACAAATCTATTAACCCTTGTGGAGCTTTGATGTAAAAAACCTGATTTTTTTTGTCTACTTTTTCTATGAATTCATCAATAAGTGGTAATAAAATTTGAGTTTGGTTGTGTTCAATTTCTAACAAAACTTGCACCCCAGAATCATTTACAGATTTAATGTTGCCAACAGAGCCATAAACAGCATCTTTTACCTTAAAGCCAATGATTTCATGATAATAGAACTGCTCATCTGATAATTTTGGCAAAAACGCCAAGGGCAAATAAACCTCTTTGTTCAATAATTCTTCTGCTTGTTGTTCAGAATTAACGTCGTCAAACTTTACCCTTAAAAATTTAATTTTGTGAATCTGAGATTTTTCTATAAAAAAAGGAACCAGTGTTTCATGAAAATCTATGAAAACTGATTCCAATTTTTTGTATAAGTGTACTTCATCTGTATCTAAATAAATGAGTACTTCTCCTTTGAAACTAAATTTTTTAGCAACTTTACCTAAGTAAAAACATTGCTCTTTAGTCATATTAACTAAAATTATTCTTTGGTTTCTTCTTCTGCAGCTGCTGCTTCTTCAGCCACTTCTGGTGTTGCTTCTTCAGCCACAACATCTTCTACAGCAGGGGTTTCTTCAACCACAACTTGTGACGCTGCTCTTTTAGCATTAGCTTCTTTTTCAGCTTGTAAAGCTTTGGCTTTATCTTGGTCTTTTTTGCTCATCAAACCATCTACTTTGGCCTGAATTTTTGCTTCTTTTTCTGTTAACCAAGCTTCAAATTTTGCGTCTGCTTGCTCTTGTGTTAAAGCTCCTTTTCTGATACCACCATCTAAATGTAATTTTAACATGGCTCCTTTATAAGACAATATTGCTCTGGCAGTGTCTGTTGGTTGAGCTCCGTTTTTTAACCATTTTACCGATGAATCAACGTTCAAATCGATGGTTGCAGGATTGGTGTTTGGGTTATAAGTTCCTAGTTTTTCTAAAAACTTACCATCTCTTTTTGATCTAGAATCTGCTGCTACAACCCAAAAGAATGGTTTCCCTTTTTTTCCGTGTCTTTGTAATCTAATGCGTACTGGCATAATTTTTATTTTTTGGAGGTTCCCGACCTCTGTTAATAATAGTTTGGGTTCTCGACCCTATTTTGGGACTGCAAAGATAATTTTTATTTGATAATCTGCAATTAAAAATTATTGTTTTTTTGTTAAGTGCTTATTTGGTCGTTTCGCTACTTAACGAAGGCTGGGATTTTGAATTACAAATGAAACAATTGCTGCAAATACAGAAGAGAACATCCCGCTGCATCTTTACTGTAATCCGCCGCTTAAGCCAGGTGGCTATTAGGCGATGTTCATTTATTCAGGCTTTATTTTTACTATTTTATTGTCACGTAAAATAACGAGCTCGCTATTTTTCATTTTCTTGAATTCTAAAAGTTTTTCATACACTTTTTCAAGTCCTTTTAGTATTTTGTTTTTTTCTTCAATATGTTTTTCAGTATTTGTCATAGTAATTTTTAAAAAGATTAAACTTGTCAGTGTTTATAACATTCAATGAATTGTCTTTTTGTTTGTCTGCAATCAATTCGTGCTGTGCTTCAGAATTATCAAAAATAAATGCTCCGTCAACGATTGGAAGATAAATGTTGAACAAATTCTTAATTCCTCTGATATACCTTCTTTCAATAATTGAAGCCTTGATATTGTGCCCACCTTCCAAAACCCTAATTTTTACACGCTCTTTAGCTAACTCAATGTTTTGGAGCCAAAAGAATAATAATATTACTCGATAACCTTTATTTTTTGCTTCCTCAATTTTGATTTTACATCTTTTGGTTTATAAAGTTGTTTCAAATGCAAAATTTTCGTTTTCAGAAAGCAGTTCATTAATTCTGTTTAACATTATTCGTCCAGCTTCAAAAGAAACTTTTTCGGGCTGAAAAGGCGAGAGTCCTTTAGCTATTTCGTCTGCATTCACAAATTCTTTACAATCTAAAATTTCAGGCAAAATCGTAAACGATGCAGTTGTTTTTCCTGCTCCATTACAACCTGATATTATGTAAAGTTTTTTATCATTCACATGCAAATCTACAAATTATTTTATATAATACCTGATCATGTTTTCCGAGTATTTATGTGACAGCACATCACCTTAGTAAATTATTTTGCTTAAAATTAGGTAGTTTTTTAAAAAAAACTATTTTTGTAATACCTATTTATATTTTAAAATGAAAAAATTTTTAAGTCTTTTGTTTGCCTTTGTTATGCTAACTGCATGTCAGGAAAACTTAGAAAGAAATGAGCCTGCTTTTCAGGCAGAACAAGATGGTGTGTTTTGGAGAGCCCTCTCTAGCACTGCAACAATAAACCCCAATGGTACTTTATCTATCAAAGCCTTTACTGCTTTTGAAGAAGTTGAGCTCACCTTTCCGTCTACTGCTCCCGGCAGCTATGCCTTAGGTGAATCTGATTTAGCCAAAGCAACTTATAAATTCACAAGCCAAGATTTAACCGCTTTTTATGAAACTGGCAACGGTATTGGTGGCGGTGGAGAGCTTACCATCACGGCTAACAACATTGCCTCAGACGGCACCATTATTGCTGAGTTTCGCTTTAGGGCTATTAAAACTTCAGGCAGTTCATTTATTCCAAATGGCACTCAAAAAACCTTTACAAAAGGCTGGATTTATAAAGTAAAAGTAACCCCTTAAGTTGTTGTGGTTATTTAAAAACGATTTACTTTAATCTGCATTTCTAATTGTTATATTGTTAGCTTTTTGAGCAAACAGCGTTTATCAACAAACTTATTTTTTATGTTTTGTTGATAAAAAATCTGAGAACAAGGGTCTATTTTTTCTATTTTTGAAATGAGTTTTTACTTAAAAAAATTCCCTTTGTTTTATGTTTTTAATCTTTGATACCGAAACCACCGGATTACCAAAAAGCTTTTCTAAACCCATAACCGATACCGACAATTGGCCGAGATGTGTGCAGATAGCATGGCAAATTCATGATGCGTTTGGTAACTTAATAGAGCACCAAGACTTTTTAATAAAACCCGATGGATTTAATATCCCGTTTGATGCCGAAAAAATTCATGGTATTTCTACAGAATTAGCAGAAAACAATGGGGTGCCCATAGCCGAGGTTTTATTGGCCTTTAACAAGAGTTTGCAACTATGCACTTATGTTGTTGGGCACAATGTGGGGTTTGACCTCAACGTGATGGGCTGTGAGTTTTTTAGACATCAAACCACCACTAATCTCACTGCTTTGCCCGTGCTAGATACGTGTACTGAGCACACCGCCAATCTGCTAAAACTGCCTGGTGGCAAAGGAGGTAAGTTTAAGTTACCTACACTTACCGAGTTATATGTTTTCTTGTTTGACGAGACATTTGCAGAAGCTCATAATGCCACCGCCGACGTAGAAGCTACTAGCCGATGTTTCTTGGAGTTGTTGAGAAGAGAGCTTTTAGATAAACAAGAGCTCAGCTGGACTGCAGAAAATTTTAGATTGTTTGTAGAACACAACCCAAAGGTTATTCCGCTTGTGGGGCTAAAGCATCTAAACCTCAAAGAAGCCTCTGAGAAACTAAAAAAAGAAAATGCTTCTGGTAACACCATTTCAAGTGAAAAAGTGTCACATAATTCCAATTTATTACAAGACACTTCTTTTTGTCATTTGCATGTTCATTCGCAATTCACCGTTTTGCAGTCTACCATCTCTATTGCTCAACTAATTAAAAAAACCAGCCAGTACGGTATGCCTGCCGTTGCCCTCACAGATTCTGGCAATATGATGGGGTGTTTTCACTTTGTGAGAGATGTTTTAAACTATAACAAAGACCTTGATAAAACCAATCAAAAGCTGATAGAGGAAGGCAAAGAACCCATTAAACCCATTAAACCCGTTGTGGGCATAGAACTTAACGTTTGTGAAGACCATACCAATAAAACCATTAAAGACAATGGCTATGCCATGGTGTTTTTGGCCAAAAACAAAAATGGCTATCATCAATTGGCCAAAATGTCGTCTATAGCTTATACCCAAGGGTTTTATTATGTGCCAAGAATAGACAAAAAAGTGGTGGCCGAACACAAAGATGATATCATTGTTTTGTCCGGTGCTTTGAATGGTGAAATTTCAGGTAAACTTTTAAATCTTGGCGAGCAACAAGCCAAAGACGCTCTGTTTTGGTGGAAATATGAATTTGATGAAGACTTTTATCTAGAAATTAACCGACACAACACCCCTGAGGATAACTTCATAAATCCTACACTTATCAGCTGGTCCAAAGAACACCAGGTAAAACTCGTGGCAACCAACAATGTGTTTTATGCCAACAAAGAAGACTCGGCAGCCCATGATATTTTGTTGTGCGTAAAAGAAGGAGAAAAACAAGCCACACCCATTGGCAAAGGAAGAGGCTACCGGTTTGGATTGCCCAACAGTGAGTTTTATTTTAAATCTCCAGATGAAATGAAATCATTGTTTTTAGATATTCCTGAAGCTGTTTTCAACATTCAAGAGATTATAAATAAAGTCGAGATTTTTGATTTGGCCCGTGAGGTTTTGTTGCCAAAATTTGATATCCCAAAAGAATTTATTTCCGTTGAAGACATCAATGATGCTGGCAAAAGAGGTGAAAATAATTATTTAAAACACCTTGCCTACATTGGGGCACAAAACAGATACCAAACCATTGATGAAGATATCAGAGAACGCATAGATTTTGAATTAGAAATTATAGAAAAAACGGGCTATCCGGGTTATTTTTTAATTGTTCAAGATCTAATTGCTGCTGCCAGAAACATGGGAGTGTCTGTAGGGCCCGGCAGAGGCTCGGCCGCAGGCTCGGTGGTGGCTTATTGTTTGGGCATCACCAATATCGACCCGCTAAAGTATAACTTGCTTTTTGAGAGATTCCTAAACCCCGACAGGGTATCTATGCCAGATATTGATATTGATTTTGACGATGAAGGCCGCAGTAAAGTAATGAAATATGTAATCGATAAATATGGTCAGAATCAGGTGGCTCAAATTATTACTTACGGAAAAATGGCCACCAAATCAGCCATAAGAGATACGGCTAGGGTGCTAGACTTGCCCCTGTTTGAAGCCGACAAAATAGCCAAACTGATTCCGAATATGATGCCAAGTAAATGGAATTTGAGCAGGTTTTTGTCTGAAAACGAAGCAGAAATTAAAAAGGCTGTAAGATCAGACGATTTTGAAAAAATTAAAGAACTCATTACCATTACACAAGAAGCCTCCTTGGCTTCAGACACCATACAGCAAGCCAAAGTAATTGAAGGGTCTTTAAGAAACACGGGCATACATGCCTGTGGAGTTATTATTACCCCTGATGCCCTCACCAAGTTTGTACCCGTTGCCACGGCCAAAGATTCTGATTTGTTTGTAACCCAATTTGACAACTCGGTAGTAGAAAGTGCCGGTTTGCTCAAAATGGATTTTTTGGGTCTAAAAACCTTAACCCTGATTAAAGACTCTGTAAAACTAATTAAATACATTCACGGCATAGACCTCAACCCAGATGAATTTTCAATAGACGACACCAAAACTTATGAGCTTTTTCAACGGGGAGAAACCGTTGGAATTTTTCAGTACGAATCTGCCGGAATGCAAAAATATCTGAGAGACCTTAAACCAACCGTTTTTGCCGATCTTATTGCCATGAATGCTCTATACAGGCCTGGTCCTTTAGAATACATCCCGACGTTTGTGAAAAGAAAAAATGGCGAAGAGGCCATTACTTATGATTTACCAGATTGCCAAGAATTTCTTGAGGAAACTTATGGCATTACTGTTTACCAAGAGCAAGTGATGTTGCTTTCGCAAAAATTAGCCAATTTCACCAAAGGTGATGCCGATGTTTTAAGAAAAGCAATGGGGAAAAAACAGTCTGATGTGTTGGCAAAAATGAAATCAAAATTTATAGATAATGCTTCTGCAAAAGGACTAGATGCTATAAAATTAGAAAAAATTTGGAAAGACTGGGAAGCCTTTGCACAATATGCTTTTAACAAGTCTCACTCTACTTGCTATGCCTGGATTGGCTACCAAACGGCCTATCTAAAAGCCCATTATCCGGCAGAATATATGGCAGCAGTGTTGTCTAATAACATGAACGACATCAAGCAAGTTTCGTTTTTTATGGAAGAATGCAGACGCATGGGGCTAAACGTTTTAGGACCAGACGTTAACGAGTCTTTTTATAAATTTACGGTAAACAAAGACGGGGCCATTCGCTTTGGCATTGGTGCCATCAAAGGCGTAGGAGCAGGTGCCGTAGAAACCATTGTAAACCATAGGCAGCAAGGCAAATACTTATCTGTTTTTGATTTAGCCAAACGCATCGACTTGCGAGCTGCCAACAAAAAAGCTTTTGAAAATTTGGCTTTAGCCGGTGGCTTTGATTGTTTTGAAAATGTGCACAGAGCTCAGTATTTTCAAGAAGAAAATGACGGCATTATTTTTTTAGAAAAGGTAATTAAGTTTGCTGCAAGATACCAAGAAAATGAAAACTCCTCGCAAGTAAGTTTGTTTGGCGAAAGCAGCGATATTCAAATTCCCGAACCCAAAATTCCCGATTGTGAAGAATGGTATACCATGGAAAAACTAGCCAAAGAAAAAGAAGTGGTGGGTATTTATATTTCTGGGCATCCGCTAGATGATTTTAAATATGAAGTAAAATACTTTTGCAACACCAAACTAGAAAAATTTAAACAACCCCATTTGTTGTTTAACAGAAACCTTACGTGTGCGGGTATTGTAACCAATGTGCAGCACCGGGTTGCCAAAAATGGCAAAGGATGGGGCACCTTTGTGCTGGAGGGCTATGACGAAAGTTTTGAATTTAGATTATTTGGTGATGACTACCTCAAGTTTAGACACTACTTAATTAGCAATCAATTTGTGTTTTTAAAAGTGCAAGTGCAAGAAGGCTTCACCAACCGAGAAACTGGCAAAGTAAGCGAGCCTAGAATCAACATTAAAGACATCAAGCAATTACAAGATGTGTTGGCAGAATTTGGGAAAAAAGTGATAATTCAACTCAATATTTATCAAATAAACGAAACATTAATTCATAAAATTGCCGAAGTGCTAAAAGCTTATAGAGGTGATATTCCGGTTGAATTTGAATTGCTTGAATTAGAAAAAATACTCAAAACCTACAACATCAAAGTCCCTGAGTTAGTTGAAGAAGATAGCGAAGCTTTAGCGTTTGAAGAACTTGAAGAAGAACCACAAAATGAAAATATAACAGAGGTTGAAGAGGAAATAAAGGTGGTAAACAATGTGTCGTTATTTAGTAAAAAAGCCAAATTTAGTTTAAGCCATGAGTCATTAGAAGCATTATCAAATCTTAACATCACGTTTCTGGTTGTTTGATTTTTTGAAAATGAATTTAAAAACACGTGTTAAACATTTAAATTTTTATATATTTACAACTTAAACTGTCTTTTTTTTTGCAAAAACATAAAAAATGAATCAAGAACCAAAGTTCTCAGTAATTGGAGGTGGTAGTTGGGCCACGGCTATTGTAAAAATGCTCTGCGAAAACCAATCAAAAGTAGGTTGGTATATGAGAAACGAATCGGCTATAGAACATCTGAAAACAGAACTTCACAATCCTAATTATTTAAGTTCTGTAGAGTTTGATACCAATCAGTTATTGCTTACCTCCAACATCAATGAAGCCGTTGACTTTGCAGATTATATTGTCTTAGCTGTTCCATCGGCTTTTATAGATAATGAGTTGAATAAACTAGAGATTTCTTTAAAAGATAAAACAATTTTTTCGGCCATCAAAGGTATCGTGCCCGAAACCTATCAAATTGTAGGAGAATATTTGCATGACAAATACCAACTTGATTATAACCAAATTGGGGTCATCACGGGGCCGTGCCATGCCGAGGAAGTAGCCTTGGAACGTTTGTCTTATCTTACCATTGCCTGTTCTGATAAAAACCGAGCCAAAACTTTTGCCAAAAACATCAACTCTAACTACATTAAAACAACCATTTCAGACGATATTGTAGGCACAGAATATGCTGCCATGCTCAAAAATATTTATGCCATTGCTGCGGGCATTGCCCACGGCTTGGGTTATGGTGATAATTTTCAGGCTTTGCTCATGAGTAATGCCATAAGAGAAATGAAAAAATTTATCAGAAAAGTTCATAAAATGAAACGCAACATCAACAACTCTGCCTATTTGGGTGACTTGTTGGTTACGGGTTATTCTGTGTTTTCAAGAAACAGAATGTTTGGCAACATGATTGGCAAAGGGTATACCGTAAAAAGTGCGATGATGGAAATGAGCATGGTGGCAGAGGGTTATTATGCTGTAAAAAGTGCACATATCATCAACCAAAATCTCATGGCCAATGTGCCAATTATTGAGTCGGTTTATAGCATTTTATACGAAAACAAACAACCCAAAAAAGTGTTTAAGAAATTAACTTCGGAGTTAAATTAAGCTAATTTTTGTGTTTTTACTCACAAACCCACTTAAAGTTTGCGATTTCACTTTGCCTTTCCGGGATAAATTCATAATGCCACCACTCTGAGTAAATTGACTTAAATTGGTGTTTTTCCATGGTGTTTTTTAGCAACAGTCGGTTGTTTTTTATTTCTTCAGGTAAGTTGGTGTAGGTATGATGGGCTTCTTGTCCAAAAAAATCGAAGGGTGTGCCCATGTCTAATTCATTGCCTTGCAGGTCAACCAACGTTAAATCTACAGCGGCTCCTCTGTTGTGTTTAGATCCTTTTTGGGGGTTGGCAACATAATTGGTGCCTGGCATTATTTGCCACATTTTTTTTTGAACCTCCAAAGGTCTGTAGCAATCAAAAATCTTAATTTGATAGCCTTGTGCTTTGAGGTCTTGCTGTACTTTGAGTAAGGCAATGGCTGTTTGCTTTCTTAAATAACAGGCTGGGCAATCATAAACCGCTTGTTTTAAAAAATTATCCTCCGTGGCATATTTGATGTCATAAATAAATTCGTCTGAAAGGTCCTCTAAATTATAAAAATCTGTATTAATGTTTAATGCTAATGGTAAACTCTTGTAAGTAGAATCTACTACTTGTTTTGAGAGCGTATCTTGCTTGGTAATTTCTTGTGGTAACTTTTGGATATCGTCTAGTATAATTTGTGCAGGATCATTTTTGCATTGAACAAATAACATAAAACTAAATACAACAGCTAGACTTTTCATCTTAATCTTGAACTATAAATTCTTTGGGATCTTCTTTTTGAAATTCTGGCTGAATATTAACATGGTTGATGCCAAAATCATTATACAGCACTTCTTCTATTTCATGCAATAATACATTAAACTCGCTCATGCTGATATTGTCCGAACAATCTAAATGAGCCTCTAAATGTAGTTCGTCTTCACTCAATAACCACACATGAATGTGATGTAATTTGGCAACGCCTTTAATTTGATGCACTGCTTTCACAATTTGTTTTATGTCTATGTTTTCTGGGGTAAATAACATCAATATTTTAAATGACTTTAAGAGTAAGTCTTTGCTGATATATATCAAGTAAAGGGCAATAAGCAAAGTTAGCAAACTGTCTATCCAGAGAGCATCATAAAAAAACATAACAATTCCTCCTATCAAGATGGCTACTGAACCTAGCATGTCTGAAAACAAATGAAAATAGGCTGATTTGATGTTTAAGCTATGCTGAGCGTCTTTTTTTAACAACAACACACTTAAGCCATTAATAACAATACCCAGAAGAGCCAACCAAATAACAATACTAGCTTCTACTTCTTCCGGATATATAAATTTTTTAATTGCTTCTACTATTAAAAATAAAGCTAAAATAATTAAGCTTAACGCATTGAGAAATGCCGCCATGATTTCAGATCTTTTGTAGCCAAACGTTTGTGCTGGGGAGGCTTTTTTCTTGGCAATTTTGTGGGCAAATAAGCTAATAAATAATGTTATAACATCCGAAAAATTATGCACTGCATCGGTAATTAAAGCTAAACTACCCGAAATTATACCCCCAACAACTTGAATAATGGTGATTAGAACATTGAGGATAATGGTGAATCCTAAGTTTTTAGTGTTAATGTTGTGTTTTTGAATGTTGCTCATTGATTAAAAAATTCCTCTATTTTCTGGATATTTTTAGGACTATTGCCCACAAAAATAGTCTCATCATATATAATAACCGGTCGGCTCAAAAAGGTATAATGTTCTAAAATATATTGTTTAAAATCCGCTTCCTTTAGGTCAAAATCCTTTAGGTCCATGGCTTTGTATAACTTTGATTTTTTGCTAAACAACACTTCATACGATTGTGTTCTTTGATACATTTGAGCCAAATCTGATGCTTGTATGGGGGTTTGTTTGATGTCTATGAGTGTAAAGGTTTTTAAATTTGGAATCCCTTTGAGGATGCGTTTGCAGGTATCACACGTTTTTAGATAATAGATAACTTTCATTTGTTTTGTTGTATCAAGAAATTTATATGACTTTTATCATTTGTAAAAGTAACACATAAACTACCTTTGTAAAAATTTGTGCTATGAAAATTATTAGTTTTATTTTGTTGATTGTTTTTTTAGTCTCTTGTCAAGGTAAACAAGATGATTTTAGCAAACCTACTGAAGAAAAAAAATCTTCAGAAATCGATTATGTGGCCCAAGGTAAAATAATTTTTGAAGGCGTGGGCAACTGCACCGCTTGTCACTTGGCCGATCAAAAAGTAATAGGGCCAAGTCTTGTAGATATTGCCAAGGCCTACAAAGTGTCTGGAGCCAATATGATTGAGTTTTTGAAAGGCAACAGCGAGCCCATCATGGATTTAGGGAATTATGAAATCATGAAAATAAACCTAGAAATCACCAAAAAAATGAATGCTGAAGAACTCAAAAGCCTCGAAGCATATTTGTTGAGTTATTAATTTTGGTTCTTACATCAAATCTTGTCCTAAATCTTTTCTGTAATACATTCCTTCAAATGAAATTTGTTGAATGGTTTCATACGATTTGTTTTTAGCCTCTGCAATGCTATTCCCAAAAGATGTTATGGCCAATACTCTGCCACCATTGGTTAATACTTTATTGTCTTCGGTTTTGGTACCAGCATGAAAAATGATGCTTTCGTTTGGATGATTTAATCCTAAAATCTCTTTGCCTTTTTGATAATCTTCTGGGTATCCTCCGGAAACCAAAACAACAGTAGTGGCTGTTTTATCTGATACGTCTAAAGTTTGCTGCTCTAAGGTTTGGTCTTTTAATGCATACAACAAATCAACCAAATCAGACTTAATTCTGGGCAACACCACCTCGGTTTCGGGATCTCCCATTCTAACGTTATATTCTATCACATAAGGGTTGTTGTTTACTTTTATCAATCCTATAAAAATAAAACCTCGGTATACTATATTGGCTTCGTTTAATCCTTTAATAGTAGGTTTCACGATGTCTTCTTCTATTTTTTTCATGAACACATCATCGGCAAATGGTACTGGCGATACGGCCCCCATGCCACCTGTATTGAGTCCTGTGTCGCCCTCGCCTATGCGTTTGTAATCTTTGGCAGTGGGTAAAATTTTATATGATTTTCCGTCTGTTAGCACAAAACAACTCAATTCTATGCCATCTAAAAATTCTTCAATCACTACTTTTTGGCTAGCTTCCCCAAATTTGGCTTCCACCAACATATTTCGTAGTTCAGCTTTGGCTTCTTCTAAGTTTTTTATAATCAACACCCCTTTGCCAGCGGCCAAACCATCGGCCTTTAACACATAGGGCGGTTTCAAAGTCTCTAAAAAAGCATATCCCTCATAAAGGTTCTTTGCCGTAAAGGTTTGGTATTGCCCTGTTGGGATGTTGTTTTTGATTAAAAATTGCTTCGCAAAATCTTTACTGCCTTCCAAAGCTGCTCCTTGTTTGGAAGGACCTACCACCAAAACATCTTGTAAATCGGTGTGTTGCTGAAAATAATCATAAATACCAGCTACCAATGGATCTTCTGGGCCAACAACAACCATGTGAATTTGATTATTTAGCACAAACTCATAAATTTTTGTAAAATCGTTTACTGAAATGTTGATGTTTTGGGCCACTAGACTCGTGCCAGCATTGCCAGGAGCCACATAAAGTTTTTCACATTTTTGGCTATTAGCAATCGAATGTGCAAAGGCATGTTCTCTGCCTCCTGAGCCTAAAATTAAAATGTTCATGATGATATTTTTTTGGTGGTGTAAATATAATCAATGAAATATAGATATCTTTGGGTTATGATTAATTTGTTTGATTTTTCACTTCAATTAAAAGGTTTCCCCATAACGTTGGCTCAAAACAAAATAGCTAATATTCAGGATTATTCGCTTGCTGAAAAAGAAGTTTTTATAGAAAATCAAAAACAGGCCATCTTAGATTTTCATCTTAAAAACAACCCCTTTTATCAGAAAATGGTGACCAAAAAACCTGAACACTGGCATCAATTACCAATTATGACAAAAGCTTGTTTGCAACAACCCCTCAAAGATAGGTTAAGCAACGGCTACAAAACAAATCAAGTTTACCGCAACAAAACGTCAGGGTCTTGCGGTCACCCTTTTATATTTGCTATTGATAAACCTGCTCATGCCATCACTTGGGCTAATACGCAACGCTTGTTTGGGCAGTATGGTATAGATTTTAACTACGCGTTGCAAGCAAGGTTTTATGGTATGCCCTTAGATTTTTTTGGACGTTTGAAAGAACAATTAAAAGATTTTTTGAGTCACAGAAAACGCTTTGTAGTGTTTGATTTATCTGATGATGTTTTAGAAAAATATCTAAATCGATTTTATAATCATCCCTTTAAATACCTCAATGGTTATGCCTCTGCCGTGTTGGTTTTTGCTAAATTTTTAAATCAAAAAAACAAAGTGCTAAAAACCATTTGCCCCTCGCTTAAAGTGGTTATTTGCACGTCTGAAATGTTGTTTGAAGACGATAAAATACTCATGCAAAATGCCTTTGGTGTCCCGGTGGTTAATGAATATGGTGCTTCAGAATTGGGCATCATTGCTTTTGAAAACCCCCAAGGGTTATGGGAGGTAAACCAACAAACCCTTTTTTTGGAGGTGGTTGATGATAGCGGTAATCCTTTGCCATTAGGCAAACAAGGCCGGCTATTGGCAACGGCTCTATTCAATAAAGCACATCCTTTTATCCGTTATGAAATTGGAGATTCGGGTAGTCTTGATTATAAAAATAACACCTTAGTATTGCAAACGCTTTTGGGCAGAAATGATGATTGGTGTGAATTGCCAAGCGGTAAAAAAATTCCGGGGCTAACGTTTTATTACATTACCAAAGGTTTTATTGATGAGCAATTAGCCGTAAGAGAATTTGTGGTGTTTCAAACAGGGGCTTCTAAATTTTTAATTGAATATGTGTGTCGAGAACACCTTTTACCTAAAAAAGTTGAAAAAATTCAGCAATTATTTGATTTATATCTTGAAAAAGGACTTGAGATTTCGATTAAAAAAGTTGATTGTATAAAAAGAGATGCCTCGGGTAAGTTAAAACAATTTGTAAATTTATATAGGTAGAGAGAGAAAATTTAATTTTTGTATTTTAAATAGCCTCTAATCATCCAGTGGGTCATATAATAAACCGACCCAAAAAAGCCTAGTTTTTCAATATTGTAATAATAATTCCATTGTGATGACAATAGGCCTAATTTATTTCTCGACAAAGATTCTTGCCTGATTCTATAAATAGCCAGCGGTTCTTGAATGCCATAAGCGTAGGGGATTTCTTTTAAGTATTGCAACCACAAGCCCATGTCTTGCCTTTTTCTTACGTTGGGCATTTGTTTTTTGCCCAGTTTTTTAAGATCTATAAAAGCTGTTAGACAACTGATAGAATTTGTTTTTAGGATGTCTAAATAAGTTACTGTTTTGGGCACAATAAAATCTGACAACAAGGGGTTCAGGTTTTCATCTTTTCTAAAATAAGAGGCAAATACAAATGGTATTTTTGTTTGCTCAATGGTGCTTACAGCGGTTTCTATAAAGTGAGGTAACCAAAGATCGTCTGCGTCTATAAAAGTTAGGTAATCTCCTTTTGCTGCCAGTATCCCAAGGTTTCTTGCTGCCGCAGAGCCTTGGTTTTTAGTTAATTTTAATAGTGTAAATTTTTGATTATTTTGTATGATGGCTTCTATAACTTGCACAGAATCATCTGAGGAGGCATCGTCTATCATGATCATTTCCCAATGTTGGTAGGTTTGATTTAAAACAGCATCAATGGTTGCCTCAATGTATTTTTGGGCATTAAAAACCGGTGTAATGATAGATACTAACCCTTGCATTAGTATGCCTTTTCTTCCCCTTTAAAGATGTTGATGATGGTTTGAAAAATAATTTTAAAATCAAGTAAAAAAGACCAATTTTCTATGTAGAAAATGTCGTATTTCACCCGGCCTTTAATATCAGATTCAGATTCTACTTCGCCTCTAAAGCCTTTTACCTGAGCCAAACCTGTGATGCCAGGTTTGATGAGGTGTCTTACCATAAATTTATTTATTTTTTCGGCAAATCTTTCGGTTTCTTTCACCATGTGAGGTCTTGGCCCAACAACCGACATTTCTCCTTTTAGCACATTGATAAATTGTGGTAATTCATCTAAACTGGTTTTTCTAAGAAATTTGCCTATTTTGGTAATTCTTGGGTCATTTTTTTCTACTTGTTTGGTGTTTGAATCTTTGTTAATGTGCATCGATCTAAACTTATAGCAATTAAACTCCTTGATGTTGAGTCCGTTTCTTATTTGTTTAAAAAACACCGGGCCTTTAGATTCTATTTTTATTAAAATTGCTATGATTGGAAACAACCATAAAAAAATTGTGATGAGAATAAACAACGAAAAAGTAAAATCAAAAAAACGTTTTAATCTTTTGTTAACTTCGATATCGAGTGGGATTTTCCTCAGGCTGATAATCGGTATATAATCATAATACTCTACTGCTAAGTTTCTGTAAAAAACACTGTCTTGATCGGGTATTAATTTAATGTTGATGAGGTTGTTGTCTGAAAAATTAATTAAATCATCAATCTCACGGTGTCTTAGTGATATAACAGAACCATAAATTTCATCTATTTTGTTATCTAAAATAAACTGTTTGGCTTCAGATATTTCTGATTTTTTATTTCCCTTAAGATAAAATATTTTTTTGAGGTCATAGCCATAATCAATGTTATTATTAAAAAAACCAGACAACTCATCAACGCTTTTGCCTTGACCTAAAATAACTACATTTCTGATGTTACCGCCATAAATGATTCTGTATTTTTTGAGCAAATAAAAAATAGAAAACTTTATGAAGCCAATTGTTATGGCTACATAAAGTAAAAAATAAAGCAGTTCTTGAGAGGTTACATATTTGTATTTAAAACCAACATAAGCAAAGGTTATAAGCCCAATAAGGGACACTTGTTTGATGATTTTCCAAAAAATTTGAAATGTTTTGGTAAACCTATACACTTCGTAATAACCCCCATAGTAAGCAAAAATTAACCAAAATGTATTTAACAACACATGGTAGCCAAAATTACTCATAGAGGCTCTTAGAAAAAACACCACAAAAACATTGAGCACAATTAAATCTAAAAAGATTTGAATTGTTCTGATATATTTTGAGTATCTTCCTGTTTGGTGTTGCATGCTGTTATTTCATGAATTTAGTGAAATCTTTGTGCTCTTCTTTAGCCAATTCTTCTGGAGATAACGACCTAAAGTAATCATATGTAATCTTCATGCCTTCGGCTCTGCCAATTTTTGCCTCCCAACCTAAAATTTCTTTTGCTTTAGTAATGTCGGGTTGCCTTTGCAAGGGGTCGTTTACAGGCAAGTCTTTGTAGATTATTTTTTGCTGTGTTCCAGTTAATTTTATAATTTCTTCTGCAAAGTCTTTGATGGTAATTTCATCCGGATTACCAATGTTTACCGGCAAATGATAATCTGAATGCAGTAATCTAAAAATTCCTTCTACTTGGTCATCTACATAACAAAATGAGCGGGTTTGGCTACCGTCTCCAAAAACAGTTAAATCTTCTCCTCTTATGGCTTGTCCAATAAACGCCGGAATGACTCTGCCGTCATTAAGTCTCATTCTTGGGCCATAGGTGTTAAAAATTCTAACTATTCTGGTCTCAAGCCCATGATACGTATGATAAGCCATGGTGATGGCTTCTTGGTAGCGTTTAGCTTCATCATACACCCCTCTTGGGCCTATGGAATTCACATTGCCATAATAATCTTCTGTTTGCGGATGCACCAAAGGGTCACCATAGACTTCGGAAGTTGAGGCAATTAAAATTCTAGCGTTTTTAGCCCTTGCCAAACCTAATAAATTGTGTGTTCCCATGGCACCAACTTTTAACGTTTGAATAGGGATTCTAAGATAGTCAATAGGGCTGGCAGGAGAAGCAAAATGAAGAATGTAGTCTAATTTTCCGGGGATGTTTACAAATTTTGTAACATCATGATGATAAAATTCAAAGTGTTCCTCTTTAAAGAGGTGTTCAATGTTTTTTAGGTCGCCCGTAATCAGGTTATCCATTCCAATCACATGAAATCCTTCTGCTAAAAATCTATCACATAAATGTGATCCTAAAAATCCGGCGGCTCCTGTTATCAGTATATTTTTCATTCGGTAGGTTTGATTGTATTATTGGTGTTGTGAAAAAAATTTTGTGTAAAAAGTAATAGTAATGTAGTAAAAAAAGTAACGCCTCTTTGCCGCCACAAAAAACATTCTGTGATAAACAAACAAATCATTAAACCAGAAAAAGCGATGGGTATAAAGTTTGGTTGACTTAAACTGTTTTTAAATAAACTCAAAAGTAAAAACAAAATAATAAACACCCCAAAAATACCAACATCGGCCAATAGTTGTAAGTATTGATTGTGAAAATTATTATGCTGATATCCTAATTGATTGGTTGAGCCCATATATAAATCATATTTTTGGGCTTTTTCTTCTAGTTTTTTATATGAACCATCTAGCCCGTAACCTGATAACCATTTATTTTCTTCATTCATTAATTCAAACAAAACCCTTGCTTGGTATGCTCTAAAAGCCGTGCCAGGGAAATAGTGATTTGGGCTAAACTTTTGTGCCGTAAGTGCTTCTCTGATACTCACCACCTGAATTCCCTTAGACTCTATTTCGAGCACTTCATGATTTACGCTTTGCTTGGTGTTAGAATATAATTCTATAACAAAACGATCTTTAATTTTTCCGTACGAAAAAAATAAACCTATAATGCAACCTAAAATAATCAGGTTTTTTAATCGCATTTTATAAGAGACTTTAGTGTAGAAAAAAATATTAATTAACAACAGCAAAACAAAAACAATGGTAATGAGTTTTGAAGACAATAAAAAAACTAAAAGAGCCAAAACTGCCATGCTTGCTTTTTGAATTTTGCTTTTGTTTGCTTCATTAAAAAAATAAAAAAAAGCTAAGCTCATATACACCGATACGTGAATTGCGTTAACTTCTAATGTAACCAATTCATGATAAAAAAACACTTCGGTATTGCCCGTTATAAAAAATCTTATGATGGCTTTTGTTAAATAAAAAACTGCATAAATGAGCATGCCATAACTGTAATACTTAATAATTTTTTGCAGGCTTTGGTTTGTAAATTTTGGCGATATTAAAAAAACAAGAGGCAAAATTAAAAAAGAAAGCCCTCTCGGTATAGCCCTTAATGTATTTTGAGGGTCAATACTCCAAAAATAACTAAATAAAGTAATTAGAAAAAAGACAACTAGTAAGATCTGTGTTATTTGGATGTTTTTTTGCCAACTTTTGTAATTTAAAAGTGTTGTAATAACTAAATATATAAGCACACCGTTGTTTATTGCAAACGGTAAAGGAATGGTAATCAGCAACAACACTAAGGGCAAAAACAAAAAATGAACTTGTTGTTCAGTTTTTACCTCTTGCCAAGCATTGTTCAAAAAATTTGAGGTATTGCTCATTGATATTATCCCAATTAAATACTTTTTTTATGGTTTCAAAATTGTTTTTAACTAATTGCAAGTTATCAATTTTTTTGATATTTTTTATAATATTCTTAACGTCTCTGCTGTCTTTAAAATAAACTGCGTTTTGCTCTAAGATGCTCTGATTAAACTCATTTTGATGAGCTGCAATAAAGGCTTGCGAGGCCATGGCTTCTAGTAAAGAGGGGTTGGTGCCTCCAACAGAATGCCCATGAAAATATATTTGAGAAAAGTACCGCAAGTTGTTTAAATCTTCTAGATGATATATCTGACCTAAAAACTTGATATTATCATAGTTTTGATATCTTTTTTTAAGAAAACTTCCAAACTTATTTTGATGATTGCCAATAACTACAAACCTGTCTTTAGACTCTGACTCAACAAAACCATCTAAAATAATTTGTAAATTATTTTCTGGTTCAAACCTAGCAATCAGCAAATGATAAGCCTTGGATTCTAATTGATATTTTTTGAGCACCTCGGGGTTTGGTTCATCAAAAACATCAGCTCCATAGGCTATGTAAGTAGATTTTTTTTGGTAGGTCTTGTCGAGGTATTTTTTTATACCAATGCTATCAGACACTAAATAATCACTTGATTGAACCGCCAATTTTTCTGCAAACTTTAAAAACCTTTGCACCAGCTTATTATACTTGGTGCGTTTCCATTCTAGGCCATCCATATTGGTGATGATAATAGGCTTTTTGGGTAACAAAAAATACCACACAGAACTACTGGTATACCCTAATTGCAAAATAATATCAAAATTTCTGGCTCTTGCATCTTTAATGCAATTTAAATCATATAAAAACTGACCTGCAGTGCCATATTTTGGTTCATAATCAAACTGATAAATGAGTTGTACTCCTTTATATGTTTTTTCTTGATACGGGTGATGATGAATGTTATAACAATAAACCTCATGCCCTTTTTCGGCTAGAAATACGGCAAAATATTCGGCAAACTGTTCAAATCCTCCGTAATAATTAGGGATGCCTCTTGTGCCTAAAATAGCTACTTTCATTGGTTATTTACATGCTATTTTATCAACTCTGTTGGCGTGTCTTCCGCCTTCAAATGGAGTATCTAAAAAAACTTTAACCATCTCTACTGCTTGTTCAATAGACGTGAATCTGGCGGGTATACTAATCACGTTGGCATCGTTATGTTGTCTTGCCAGAGCAGCTATCTCTTTAGTCCAACATAGGGCTGCCCGCACTTGTTGATGTTTGTTTACTGTCATGGCTATGCCATTGCCAGAGCCACAAATTACTATGCCAAAATCTGCCCTCTTATCCACCACATCCAAAGCAACCAAATGGCCAAAATCGGGATAATCTACACTGTTAAAAGTATTGGTGCCATGATTGAAGACATGGTGACCTTGTTTTTCTAAAAAATTTGTGATAGCCGTTTTATAAGCCGGACCTGCATGGTCATTTCCAATGGAGATATTCATGAAACGTATTTTTATATCATTACAAAGTTATTATGTTTTGTATAATTACGTTGATTTCTTAATTTTATTATAATTTTTTAGTGTTAAATTTTATGTTGTTAATTGTTTTTTACAATTCGTTGATTTTCAGTTAACTTTAAATTAACACAAATTGTTAATATCCTCTTATAAAATTTAAAAGATTTTTATGGTTTGCACACAAAAATTTATAATGCAATAAACATCGACATAACAATGTTTTTTTATGAGAATTTTTTTTAAAATTATAAACAAAAAACAGCGGGATATTAACCAAAGTTTTAAAACAAAAGTATTAAAAATTTGATATAAAATTTGTTATTAACGCTTGTTAATAAACTATACTAATCTCAAACTTTAATGGATTTTTTATGGTTAATTATTTGTTGCAAACTATTCATAAATTATAAATCTGTTTAATTATTTAAAAGAAATACACTTCATTAACAAGCTATAATCATCAATATATTTTTTAAATAATTTTAAATTTATTTTTTTGCTTTTAATGATTGTTAAAAACTCCCTTAAAATTAAAAATTTATTTTACAATCTTTAGTTCTGAATTGTTGTTTAAATTATTCAATATGTTTTGAACTAAGGTAATATCTTTTGGATGAATTTTTAACTGAATGCCACCATAAGCTAAACTTGCCAAGGGGTCTACAGAAATAATAGTTTCGTTTTGAAAAAAATGTGCTATGCCTTCGTACTCTAAAATTGATTTTAACACTACAATTTCAGAGGGATAAGTAAACGAAGCAATCGTGATAAATTCAGCCATTTATAAAATTTGTTATAAATTTAATATTTAAATAACTATCTTGTACGAAATTTGAAAAAATTTAGAATTTATTATAAGATTTAAATGAATGAAAAGTAGAAAACCAAAAGCAAAAAAAATCCTTGATTACATCTCAGATATTATAAAAATAACTAATCAAGATCCCAAAAAAATATTTAACTATAAACAAATTG
Organism: Flavobacterium sp.; assembly: GCA_036796275.1. Lineage (GTDB taxonomy): Bacteria > Bacteroidota > Bacteroidia > Flavobacteriales > Flavobacteriaceae > Flavobacterium. The sequence goes on from DAIRDG010000009.1 coordinate 46,398, forward strand.
CCGCCAAACTTGAGCTTACAGACACCAAAAGCAGAAACCAAATTATAAAAGATCTGAAAATTTTGGTTGCTCAAAAAAAACTGTCAGAAGTAGAGCCTGGCAAATACCAATCTAATCAATCATCGCAATTTTATGAGGGTTACATAGACATGACTTCAAGAAAAACAGGCTATTTTGTTTGTGATGAATTAGAAGAGGATGTTTTTGTTCCGTTTGTAAACCTCAACAAAGCTTTGCATCAAGACACCGTAAAAGTATACGTGTATAACAGACGCAGCAATCGTAGGCCAGAGGCCGAAGTACAAGAAATTATCAAACGAGCCAAAACTGAATTTGTAGGGGTTATTGATGTGCAAAAAAACTTTGCATTTGTTACCACGGCCAACCCAAAAATGTATACTGATATTTTTATATCAAAAAACAACCTCAACGGAGCCGAACATGGAGATGTGGTTTTAGTGAGTATTGAAGATTGGCCTGCCAAAGCCGATAGTCCTTTTGGTAAAGTTATCAAAGTTTTAGGCAAACCAGGCGAACAATCTACAGAAATGCATGCTATCTTGGCAGAATACGGCTTGCCCTATGATTTTCCGATAGAAGTAGAAACCTTTGCCAACAAAATAGATACCTCAATTAGTGATGAAGAAGTAAAACAGAGAAGAGATTTTAGAGAGGTTTTAACTTGTACCATAGATCCAAAAGATGCCAAAGATTTAGATGATGCTTTGTCTTTTAGAACCTTAGAAAATGGTAATTACGAAATAGGTGTTCACATAGCTGATGTTACCCATTATTTGCAAGAAAATACCATATTAGACGAAGAAGCATATAGCAGAGCTACTTCGGTTTATTTAGTAGACAGGGTTGTGCCAATGCTTCCAGAAGTATTAAGCAACGATGCCTGTTCATTAAACCCGAATGAAGATAAATATACGTTTTCGGCTGTGTTTGAATTAAATAACAAGGCTGAAATCATCAACCAATGGTTTGGCAAAACCATCATTAATTGCAATCAAAGATTTGCTTATGAAGATGCTCAGTACATCATAGAGACCCAACAAGCTGATGTACCTGCCGAAAAATCATTTTCTGATAAAGCCTATCAAGTAGATACTCAAACTTTTGAAGCCATTACAACTTTAGATAAACTGGCAAAAATTTTAAGAAAAAAACGCATGGCCAATGGGGCAATTTCGTTTGATAAGGTTGAAGTAAAATTTATCTTAGACAACCAAGCCGAACCCACAGGCGTTTATTTTAAAGAACAAAAAGATGCCAATCATTTAATAGAAGAATTTATGCTCTTAGCCAACAGAAAAGTAGCAGAATATATTGGTAAACAAAAAAAGACCTTTGTCTACAGAGTGCATGACGAGCCCAATGATGACAAACTAATGGCCTTGCAAGGTGTTATTGGAAAATTTGGTTATAAAATTGATTTAAGAAACCGCAAAAGTGTATCGGATTCCTTAAACCAATTATTGCAAAGCGTAAAAGGCAAAAAGGAACAAAACATGGTAGACACCCTTACCATACGCACCATGAGTAAAGCTATTTATTCAACTAACAATAATGGGCACTATGGTTTAGCATTTGATTACTATAGCCATTTTACCTCACCAATCAGACGATACCCAGACGTCATGGTACATCGCCTATTACAACATTATTTAGACGGACATAAAAGCGTGAGCGAAGAATTGTTTGAAGAAAAAAGTAAACATTGCACCAACAGAGAAATTTTGGCCACCCAAGCCGAAAGAGATTCTATTAAATACATGCAAATCAAATATATGCAAAACCACAACAATCAGGAATTTTTAGGGGTAATTTCTGGAGTAACGGAGTGGGGAATTTATGTAGAAATTATAGAAAATAAATGCGAAGGCATGGTACGGGTAAGAGAAATTAAAGAAGATTATTATGTCTTTGACGAACAACAATATGCCTACGTTGGCCAAGCTACTAAACAATTACTACAATTAGGAGACGAGATTGTTGTAAAAGTAAAGCATGCCGATTTGGTAAAAAAGCAACTTGACTTTTACTATATCAATAAGAAAGTTGAATAACTATTTTACAAATAGTATCACTTTTTTATAACTATACTTTACAAATAGTATTACTTTTTTATAACCATACTTTACAAATAGCATCACTTTTTTATAACTATACTTTACGAATAGTTATTTTTTTAATGACTTTTTATATCTTTGTAATAAATTAAATCATTAATATAGTGAGTTTTAAAAGAAAAATATTTAATCAACTTCAATTGCATTTAGAAAAAAAGCAAATTACAGTTTTAACTGGCATGCGAAGAACAGGAAAAACTACGCTGGTAAAACAGTTAATGGAAGTCTCAAAAATTGAGCAAAAACTTTTTTTTGATTTAGAAAAAATTGAAAACAGACAGTTATTCAACTATGAGAATTACGATGACACAATCAATATTTTGTCTCAACAAGGTATTGATTTTTCAAAGAAAGTTTTGTTGTGTTTAGATGAGATTCAATTACTACAAAATATTGTTAGTGTTATAAAATACTTATATGATCACTATGATATCAAGTTTATCATCACTGGTTCTAGTTCTTATTATCTAAAAAATAAATTTCAAGAATCTTTAGCAGGCAGAAAACGCATATTTGACATATATCCTTTAGATTTTGGAGAATATTTAATATTTAATGAAATTAAATTTAAGTCAAATGAAACATTATCTGAAATAAAATTTTCGGAAACCGAATTTAAAAGATTATCTGTTCATTATGAACAATTCATTAACTTTGGTGGTTTTCCGGAAGTAGTTCTAACACCAAATAATGACGATAAAATTGAGCTTATTAAAGACATCATCAATTCCTATATCAATATAGATTTAGTTCAATTGTCAGACATCAGAAAAATAAACGATTTAAATCAATTAATTTATTTATTAGCTGCTAGAGTTGGTTCAAAAATAGATATTTCAAAATTGGCTAGTGCTACAAAACTAGCTCGTCAAACAGTAGAAAATTATATTTATGTGCTAGAAAATACTTATTTTTTAAAAACCATTCCTGTTTTTTCAAATAATCCTGACAGAGAAATTGTAAAATCAAAAAAATTATATTTTTTAGATAATGGCATATTGAATGTATTAGCTGACTTAAGCAGTGGATCAAAATTTGAAAATGCTATGTATAATCAATTATCACATCTTGGCAACATCAGCTATTATCAACTAAAAACAGGTCAAGAAATTGATTTTATACTCAACAAAAAAATAGCCGTAGAAGTTAAAGAAACACCCTATTACAATGACTTAAATAAAACCATGCGATTGGCTAAAAACATGGATATCAGCGAAGGATATGTTGTATATAAAAATTTTATTGAAGAATTACCAAACAACATTTGGGGCGGAATGATCAGATAATACTTTTTTTAGGCCATAAAATCATCATAATAAACACCTTTTTTAAGTTTACTGAAACACAATATGGCATGATAATTGGTGTTTTAATTCAATAACAATAACCCAAAAACACAACAAAAATGAATAAATTATTCTTTTTAGTATTATTTTCATCACTTTTAGGATTATCACAAAGTAGAACAATTGAACTGTCTGATTTTAATAACCTAAAATTATTTGACAGGATAAATCTTGTTTTGGTGCCGAGCAACGAAAACAAATTAATCTTAGAGGGCACCAATGCCAACGAGGTAAATGTTTTAGAAAGAGGCAATGAATTACGCATAAGACTTCCCCTTACTCAACTCTTGCAAGGCGATAACATTGAAGCTGTTTTGTATTATAAAGAATTAACAATCATCGAAGCTAACGAGGGTTCGGTTATCCAATCCTCAAAACCTTGGGTTGGCAACAACCTCAAAATAAATGCAAAAGAAGGATCACAAATTGAGTTAACATTAGAAGCTAAAACCCTAGATACCAAACTTGGCTCTGGTGCCAAAGTAGAAATAAAAGGAAACGCTAATCTGCATCAAGCTATTATTAATTCCGGGGCAGTGCTTGAGGCTAGAGATTTTAAGACAAAAAAAACAGAAATAACTTGCAATGCAGGCGGTGAAGCAGACGTGTTTGCTTCAGAAAAAGTGGTGGCAAAAACCAGAGCGGGAGGAGATATTGTTATTTTTGGAAATCCTGACAACATAGACAGAAAAACAGTTTTAGGTGGCAGTATTAAACTCATAGAAGAAATTAAGAGGTAAATTTTTAACAGCTAAAAGGAAAGCTTAAACAATTTTTAAATTAAAGAAAATTGTTTACTTTTGATTTTATGATAAATGATATTTTATTAGCCATTCCCTTAGGGATTATTTTGGCTTTTACTATAGGGCCGGTTTTTTTTGTGTTATTAGAAACCAGTGTTACCAAAGGTTTTAGGGCAGCCATGGTGTTTGATCTTGGTGTAGTTTTTGGCGATTTTGTGTTTATTTTAATTGCCTATTTTTCTACCAATCAAATATTAGAACAGTTTAAAGACAACCCCATTTTGTTTATGTTTGGTGGGTTAATCATGTTTTCATTTGGATTAGGTTCTTATATAAAAGACAAAAAAGATTTTTTAAAACAACAAAAGGAAGATTTATCAACTCTTGAAATTCAAAAAAAAAATTACTTAGGGTTGTTCTTTAAAGGTTTTTTGCTCAACTTTATAAACATAGGTATTTTAGGCTTTTGGATGGGCATCATCATTGTTTTTGGCCCACAATTAGAAATGGATTCTAAACGGATATTTGTTTTCTTTTTAGGGGTTATTATTACCTATTTAGCAACTGATATTATCAAGATTTTATTGGCAAAACAACTCAAGAGTAAACTTACCCCTTTGCTTATTTATAAAATCAAACGGGTGATAAGTTATATATTGATGATTTTTGGTTTTTTCTTTGTGCTACAAGGTGTTTTTCCGGAGGGTAAACACAAAATTCAAGAAAAAATAGAGATTTATAAGCAAAAACCTTAACCAAACAACAACGACACCAATTGTTCAATATTGGTTATTTGTTCTATTTTGATGCCCTTAAATACCCCTTGAAACTTATTGTATTTTGAAATGTAAATGATTTCAAAACCTAATTTTTCTGCTTCACCAATGCGTTGTTCTATTTTGCTCACGGGCCTTACTTCACCGGTTAGGCCAACTTCGGCAGCAAAGCATATTTTTTTATCTAAAGGAATGTCTTCATTAGAAGATAAAATAGCTGCCACCACCGCCAAATCTATGGCAGGATCTTCGATAGAAATACCTCCAGTAATGTTTAAAAAAACATCTTTGGCCCCGAGCCTAAATCCTGCTCTTTTCTCTAAAACTGCCAAAATCATGTTCAATCGTTTGGCAGCATATCCGGTAGTGCTGCGTTGTGGGGTTCCATACACGGCAGTGCTCACCAATGCCTGAATTTCTACCATCAACGGTCTGATGCCTTCTATGGTTGTGGCTATGGCCGATCCGCTAAGCACTTCTTCTGAATTTGACAGTAAAATTTCTGAAGGGTTGTTTACTTCAACCAATCCTAATTGTTGCATTTCAAAAATGCCAATTTCTGAAGTAGACCCAAACCTGTTTTTATGGGCTCTCAAGATTCTATACACATGGTTGCGATCTCCTTCAAACTGCAAAACAGTATCTACCATGTGTTCTAAAATCTTAGGTCCTGCCAGTTGCCCGTCTTTGGTGATATGACCAATTAACAAAACAGGTGTTCCAGTTTCTTTGGCATATTTTATAAGCTCCGAACTGCATTCTTTTATTTGAGAAATACTCCCAGCACTAGATTCTATATAGTCTGTATGCAAGGTTTGTATAGAATCTATAATTAAAATTTGAGGCTCGGTATCAGTTATGTGCTTAAAAATTTGTTGGGTGTTGGTTTCGGTTAATATAAAACATTGATTAGCCAAAGAGTTAATTCTTTCGGCTCTCATTTTTATTTGTTTTTGGCTTTCTTCACCAGAAACATATAAAGTTTTATAGGGTAATTTTGTAGCAATTTGCAATAATAAAGTACTTTTTCCTATACCAGGTTCGCCGCCTAAAAGGGTAACAGACCCTGCTACCAAACCACCGCCTAAGACCCTATCTAATTCTAAATTTTTGGTGGCAAATCTTATTTCATTTTCGCTGTCAATGTCTTTTATCAACAAGGGTTTGTTAGATGTTCTTGCTGTTTTTGAATCTGATACCCAAGGCTTTTTATCGTCTTTTGTAATAATTTCTTCAACAATGCTATTCCAAGACTTACAACTATTGCATTGCCCTTGCCATTTGCTGTAGGCAGTGCCACAATGCTGGCAAAAAAAAGTAGTTTTTACTTTACTCACGGTTATTGTTTATTTAAAGCATCAATTTTTTCAATTAAAAACTCTTGATTAATGTTGCCAAAACTACTACGATTAAAAGCAGATTTATATTCTTTGATAGCATTAGATATTTGACCCATTTTTTCAAACTTTAAACCAGTGTAGTATTTTTCTAACATTGATTTTGGATAATATTTTTTACAAAAACTAGCTAATACATCAAATTCATCATAATTTTTATTCTCTAAAATAGAAGCTTCTACGGCCTGAATATCAAGATATCTTGGGCTGATCTCTCGGTCAAAAAAAGGGTTGATTTTTTGGTATTTATTTACCAAATATTCTGTTTGATTGGTTTTTAAGGGCTTTAAAATTTCAGTATATTCAATGGTTGAAATTGGTTGGTATGCTCCAAAAATATGGTTGAGTCCTCCGGCAACTCCAAAAGGAGCAATGCTGTAGTGCGTTTGTGTTTCAAAATTTTTAAAGTAAAAATCAATCAATGGATTTTTAGCACCCTCTGCACCCTCTTTTAATATCAAGCAATTTTCTAACACTTCTTCTGCATCGTTGTTTGAGCTGGCAATATAGTATGAAATGTTTTTTTTGATAGTTAAAAAATTGTCTATCAAGCGTTCTTCCATCAAATAAGGCATCTCTGGGCTAATGACTAAATAGGCATCAAACAAGGGGTTTTCTTTCAGTAAAAAAAAGTTTAAAAATCCGGCTGCATAACTATGACCAACGATGACCTGATAATTAGAAACTGCATAATTTTTTTTCATAAATGGTACCAATTCTAAGCCTAAAAACTCAGAAAACTTTGCACCTTCGGGGTCGGGTATACCCTCTGTATCGTTGATGCTTAAGTCTAATAAGTTTTCATCTTTATTTTTGTTAAATACACCAACAATGATACACTCTGGTAAATCATCAAAATAATTGACGTAACGCATCTGACCACTCACTAATTCAAACAAATAATGCCCATTTAAGACCACCACGAGTGGGTATTTTAAATTTTTATCTTTGCCGTAATTGGCGGGCAATTCTATAAAAACAGTTCTGGTATCTTGAAGTTTGGTTGAGTTAAAATTTATTTTTTCTCTTACTTGGGCTGTAAGCATATTTATCATCAACAACGAAACTACCAAACAAGAAAGATTTTTCATAAAAGGGACATTAAAAAAGTTAAAAAGCTAAAATAAACTTTATTTTTTAGAAACCACAACCGGATATAAAATAAACGCTAAGCCACCTATGATAATACTCATGAGTGTTTGTGAAGTCCAAGCCAACCAACCAAGTGCAATTCCAATTTCTTTATCTACCCCAAAAAGCTCTAAAACCATGGCTACTGCAAGCGGATAAGCTCCTATGCCACCGTTTGTAAGGCCTATGGCTAAGCTTCCAAAGATAAAACCCATCAAAACAATGTTTATGCTGATGTTTTGTGAATCATTTAAAGACAAAAAAACCACGTAGAACATCAAAAAATAAAGTATCCAAATTAAAAAAGATTGCATTATAAAGGCCTTGCGTTCTTTGATTTTTAAAATAGATTGCATCCCTTCAATAAGGCCTCTTAATTTTTCTTTAATCACTAAAATAAATTTGATGCTAGAATGTTTCCAAATTCTTAAGAAGATAAGCAAACAAACACCACCACTTGCTAAAATAACGACAATTAATACCGGATTAAAATTTATAAACAACCAATCAGCTATGATACGGTAATTAAAAGCGATGCCAAAAAAAACAAAAAACAAAAACACCAAGAAGTCTATGATTCTCTCAGTTACTATCGTGCCAATTCCTTTGTCAAAGGGCACGTTATCATATTTGTATAACAAGGCAGCTCTAGAAATTTCACCAGATCTTGGGATACTTAAGTTTAAAAAATAAGACACCATTACAGACATAAAGTTGTTAAGCATAACCGGTTGATAACCTAAATATTTTATAGAATATTGCCACCGGTATGCCCTGATGTAATGAGCAAATAGCATGATAATAATAGACAAAGTAATATAAAAATAGTTTGCTTGCTTAAAATAAAAAATAATTTGCTCAAGCTCTTGATCAGAAATGCTAAGGTATTGATAAACGATCATTGCCACACCAATGATTAATGGGATGGCAATGGTAAGTATGTTTTTTAATGATTTATGCACCTCTTCAGGTTAAACTATTGTTGGTTTCGTTCGGAAAAACAATACTGGGTTTAAAGGTTTTAGCCAGTTCAAAATCCATGATACCATATGAGATAATAATGATGATATCTCCCTTTTGTACTCTTCTGGCAGCCGGGCCATTCAAGGTGATTTCACCACTATTTCTTTTGCCTTTGATGATATAGGTTTCTAATCGCTCACCGTTGTTCACGTTTACAATGACTACTTTTTCACCTTCTATCATGTTGGCTGCATCCATCAGTGCTTCGTCTATGGTAATGCTTCCTATGTAGTTTAGGTCTGCACCGGTAACTTTTACGCGGTGTATTTTAGATTTTACGACTTCAATTTGCATGCTGCAAAATTAATTAATTTAGTTTTATATTATCTATTAATCTGATATTATCTACATAAACGGCTATAAAAGCCCTATAAGATTTGTTTTTTACCTTTCTAACTGCTGTTTTTAGTGTGTTTTCATTGGCTATTTCAAAGTACTCTAAAGACATTTCAGGATGTTTTAGCATCAAATTACTAGCCATTTTTTGTAGTTTAGCTACACTTTTTTTATCAAAATGTTCTTTTACCGTTTGCAAGGTTTCATAAATAATTTTAGCGTTTTCTCTAGATTTTTTAGATAACCGTTCGTTACGCGAACTCATAGCGAGTCCATTGATTTCTCTGTATATCTTGCATCCTACAATCTGAATGTTTAGTTTTTTAGTCTCTACCAGTTTTTTAATAATTTGTAATTGTTGAAAGTCTTTTTCACCAAAATAAGCCAAAGTTGGTTTCACTATGCCAAATAGTTTTTCTACCACTGTGGCAACCCCATCAAAATGACCTTTTCTAAATTTACCTTCCATTTGATGTTCAATTCCACCAAATTTGTATGATTTACTTTTAATGGCCTGGTCATAAACATCTGCAGCATTTGGGGCATAAACAATAATATTCTCCTGAAAATGGTCACTTATTTTTTTAATATCAGCTTGCAGTGTTCTTGGATAGTTTTCTAAATCATTTTGGTTTGTAAACTGGGTAGGATTTACAAAAATACTAACCACTGTAACAGAATTGTTTTTGTAAGACTCTGCAATTAAAGACAAATGCCCTTGATGCAAGGCCCCCATGGTCGGCACAAAACCAATGCATTTATTGGCATACTGATTTTCTAAAAATGCAGTCAACAAGTCTTTTTTATAAAAAATTTTAAACACAATTAAGATAAATTTGTGCAAAATTACTATTATTATTTTAATTCCTTATTTTTTTGTAAATTTGCAACTTAAATAAAACGACAACATTTATGCAAGACAAAAAAATTTTATTTGTCTCATCAGAAGTAGTCCCCTACTTAGCAGAAAACGAAGTCTCAACCATGTCTTACGATATTCCTAGGATGGTTGTTGAACAAGGAGGACAAATCAGAATTTTTATGCCAAAATATGGCAATATCAACGAAAGAAGACATCAACTACACGAAGTTATTAGACTATCAGGCATGAATTTGGTTGTTAATGATATGGATATGCCTCTCATTATTAAAGTTGCTTCTATACCAAGAGAAAGAATACAGGTTTATTTTATTGATAACGATGAATATTTTAAACGAAAAGCTACCTTTACTGACGAAGACGGTGTTTTGTTTCCAGATAATGACGAAAGAGCCATTTTTTTTGTTAAAGGCGTCATAGAAACCGTCAAAAAACTCAATTGGGTGCCTGATATCATTCATGTACACGGCTGGTTAGCATCTTTGTTGCCGCTTTATATTAAGTATTGTTATCATAATGAAGCCATCTTTAGCGAGTCTAAAATTGTAACTTCGGTGTATGGCAAAAGTTTTGATGGCGAATTAAACAATGATTTAGCCAAAAAAATTCTTTTTGATGAAGTCCCAGAAGATTTAGTAGAATCACTTAACAACCCATCTTACGAAAATCTAATAAAAAAAGCCATTGATCATTCAGATGGTGTCATTATTGCTTCGCAAAAAGTAGGCGATAATTTAACAAATTATATACAGCAATCTTCAAAACCATTTTTACCTTTCACTCCCAAAGAAAACATCATAGAAGCTTTAAAAGATTTTTATAATACTATCTAATTAAACTGCTAGACCATACAATCTAAATTAAGGCTTTTCGTTATTATTTAATTAACCTACAATCATGAAATTTTTTAAAAAAAACTTTAATAACATCACGCTTACAAGCTTATTTTTTATCTTAATTTCTTGCGAACAAGAATTTCTAAACATTGATGCAGGTATTATAGGAGACGCTAACTTTGAACTTATAAGAGAAGATTATGACGTTAGAGCCTATAATCAAGCCACCGGATTTGTGCAGTCTAATAACATAGATATAGTGCCTTTTGGCATTTATAACATCCCTAATTTTGGAAAAATGAGTACTAATTACATTACTCAAATTCAATTACCAAATAATGTTGGCACTTTTTTCAACACAGAATTTCAAACGCCAGAAGTAACCAAGGTAGAACTTTATATTCCTTATTTTTCTAGACGAACAGGCCAAGTTGAAGAAGAAACCACCTACGCCTTAGACTCTATTTATGGGAGTTTATCTAAATTAAAATTAAATGTTTATGAAAATGGCGTGGTTATAAGAAACCTTCAACCACCCTTGTTTTTAGATCCACAAACGTATTTTTCTAATCAATTTAATGATTTTTTTCAATTAAGAAGAGGAACAGACGCTCAAGGGAATTCTGTTGCACTTGGTACTAGGCTTAACAACAGCACCAAAGTAGAACAAAATGAAGAATTTGTGTTTTCAGATAAAGAAATTCAAATTGTGAAATTAAATGAAGACAACGAAGAAGAAATTTCAGGCCGAAGAGCCCCAGGTATTTATCTTGAATTAGATGTGGCATTTTTTCAGAAAAAAATTATAGAAGGTTTCATCAATGGTCAGTTAGGCAATCAAAGTACATTTGCCAATTATTTTAGAGGATTATTGTTTCAACTCGAAAACTCAAATGCCGAGCCCAACCCCAATCAACTTGCCATGATAGATTTTAGAAGGGGAAGCATTTCTATTACTTATGATAATTGGTCTCCAAAATTAAACACAACCCCAGTAGAGTATGAAAAACTTGAACGAACGTTTAACATAAACCTTACTGGAAATAACATCTTGTTTATTGAAAACACTAATGTTCAACCAGCTTTTTTAAATGCTATTTCAAATCCAAATACCGTGCAAGGAGATGAAAAACTTTATTTAAAAGGAGGCGTAGGCTCTATGGCTTATGTAGAGTTGTTTGATAAAAATTTAGATGGAAGTTCATCACAATTAAACGAATTGAGAAGCAAGTTTCAAAACAAAGAAATCTTGATAAACGATGCAACAGTAACTTTCTTTATAGATCAAGCTAGCATAGAAGATAACAAAGAGCCCCACAGAATATTTTTGTATAATGTAGAAACTTCAGAAGTATTAATAGATTTTGTTTTAGATCAATCGGTTAATCAGGCTAACCCCAAATTATCTAAATCAAGATTTAGTGGTATCATAAACAGGCAAGGAAGCTCTAGAGGTGTTTTTTATAAATTTAACATCACTGATCACATCAGAAGAATAGTTAATTCAAATACCATACAAAACGTAAAACTCGGATTATCTGTAACAGAAAGCTTAGCCAATACACAGTTTGCACAATTTGAGTTTAGCGATAACAAGCCCAAACTTCACAAAAATTCAGTAGTAAATCCACAAGGAACTGTTTTGTTTGGCAACAATACAACCAATCTTGAAAAAAAGATTAAATTTGAAATAGTATACTCAAAATTATAATATTATGTGTGGCATTGTAGGTTATTTAGGTCACAGAGAGGCCTATCCGATAGTTGTAAAAGGGTTAAAGAGACTCGAATATAGAGGATATGATAGTGCCGGAATAGTACTATTTAAAGATTCAGAATTAATAGTTTCTAAAACAAAAGGCAAAGTTTCAGATCTAGAATTAAAAACCGAAACCATTGATGTATCCGGAAATATTGGCATGGGACACACCAGATGGGCAACCCACGGGGTGCCAAATGATGTAAATTCTCACCCACATTTATCAAATTCAGGCAATTTGGCCATTATTCACAATGGCATCATAGAAAACTACGAACCACTTAAAAAAGAATTACAAAACAGAGGGTATGTGTTTCACTCTGATACCGATACAGAAGTACTCATCAATTTAATTGAAGAAGTAAAAAACAAAGAAAACGTAAAATTGGGCAAAGCAGTTCAAATTGCTTTAAATCAGGTAGTAGGAGCTTACGCCATAGCTGTATTCGACAAAAACAAACCCAATGAAATAGTGGTGGCCAAACTAGGAAGCCCTCTGGCCATTGGGATAGGAGACAACGAGTTTTTTATTGCCTCAGATGCTTCACCTTTTATTGAGTATACCAGCAATGCGATTTATCTAGAAGATGAAGAAATGGCTATTATTCGCTTGGGTAAACCCATAAAAGTTAGAAGAATTAAGGATGATTTTTTAATTAACGATCCTTACATTCAAGAATTGCAATTGAGCTTAGAGCAAATAGAAAAAGGGGGTTATGATCACTTTATGCTCAAAGAAATTTTTGAACAACCCAATGTGATAAAAGATACCTACAGAGGTAGATTATTATCAAGCAAAGGCATCGTGCAGATGGCTGGTGTTGAAGATAACATAGAAAAATTTATCAATGCCAAACGCATCATCATTGTGGCCTGCGGTACATCTTGGCATGCTGGCTTGGTAGCCGAATATATCATAGAAGAGTTTGCAAGAATATCTGTAGAGGTAGAGTATGCCTCAGAGTTCAGATACCGAAACCCCATCATACACAAAGATGACATTGTTATTGCCATCTCTCAATCTGGAGAAACAGCTGATACTTTGGCAGCTATAAAACTTGCCAAAGAACAAGGTGCGTTTATTTTTGGTGTTTGCAATGTGGTAGGGTCTTCTATCGCTAGAGAATCTCATGCAGGTGCTTATACTCATGCTGGTCCAGAAATTGGGGTAGCCTCAACCAAAGCGTTTACAACCCAAATTACAGTACTTATTTTACTTGCCTTAAGATTGGCCAAACAAAAAGGAACCATATCCAATTCGCAATTTCACAGATATTTGCAAGAATTAGAATTAATACCCGAAAAAATTCAGGAAGCACTCAATTCAAATGCTAAAGTTGAAGAAGTTGCAAAGATTTATAAAGATTCCAACAATTGTCTTTATTTAGGGAGAGGTTATAATTTTCCGGTTGCCCTAGAAGGAGCCCTTAAATTGAAGGAAATATCATACATACATGCCGAGGGTTATCCTGCAGCCGAAATGAAACACGGCCCAATTGCCTTAATAGACGAACAAATGCCTGTTATAGTTATAGCCATCAAAAAAGGGCATTATGAAAAAGTAGTTAGCAACATTCAAGAGATTAAATCAAGATCTGGTAAAATAATTGCCATTGTTACCAAAGGCGATAGCCAAGTGGCTGGTTTGGCAGATCACGTGATAGAAATTCCAGATATCTCCGAGCCATTGTCTCCATTAATCACCACTATACCCTTGCAATTACTGTCATATCACATAGCCGTGATGCGTGGTTGCAATGTAGATCAACCCAGAAATTTAGCCAAATCGGTTACTGTAGAGTAAGAATTTTATAATTTTTGTAGGATAAAAATATTAAAAGCAAGATTTTTTCTTACTTTTTTTATTAATATCAAAAAATTTAGTAATTTAGTAACTTATAACTAACTAATTATATAGACATATGAAACATTATTTATCATTATTAACTATGCTGATGTGTGTATGGTCCTATTCACAATCTAACATCACCGGAACAGTTTTAGACGAAACAGGTTCTGGGATACCAGGAGCCAACATTATTATTGTTGGAGAGTCTATAGGTACTACCACCAATTTTGACGGCAAGTTTGAATTAAAATCTCAAAAAAAACCACCGTTCAAAATTCAAATTTCCATGCTTGGTTACAACATCCAAGAGGTAAGCATTAACAATGCCAACCAAAAGGTAAGCGTAACCCTAAACGAAGATGCCATGCAATTGGGTGAAATTGTAGTGTCTGCCTCGAGAACACCAGAAAGAATTTTAGAATCACCCGTTACCATCGAAAGAATGGGGATGAAGGAAGTAAAAAACACCACTTCACCAACTTTTTATGATGGTTTAGAGAACATGAAAGAAGTGCATTTTAACACCTCAAGTTTCAACTTTAAATCCATTAACACCAGAGGTTTTGCTACAGTAGCCAATACCCGCTTTATGCAATTAGTAGATGGGATGGACAACTCTTCACCAGCCTTAAACTTTGTATTAGGAAACTTAATTGGTTTATCAGATTTAGACGTTCAAAGTATTGAATTACTACCCGGTGCTTCTTCTGCTTTGTATGGTGCCAATGCCTTTAATGGAATTTTGTTTATGAATAGCAAAAATCCCTTTGATCATGAGGGCATTAGCACTTATGTAAAAAGAGGAATTACCACTCAAGATGAAGCAGGTACCAATGAATATTTTGACATGGGGATTAGAGCCGCTAAAAAGTTTACCCCTCATTTTGCTGCCAAAGCAAATTTTACTTACATGAGAGCTACTGAATGGATAGCCAACGATCAAAGAAGTGTAACCGCTGGTGGTGATAACAGAATAACTAACCAGAATTATGATGGATTAAATGTTTATGGCGATGAGGTTTCTACCTTCATCCCCAACGTAGGGCAGGTGAGTAGAACCGGATACAACGAAAGAGATTTAAATGACAATAACATAAACAGCGTAAAAGCCGACTTTTCTATGCATTTCAGGCCTTTTGCAACCTCTGATAGCAATTATTGGAAATCATTAGAAGTAACAGGTCAGTATAAAGTAGGTGCAGGTAATACCGTTTACCAAGGAGCTAACCGTTATGCTTTAAGAAATTTTTTAATGCAACAATACCGTGCTGAAATTACCCACAAAAACTTTTTTGTTAGAGGTTATGTAACTACAGAAGATGCCGGAGATTCTTATGATATGCGTTTTGCTGCTTGGAACATCAACAGACAAGCTAAGTCTGACCAAGGTTGGTTTACAGATTATGCGACTGCTTTCTTACAGTCTCAAATCGCTTTAGGTTTTAATGCCAATCAAGCGTCAGAATTTGCTCGCAACTTTGCAACCTTCAACATCAATGATACACCTTTGCCATTAACGCCTAATGGTCAAGCACAATTTCAACCTGGCACTGTTGAATTCAACAATGCTTTAGCCACAGTAAGACAAAGCTCAGACCTTACCCAAGGGGCTTTGTTTAAAGACCAATCTCAAATATGGCATGCTGACTGGAATTATAATTTTGCCGAACACATCAAAGTTGCCGATATTCAGGTTGGCGGGTCTTTAAGACAATATGTTTTAAACTCTGAAGGTACAATTTTTACCGATTTTGACGGTCCTATCAGATACAGTGAATTTGGTATTTATTCGCAAGTTCAAAAGAAGTTTGGTGCGGAAGAAAGACTTAAAGTTACAGCCTCTGCCCGTTATGACAAGAACGAATTGTTTGATGGTTTCTTTTCACCAAGAGTTTCTTTTGTGTACTCAGCAGGCGAAAGAAAAAACCATAATTTTAGAGCGTCATATCAAACAGGTTTTCGTAACCCAACTACCCAAGATTTATTTATTGGTTTAAATTTAGGGCCCTTTGCATTAATAGGTTCTGCAGCAAATAACCTCGAAAGATATGTAGATGTGTTGCCAGTGAGTGCTCCCGGTCAAGCTATTGTTGGCTCACAAAACATTACGCTTACTGGTGTTGATGCTTATAACAATGCTTACACCATTCCCTCTGTAACAGCTGCTGTTGCAGCCAACGATGCCAGTTTGTTAGAAGTGGCAAATCCCTCTTTAGTAAAACCTGAGCAAGTGCAAGCCTTTGAAGTGGGATATAAATCTGTAGTAAACGGTTTTAACATCGATTTGAATGCTTATTTCAACATTTATAATGACTTTATGAGCACCGCTAGGGTAATGACTCCTTTTTATGGTAGTTTAGACACGCCTACAGACTCTCAATTGCTTTTAGATGCTTTTCAAAGGCAAGACAGAAGAGTTTATCAGGTTTACACTAATACTTCTGCACAAATCACTTCTTGGGGTGCAGGGGCAGCCTTGTCTAGAAAAATTTACAAAGATTATGAATTTGGTATAAATTATAACTTTGCACAATTTAATTTTGACCAAGCACAAGACCCAACCTTTATTGCAGGATTTAATACCCCAGAGCACAGAGCCAAATTTAGTTTTGGAAATGACAATGCTTTCAAAAACTTTGGATTTAATATCAATGGCAGATGGTGGAGTGAGTATGAGTGGCAATCATCTTTTGCAGATGGTACCATTCCTTCTACTTTTGTGTTAGACGCCCAAATTAGCTATGCTATCCCCAGCCTCAAATCTGTGATTAAACTATCTGCTGCCAACATTGGTAATAATGACTATTTGCAAGTGATTGGTGCAGGGATGATAGGTCAAATCTATACTGCTTCTTTAACTATTAATCCTTAATTTAAACGATATGAAACATTTTCAATTTAAATATCTTTTATTGGTTTCATTCATATTTCTTTCGTGTTCAGAAGAAATTGATGTACCAGTAGTTGTTCAAGAGCCTGTTACGGCTGGCTCTGCAGACTTTTCTAAGTATGTTGCCTTAGGCAATTCTCTTACTGCAGGTTTTTCTGATGGGGCATTGTTTAGAGCTGCTCAAGAAAACGCTTATCCGAATTTAATGTCACAAAAATTTGCCGAAGTTGGTGGTGGTGCCTTTGCTACGCCTTTTACTAATAACAATATTGGTGGACTTTTAGCCGGTGGTGTACAAATTCAAGGTCCTAGATTAATTTTTAACGGAACAGCCCCTGTGCCATTACCTGAAGCTACACCTACCACAGAAATTGCCGTTCCATTAACCGGCCCATTTAACAATTTAGGTGTACCAGGAGCAAAATCTTTTCATTTATTAGCTCCAAATTATGGTAATATCGCTGGTGTTTCAACCGGTGCTGCTAATCCTTATTTTGTAAGATTTCGTTCGTCTGCTGCAACTTCTGTGCTATTAGATGCCACAGCTCAAAATCCGACATTTTTTAGTTTGTGGATAGGTAATAATGACGTGTTATCTTTTGCTACCTCTGGTGGAATTGGTGTTAATCAGTCTGGAAATTTAAATCCTGCCACTTATGGGCCTAATGATATTACAGATTCTAACGCGTTTACGGCTATCTATTCTCAAATGATAGATGCGCTTACTGCTAATGGTGCTAAAGGTGTTGTAGCAAACATTCCAAATGTATCTTCTGTGCCGTTCTTTACTACTATTCCCTTTAATGCTGTTCCGTTAGATGCTGCTACTGCCAATGCCCTGAATACGGGTCTTATAGGACCCGTAAAACAAATTCTTACCCTGTTTGGTGAAGGCGATAGAGTTCAGCTTTTAGTTGCGGGTAATAATCCTCTCATGATTGTTGACGAAGGTTTAACCAATTTAGGTCCTCAAATTCAAGCTACCGCAGCTGCTAGCGGCAATCCACAATTAATAGCTTTAGCACCCTTTTTAGGTGCTAATTATGGCCAAGTAAGACATGCTAAGCCGGGTGATTTATTTCCTTTAACTACGCGTACTATAATCGGACAACCTGCCGGTACGCCAGTGCCAACTTTGAATGCTTTCGGCGTATCATTTCCATTACAAGATCAACACGCTTTAGTGCCTGTAGAATTAGCCATGATCAAAACAGCAACAGATGCATATAATGCTTCTATTAAAAGTATTGCAGAAGCCAAAGGACTTGCTTTCGTTGATGTGAATGCATTGATGGTTCAATTGAGTACTTCTGGTATCAGATTAGGCAATTTTCACATGACCAATGCTTTTGTGCAAGGTGGTGCTTTCGGTTTAGATGGCATACACGTAACAGCTAGAGGAAATGCTTTTATAGCTAATAAATTCTTAGAAGCTATTGAAAAGACCTATGGTTCTAGATTTAATAAATTTAGTCCTGAATCTTTTCCTTTTAGTTATCCTGCTTTCCTATCTAATTAAGAAGATCATTCTTAATTTATCAAAAACCCCGTCAAAATTGGCGGGGTTTTTTACTTTTATCCATTATCACTTGCAAACCACTCAGCGTAGGATGTTTCAGTTTCATGGAGTTTTAAGCTGTGTAATTTTACATCCTTTGGTAACTTAGCTGATATTTTTTCAGCAATATCAACAATCATATTTTCACATGAGGGTTGATAATCTACCATAATTACATTATGGTTTTCATCAGCCAATGTTTTACCTAATATCAAGTGTGGGGTGTTTTTATTTAAAATAATAGCGTGATCAAAATAGTCTACAACTTCTACATTCACAATCTTTTTTAGGTCACCAAAATCTATCACCATTCCAAATTTTACATTGGTTTTGTCTTCAATTGGTTTACCAATAATAGTTACAAACAATTTATAGCTATGTCCGTGTATGTTTTTGCATTTGCCATCATATCCGTATAATGCATGTGCAGTTTCAAAATTGAAACTTTTTGTGATTCTAATCAAGCTCATTCCCTTTGTTTTTAAAGTAATTGTATGTTAAAAATGCCAAAATAACTAAGACAATAAAAGGTAAATAAGTACCTATGATGATGCCAATTTCATACGAGCGGTCTGGTGCATTTTCTAAATTTTTTTCTATTTCTTCCATGAGTTTTTAATAGTCAACAAGGCATTTTTTGAAAATTCCTCTAATATTAAACTACCAGAGATTTCTGCTCTTTTTATCATTACTTTATTTAATTCTTCCTTATTTTCCCAAAACACTTGTTTTAATGCAATTAATGAATTTTTGTTTAGTTTAGATAGTTCTGTGGCTTTTTTTAATCCCGAATTAAACAATTCTTCATGAGTTGAAATTTGATGTATTAAACCATTTTTCATACTCCATTCTTCAGAAAACCATTTATTAGGATTATAACTGATATTTGCCGTGTTAGAAACCCCAATTTTTTTGGTAATGATGGGTTCTATGACAAAGGGTCCGATACCAATGTTGATTTCAGACAGTCTAAATTGCGTATTTTCGGTGCCAATCACGTAGTCACAAGCAGCCACAATGCCTA
>DAIRDG010000010.1:0-64696 GCA_036796275.1 Flavobacterium sp.
TCTGGGGTATTGTAGTTGATTTTAAAGGCAAATAGTTTGTTGCTAGAAGTGATGTCGTCTACATCGTTTATTGATTGTAACCAACCACGGATGTTGTATTGGTAATCTACGGTTTCTTTAACAAAATAAATAACTTTTATCAAATTTATACCCCACATCCCCAAAAAAAATCAAAAACGCTTTTATTGTCATACAATTTTATTACATTGGTTCGTTTTTTGAAAGCATCTACAAAACAGCCTCATGAAAAAATTTGTCTTACTTCTGCTTTTTTCAATCTTTTGCTCGGCTCAAGAGTACTTTATGGTATTTTTTGAGTCTGATCAGCATGTTTTATCGGCCGAACAAACCAGCAAATTAACTGCTTGGGTGGCAGCCCACCAAAAAGATAAAGTAATAGCCATAGAGGGCTACACCGATGCCGATGGCAGCATTGCCTACAATGATACTTTGGCCAAAAAAAGAGTCAATCAGGTACTCAATCTCATCAAAAACAACATACAAGTAAGAGAAGATTTTAGAACCCGCAGCTATGGCAAATTACACGAGCAGTTTGATGACAAGAGCAAAAACAGACGGGTAACTATCACCTACATTCCCCAAAAAGACTTGGCCAAAGAGGAAGAAATTTTGGGCTTAAGCCCCAAACCTACCCCTCCAAAACCACCCAAAATTACATTCCCAGATGTGTTTGCCCTAAAAGGCCCTCGAGGCGAAGAGATTCTCCTTGAGCTAGACCAAACCTTTATGCAAAGCCTCAACGAAGCCACAGCCGGCAGTAAACTCATTATAAAAGGGTTAAATTTTCATTTCAACACCTTTGCCATCACCAATGAGTCTAGACCCAAATTATACGAGTTGTTGCTGGTGATGAATGCCAACCCAAATCTCAACATCGAGATTAGAGGACATATGTGCTGCAATCCCTCCCAAAGACCAGATAAGCTTTCTGCCGAGAGAGCCAAATCGGTTAAGCTTTTTTTGATGCAAAACGGCATACATCCCAACCGGGTGAATTATCAAGGCATGGGAACCTCCGAGCCAATTTTTAAAATTCCCGAAGCAAATGAAGAACAACGAGCAGCCAACAGACGGGTTGAAATTTTTGTGGTAAAAAATAATTAATATCATCAACTAAAATGAAAAATATCTTTTTGTGTGCCTTATTAATTGGTTTTGGCTTGCAAGCCCAACTAAAATCTCCTGAAGAATTTTTGCCCGAATACGGCATTCATGTATCTTATTATCAGGATGTAGAAAATTATTTTGCCCATTTGGCAAGCCATTCTAAACAAATTAAGCCTCATCAATATGGCAAAACCTATGAGGGCCGAAACCTCACAGGCTATTTTATATCTTCTGAAGAAAACCTCAATCAACTTGAAGAGATCAGGTTGGCCCATCTGGAGTTGGTCAATAACAAAAATGCGTCTACAACCAACAAAAAAACCATTGTATGGCTAAGTTTTAATGTGCACGGCAACGAAATTGGCAGCATAGAAAGTGCATTAAACATAGCTTATCAATTGCTAAATCCAGACAACACAGCACACCAATCATGGCTAAAAGACTTGGTTATTTATTTAGATCCTTGCCTTAATCCGGATGGCTTTGCCAAATATAGCCACTGGCTCAGAAACGTGTCTGGCACCCAATTGCAACCCCACCCTATAGATTGGGAACACTCAGAGCCCTGGCCTGGCAGCAGACAAAATCATTACATCAACGACCTCAACAGAGATTGGGCTTGGCAAACCCAACAAGAAAGCAGACTTCGTATGACGCATTATCATCAGTGGATGCCCATGGTGCATGCAGATGTGCACGAAATGGGCTATAACGAACCCTATTTTTTTCCACCCGCAGCAGAGCCTTTTCACGAGCAAATAACCGCCTACCAAAAAGAATTTCACCAAAAAATTGGGGCCATAACTGCCCAAAAATTTGATGCCAACGGCTGGTTGTATTATACCAACGAACGCTTTGATTTGTTTTACCCGAGTTATGGCGACACCTATCCTACTTATTTGGGTGCCATTGGCATGACCTATGAGCAAGGTGGCATTGGTGCTGGCAGGGCTGTGCAAACCAAAAACGGACAAATACTCACCATAGCCGATAGAATAAAGCATCATAGCACCGCTATCTTGAGTGCTGTAGAATTGTCTTTTCTAGAAAAAGACAACTTGGTGAAAAACTTTAAATCTTTTTTTAACGACCGTCAAAATTTTAAAGGGGCCTACAAATCTTATGTCCTTAAAAACAATGTAAAATTACCAGGTTTATTAAAAGTTTTAGATAAAAACAACATTCAATACAGCTTTATTGATGAGTCAAAAAACCTGAATGGCCATAGTTTTATGTTGTCTAAACAAACAAGCGTAGAGGCTAAACCCCAAGATGTGTTGGTATCTGCCAATCAGCCTAAGGGTGTGCTCACGCAAATTTTACTAGAGCCCGTGCAAAAACTTACCGATAGTTTAACGTACGACATCTCTGCGTGGTCTTTGCCCCTGGCACATGGGGTAGAAACTTTTGGGTTTAAAAATGATTTAGCCTTAAAAACTAAAAATACTTTTGAGTCCCCAACCAAACCAACAATCAACAACGCTTTTTATGCCATAAAAGTGTCTTGGGGAGCGGTTGGTTCGGTGGCGGTGTTGTCTAAATTGCATCAAGCAGACATCAAAGTACGGTTGAGTTATCAGCCATCGGTATTTGGAGACATTCAAATTAACAGAGGTGATTTAATTGTCACTAAAGCAGATAATGCACATCATGCCAATATAGCTTCTAAACTGCAAGAAATTTTATCCGACTTTCAGTATTATGAGGTAATTAAAACCGGGTTTTCTGCCAAAAGTCGTGATTTGGGTGGTGAACATTTTGGATTACTGACCAAACCCAAAATTTTGTTAGTTGGTGGCCAAGGCGTTAGTGGGGTAGATTTTGGTCAGCTATGGCATTTTTTAGACGAACGCATTTGTTATCCGCATGTAAAAGTAGATATGGCCAACTTAAATCGGGTGAATTTATCAGAATTTAACACCCTGATTTTACCCAATGGCTGGTATAATTTGGGACAAAATCAAAAAGAAAGTATTTTTAACTATATCAACCAAGGAGGCAAAGTGGTGGCCGTGGGTGGAGCCTTAAGTTTGTTTGAAAATCAGGATAATTTTTCGCTAAAAGCTTATGCCGTAGATGATGACAAAAATAAAGCACAAACCGAACAAAAAACAAGAAAACTAAACAACCGATTTCAACCCACAGAAAACAGAGAGCGAGATCAAATTTCGTTTCAGGTAAACGGAGCCATCATCAAAAATAAACTAGACCCCTCGCATCCGCTTAGTTTTGGGTTGGGAGAGGCTTATCATAGTCTTAAAACATCGTCTAGAGTCTATCAAATGCTGGCTGGGGCCGATAATGCTATCTATGTGCCCAAATCATATGACAGTTTTGGTTTTGTAGGCAATCAAATAAAAAGCAAATTGTCTGAAACATTTACCGTTGCTTCCGAATCTTATGGCAAAGGGCAGGTAATTTATATGGTTGATAATCCGGTTTTTAGAGGATTTTGGGAAAACGGGCTGCTATTGTTCTCTAATGCCTTGTTTTTTTAAAAGGTATTTGAGGCTGTTTTTTTTGATAATTAATTTGGTATTGAACCATAATTACAAAAAGGTATAAGTAAGTAGATGATAATTTTATCACGTTACATCAAAATTGAAAATTAAAATTAAAGTATAATGCCTTGTTTTTCCATATATTTACTAAATATGGGATGGAAATGATAAGGTTTAAAATTTATGGCGAAGCATTGCCGTTTTTAAAAAGATGAAACAATCCTCAGATCTTCAATCTGAAATAAATTAATCCACTGGGTCAAAAATAAACAGCTTCTATTATACATCAACCAAATCATTTACCTAAAATAAAGCAAATTTTTAAAATAATAAGCATCACCTCAAATGGTAATTCAATTTCCTGATAAGCTTTTATTGTTAAAATAATTAGTTCATCATAATTTCTACAACCATTTGTTTGCTGTTGATGACCTGATAGGCTTTAGAGAAATTTAAAATAGTTTGAATAGTTTGTGGCTTTGGCTCCTTTGATTTTGAGATAATTTTTGTAGCGTAGTTGTTTGTCATATACTTTTTTTGAATATAACGAAAAACCAATTTTAAATATTGTTAATTAGTTAAAATAATTTGATGTTTTTCTGCTAATTTTCGCAAATTCAAAACAGCATAACGCATTCTGCCCAAAGCGGTGTTGATGCTTACGTTGGTGAGATCGGCAATTTCTTTAAAACTCATGTCGTCATAAATTCGCATTTTAATCACCTCTTTTTGGTCATCCGGAAGTTGATCTACCATCTTAATCAAATCACTAGATATTTGAAGGTCGATGATGTTTTCTTCTACATTATGACTGTTGTCTACAAAATAATCTTTTTCAAACAAATTGTTGGTAGAATTAATTTGCCTTTTCTTAGATAGTCTTCTGTAATGATCGATGATTAAATTATGGGCAATTCTGGTAACCCAAGACACAAATTTGCCTTCTTCTTGATAGCCATCATTTCCTTTGATCACTTTTACTACTTTGATAAAGGTATCCTGAAAAATATCGTCAGACAAATCATGGTCATTAACCTTTGAATAAATAAAACCAAAAATTCTGTTTTGATGTCTTTTGATTAAATGCGAAAAGGCAACTTCGTCTCCAGATTTGTAGATGCATACTAATTCAGCATCGGTGAGGTTTGTATATTTCATAGCCATACTACTTAAATTGAATTGAGCAATTTTTTGTTGAGTATTGGTTTGAAATAGGCAGACGATTTATAATTATTGTCCAAATTTATACAATAATTATAGATAGTTCCAAATGTTTTTAGAAAAAATCTTACAATTTTGTTACAATTGCCTTTAAGGGATGTTAATTTTATGAATTGTTTAGTCTAAAACTTCTAAAAACTCTAGGGTTCGATGGTTTTCATCTGTTTTATTGATTTTGATAAGATGATAGGGTGAAGGCAAATAATTAAGGATAATTTGATGCCACTCTATCAGGCAAAGATTACCAGAGTCAAAATAATCTAGTGCTCCAAAATCTAAAGCCTCCGTGGGTTGATTGAGTCGGTAAAAATCAAAATGAAAAATGGATTTGTTATGCTGGTCTAGATATTCATTGATGAGCGAAAACGTGGGACTGCTTGTTTTATGAGCCACGCCTAAATGTTTGCAAATGGCATTTACAAGGGTGGTTTTTCCGGCTCCCATCTCGCCTTCAAAACACAAGATAGCATGTTTTTTGGCTTCAACAATTTTTTTGGCTACCTCGTTAATGTCATTTAAATTATATGTTATGCTCATAAAACTAATTATTTGGGATTCATAACCACCAACGGTATAATCATTTCTTCTAGCGAAATGCCCCCATGCTGATAGGTATTTTTATAATAACTTACATAATGATTATAATTGTTTACATAAGCCAAAAAATAATCGTTTTTAGCAAAAATAAACGAACTACTCATGTTGATACTGGGCAACCCAATAGACTTCGGATCCTTAATGGCAAATACTTCTTTGTCTTCATAAGTTAAACTTTTACCGGTTTTGTATCTCAAATTTAAACTGGTATTTTTATCTCCAATTACTTTAGAAGGATTTTTTACGTTGATGGTGCCATGATCGGTAGTTAAAATGAGTTTATAACCCAAAATTTGTGCTTGTTGTATAATCTCAAGCAAGGGTGAATTTTTAAACCAAGAAGTGGTGAGTGATCTGTAGGCTTTGTCAT
Organism: Flavobacterium sp.; assembly: GCA_036796275.1. Lineage (GTDB taxonomy): Bacteria > Bacteroidota > Bacteroidia > Flavobacteriales > Flavobacteriaceae > Flavobacterium. The sequence continues at coordinate 5,818 of DAIRDG010000010.1, forward strand.
TGGCAGCAAGCTCTTTAACCACCTCCATTTCTGTTTTGGCATGTGACAGCATGTCTACAAAGTTATACACCACCGAAATCAACTGATTAGATTTTAAACTTCTGAAACTATCCGCCAATTTTTTACCATCCTTAAAGTTGGTAATTTTAAAATACTCATGCTGAATTTTAAGGCCTAATCTGTTGATTTGAGCCTCCAAAAAATCTTTTTCGTGCAAGTTTTTGCCTCCCTCGTCCACGTCGTTTTTCCAAAAATTAGGATGTTTTTTTTCCATGTCTAAAGGTAACAGTCCAGAAAAAATAGCATTTCGGGCATATTGCGTGGCCGTGGGCAAAATTGAAAAGTAACTGTTTTCTTGCTCTATTTTATAATGATTGCTCACTGCGTCTTCAAAAGCCTTCCACTGATCGTAACGCAAATTATCTATCACCACAAACAATACTTTTTGCTGTTTGATGAGTTCTGCAGCCACATATTTTCTAAAAATTTGGTGCGAAAGCAACGGAGCGTCGGCAGGGTTTTGAATCCAATCTTGGTAGTTTTTTTCTATAAATTTGCCAAATTGAATGTTGGCTTCTGTTTTTTGAGATTCTAAAATAGAAAACAAACCTTGGTCTTCAATGGTTTCTAATTTAAGCTCCCAACTGATGAGTTTTTTGTATAAATCAGTCCAATCATCAGCAGAGTTCACCATGCCTAGGTTCATCGAAATATTTCTAAATTCTTTTTGATAATCGATGGTGGTTTTTTCTGAAATTAGCTTAGAATGGTCTAAATTCTTTTTAATAGAAAGTAATATTTGGTTCGGATTTACAGGCTTAATCAAATAATCGGCAATCTTGGCTCCAATAGCTTCATTCATAATTTGCTCTTCTTCACTTTTGGTGATCATGATGATGGGGGTAGAAGATTTTATCTCCTTCATTTCTTGTAAAACTTCTAAGCCCGATAATCCCGGCATATTTTCGTCTAAAAAAACAATGTCAAAAGGGGTAGTTTTATATTTTTCGAGGGCATCTGTGCCGTTATGAAAGGTAGTTACTTCATAGTTTTTGTTTTCTAAAAACATGATGTGGGGTTTCAATAAATCAATTTCATCATCTACCCAAAGAATTTTAATGGCATCCATTTTTTATATTTTATACAAATTACTTAATACTTAAACGAACTACGAGCAAAAAAATTATAAATTTATGAAAACCCGATGTTAATGTTTAAAAATTGTTTATAATATATGGTTTTAACAATCGTTATATAGGTGTAAATAATTAATTTTAAGAAAAAAAAATCACATTACAAATCAAAATTAACCCCTTGATTTGTAAATTTTTGACACTAAAACAGCTATAAATTATGAATAACTTTTGCAATAAATATCTGCTCAAAAAGGTCATTTGGTTCAATGTATTGTTGTTAACCACCATGATATTTTCTCAAAAAACAGCATTAGAAACACCAATAAATCCATTTTACCAAGAAGGCTTAATGCTTTACGAACAAGACCAATTTTTGTCGGCAAAATTGGCTTTTGCCAAAAGTCTAAAACTACCATTATCTGCCATAGAAACTGCAGAAACTAATTACTATCTGGCCGCTTGTGCACTCAAGCTTGTGCAAGAAGACGCAGAAGCGTTGTTGATTGGTTTTATAGAAAACTATCCTTGGAGCTCTAAACAAAATCGGGTATTTTTTGACATGGCTTCTTATCAATTTGCAAAAGGCAACTATAAAGAATCATTAGTTTGGCATAATAAAGTGCAAATAAACAGCCTTAATGCCCAAGAAAAAGAGGTGTATAGTTTTCAGAAAGCCTATAGTTTATTTGATCAAGGCAAATCTAAAGAGGCCATAACGTTGTTTAAAAACATTCAAAACTCCAAAGAATTTGGATCGCAAGCCAAATACTACATCGGTTATATCAATTATGACAGCAACAATTACGATCAGGCCAACCAGTATTTTAACCAAGTAGAAGACAACAGTGCTTACAAAGACAAAATGTCTTACTATCAGGCTGATATGAATTTTAAGTTGGGTAATTTTGAGCAAGCCATTACTTTGGGCTTGCAAGCCATGGGAAAATCTAATGCCCAAGAAAAATCTCAATTGAATAAAATTATAGGAGAAAGTTATTTTAATCTCAAAAAATACCAAGAGGCCATCCCCTACCTTGAATTATACAAGGGTGAAAAAGGCAAATGGACCAATACTGATTTTTATATTTTGGGGTATGCCTTTTACATGCAAAAAGATTATCAAAATGCCATCAACCAGTTTAATAAAATTATAGCGGGCAATGATGCCGTAGCACAAAATGCTTATTATCATTTGGGTGAAAGTTATTTGAACCTCAATCAAAAAAACCAATCAATCAATGCCTTTAAGAATGCTTCAGAAATGAGTTTTGACCCAAAAATTCAAGAAGATGCTTTTTATAATTATGCCAAATTAAGCTATGAGGTAGGTAATCCGTTTATGAGTGTGCCCAATGTTATTAATCAGTTTTTAACCAAATATCCTAGTACCCCTCACAAAAATGAAATGCAAAATCTTTTGGTTAGTTCCTACATCACTTCCAAAAACTACAAAGCGGCTATTGAGGTATTCGAAAAAAACAGAAGCTCTACAAATGCCGAGGTGTATCAAAAAGTTACCTTTTACAGGGCATTAGAATTATATTTAGAAGGCAAAAACAAGGAGTCTTATGACATGCTCAAAAAATCATTAGCACAACCGGTTAATGCAAAATTTACTACCAGAGCCTTGTTTTGGAAGGGTGAAATAGAGTTTCAGTTAGATCAGTTTAATGAGGCCTTATTGAGTTTTAAACAATTTGAAAATAACCCCGAACGCCAAAACACCCCCGAGGCTCAAAAAATAAACTATCATTTGGGGTATACCTATTTTAAACTACGCGATTATGAAAAGGCCATTCCGTTTTTTGAAAAAAGTGTAAAAGATTATAAAAACGAAAAAACTCACCTAAACGATAGCTACCTCAGATTAGCGGATGCCTATTTTACTTCTGGTAAATACTGGCCTGCCATGGAAAACTATAACGCTGCCATTGCCTTGGGTGGCAAAGAAGCCGATTATGCCTCGTTTCAAAAAGCCATCAGTTATGGGTTTGTAGACAGGGTGCCCAAAAAAATTGAAGAACTTAATGCGTTTATCAACAACTTTAAAAATTCGCAATACCGAGACGATGCCTTGTTTGAATTAGGGAATACCTACACCAACAAAAATCAAACCCAAGAAGCTTTGGCTACATATGATAAGCTGCACAAAGAATTTCCCAACAGCACATTTGCCTCAAGAGCAATATTAAGACAAGGCATCATATATTACAACAACAATAACCCCAACAAAGCCCTCGAAAAATTTAAACGGGTAACCAAAGACTTCCCTAAAACACCCGAAGCCACAGAGGCCATCATGACAGCCAGAGAAATCTATGTAGACTTGGGCAGAGTTTCAGAATATGCCGATTGGGTAAAAACCCTCGACTTTTTTGAAGTTACCGATGCTGATTTAGATAACACCACCTTTGAATCTGCCGAAAAACAATATTTGCAAAACAACAGCAAAGCTGCAATGACCGGTTTTCAAAACTATTTGGCTAGTTTCCCCAAAGGGTTACATGCCCTAAAAGCCAACTTTTATTTAGCCCAATTGCAGTTTGCCGATAATCTTGAGAGCAATGCCTTGCAAAACTATCTAGAGGTGCTCAATTATCCTAAAAACGAATTTACCGAGCCAGCTCTGGTGAGGGTGAGTGAAATTTATTTAAAAAACACAGACCACAATAAAACCATTCCGATTTTAATTAAATTAGAACAAGAAGCAGATTTTCCTCAAAATGTGTTGTATGCTCAAAGCAATTTGATGCGGTTGTATTATCTCACAGAACAATATAACCAAACCATCGCTTATGCACAAAAACTCATGAATCACCCCAAGGTAGACAGCCGACTAAAAAACGACGGAGCCATCATGATGGCCAGAGCTTACTTTAATACCAACCAATTGCCACAAGCCAAAGAATGGTATCTTACGGTAGCCAAAACAGCCAAAGGAGAATTGGCGGCAGAAGCTTTATACTATGATGCCTACTTTAAGCATACAGAAAAAAAATACGAAGCCTCTAATGTAAGTATTCAAAAACTTACCAAAGACTACGCTGGCTTTGTGTATTGGGGAGCAAAAAGCATGGTGATCATGGCCAAAAATTATTTTGAAATGGGCGATAGCTTTCAGGCTACCCACATATTAAATGCCATTATCAATAACTTTAAGCAGTTTCCGGATGTGGTATCAGACGCTCAAAGTGAATTAACCCGCATCAACGCCGAAGAATCTAAAAGAAATTCATCCATCAGAAATTAATTATCATGAACAAAATTCAATTATATAGTCACTTAGGTTTAATTTTTATAACCTCCAATTTAATAGCTCAAGAAAAAGAATCTGTGGGCACCGAGGTTGTAAACATCGTTAAGTCTTATCAAGCTTCTGTGTCGGATGCTTTTAAAATAAGAGAAACTCCTTCTTTAGAAGATGAAGACAATTCTAAACAAGAACAAATTAGATATCAAATTTTTTCATTTCCGGTAGCTTCCACCTTTCAGCCACAAAAAGGGAGTGCAGCCAAAGTGCAAAAATCGGCTAAAGAAAAATTATTTGATAACTACGCTTATCTTGGGGCGGGTAATTATGGCAACCTAACAGCTGGTGTTTATGCTGGCAAACAGTTGTCTGATAATGACTTTGTGCATGGATTACTCACGCACCGGTCTAGCCAAGGAGGCATTGAAGAGGTACTCTTAAATGATCAGTTTTATCAAACTACCTTGAAGTTAACCTACGGATTTTCAGATAAAAACTTGTCTTGGTCTATCACCGGTGGGTATCAACACCAGAGCTTTAATTGGTACGGATTACCTGCATTTCAAACCGCAGGCTTATCTGCTGAAGACATCACCGCTTTCACCTCAGCTATAGATGCCCAACAAACTTATCAAACCATTAGCCTAGAAGGAGATTTGCGTTTAGAGAATAGTTTTTTTAAGGGTGCCGACCTCAGTTTCAATCGGTTTATGAGCGGGTTTAACAGCAGTGAAAACCATTTTGTGATAACCCCCGAAGCTGGATTTCAAATTGACGATTTTAATGCTAAAGCTTTATTTACTTTTGATTATCTGGATGCTTTGATGGATGGAGATTTTTTGCAATTGAGTACCCAAAGCTTAATTTTTGGGGTGCAACCCTCCATTAATTTGAAAGGAGATGCTTGGAATTTTAAGTTTGGAGCCGGATTATTCTACAACCAAAACACCAACTTTAACGCCAATAAATTTTATGTGTATCCAGACATTACTGCACAGCTCAACATTGTTGAAGACATCTTAGAATTTTATGGTGGAGCCACGGGGCAACTCAATCAGAATACGTATCGTGAAGCTGTTGATAACAACCCTTGGGTGAGTCCGGATTTGTTATTATTACCTACCAATCAGCAGCTGAATGCCTATGCCGGGCTTAAGGGCAAGTTTTCGAGTGCTGTTTCCTTCAATGTTCAAGGAGGTTATTTGGTGGCCAAATCGCAAAATTTGTTCAAAAACAATGTCTTTGACAGCAACCTTACCGCCTTGAGAGGATTTGAATACGGCAACTCATTTGGCTATGTGTATGACGACATCAATACCCTAGAATTAAAAGGAGAACTTAAAGCCGATTTTTCTAAAAATTCTTTATGGACCATAGGAGCTCAATACAATCAGTTTGAAACCACCCTGCAAGCAGAAGCCTGGAATTTGCCGAGCATTCAGTTTCACAGCAATTTGGACCTGAGAATTGCCCCAAAATGGCAAGCCAATCTCAATGCCTTTTTTGTAGGTGACAGAAAAGACCAAATTTCAATAATAGACGAGTTTTTAGAATTAAGTGAAGAAACCGTTACGCTAAAAAGTTTTTTTGATGCCAATTTTCAGTTACAATATTTGCACAACAAACAACTCACTGGGTTTTTAGCCGTGCAAAATTTAGCCAATCAATCTTACCAACGGTTTTTGCACACCCCAGTTCAAGGTTTACAAGTATTGCTAGGAGCCCGATATAAATTTGATTTCTAACAATAATAATTTGATTTGTGAATGCAGTGTTACATCCACTTTTTGTCATGGCTTTCGGTTTTATATAACCAATAGTTAACCCAAGCCATCAATTCGCTCATTTGATAAGTAGAAATATTGAGATTACCCCCTGCAGTATAAATGGTAACAGAGCCTATATCAAAGGGCTTTTGCCAAATATACTGTTGGGTTTCTATGCCTTGAATTTTTGTATTTTCAAATAATTCATAATCAATATCCCAAATACCTCCTTTTATTTGCACATAATCTTTGCCCATCATGGCAGACGAATTGCGATAGGCCATGTAGCACAAAAAGGTTATAAGCAATAAAATAGGGAGGTAATACAAATATGAAATCACAAACAAATTAAAAAAATTTGAGACCCAAAATAACAACCCAAAAATAAGCCCTAAAATCACATTAGGCACCAGCCATTTTCTGTAATTGGGTAATATTGTTTCATTAAATTCTGGCAAATGATTAAAAATAAGGAGCTTTAAGGCGTCAAGTTCGTCTTTATTAACACCCGGAATTTGCAATTTTTCTTTCACATTGCCCAAATTGCCACTTTTGGCTTGTTCTACATAAACTTCAGAAAGTTTTAATTTCTTTTGAAACCAATTTTGTTTTTGTATAAAAATTTGAACTTTGTAGGGTTTTAAAAAAATTTCTTTGGTTTTTATCAAACCATATTTAAAAAGCACACTGTCTTTTTTGATGAATACTTGGTAGTTAAAATATTTTAACACCGTTCTCACCAAGTTAAAAATCAACAAAGCTGCAATTAAGATACACACCAAAATAACTGCCGAAAACAAAGAGGCATATAAATTAAAATACTGTTCTACCTCATTTTCATCAATGTATTCATCCAAATCGAACCTGCTGATGTTGTCTACAACATAAAAAAATCCGATGATCAATAAAGAGATGCTTTCTTTGTATTTAGACGTTAGACCAATTTTTACTAAGGTTGAAAATGAAATTTTAAAGGTTTGCTGAAGGTTTTCTTTGTCAGAAACATTGATGACTTCCTGCTCGGGTGTTGCTTCTAAAGATTGTATGGCTTGTTGCAATTGATCTTTAAACGCCTTGGCATGTGCTAAGCTTAAGGCACTAATAGACACTTCTTCGCCTTTGCTGCCAGCGGTGTCAATAACCACTTTATATACCTGAGCTACTTTATGCAAAATATTTTGACTCATGTTTACCTGCTGAATCTTCTCTAACGGAATGTTCAACTTGGTTTTGTTAATAACTCCTTTATGAATAATAAATTCTTCGTTTTCGTAATCTATATAAAAGGTAAAGTACCAATATTTTAAATAGGAGATTGTCCCCAAAATAACCACCAATAAAAACACGCTTAAATACAAAATCAGGGCATCTTTGCCACCTTTAAAAAAAACAACTAAAACCAAAGGCCAAAACGCTTTAAAAAAGTTTTGAGCCTGATACCCAAATAAGATTAAGATACCTAATTTGGATTGTCTTTGAGGTTCGTTAAATTTTAAATTAATGGCCATTTGTTAGATCTGCTTCGTTAGGTTTTTCTAGAGGTACTTCATCCACAAATTTATCTTCTTCTATAGGGATTACATCTTGCAATTTTTTAGACTTATCAGAAATCAACTTCACCACATATTCTCTATACCTAAAGGCTTCTTCTTCTTTCATGCCTGCAATTTTTAGATCACTGGCATCACCACCTGCGGTATAAAACTCTAATCTTGCTAAATTGAGTGCTCTAGACAGCCAGCCTTGTTGCACGGCCAAATGTTGCAATTTATTGTAGGGTATCACGGTATTGGTGAGAGAGATAATGCCACTGCTGTAAATGACATCATGCTCTCTGAAGGCATATTTTCTGGTTTTAAGCTGAAAAATATTATAGGTATGAAGCCCAATTATAAAAATAAAGACCCCTAGAAATATCAAGTCATAGGTATTAGATTCTGAGTCTGAAAACAAATTAAAGATTAAAAAAGCAACTATCAATATAAACTCTATCACCAAATAATTAAAATGAACCACTTTGGCAAAACCTTTCTCTATAGATTGTTTCTGGGTAGCTTCAAACTTTGGCAACGATGAAAAATCTATCAGGTTATTTTGAAAAGGCGTTTGGTTTTCCATGCTGTTAGGGGATGTATTTTTTGTCGAAATTTGGTTTTCTTTTTTCTAAAAAGGCATTTCTACCTTCTATCGCTTCATCAGTCATATAAGCTAACCGGGTGGCCTCTCCTGCAAATACTTGCTGACCCACCATGCCGTCATCTGTAAGGTTCATGGCAAATTTGAGCATTTTGATAGAAGTGGGCGATTTTTCTAAAATTTCTTGTGCCCATTGGTAGGCTGTTGCTTCTAGTTCGTTATGAGGGATCACGGCATTCACCATGCCCATCTCATAGGCCTCTTGTGCAGAATAATTGCGGCCTAAAAAGAAAATTTCTCTGGCTTTTTTTTGTCCTACCATCTTGGCCAAATAAGCCGAACCATAACCACCATCAAAACTGGTGACATCGGCATCGGTTTGTTTAAAAATAGCATGCTCTTGGCTAGCCAACGTTAAATCACAAACCACATGCAAGCTATGACCTCCACCTACAGCCCAACCCGGCACCACAGCAATCACGGCTTTGGGCATAAATCTTATCAGGCGTTGTACTTCTAAAATATTCAGGCGATGATAACCATCTTCACCAACATAGCCTTGGTGGCCTCTGGCTTTTTGATCGCCACCGCTGCAAAAGCTCCAAATGCCATCTTTGGCAGAAGGTCCTTCAGCAGACAACAAAACAACCCCAATAGAGGTGTCTTCATGGGCATCTCTAAAGGCAACCAATAATTCGCTGGTAGTTTTGGGTCTAAATGCGTTTCTTACTTCGGGTCTGTTGAAAGCAATTCTGGCCACACCCCCACATTTTTTATAGGTAATGTCATCAAATTCAAGAGCAGTTTTCCAGTTTATCTGTTGCATAGTTTTATTTTTATCTTAATTCTGCTTGGTACTTTTGAGTTAATTCTTTGATAACGGCATTGATGCACTTATCAATATCTGCATCGGTTAGTGTTTTGTCAGTGCTTTGTAAGGTAAATCTCAAGGCATAAGATTTTTTGTTTTCTGGTAATTTATCACCTTGGTAAACATCAAATAAATCTATTTGTTTGATGAGTTTTTTATTGATGTTGTAAGCAGTTTCCTCTAGTGCCTGATAGCTTACCGAAGCATCTAGAAGCAAGGATAAATCTCTGTTTACTTTTTGAAATTTTGGAATTTCAGTGTATTTGATATGGGTGTTTAGGTGTTTTAGAATCATTTGCCAGTTGATATCTGCATAAAATAAATCGGATTTGATATCGAATGATTTGGCAATTTTATTTTTCACTAATCCGTATTGCATCACTAAATCTACCCCCACATAAACTTCAAGGCCTTCAGAAAACAACTGATTGGTGGTAGCTTGGGTGATTACTTTGTTGATATTTAACTTTTCTAAAACAGCATTAACTGTAGATTTTATATCAAAAAACGAAAGTTTATGTTCTTCAGATGTCCAATTTTGTTCGTGTACGTTGCCAGTCATCCAAATGCCTAAACTTTTAGATTCTTTGTATTCTTTATCTATTTTCCTGTAAGTGTTACCAAATTCAAAGAATTTTAGATTCATGTTTTTTCTGTTCACATTGTGTTGCAAACTTTGCAAACCGCCATAAAATAAAGATTGTCTCATCACGGCCAAATCTTGACTTAATGGGTTAAGAATCTGCACATATTTTTTGTGATCTAGTACACCCATCACCTCAGCTTCTTTGGTTTCTGATAGGGAATTGTTCATGATTTCATGAAATCCAAGACTGTTTAGATAATATGCAATGATATTCTGAATTTTATAGTCTTCGTTTCTGGGGCTGTTAAACAAAGTAGCATTGGTTTTGCCTATAAAAGGGATGTTGTTATAACCATAAATTCTCAAAATCTCTTCAATCACATCTACATCTCTGGTAACATCAACCCGATATGAAGGCACTTCTATGCCCATAGATTTGTCTGAAACGGTATTAAACTTGATGTCTAATGATGTTAAAATATCTTTGATGGTTTCTTTGGGGATGTCATAACCCAATAATTTATTGATTTTTTCAAATGACACTAAAACACTGAAATTTTCAATTTTCTTGGGATAATAATCAATCGGATCCATGGTGATTTCTCCACCACCTACAGTATTGATTAAAATACAAGCTCTTTTAAGAGCATAAAGTGTAATTTCAGGGTCGATGCCTCTTTCAAATCTAAAGGAAGCATCGGTGCTAAGACTGTGTCTTTTGGCAGTTTTTCTGATAGAAACCGGGTTAAAGTAAGCACTTTCTAAAAAAATGTTTTTGGTTTCTGAAGTTACTCCACTCTCTAAACCACCAAAAACTCCAGCCATACATAGCGGTTTTTCGTCATCGCAAATCATTAAATCTTCGTCATGAAGCTCTCGTTCTACGTTATCTAGAGTAGTAAATTTGGTGCCTGAAGGCAAGGTTTTTACGTTTATTTTGCCCACAATTTTGTCTGCATCAAAGGCATGCAAAGGCTGGCCAAGTTCATGCAACACATAGTTGGTGATGTCTACGATGTTGTTAATGGGGTTTAAGCCTATGGCTTTTAGTTTATTTTGAAGCCACATGGGCGAGGCTGTTACATTAACACCAGAAATGGTGACTCCACAATATCTTGGAGATAAACTATCATTTTCTACTGAAATGTCGATTTTGAGGGTTCTTTTGTCTACTCTAAATTCTGACACAGAGGGTGTAAGGAGTTTTAGATTTTGCTTTTTTTGCTGTTTTAGTCCGGCAATTAAATCTCTAGCTACCCCCATATGACTCATGGCATCGGCTCTGTTGGGTGTAAGGCCAATTTCAAAAACTTCGTCTGAATAAATTTCAAAAACTTCAGACAAAGGAGTACCTACTTTTAATTGAGGGTCTAACACCATGATGCCATCATGACTATGACCTAACCCTATTTCGTCTTCGGCACATATCATGCCGTGGCTTTCTTCTCCTCTTATTTTACTTTTCTTGATTTCAAAAGCTTCACCAATAGTGGGATGCAATACAGCACCAATGGTGGCTAATACCACTTTTTGGCCGCTTGCTACATTGGCCGCTCCACAAACTACCTGAAGGGTTTCTGTACCAGTATTTACTTTGGTGATTTTTAGTTTATCAGCATTAGGGTGTTTTTCACATGACACAACTTCTGCAACTATGAGCCCTTCAAATGAGCCTTTTACGCTTTCATATTTTTTTACACCTTCAACTTCTAGCCCTAAATCAGTAAGTAAAACAGCAATTTCATCAGCTGGTAGTTCGGTATTCACAAATTCATTTAACCATTTTTTTGATATCAACATAACCGTTTTTTCTAAAATTTAATGTTTGCAAATATACGCTTTAAGCTGCTCAATAAGCAATGAATTTTTAGGAAATATAGTTCCAAATATTTTTTTCTTTGGTCATTTCAAAAAAAGTTTTTTTAATGCCGATGTGTTCAGGTAAATTTAGGTTTGGGTCATTTTTTAGCAAATTCACCACCGTGTGTCTGGCTAAGCTAAGCAGTTCTCTGTCTTTAACCAAATCTGCAATTTTTAATTGCAACACCCCGCTCTGTTGTGTGCCCATCAGGTCGCCTGGTCCTCTGAGTTTAAGGTCTACTTCTGCCAAATAAAACCCATCATTGGTGTGGCACATGGCTTCAATGCGGGTTTTGGCTTCCTGACTCATGGCATATGAGGTCATCAGGATACAATAACTTTGATCGGAGCCTCGGCCTACTCTTCCGCGTAATTGATGCAATTGTGACAACCCAAATCTTTCGGCATTTTCTATTACCATCACGCTGGCATTGGGGATGTTTACACCCACTTCAATCACGGTAGTGGCAACCATCAAATTGGTTTCTCCTTTGGCAAAGCGTTGCATTTCCGAATCTTTGTCGGCTGCTTTCATTTTGCCATGAACAATAGAAACCGCATATTGGGGTAGTGGAAAATCTCTCGAAATGCTCTCAAAACCATCCATGAGGTCTTTTAAATCAAAAGTTTCAGATTCTTGAATCAGTGGATAAACAATGTAGACTTGTCTGCCTTTAGCTATTTCGTCTTTTAAAAACTTCCAAACTACTAAACGATGGTTATCAGTTTTGTGCATGGTTTTTATGGGTTGTCTGCCAGGAGGCAATTCATCGATGACCGAAATATCCAAATCGCCATACAAACTCATGGCCAAAGTTCGTGGAATGGGAGTGGCTGTCATCACTAAAACATGGGGTGGAATGTGAGATTTGCCCCATAATTTTGCCCGTTGTTTAACCCCAAATCGGTGTTGCTCGTCTATGATTACAAGGCCTAAATTTTTAAATTGAACCACGTCTTCTAAAACTGCATGGGTGCCAACCAGAATATCTAAAGTGCCATTTTGCAAAGCATCGTGTATGATATTTCGTTCGCTTTTTTTGGTAGAACCCGTGAGTAATGCCATGCTTAAACCAATGCTATTAGCCATAGTAACTAGGCTATTATAGTGTTGTTGAGCCAAAATTTCTGTAGGAGCCATCAAACAACTTTGGTAGAGGTTGTCTTTGGCAATGAGCATGACCAAAAAAGCAACCATGGTTTTACCAGAGCCTACATCGCCTTGCAGCAAGCGGTTCATTTGTGCCCCAGACCCCATGTCGTTTCTTATTTCTTTAATTACTTTTTTCTGGGCATTGGTGAGTTCAAAAGGAAGGTGATTATTGTAAAACTCGTTAAAATAAGTACCAACATTTTTAAATAAATTTCCTTTAACCTTTTGCTTTCTTACCAAGTTTTTGGTCACTAAAATTAATTGAATGTAAAATAATTCTTCAAATTTTAGTCGGTATTTTGCTTTGGTTAATGACTCTTGGTTTTTTGGAAAATGAATATAGAATAAAGCCTCTTTTTTAGACATCAACTTAAGGCTATTGATTAAATATCCTGGCAGAGTTTCTTCAAAATTACCCTCAGTTTCCTTAAAAACTTGTTGCATGAGTTTTTCTAGAACTCGGTTAGATATATTTTTTTGCAACAGTTTTTCGGTTGAAGGATACACCGCTTGCATGGCAGATCGCAAGCTTTGTTTGTGCTCTACTAATAATTCTAAATCTGGATGAGCGAGGCTATATTGAGAACCAAATTTATTGATTTTTCCGAAAGCCACATAGGTTTCATTAATTTTTAGGTTGTCTTGCATCCATTTGATGCCTTTAAACCATACCAATTCTATACTGCCTGTGTCGTCTACATAAGTAGCCACGAGCCTTTGGCCGCGTTTTTGCCCAACTAATTTTAAATGGATGATTTTGCCAACAATTTGCACCTCAGACTGGTTGTCTTGCAATTCATTGATTTTATAATATCTTGTACGATCTAGATATCTGTTTGGAAAAAGATGAATTAAATCATGATAGCTGTATAGATTGAGCTCTTTATTAAGTAACTGAGCTCTTTGTGGGCCAACTCCTTTTAAAAATTCTATAGATTTTTTGAGTATCATTTTAAGGCATTCAAAACATTTGATGTAGGTTGTTAGCTAATTTGCAGTCTTTAAACAATAAAAAAGTAAATATATAAAATTTAGCTTAAAGATGTTTTAGCCACCAGTTTATTTGCATTATAAATACAAAAATCGAAAAATAAAATTTGTTACCCTAAAAGGAATTATTAAATAAAATAAGTTTTGAAGTCTAGCAATTTGCTTTGAAAACGATAACCATTAATTTTCAGATTGAGATAAAGTCCCAATGGATGGTTACTGCTTAAAACTAAAACCGATAACCTACGCCTAATTTAATCATGTTGATGTTTTGAAGGAATAGGTTACTCACTTCCCCAGATTTGTTTAACCTGAAAAAATCATAGGAACCTGACACATACCATTGGTCAGAGACATCTAAAGACACCCCCAAGTTGGCATTATACCCAGATCTTGTATCACCACCCTCAGGAAAAAAAGTTGCCACGTTGCCGTTGGTAAAAGACGTTAAAAAACTATAACCCATGCCAAAAAATGGATGAATATTTGGGAGGGAATCAAAAACCAAATCTAGTGTTACTCTTGGCTGAACCATCCATAACAAAACATTAAAATCTGTTATTACATCTTGAATGTCTGTTTTATCTTTAAATAAACTATTGTGCAACGAAACACCAAAACGGTAATTCAAATCTTCATGGAGCGTATACTTTAAACCAATGTCAACAATGCCGTTAAAGTTGCGACCTACAAAATTTTGATCAATCAAAATAGGATAATTTGCTTCTAAACTCCATAAGTTTTGCTGAGCAAAAAGCAATGGACTGCACACCAATAAAAATAAAAATTTCTTCATGTTCTAAATCATTTTATGACCCCAGATCCTATCAATTCGTTATCTAGATACCAAGCTGCAAATTGCCCTGAGGTAATGGCCGATTGCAAAGCTTCAAAAACCACATACAATCCTTGAGGGGTCTGGTGTAAAGTAGCCTTTTGAAGAGGTTGTCTGTAACGTATTCTAACCATTACATCTATTGATTGATTCAAAGCTAAAGATAAATCGTTTCTAATCCAAATAATTTCAGAATCATTTAACAACAAACCTTTTCTCCAAAGCCCAGGGTGGTGGCTGCCCTCCCCTACATAAATGATGTTTTCTTGGGTGTCTGTGCCTATCACAAACATGGCTTCTTTGGTGCCACCTATGTTGAGCCCTTTGCGTTGCCCAATAGTGTAATAATGAGCTCCGCTATGTGTTGCAATTACTTTACCCATTTCTGGGTGGTAAGCAAATGGTTTAGCCAATTGTTGTAAACTTGCATGGGTGGTATCTTCTGGCAACGGATTTCCATACATCGGATGGGTATTTTCTATCCTGATGATATTGCCTTGCTTGGGTTTGAGTTGTTGTTGCAAAAAGTCGGGTAATTTCACTTTTCCAATAAAACACAGGCCTTGAGAATCTTTTTTATTGGCCGTAATTAATCCTTGGGCTTCGGCTATGCTTCGCACTTCCGATTTTTGTAAATGACCAATCGGAAATAAGGCTTTGGCCAATTGATGTTGATTTAATTGACACAAAAAATACGATTGGTCTTTGTTGGCATCGGCTCCGGCCAACAACCGATGAACTTGTTTTCCATTAACTTCGAGGGTGTCTTTTTGACAATAATGACCGGTGGCCACATAATCTGCTCCAATTTGCAGGGCAATGTCTAAAAACACATCAAATTTTATTTCACGATTACACAACACATCCGGATTGGGGGTTCGGCCATGTTGGTATTCGTTGAACATATAATCTACAATTTTTTGCTTATACTGCTCACTTAAATCTACGGTTTGAAACGGAATGTTGAGTTTTTTAGCTACCAACAGGGCGTCATTGCTGTCTTCTAGCCACGGACACTCGTTTGAAATGGTAACGCTATCGTCATGCCAATTTTTCATAAACAAGGCAATCACTTCGTGGCCTTGCTCCTTTAGTAAATAAGCTGCTACACTAGAATCTACACCTCCCGATAAACCTACAACTACTTTTGCCATTTAACTTTTTGGTTTTTGTTTGAGGGGTTTTTGCTCAGCTGAGGGATGACTACCCTTTTCACCTGCTTTTCTTTTCTTAAAGACATCGGCTTGATTTTCGGTTTTCACTTTTTTGCCTTTTTCATAATACACCCACTCTCCCACTGGCAAATCTTGTTTGTAAAAGCCTTCAAGTTCTAGTTCACTTTTGTGATTTCTGTAAATTACTTTGCCATGCAATTTGCCTTCTTTGTAATTAAGCTCTTCTAACACCGCACCAGTTTGAGCATATTTTTTATATACACCCTCAAGCAAATCATTTTTATAATGAGACTCTTCTAGCAAGTCGCCATCGGCATAATAGGCCGTTCGTTTGCCATGTCTTAAATCGTTTTTATAATGCTCTTTTACCATCACTTGGGCAGATTCAAAATGATAGTATAACCACAATCCTTCCTTTTTTTTATGGATGTAATTGCCTTCGGATACTTTGTGTTTGCCCTTAAAAACGGTGGTATAAGCACTGTTGTTTTTGACATCAAACACCCGGGTAGCAATGATGGTGTTGGCTTTGGTGTTGTCATAATAAGTAAAGGTGCCAACTTCTGCCCCATGGGCAAATGTGCCTTGGTACCTGAGTCGTTTGCTGTCTTCATAATAGCCTTTCCAGAGGCCATGCCGCTGTCCTTGGTCATCAAACTGATTGATGATTTCTTGCGAAAGCACTGCCTTAAAACAAAATATAAATAAAAGTAACCGCATCATTTTTTTTATGGTTATAACGCAAAAAGCAGACCAATTGTATGTTTGGCAAAGGTAAGAAAAATTGAATGAGGTTAGCTTATGATTTTATTCAATTAATATGACTAATTTAAATTCTTGGAATCTATTAATTTTTCGCTATCAATGATTTCAACAACGCAAATGGCTCATCTTTGGAGGCAATGAGTTTTTCATAAACTTCTTTATTGTTTTGTATTAAATTTTCAACAATATACCCAACACCCCCAGCATTGTTAGTTTGGTGGAATTGTTTTGGAGATATAACATTTCAAAAAAAAGAAATCCCCACCAAATAAATTGAATGGGGAAATCTCAACCAAACTTAACTAAAACTAACTACTAACTAACAAAAAATATTTACTATCCTTAATTTCAATTATTCTGTAGGTCTAAAAAACAAGCCTGAAGATGGGCCGTTTACAATCCCGGCTGTTGATCCATAATAGGTGTGTTGTCTTACAAATTGCTGACCGTTTACGTGCCCAACAAAACCTACCAGGTGGCCAGCTCGGTTATAATTGATGGCTAAACCACCAACGCGGCTCAACAAACCAATTCTGTTATAGTTCATAAACACCGATCCTACGCGGCTCACCCTATCAAACCTGTCATAGTTAATAAACACATTGCCAACGCGTCTGATTCTTCCAAAGCTATCGGTGTTAATCACCACACCATAGTTTCCAAAATTCGTGCCATTGTTGGCCTGACCTCTTCTAAAAAATACACCCCCTTGCGAGTCGAATGGTCTGGTATTAAAATCAAAAGTACCGTCTAAAAACACATAAAACTCAATCCCTCTTTCTACAAAAACAATGGGGTCATTGGCATTAAAACCTTGATTGAAACCGCCTCGCCTGTTTTCAACTTGAGCCATCAGGGTGCTTTCTAACAAAAGCATACACAATAATCCTAAAAAAGTAATTTTTTTCATGACCTTTAATTTAAGGGTTGGGTGCCTACTCTTTAGTTTTTTGGCTTTCACTAAGACTTTTTTGTGGTCTTGTAAAGCTAATTCCAATTGGTGTGCCAAACCCACAAAACAAGTTGTTAATAAGTTGTCAACGATATTAAAAGGCTAGCGTTTTGGGCATGCGGGCGGGCTCTTTCGTTTTAGCTACTTCGGCCAAGGCTTTTTTTGTTAGGTTGTGGCAAGAGCTTCCGCTGGTCGCTTTGCAACGCCCACAAAAAATAGCATGGGCCCTCAGTAGGCTGCCACTACAATCCCTCATGCAACCAGAAACCTAAATCAAAATTGTGTCTAGTTTAAAATAAGGTTAAGTGTAAGATTTTATAAATCCTCAAAAAAGTTTATAAACAAGCCCCAAGCCAAACTCTTAGCCCCGACTGCAGTGATAGCTTGTTGCAGCTCCGATATTTAGTTTTTGTTGCAGGCAAAAGCGACCAACGGAAGCTCTTTGGCTGGTTACAAAAACTTTATCGGAGCCAAACAACTAAAACGAAAGGCGGGAACAAACCATAAAAAAACAATCCAAAAGTGTAGGCTCCACAATATAAAACTTATATTTGCTAAAATTATGATAATGGAATTAAAACTAAACAAACCCATTTGCTTTTTCGATTTAGAAACCACCGGAGTTAATGTGAGTAAAGACCGCATTGTAGAAATCTCTATCCTTAAGGTGTTTCCGAATGGCAATAAGGAAAGCAAAACTTGGTTGGTGAACCCCGAAATGCCCATACCGCCACAAACCACTGCAGTACACGGCATTACAGACGAACAAGTAAAAAACGAACCCACCTTTAAAGAGTTGTCGCATCAAATATACCAAATGATTAAAGATGCCGATTTGGCTGGGTTTAATTCTGATAGATTTGACATTCCGTTGTTGGTAGAAGAACTCCTAAGAGCCGAAATTGACATTGATTTTAAAAACACCCAAACCGTTGATGTGCAAACTATTTTTCATAAAATGGAAGAACGTACACTCAGTGCTGCTTACAAATTTTATTGCCATAAAAATCTAGACAATGCCCACAGTGCCCAAGCGGATACCGAGGCCACTTACGAAATTTTGAAAGCCCAAATTGAGCGATACAACCTAGAGAATGACATCAAACAACTGTCTGAATTTACCAACAGAAAAAAATCAGTCGACTTTGCCGGATTTATTGTCTTAAACGAGGCTGGTGTTGAGGTTTTTTCGTTTGGCAAATACAAACAAATGGCCGTTGACGAAATTTTTGATAAAGACCCCGGGTATTATGGCTGGATTCAAAACGCAGATTTTCCGCTGTACACCAAAAAAATACTCACTTCGTTGAAGTTGAGAAAAATGAATACCAAAGTTTAATTTTTATATCAAAAAAAGAAATGAAAATTATTTGCATTGGCAGAAACTACACCAAACACATCGAAGAATTAGCCAACGAAAAACCAACCGATCCTGTGGTGTTTTTAAAACCAGACAGTTCGGTTTTGCTCAAACAACACCCGTTTGTGATTCCCGAATTTACCAAAGATGTGCACCATGAAGTTGAAATATTGGTAAAAATTAGCAAAATTGGCAAATACATCGATCAAAAATTTGCCTCACAATACTACAACGAAATTGGTTTAGGCATAGACTTTACGGCAAGAGACCTGCAAAACGAACTCAAAAACAAAGGCTTGCCTTGGGAAAAAGCCAAAGCTTTTGACGGGGCAGCCGTTGTGGGAGATTTTTTGCCCAAAGAAACCTTTGCCGACATCAACAACATTGATTTTTCGTTGCTCAACAACGGAAAAACTGTGCAAAGCGGCAATACCAAACACATGCTCTGGAAAATTGATGAAATTATCAGTTATGTATCGCAGTTTTTTACACTCAAAATTGGAGACCTTATTTTTACGGGCACCCCAGAGGGCGTAGCCCAAGTGAACCCCAACGATGTCTTGGAAGGATATATTGGCTCTCAAAAAATGTTTAGAATTAATGTTAAGTAACCATGGCATTGCATTACAACCTCAGTAAGCTATACGAAATTGCCCCCAACGATGATGACTATTTGTTGGTGATCCTAAAGTTTTTTGTAAATGATGTTACCACAGAGATTAAACAAACAAAGAAAACCATTGCCCTACTAGAATACAACAACGTGCAAGCAGATGTGCAAAAACTCATCCCCTATTTTGAGTTAATTGGGCTACATAATGCCAAAAAAGAATTAAAACTACTCGAGTCTTGGTGCATGGCAAAAGGCAAAAAAAGTGCAGGCAAAGAACTCATCAAAAGCATTGAAGCACAAGTAGAAAAAGCCAGAAAAGAAATTTGTATTGATTTTAAGCTCAAAGAAAAACAACACTAAGTGTGTTTTTTTTAGAAACTCAATCGCTAATAAACCCAAAATATAAACAAAACCTATTGAATGAAAGCAGTTATCGTAACCATTGGTGATGAGATTTTAATTGGTCAGATTACAGATACCAACTCCGGCTACATTGCCCAACAATTAGAAAAAATTGGCATACAAGTGCATCAAATGTTGTCTATTAGCGACGATGCTCAGCAAATTACCCAAACCCTGCATGGGTTTTTAAATGCCATAGATTTGGTAATCATGACGGGTGGTTTGGGCCCAACCAAAGATGACATCACCAAGAAAACCCTTTGCGATTTTTTTAACGATCATTTTATACGAAACCAAGCCGTAGAGACCCAAGTTAATCACCTTTTTATCAATGTATTGGGCAAACAACCTGCCCAAGTAAATTTAGACCAAGCCTTGGTGCCCTCCAAAGCCGAGGTGTTGTTTAACCAATATGGCACAGCCCCGGGTATTTGGATGCAAAAAGAAGAAACCATTTATGTGTCAATGCCAGGTGTGCCCTATGAAATGAAAGGGATAGTAGACAACCACTTGATTCCAAAATTGGTGACAACCTTCCAAAGACCCTATACGATACACAAAACTTTTTTAACCCTCGGTGAAGGGGAAAGCGTGATTGCAGAGCGATTAGAAACCATCGAAGACAACTTGCCCAGTTTTGTAAAATTAGCCTATTTGCCCAGACCCGGCAGCGTAAGATTAAGGCTTACGGCACGGCATCAAAACATTACACTATTAGAAGAAACCATCAAGGAATTAACGCTAAACATATTGCAAGAAATTCCGGATATCTTTGTAGGTTTTGAAGAAGAGATAAGCTTAGTAGAAAAAATTCAGCAACTGATGGTAGACAAAAATCTAACCCTTAGCACAGCCGAAAGTTGCACCGGTGGGGCCATTGCCAGCGAGATTACGCAAGTGGCAGGCAGTTCTGCTTATTTTGTGGGGAGTATTGTTTGCTATGACACTAAAATAAAAATCAACCATTTGGGAGTGAGCCAAAAAAGCCTAGACACCCACAGTGTGGTGAGCACACAAGTGGCCAAGGAAATGGCTTGGGGCATCAAACAAAAATTTAACACCAACATTGGCATAGCCACCACCGGACATGCTGGCCCTGCTAAAAAAGAATCTGATGAAAGCCTTGGCACGGTTTGCATAGCCGTGGTTGGAGATGATTTTGAATGGGTAGAAAAATTTAACTTTGGCCAACCCAGACAAAAAGTGATCAACAGAGCCGTGAGCAAAGCCTTTGAAATGCTTTTAAAAGAATTAACCAAAAAATAGAAAAAAGTTTTGTTTTGTATGTTTTTATTTTGTTTCTTTGCACCCTGATTTTGAATAACGAAAATAACGATAAGAAACCATGGCAAGAATTTGTGATTTAACCGGAAAAAAAGCGATGTCTGGGAACAACGTTTCTCACGCAATGAATAAGACTAAAAGAAAATTTAACGTTAATTTGCAAAAAA
Organism: Flavobacterium sp.; assembly: GCA_036796275.1. Classification (GTDB taxonomy): domain Bacteria; phylum Bacteroidota; class Bacteroidia; order Flavobacteriales; family Flavobacteriaceae; genus Flavobacterium. Next base: position 27,119 of record DAIRDG010000010.1, read on the forward strand.
AGCGTTTCTTTTCTGAAGAGCTTGGCAAGTGGGTGACTTTAAGAGTTTCTGCTGAAGGCATCAGAACCATTACCAAAAAAGGCATTGATGCTTTTTTAAGATAGTCAATTGATATCAAATAATAATATTTACAATACACATTAGCAATGGCAAAAAAAGGCAATAGAATTCAGGTAATTTTAGAATGTACTGAGCATAAAGAGTCTGGCAAACCAGGAACTTCAAGATACATTTCTACAAAAAATAAAAAAAATACTCCAGACAGATTAGAGATTAAAAAATTTAATCCAATCTTAAAGAGAATGACTGTTCACAAAGAAATTAAATAATCAGGAACCATGGCAAAGAAAACCGTAGCAACCTTACAAGGTACATCTAAGAGACTAACCAAAGCAATCAAAATGGTTAAGTCACCAAAAACAGGAGCTTATACATTTGTGGAGACCATTGTTTCTCCAGAAGATGTTGATCAATTTTTGAAATAAAAATTTAAAAGCATTTTGCTTTATACCCCTATAAGCTACTTAGTTTTAAGTAGCTTTTTTTTTGGTGATAATTGAATACATTTACACAAAATTTTGATCATGAGTTTTTTTAAAAAAATATTTTCATCCGATAAAAAAGAAAACCTAAACAAAGGATTAGAACAAACCAAAACAAGCTTTTTTGGTAAACTTACCAAAGCAGTTGCAGGCAAATCTAAAGTAGACGACGATGTTTTAGACAAGCTGGAAGAAGTTTTAATTTCCTCTGATGTAGGTGTCAATACTACCTTAAAAATTATCGAAAGAATTGAAGAACGCGTGGCTAAAGACAAATATCTAGGCACCGACGAACTAAATCAAATACTGAAAGAAGAAATTGCCAATTTATTAGCCGAAACCCATCATGGCAATGAGGCCGAACTTGAAAGACCCACCCAAAAGCCCTATGTGATCATGGTAGTGGGCGTAAACGGAGTGGGCAAAACAACTACCATTGGCAAATTGGCCTATCAATATAAAAAACTAGGACTCAAGGTGGTTTTGGGGGCTGCAGATACTTTTAGAGCAGCTGCTATTGATCAGTTGCAAATATGGGCAGACCGCGTTCAGATTCCGATGGTAAAACAAAATATGGGCAGCGATCCTGCCTCAGTAGCTTTTGATACCCTACAAATTGCCTTGGCACAAGAAGCCGACGTCGTTATCATTGACACTGCTGGCCGTTTGCACAACAAAGTCAACTTGATGAATGAACTGACCAAAGTGAAAAAAGTGATGCAAAAAGTAGTCGAAAACACCCCCAATGAGGTGTTGTTGGTGCTAGATGGCTCAACAGGCCAAAACGCCTTTGAGCAAGCCAAACAATTTACAGCAGCTACAGAAGTAACATCGCTAGCCGTTACCAAGCTAGATGGTACTGCCAAAGGTGGAGTGGTGATAGGCATTTCAGATCAGTTTCAAATACCCGTCAAATATATAGGCGTTGGGGAAGGCATAGAAGATTTACAAGTGTTTAATAAATTTGAATTTGTAGATTCGTTTTTTAATTAAGCCTCAAGTCTTATTGCACTAATCAATCATTTCGCTGATAATTTGCCACATGTCGTTGTGAAACAAAATAGGCACTAAGGCATTATCTGGCGATTCGCCAAACCGCACTACAACTAAGTTTTTGCTTGGAACTACATCAATAAACTGACCGTTTTTTCCCATGGCTGCATACATATCGGCAGGAGCATTAGAGGCTAAACTAAATTGTATGGGTGTGGCTATTCCGGGGTAAATAATACTTTGCTTGCCATTTAACCACCACAAATAACCGTAAGATAAGTTCAGGTTTTGGGAGGTGTTAATCATTTGATTAAAATAATTGGTTTCATTCATCACCACTTGGTTGTTCCATTTGCCTTGTGCCAACATCAGCAAACCAAATCTGGCTGCACTGCGGGTGTTAGAATAATAAACTGTTCCCTCAGTTTGGTTTACCCAATTACCAGACATCCCTATAGCTTGATGGAGTTTTTCTTGGGTATAATTCTGAAAAGTTTTATTGGTTGCATTGGCAATGATACTACTTAATAAGGTGTAAGGAGCATTATGATAATACCACTGTGTGCCTGGTTGTGCTTTATACGTTAAACACGATGAAGCAGTGCAATTAAGATTCGGAACGTTATATTCTAAACCAGTTGTCATCATCAAGTGATGTTTAATTTTAATGTTTTGCTCCTGAGCCAAAGTCATAGAGGTCCAACCATTGCCAAGATAAGTTGAAGTTTTATCTTCTATGGTCAAAAAACCTTCTTCTTGGGCTTTCCCGGTTAAAAAAGCGGTGAGCGTTTTACCTGCCGAAGCCCAATACCATAATGTGTTTTGATTGAACGGCATGGTGTTGAGCAAATTATTACCCCAGTATTCTTCAACAACAATTTTGCCATCTTTAAGGATGATAAAACCTCTGGTGTTGTTGTCTTGTAAAAAAGTTTTTAGCTGAGTGAACTTTTGTGTGTTCCACCCTAAATCGTTTAATGAACTTGTTTGCCATTCGTTACTGTTGCTTGGCGGAAAATATAAAGAAACTGAGGAGTCTGGTGGTTGTGGGTTGTCAGGATTAGAACATGAAGCCATGCATAGCAATAACAAAATAAGAAGTCTCATCACAATTAGTTTACATTATAGACTATAAAATTATGAAGAAGTTTAATTGATTTGCAAAATATTATTTTGACTTTTTAAGGTGAATAAATTTCAACAACATAAACAACAACAAGCCCACCGGACCAAACATAAACGTAAAAGGCAAACAAATGGTATACAAGACTCTGTTCATCTTTAATTTTACTCCTTCAGACACAATGTAGGTACCTACAAACAAATCAAAAGCTAAGTAATGAATCCAACCAACTACTACTGCTAAATCATCAGCAAAGAGTGCCTTTACCCCAGCAAGGGTAGAAAACTGGTTAGGGTCAAAAGCAGCAATAGAACTTAGAACCAAAAATGCATACAATAAGCCCAAGGGCACCACTACAAAGGTTCTACTCATCATTATGGTGTGTGGCCATTTGGGAAAAAAAATCAATAAAATCCAACCAATGAGTACAAAAGTATTGGCAAACTGAAAAATTAAATCAGGATTCATAGGCTTAAATTAATAATTCAGTTCAATGTTTTGAGTCAACTTTTTATTTAACACAAAACTACATTGATTAAACTTGGGAGCAGAAAATTTAGGTTTAAAGTTGTTAGAAAACCCATAGGGTTCTTTGGGAATGCCGAACATTTTTTTATCTAATTTGTTGTTATCATTGGCATCTAAATAAACAGAATAAGCATAAGACCCCTCTGGAAAAGACTTGGTGAAGACAAAATTTTTGGCTGTAATTTTTTGAACTTCTGCAAAGTCTATCACCTCTTCATTCAAAAAGTTACCATCTGATTTCCAAATACCAATGTAAATATTTTTACCGATGTATTTTTCTGGAATGTCATTAATTTTAATGACTAACTCGTGCTTTTGGGCCTGTAGTGTGCTCAAAAACAATGCTGTGATAAAAATGAATAGGTGTTTCATGGCTATAATTTTAACAAATTAAATGATATTCAACACAATAAAAAAAATAATTATGCTAATTGATTCTTAAATAAATAAGATGAGCCTGCTCAAAAAACTTTATATTTACAGAAAAAATTAGCATGCGATTTGGTTTACTTTTTTTAATTGTTTTAGTGTCCTGTCAAGATAAACAGGTGGTAGAAGATCTTGACAAAATAAATGGATATTGGGAAATCTATCAGGTAAAAATTGACGATAAAGTGGTTAAAGAGTTTTCTCAGAATGAATTCTTAGATTACTTTGAAGTTGCAGACAGCATCGGTTTTAGAAAAAAAGTAAAACCAACTATTGAAGGGTCTTATTTAACAAATGATGTGCAACAAGATTTTTCTGTAAAAAACACCAAAATGCACCTTGAAATTATTTATGAGGCTCAATGGCAAAAAAATCCCGAAAAAATAATTCATTTAACGGATAGTTTACTGATACTGAATGATCAAAAAAGCACTTATTTTTTCAAGAAATACAAACCCATCTTATGAACAAGCGAATACATGAAGGCAGTCCGATTGCAGAGGTCTTAAAAGATTTTATTGAACAAAACAACCTAGAAAAAGGCATTGAAAGCGTTCAGATAAAAGACACTTGGCATGAGGTGATGGGCCCCGGGGTGCAACGCTACACAGAAAAAATTTTCTTGCAAAAAAACAAACTGATGATAAAACTTACCTCTGCTGTTTTGCGTGAAGAATTGTCTTTTGGCAAAACTCAAATCATCAATTTGATGAACGAAGCACTAAAAAAAAACCTCATCAAAGACATCCACTTATATTAAGCTTTAAAAAAAATTGATTTTAAAACTTAAAATGTAACTAATTCAGTGATATTTAAGAATAATTCAACTGACAAAAAAATATGTCAAAAACAATAATAATTTTTCACAATATAAATTGAATTGAAGTAACTATTTTTTTAACTCTTGGTATAATTCTGGTAAAATAAAATCAAAAACCAGTTTGATGTTTTCGTAAGAATGTCCTAAAAAACACTCAATATGTTCTAAAGGCACCCATTTTACCTCTTCTATGCCTTCTTCTAATTGTGGTTGAAAGGGTTTGTTGTAGCAAGAATGCATTCTATACCAGCGGGTAATTTTGAGTTTGTACCTGCCATTGCGTTTAAAAATATGATAAGTTTTAGGCAGTTTTTTGATGATTTTAAGCTCTTTGGCACCTGTTTCTTCTTCAACTTCTCTTATGCCAGCTGCTTGCATACTTTCCCCTTTTTCTCTCCCTCCTTTGGGTAAGTCCCATTTCCCGTTTCTAAAAATCATCAAGATATCATTTTTGTCATTAGTCACCAACCCACCTGCTGCTTTTTCGATAGGAATTTTAGATTTTAAGACCTCTAGCATCATGTCTTCGTCTGCATGGTATAAATAACATTTATCTAGTTTATTGGTGTATAGTTTTACAACTATATCTTTAATATCCACAGAATCAAGAAGAAATAACTTAAAGTCAGTTTCGTGCTCAACGATGTTTGTTAAGAATAAAGGTTTGTTATTGACAAAGATTTTATACATCGATGATTAAAAATGTTGAGTATACAAATTTGGTATTTTTTATTTAGATAAAAAAATTAATTTGTGTATGTTTGTTTTCATGAATGAATCAAATAATTTAGCACAAAAAACTGCAAGTTTATTGCTTAAAATTAATGCCATAAAGTTGCAACCAGACAATCATTTTACTTGGGCCTCAGGCTGGAAATCACCAATTTATTGTGATAACAGAATCATTTTATCTTATCCTGACATCAGAAACTACATCAAACAAGAAATGGCTGCTGAAATTATCAATTGTTTTGGCAAACCAGATGTTATAGCCGGAGTGGCTACCGGAGCCATTGGTGTGGGAATGCTAGTAGCAGATGTTTTGGACCTACCTTTTGTTTATGTGAGGCCTGAACCTAAAAAACATGGTAGACAAAACCAAATAGAAGGCTATTTAGAGGCTGGACAGTCTGTTGTAATTGTTGAAGATTTAATTAGCACGGGTAAAAGTAGTTTGATGGCTGTGGAGGCTCTCAGGGAAGTCAACGCCGATATCAAAGGCATGATGGCTATTTTTACTTATGGATTTAAAACTGCCGACGATAACTTTAAAGCTGCTGATATAGCTTTATCCACACTCAGTAATTATAATGCCCTGATAGAAGAAGCCGTGAAAAGTAAATATGTGAATCAAGACAATATAGAAACCCTTAAAGCTTGGAGAGCCAATCCGAGTGAATGGAAAAAAGAATAATTATGAACTTAGAATCATCCAAAAAGGTTATTGCTATCAATGCAGAAACGCTTAAAACAAAATTAACCGACATCAAAAATTTTGAAACCTTGATGCCCGAAAACATTTCAAAATTTGAAGTCTTAACACCAGAAATCTTTAGTTTTGCCTTATCTGGCATGCCAGAAATTAAGTTAAAACTCAAAGAAACTACTTCAAATAAAGTGGTATTAGGAGCCGCAAGTGACAAACTGCCATTTGAACTAACTGCCAACCTCAACGCCATAGACCATGAAAACACCGAGGTTTATATGAGTTTTGAAGGCGAATTTAACCCTATGATGGCCATGATGATCAAAGGCCCCATCAGCAAATTGATGGAGACATTGGTTGAGCACATGAGTAAGCTGTAAATTAGTTTAAAGAAAAACTCTGTAATAAAAACTGTTCTGTTGGATTACCATTTAATTCGGTAGCTTCTATAGCTTTGATGATGCCAACGTTTTTAGCAAACCAATAATATGATGTTACTATATCGTTGTTGGTGTCAATTACAGATTCTACCAAAATAACATCATTATAGGTTACATTGTTAACATTAACAGTTATGTTTTTTTGCAAAATCTTACCTGTGGTATTGATGTCTATGTCAAAACTAAATCCAAGAAATTCATAGGTAATCGTGTTGAGGTCTGTCCAAGTTTCTCCCACAGCTAAGTTTGATTTTAGCATCGAATATTCAATAGTAATATCGTCAATCAATGGGTTGTCAATCATTTTATATAAGTAAATATAAGAGTCTCCCTCTCTTCTGATAAAACTTGTCATGCCCTCTAGTTCAAAAATATCATCTGTAAAAAATCTATTAAATTCAAAATATTCTATACCGTTGATAACCTGAGACCCTATGATGGTGATAGTAGCTGTTTCTGAATTGTTATATTGGTAGTTCCAGGTGTTGCCTAGTGCTCTTGGGAAATAATCATTGGATTGGTTTGGGTTATCCCCATTGATGGGTGCGTTGTTATCCAATTCATCAAGTAAAGCAGCGTCTATAGGCTCTACTTCGCATGCAGACGTAAAGATTAACCCGATTGATGTAGCTATAAAAAATAAATATTTCATAAAGAAGATTGTTTATATTGGTTTATGAAAACCAATTGATGAATACATTTCAACAAAAATATAATTAATTTTTAATTTTTGGCACTCTTAATAATAAAATAAAGCCGACTACAAAAAATGTAGCTAAAAAGATAATAGAGTTCCTCATGCTACCCGTAATCTGATCGATGGTTGCATAAATGGCCATCCCAATGACGATACCAATTTTTTCGGTGACATCATAAAAACTAAAATAAGAGGTAGTGTCATCTGTTTGGGGTAAAAACTTGGCATAAGTTGACCTTGAAAGAGCTTGAATGCCACCCATCACCAAACCTACAAAACCAGCAGTAGCGTAAAACTGAACAGGCAAATAGACCTGATATGCAAAAACACAAATAATGGCCCAAATGATATTGATAACAATTAACACCTTGATGTTTCCAAACTTTTCTGAAGCTTTAGACGTTAGTATGGCACCCACCACGGCCACAATTTGAATAACCAAAATACTGATGATTAAGCCTGATGTTTTTTGGCTTTCAGATTCCCAAGCAATTTCTTGTTCACCAAAATAAGTGGCCACGAGCATCACCGTTTGCACGGCCATGCTATAAACAAAAAAGGCAGTAAGGTATCTAAAAAGCACCAAGTTGTTGTATAGCTGTTTTTGCACTTTTTGCAGTTCTCTAAAACCGTTTAGCAAAACATCTTTTGTGATTTTTGCAGCGTTTTTATTGCCTTTTGGTAATACATAAAATGAATATTGACTAAAAACCAACCACCAAATGCCTGTAAGCACAAAAGACCACCGCATCATGGTGAGGGCATCTTCACCATCTTTGCTAAGTATTAAAAACAAGGATATCAAGAGTAAAATAACACTCCCAATATAACCCAATGAAAATCCTTTGGCACTTATGCTGTCTTGCATTTCTTTGGGTGCAATGTCTGGCAGGTATGAGTTATAAAACACCAAGCTTCCCCAAAACCCAATTAACCCAAAAAAGAAGGCAGTGATGCCAAAATAAATATGTTCTAAAGTAAACCAATACATTGCCACGCAAGACAAACTACCTAAGTAGCAAAAAAATTGCATAAAGCGTTTTTTGTGACCCGTATAATCTGCAATACCCGATAGAATAGGAGACAAAAAAGCAACCAACAAAAAAGCCATTGCCGTCACATAGCTAATTAATGCCGTACTTTTGAAGGTGTATCCTAAAAATTCAATTTTGTCTTGATGCTTTGGAAACAAATAACCAAAGTATAACGGAAATATTGAGGAAGAAATTACTAACGGATAAACTGAATTTGCCCAATCATAAAATGCCCATGCATTCATGACTTTTTTGGAACCAAGGATTTTATTTTCCATAAAAAAAAGCTACTGGGTAAAAGTAGCTTTTTTTGTGATATTACCAAAAGTATGTCTTAAAATTTATGCCCATATTGAGCTCCTTTTTCTTTGGCTTTTGGGATAATGCTTTGCAATTGTCTGATTCTATTATCATCAGAAGGGTGTGTACTTAGATATTCTGGTGGTGCCTGCCCTGCTTTGCCACTTTGCATTCTGGTCCAAAATTTAAGGGCTTCATCGGGGTTATAACCTGCCATAGCCATGAGAGACACCCCTACTTCATCTGCCTCATACTCATGTTTTCTTGAGTAAGGCAACATGACGCCAACCGAGCTACCAATACCATATGCTTGATTAATTAGATTTTGAGTTTCTTGCGATTTGTTTGCAAACAAAACTGACAACAAAACACCACCCGCTTGCTGTTTGTAGGCTGCATTCATTCTTTCTTTACCATGATCTAAGATTGCGTGAGCAATCTCATGCCCCATCACGCAGGCAATGCCAGCATCGTTTTGTAGAACAGGCATTATGCCAGAGTAAAACACTATCTTGCCACCAGGCATAGCCCAAGCGTTTACTTGTGGGTCGTTAACTAATCTAAATTCCCACTGATAATCATTTAAATAATTTGGTTGACCTAAGTCTCTAAACCAGTTGTTGGCAGCTAACACAAGTTTTTGCCCAATGTCGTTAATTCTTCTTGATTCAGCGGTGTTGTTAACAACACTAGCCGAAGAGATAAACTGATTGAATTGCTGAAAGGAAGATGGAAACAGCTGAGAATTTCCTATGATTTCCATAGAAGTTCTGCCTGTTATAGGATTGGTTGCACAACCAAAAGCTAATACCAAAAAAGCTAAAAAAGTAAAGTAAGTTAAACGTTTCATTTTTAAAAAGGTTTTAAGTTGTAAAATTACAAAAAATTAGCACACAATTAGCTCAGTAAAATTCTTATTAACCTCGAATGACTTATGGTTATTTACATCAATCGGAATGATCTCTTTATCTAAAATTATTTTAGTTGCATTAAAAGGCAAGCCAATAAAATTGATTTTAAAGGTATTATAGTTAGTTTCAAAAGAACCTTCTTTGTGCTGATTAATAATTAATTCATCTGCTTTGCCATGAAGACTAAAAGTAGTGTAAGAATATCTGCCTTTGTTGTAATCATAACCATCTTGAGCATCTTCAAACAAGTTTGATTTTAATTTCCCTTCAAAATAATAAATGTCTAAATCTACAACTTCAATGTTTTTTTCCCCTACGTATTGTTGCACAGGATATTTAGGTATAATTGAGCCTGCTTTTACAAAAATTGGAATTTCATCAAATGCACAATCTACCCACAATTCTTTGCCTCCTTCTAGGCATTCGTGGTTCCAATAATTATACCAAGTCCCTTTGGGTATATACATTCGTCTTCCGGTTGCGTTGGGCTCAAGTATAGGGCACACTAAGATTTGTTTGCCAAAAATAAATTCGTCTGTTCTGTAATGGGTTTGAATGTCTTCTTGATCGATGTAAACCAATGGTTTAAGCAGTGGTTCTCCAAAATTACAATACCTCCAAAACATGGTGTATAGATAAGGTAATAATTGGTATCTTATTTCAATAAATTTCTTAACAACTATCATCACATCTTCGCCAAAAGACCAGGGTTCTTGTTCTCCGTGATCGCCCGAGGAGTGCGTTCTACAAAACGGATGAAAAACACCCAACTGTATCCATCTGGCATATAATTCTGGGGTTGGTTGCTCTGCAAATCCACCTATATCACAACCCGTAAACCCCATGCCACTTAACGACATGCGTTGCATTTGTATGTTCGAAATCCATAAATGTTCCCATGAAGCCACATTGTCTCCCGTCCAAGATGAAGAATATTTTTGAGCACCCGAATAGGCCGATCTTGTAATAATAAAAGGTCTTTTAGGGTAGGCGTATTTTTTTACCCCTTCATAAGTAGCTCTGGCCATTTGCGTGCCATACACATTGTGTGCCTTTCTATGACTGCATGGATTGCCATCATAATCGTGTCTTACGTCTAATGGGAATGTTTTGGTGGGTACTTCCATCACTGCAGGCTCGTTCATGTCGTTCCAAACGCCTTTTACTCCAATATCTGATATTAATTCTTTAAACAAACTAGCCCACCATTCTCTTACTTTTGGATTGGTATAATCAGGAAAGTTACACTCACCGGGCCACACTTTTCCTTTCATATAAGGGCCATCGGCTCTTTTGCAAAAATAATCATTATCCAAAGCCTCTTTATAAACCCAATAATCAGGATCTATTTTGATGCCAGGGTCAATAATCAGTACGGTTTTAAAACCATCTTTGGCTAATTCGTCAACCATTTTTTTGGGTTCAGGAAAGTATTCTTTGCTCCATGTGAAACATCTAAAGCCCTCCATATAATCAATATCTAAATAAATGGCATCACAGGGTATTTGATGAGCTCTAAATTTTGAAGTAATTTCCTTCACTTTAGCCTCTGGGTAATAACTCCATTTGCATTGATGATAACCAAGAGCCCAAAGCGGAGGTAGCTCGGGCTTACCGGTTAAATGAGTGTATGTTTGCACCACATCGCTCATTTGCGGGCCATAAATAAAATAATAATTCATTTCGCCACCATCTGCCCAAAAACTGGTTACATTTCTCCTTTCATGAGAAAAATCAAAAAAACTTCTAAAAGTATTGTCAAAAAATACACCATAGGCTACCTCATGATGAAGGCCAATATAAAAAGGCACAACTTTATATAAAGGCTCTTGATCTTTTGAAAAGGCATATTGATCTGTAGCCCAATTTTCAAGTCTTTTACCTTTTAAATTAAGATGAGTAGCTTTATCTCCGAGGCCATAATAACTCTCGTTTTCATGAGATATTTTGCTCATTTTTACAATGTTTCCACCATAATCATAAGATTCTTCCCAATGAAAACCAAACTCATCCTCTAAAATGACCAAGTTATTGATGTCAAATATAGAAACCTTGGCATTTGATTTATTAACTTTACAAATTAATTTGGTTGTTTGTATAAGATAGGCTAAAGGTGTTTCTGAAACATTTAATTCGTTATAACCATGTGATTGATTTTCATCAATGGCATAAGAAAAGTCTTTATTAAAATAGCCTTTGGTGGTATATCTGAACCTGATTAAACTATCTCTAAGCACAGTTACTTTTAAAACAACTTTATTTTCTGTGGTAAAAAATATGCTATCTACTTCCTGACGATATGAAATAATTTTTGATGGAAACAAATTTCCTTTAAGCTCTAACTCAGTATTTACTATCATTTGTCTAAAAATTATGTGCAAACAAAAATAACTGCTTCTGAGGTCAAATCAAATTATTGAGCGTTGTTTTATCAACTAAATCGATTTCGTATTAATAATAGTTTAAAGCCAATATAATAATTATTTGCCATTGATTATTTCACAATAAATACAATTGCTGATAATGGTGTTACATTAATTTTAGTAGAAAAAGGTTTTCCGTGCCATGGTTGTTCAGTGACACTTATTTTGGACTCGCTTTTGTATCCACTGCCACCAAATTCGACGGCATCTGAATTAAAAATTTCTTTCATAGTAACTTTATACGGAAGCCCTATCATGTAAGATTCTCTTATAACTGGTGTAAAATTAAATACCCCAATCAAGGTTTGATTATCAGATTTTCTAATAAACGCCATCACGCTGTTTTGGGCATCATCATAATTTATCCATTCAAAGGCCTCAAAACTGAACTGATGTTGGTGCAAAGCAGGATAATTTTTATATAAATGATTGAGTGATTTTACACAATTCTGAACACCTTTATGAAATTCAAAATGGAGTAAATGCCAATCTAAACTGCCATCAAATTGCCATTCTTCATACTGTCCAAATTCACACCCCATAAACATGAGTTTGGTGCCCGGATGCATATACATGAGTCCGTAGAGCAACCTTAAATTAGCAAATCTTTGCCACTCGTCTCCGGGCATTCTTCCTAAAATTGACTTTTTGCCATAAACCACTTCGTCATGAGATAAGGGTAGCATAAAGTTTTCTGAAAAGGTATAAGCCAACGAAAATGTAATTTGGTTGTGATGGTATTGTCTGTGAATAGGCTCTTTTTTAAAATATTCTAAGGTATCATGCATCCAGCCCATCATCCATTTCATGCCAAAGCCTAAACCACCCATACTGGTTGGTTTTGAAACATTAGAAAACGACGTGCTTTCTTCTGCTATGGTTTGCACGCCTTCATTCATGCCATAAACAGCTTCATTAAATTCTTTGATAAAAGCTATGGCTTCTAAGTTTTCATTACCGCCATAAATATTAGGCTCCCATTCTCCTTCATTTCTTGAGTAATCTAAATATAGCATCGATGCCACAGCATCAACCCTTAAAGCATCTGCGTGGTATTCTTGCATCCAAAATATGGCATTGCTAATTAAAAAAGATTTTACTTCGTTTCTGCCATAATTAAACACCAAACTCTTCCAGTCTGGGTGGTAGCCTCTTCTGCGGTCTGGGTGTTCATACAAAGAAGAGCCATCAAAGAAACCCAAGCCGTGGGCATCTTCAGGAAAATGTGAAGGCACCCAATCTAAAATAACCCCTATGTTATTTTGATGAAAAACATCAATCAAAAATTTAAAATCTTGTGGCTTACCAAATCTAGACGTAGGGGCAAAATAGCCAACCAATTGATAGCCCCATGAAGGATCATAAGGATACTCCATAATCGGCATAAACTCTATATGCGTATAGCCCATTTCCGCCACATACTTTACAAGTTTATCCGCATGCTCTAAGTAGGTTAACGACCTGTCTTTTTCAACGTTTTTCATCCACGAAGCCAAATGAACTTCATAAACGGCATATGGCTTATCGAGGGCATTGTATTGTTGTCTTTTCTTTAACCATTCGTCATCTTGCCATTTATAGGCAATATCCCAAACAACTGAGGCGGTATGAGGAGGTGTTTCACAATAAAAAGCAAACGGATCAGCTTTTTCTGTGATGATGTTTTGATTGTTTGATTGTATTTTATATTTATACTTTTCGCCTTGTTGTAAGTTTGGAATAAATCCCTCCCAAATACCAGATTCATCCCATCTCACAAAAAGTTCGTGCGATTTCATGGTCCAGAAATTAAAATCGCCAACCACACTTACTGAATGAGCTGTAGGAGCCCAAACTGCAAAGTAAACACCTTTTACCCCATTAACTTCTATAATATGAGAACCCAATTTTTCGTGAAGTTTGTAGTGCTTCCCAGATTTAAACAAATTGATATCAAAATCTGAAAAAAGAGAAAAAGGTATTACGTTTTGGTTATTCATAGGTATAGTTATTTGATTCCTCAAGTTTACAAAGCTAAGACAATTCTTGTTTTTAAGTATTATTTATGTAAAATATATGAAAAAAAAAGAGGTTTTTAACTACATTGCTTTAATTTTAATAATTTTAAACAATTATAAAACGTATTACAAATACATGTCAAAACAGTCACAACAAATACCAAAATCCATTATAACCATCGCCAAAGGGCTTGACAAACTTTCAGAAAATTTAGCCACTAAGTTTGCTATAAAGCTCTTTGTAACCCCAATAAAACATAAGATTCCCAAGAGGGAAATTAATTATTACAAATCATGCCATCAAGAGGTTTTAACAGTTGCCGATATTAAAAAATCAATAGTAGTTTATAAAAATCCGAGTATCAACAATCTTCAGAAAAAAGTTTTACTCGTGCATGGGTGGTCTGGCAGAGGCACACAACTCTTTAAGATTGCCGAAGAATTTCTTAAATTAGGATATCAAGTAATTAGTTTTGACGCCCCATCTCATGGTAATGCTAAGGGCAATAGCACCTTAATGATTGAGTTCATCAGTGCTATTAAATTTTTAGCAAAAGAGTACGGTGAATTTGATGTTATGGTTGGTCATTCTTTGGGAGGTATGAGCATCATGAATGCCGTGTTTGATGGAGTTCCCTCTCGAAAAATTGTCATCATTGGAGCGGGTGACAAAATTGAAGATATTGTAAAAGATTTTGTGCATAAATTAAAACTACCTGATCATTATGTTGCAAGAATAGAAAATCATTTTCAGAAAAAATATCAAATAGCCATGAACTATTTTGATGTTTACAAAAAAGCAGAGCAAAGCAATGTTCCTACTTTTATCATACATGATAAAGATGATTTAGATGTGCACTTTACTTGTGCAGAAAACATACATAAATATCACCCAAACAGCCAATTGCTATTAACAGAAGGATTAGGGCACCGAAAAATTTTAGGGAATCAAATGGTAATTAATCAAATTATAAATTTTATTGAATCATGAAAAATATTTTAATCATCATCACGTTTTTTGTAGTGCTGTCTTGCGATAGCCAAAAGAAAACCACCGAAGTTTTTGAGATTTTAAAAACTGAAGAAGAATGGAAAAAAGAATTAACCGCAGAGCAATACCGAGTTTTAAGGTTAAAAGGAACCGAACGAGCCTTTACGGGCCAGTATTATGATCATTTTGAAGAAGGCACTTATGTGTGTGCAGGGTGCAAAACTCCTCTGTTTGAATCTACTACAAAGTTTGATTCAGATTGTGGCTGGCCATCGTTTGATCAGGCGAAAAAAGGAAGTGTAAAGTATGAAACTGACTTAAGTTTTGGCATGCTGCGAACCGAGGTAATGTGTGCCACCTGTGGAGGACATTTGGGCCATGTGTTTAATGACGGACCAAGAGAAACTACCGGAAAAAGATATTGCACCAATTCGGTGTCGATTGAATTTATTCCTAAAAGTAAATAACATGAATTTATCTGAAGAACAATGGAAAGAAAAGTTGAGTCCAGAACAATTTAGGATTCTAAGACAAAAGGGTACCGAATATCCGCATACCGGACAATACAATCTTCATTTTAGTGAGGGTACCTATTGTTGTGCCGGTTGTAATACCCCCCTTTTTCATCACCACCAAAAATTTGAATCGGGTTGCGGATGGCCTTCGTTTGATGAAAGTATACCAGGTAGTATTAATTATCTTAAAGATAACACGCATGGAATGATAAGAGTTGAAATTGTTTGTGCCAAATGCAATGGTCATTTGGGTCATGTATTTAATGACGGACCCACCAAAACTGGCGTAAGGTATTGCGTAAATTCTTTGTCATTAGATTTTAAATCGAGTTAAAATATAGGACAGTAGATTTAAAACTATAAAAAAAATGGGGTCCGATTGAGACCCCATTTTTTTATTTTTAAGTATTATACAATTATACTTTTGATTTAGCAGTTACATTTTCATCAGAATCCTCTGCTTTTGAATTTAAAGCCATGCGAGTAGCCTCTTCTTTGCTCAGCGTGTCAGACATCACCGGCGTGGCAATAAATAAAGAAGAATAAGTTCCAATAATTACCCCTAACATGATAGCAAATACAAACCCTCTGATGGTTTCTCCACCTAATAAAAAGATGGTTACTAACACAATTAAGGTAGTTAAAGACGTGTTGATAGTTCTGCTTAATGTAGAATTTAATGCTTTGTTTACCAAACCTTTAAAGTCTGATGAAGAATTAAAATCAAGGTATTCTCTAATACGGTCAAATACAACCACCGTATCATTTAAGGAATATCCGATTACAGTCAAGATTGCCGCAATAAACGCCTGATCAATCTCTAAATTAAAGGGTAAATATTTCCAAAGAAGTGAGTACACCCCTAATACTATGATTACGTCGTGGGCAACAGCAGCAACAGCTCCTAAGCCAAATTGTAATTTTCTAAAACTAATCATCAAGTACAAAAACACTACCAATAAAGACCCAAGAACTGCATAAATAGAATTTCTTTTGATGTCTTCTGCAATGGTTGGACCCACTTTAGTAGATTGTAGTAAGCCGTATTGTTTGTCTTCATCATTTACCACAAACGTTTTATAATCCATGTCTTTTGGCAAATAACTTTTTAAACCAGCATACAATAAATCATTTACTTCTTGGTCTACACCCTCACTATCTTCGTTTACTTTATACTTGGTAGAAATTTTTAATTGGTTATCAGTACCAAAAGTTTTGGCTTCTACGGTTGTGCCAAATTGTTTTGTAAGTTCTGATGAAACCTCACTCGCTACTACTGTTTGATCAAAACGAACTTGAAACGTTCTCCCTCCTTGAAAGTCGATGCCATAATTTAAACCCTGCGTAAAGAGTGACCCTAAACTTATGAGTAATAAAACACTTGAAAAAGCATAAGCTAATTTCTTTTTTGAAAAGAAGTTGAAATTTAAATTTTTAAACCAGTTTTTAGACATTGCCGTATCAAAAGTAATTTTAGAAGATTGTTTACTAGACAACCAATCTAAAAGAATTCTGGTTATAAAAATTGATGTAAATAATGAGGTGAAAATACCTATGAGTAAAGTGGTGGCAAAACCTTTAATTGACCCAGTACCAAACACTAATAAAATGATAGCCGTTAATGCAGTAGTTATGTTAGCATCAAAAATAGAAGACAATGCACCCTTCCAAGTGAAAGCACTGCTAATTGATTCTTTGAGTGAAAGTCCTGAGGCAAATTCTTCTTTACATCTTTCATATAAGATTACGTTAGCATCAACTGCCATACCAATGGTTAACACAATACCTGCAATACCAGGCAGCGTTAGTACGGCACCTAAGCTTGTTAAAATACCAAAAATAAACAAAATGTTAATTAACAAAGATATATTGGCCACAAATCCTGATTTTCCATAATAAAGCAACATCCATAGCACAACCAAAAATATTCCGATAATAAATGAAAGTATCCCATTATCAATGGCTTCTTGACCTAAGGAAGGTCCTACTACGTCAGATTGTACAATATTTGCTGCGGCAGGTAATTTACCAGCTTTAAGCACATTGGCTAAGTCGTTAGTTTCTTCAAGCGTAAAAGACCCAGAAATTTCTGATCTTCCACCTGTAATAGGTCCTGTTGAAACTCCAGGAGCGGAATACACTATGTCGTCTAAAACTATGGCTATATTAGATTGTTGCTGAAAGGCTTGGCCAGTCATGCGTTCCCAAATTCTTGCACCTTCACCATTCATTTGCATGGTAACAGAAGGCTTGCTAAATTGGTCAAAAGAAGCTTGTGCATCAGTAATTACACCTCCACTTAGCTGAGCAACGCCATCTCTGGTTCCTTTGATCGCATAAAGTTCGATGGCTTCAATTTTCTCTTCTTTCTCACCTTTAATGGTTGTTGGTTTACCCCATAGAAACTTTGTAAATCTTAGATTTGCAGGTCTCATGGCTTTGATGTTAGCTCTGTTTAAATACTCATCAATTACACCTTGGTCTTTTGGTGAAAAAATTGCTACTACACCTCCGCCTCCAATAGATAATACTTTATCGAAAATTGGATTTATTTCTCCTTTTAGCGTGTCTTTTTGTATACCTGCCAACAAAGAATCAATGGCAGATTTGGGTTCATCTGTAGCTAAAGTTGTTTTGGTTTCAGTTTTTTTAAGTACTTCATTTATTTGTTGTAAATAGCCAAAAACTTCATCTGCTTTGTGTGTTTCCCAAAACTCAAGCTGAGCTGTACTTTGCAATAATTTTTTAATCCTATCCACATCTTTGGCTCCAGGTAATTCAACTAAAATCCTACCAGTATTGCCTAATCTTTGAATATTTGGTTGGGTAACCCCAAATTTATCTATACGTTTTCTTAGTACTTCAAAGGCAGACTCTACAGATTCATCAACCTTTCGGCTAAGCACTTGTTCTACTTGGGCATCTGTCATGTTAATGGTAACTGCTTCACCCATTGTTCGGTTAGTAAAAATATCTGGCGAGGCCAACTTTACATTACCTTTAGATAATTCTTTAAAATTTCTAAAAAAAGCATCTAAATAGCTTTCGTTACCTTTTTGATTGGCTTTGGCAACCTCTAATGCCTGATTGAATATTGGCTCTTTAGAATTGTTAGACAAACCTTTGAGGATGTCTTGCACTGAAATTTCTAATATAACGTTGATACCTCCTTCTAAATCTAAACCTTTTTTGATTTGTTTATCTAATACCTCATTATAAGTATATCCTAAAAAAACTTTTTCTTTGGCTATGGAGTCCAGAAAAAACTTTTCCTTTTCTGGGTTACCCGATGCAAATGTTTTGGCATCACCTTTTACTTTGTTTGCTACAAATGTAAATGACAGCATATATATACTCGTAAGAGCAATAAGTACTGCAAAAAATTGTATTAATCCTTTATTCTGCATTATGATTTATTTAATTGCGTTAACTTAAATTTTTTGAACGTGCAAATATATAATTATGAATATGAATTCCCAATTATTTGGAATGAAAACAAAAAAATTGCTGTAAAAAATTTACAGCAATTTATAAAATTAAAAATTTATCAGACTAAACAAGGGCTTTTAGCTCAGCGTTCATAGCTCTTACAGCTTCAGCACTCTTTTCAAACATGGCTTTTTCTGCATCATTTAATTGAATATCTATAATTTCTTCAACGCCATTTTTACCAATGATGCATGGCACACCAATACAAATATCATCTTGACCATACTCGCCTTCTAACAAGACCGAACAAGGAATCATTTTCTTTTGATTATTTAAGATACTATCAACCAAATATGCCACAGAGGCTCCTGGAGCATACCATGCTGAAGTGCCCAATAATTTGGTAAGGGTTGCACCTCCTACCATGGTATCTGATGCAACTTTTTGCAATGCTTCTTCAGATAAAAACTGAGAAACAGGAATTCCGTTATATGAGGCTAATCTTGTTAATGGTATCATGGTTGTGTCACCATGACCTCCTATTACCATCGCCTTGATATCATTTTGTGGTTTGTTTAAGGCCAATGACAAATAGGTTTTAAATCTTGAGCTATCCAATGCTCCTCCCATACCAATGATTCTGTTTTTTGGTAAACCGGTTGCTTTTAGAGCCAAATAGGTCATGGTATCCATTGGGTTTGATACCACTACTATGATGGCATTGGGAGAAAAAGCTAATACATTATCAGATACGGTTTTTACAATACTCGCATTAATACCAATAAGCTCTTCTCTTGTCATACCGGGCTTTCTTGGTATGCCTGAGGTGATAACTACCACATCACTATTGGCAGTTTTAGCATAATCATTGGTTACGCCTACTAAACGCGTATTAAATCCTGTTGTGGAGGTACACTGAGCAATGTCTAGTGCTTTGCCTTCAGCAAAACCTTCTTTGATATCTAACAAAACAACTTCGCTTGCAATGCCTCTATAAGAAATTACATCTGCACAGGTGGCACCAACATTTCCTGCTCCTACTATCGTTACTTTCATAATAAAAATTTTAAAAATTTGATTACCACAAAAGTACAAATATTCAGGGGTTTTAACAAATGTTTTTAATCCTAAAATCTTAAATATTTCGTAAATTTAAAATACATATTGCACTCCTAAATTGGAGTTAAAAAGCTGACCAAAAGACAATGTTGTTTGAGCATACCAGTGGGTTGCAAACTGATATCGGGTGCTTGTTTCTGCAATCCACAAGGTTTGTTTTTTGGTAAAAGTATCTAATCTATCATTAAAAATTTCGATAAAATCTGCTTCAACTCCCATGATACTGACCCGTTCTCCCAAAAAATAGTGCTCAAAATTGCTTTGATTGTATAAAAAACCTGCAATGATTTCAAATTTACCAAATTCTTTAGAAGCACTCATCGCCCATTGAAAAGAATGAGCTGTGGTGTTAAATGACCTCAGCCCTACATCTATTTCCGACTTGTAACTTTGCACAAAATCTACACTGATAAATTCATTGTTATAAATGAGTTGGGTGGCTAAATTAAAGTTTTTCCATTGTTTGAAATGTTGGCTAAGGTTGTATTGCAATCCAACACCATAAACCTGATATTCTCCTCTTTTTAATCTGTTTTTAAATGAAAATTTACCAATAAGTTCAAATCCGTATGGCAAAGCCAAAGCACCTTGCAAATACGGATAAATAATCACTTCTTGGTTTACACCATCCATTTTTAAACTTACCCGTTGTGGGTTTCCAAAAACATCTAAATCACCGGTTAAGTATACATCTGTTGTTGAACCCAAAACCGTTGGCACTGAAATATTACCACTCAACGGATTATCTTCAAAATCATATAATTCAAAAAATAATAAGTCGTTATTGCTGATATTAAACTGCCTGTTTTTTTGTGGTGTCACAAATATATTGGTATGAATACCCATGGTAAACTGCCAATTGTCTTTTTTTTTTGGACTCATCATCCAGCCCGAGGCCGCTTGATAAACAATAGATTCCGAGGCAGGACTGATGTAATTTTTAGAATAATTAGTTAAATCAGTTAGTAAATTATTTACTTGATCTTGATCAACAAATTGACTAAAAACTAGACTGTAGCCAAATAAAAAGAAGAATAAACTTTTAAACGTCAATATTTGCATACACCGCATTTTTTTCAATAAAATCTCTTCTTGGCGGCACTTCATCTCCCATGAGCATCGAAAACACCCCATCTGCAATTGAATAATCTGTTATTTCAATTTTTCTTAAGGTTCTGTTTTCAGGATTAAGGGTAGTATCCCATAATTGCTCAGAATTCATTTCCCCTAAACCTTTGTAACGTTGAATGGCCACACCACCACCCATTCTTTGGGCAATCATGTCGCGTTGGTTTTCGTCCCAAGCATATTCTTTTTTGTTTCCTTTTTTCACTAAATATAAAGGAGGTGTAGCAATGTATAAATGTCCTGCTTCTATGAGTTCACGCATAAACCTAAAAAAGAAGGTCATGATGAGCGTCGCAATATGGCTACCATCTACATCAGCATCACACATGATCACGATTTTGTGGTATCTTAGTTTTTCTAAATTTAAGGCTTTGCTGTCTTCTGCTGTGCCAATGGTAACCCCAAGAGCCGTGAAAATATTTCTAATTTCTTCGTTTTCAAATACTTTGTGGTGCATGGCTTTTTCTACATTCAAAATTTTTCCACGCAAGGGTAAAATGGCCTGAAACGCTCTGTCTCTCCCTTGCTTAGCCGTTCCGCCTGCAGAGTCACCCTCAACCAAAAATATTTCGCATTTTTCTGGATCTTGCTCTGAACAGTCAGACAATTTACCCGGAAGACCACCACCACCCATCACGGTTTTTCTTTGCACCATTTCGCGGGCTTTTTTGGCTGCGTGTCTGGCTTGTGCTGCTAAAATTACTTTTTGAACGATTGTTTTGGCATCATTCGGATTTTCTTCTAAATAATTTTCGAGCATTTCAGACACGGCCTGACTAACCGGAGACACGGCTTCTCTGTTGCCTAATTTGGTTTTGGTTTGTCCTTCAAACTGAGGCTCTGATACTTTTACAGAAATAATAGCTGTGAGGCCTTCTCTAAAGTCATCTCCAGAAATTTCAAATTTCAATTTATCGAGCAAGCCTGAATTGTCTGCATATTTTTTGAGTGTTCTGGTAAGACCCATTCTAAACCCTTGTAAGTGTGTACCACCCTCATGGGTATTGATGTTGTTAACGTAAGAAAAAATATTTTCAGAGTAACTGTTGTTATATACCAAGGCCACTTCTACAGGAATTTCGCCTTTGGTGTTTTCCATGTGAATAACATCTGAAATTATTGACAAACGAGATTTATCTAGGTATTTAACGAATTCTTTAAGCCCTTCTTGTGAATGAAAAACTTCACCAAAAGGTTTGCCATTTTCATCTAGATTTCTCAAATCTGTGAGGGTTATCGTAATGCCTTTATTCAAAAAAGACAATTCTCTCATCCTGTTAGCTAAAATTTCGTATGAGAATTCTGTTGTTTGTGTAAATATGGTAGCATCTGGTTTAAAGACTACTTTTGTACCCCTCTTGTCTGCAGTACCTGTTTGTTTTACCGGATACAAAGCCTTCCCTCTTTCATATTCTTGTTCATATACTTTACCATCTCTGTAAACGGTGGCATGCAAATGCACAGACAACGCATTTACGCAAGACACCCCTACCCCATGCAAACCTCCTGATACTTTATAAGAGTCTTTATCAAATTTCCCCCCTGCACCAATCTTAGTCATCACCACTTCTAAGGCTGAAACGCCTTCTTTTTTGTGCATATCTACAGGTATTCCTCTCCCATTGTCTTCTACCGAAACAGAATTGTCTTCATTGATAAAAACCCCAATAACATCGCAATGTCCTGCGAGGGCTTCATCTATAGAATTATCTATCACTTCATACACCAAATGATGTAACCCTCTGATACCGGTATCGCCAATATACATAGAAGGCCTCATCCTTACGTGTTCCATGCCTTCTAATGCCTGAATACTATCTGCAGAATATTTATTTTTATTTAATTCTTCACTCATTTTTTTGATTTTATTCTAAATTATATTAAACACACAAATTTAATAAATAATGACTATTTACCATCTAAAACTAGGTTTTAAATGTTTAAGTTATTAACATTTTACTAAAAAATAACCTGTTTTTAACAAAATAGTTAAAGTCTCTTAAATAAAAACAAAACATTTATTAAAACCAATATACAGATAAAATTTTGATTGTAAATTTATGATGAACATTTAAAACAATTAATTATGAAATTACAACAAATATTACTGATTGGATTATTTGGTTTTTTACTAACTAGCTGTGCAGTCATAAAACCAGGAGAGGTTGGAGTTAAGCAACGCTTAGGAAAGCTTGTGGGCGAGCCTGTAGATGAAGGATTAAGATTTTTGAATCCGTTTACAACTACTTTTTTGAGAGTTCCTATTAGAACCACCAATGTGGAGCAAACTCTATTTTTACCTTCAAAAGAGGGTCTAACAATTCAGGCAGATGTTTCTGTTTTATACCACATCAAACGTGCAGAAGCCAAGAATATCATTAGAGATATTGGCAAACATTTTGAAAGAAATGTGCTCATTAACACCCTCAGATCTTCTTCTGCTAACATTTCTGCGGAGTATTTTGCCAAAGACATGCATAGTTTAAGACGAGGTGAAATAGAGGCGGCCATTAGAGATAAAATGAACAGAGTTTTAGGCGACAAAGGATTTGAAATTGAAGCAGTACTCTTAAAGAGTATTATTTTGCCGCAAAGACTATCTAGTGCCATTGAAGACAAACTAAGAGCCGAACAACAATTTCAAGAAATGGAGTTTGTGGTGCAACGAGAAAAGAAAGAAGCCGATAGAAGAAGAGCTCAGGCAGAAGGTATCAGAGATGCTCAGGCCATCATTAATGAGGGTTTAACTGACAAAATTTTAAAATACCAGTCTATTGAGGCCTTTAGAGAACTTAGCAAATCAAACAATGCTAAAGTGATTATTACCGACGGAAAATCTCCATTTATTGTGGGACAAGACTAGTTAAATTATCCCATTTTCATTAAGCTGTAGTTAACGCTACAGCTTTTTTTGTTAAATTCTTTGAAGATAGGTTATTTTCGCCAAAAAGAAGGCGTGAGTATGATGAGCACTGTAAACAATTCTAATCTGCCAATGATCATCAGGAAAGATGAAAATATTTTACCCATTTCGCTAAGATAACTAAAATTATCAACTGGTGAAAAATAACCAAAAGTCGGACCAATATTACCCAACGAGCTGGCTGTTACCGTAAGAGAAGACAACAATACTTTATCTGAAGGCACGCTATCATTGATTAAAAAAGACATGATGATGGAGCCAAAAATAAAAATAAGCATGTATATCATAAAAAAAGCCAAGACTTGATAAACAATTTTTTGTGACACCGCTTTTTGATTTATTTGCACTGGTATGATGGCATTAGGATGCAAAATTCTTTTAAATTCTAGCCAACCGTTTTTTATAAGCAACACGTGACGGATTATTTTTATACCTCCGGAAGTAGACCCTGCACAGGCTCCTAAAAACAACAAGCTAAAAAATATCATACTTGCAAAAGGGTGCCACAAGGTGAAATCTGAGGTTACAAATCCGGTGGTGGTGATGATAGCCAATACCTGAAATAAAGCGTGTCTAAATGAACTTTCAAAACTAAAAGAAGTTTTATTACCATTAGAAATTAAATCCGTTTGATGGTTTATGGAAGAAGCATTGGGGTCTGCAAATTGGTATATTAGATAAGTAACGATTATTACAGCAACGAGTATAATGCTGATGTAATATTTAAACTCTTCGTTTTTAAAAATTTTTTTAAAGTTTAATTTAATAAAGTAATAATTTAAAATAAAATTTGTACCCGCAACTAACATAAAAAATGAAATAATGTATTGTATCATTGGATTGTTATTCCAAAAAGCAATACTGCTATTTTTTGTTGAAAACCCCCCAGTTGAAAGAGTACTTAAACCATGGTTAATGGCATCAAACCAATTCATCCCTGCCGCAAATAAAAGAAGGATTTGAATAACCGTAAAGCCAACATAAATTAACCACAATCTTTTGGCGGTGTCAGTTATCCTCGGATGCAGTTTGTCTACCGAAACACCTGGAGCCTCAGCCACAAATAGCTGCATGCCACCAATGCCTAAAAATGGTAAGATGGCAATAGTCAGTACGATGATTCCCATACCCCCAATCCAATGGGTTAGGCTTCGCCAAAAAAGCAATGAGTGTGGTACGACTTCAATGTCATTGAGCAAAGTAGCTCCGGTTGTGGTATAGCCAGAGACGCTCTCAAAAAGCATATTCACGAAGCTAAAATTATTGATTGAAGTAACGCTATTGTCTAAAAACGGAATGCATACCAAATAAGGCAGTGCTCCGGTTAAGGTAAGTGCTAACCAGCCTAAGGTAACCACCAAATAACCCTCACGGTTTGTGATAACCTTGGAAGCATTTTTAGTTTTTAAATAAATTAGCAAACCAACTGAAAAAATTATAACACTGATAAAAATCCATGGAATAATTAAACCTGCCTTGTAATATGTTTCTACCAACAATGAACCGAACATAAAAATGCCGTTCATCATCAGTAAAATACCAATGATATTGATGATTATTGGGCTGTTAATTTTTTTTAAATACCCCATCTAAAATTTTATCAAAAGTGGTGGGTTCGTCAAATAATTTTTCTGCTTTCTTGATGGCATCAGGCTTGGCAAATACCACCACCTTATCATCTTCCTTAAACTTAAAATCATCATGCACCAAAAAACCTTCTCTTTTCCTGATAACTCCTGCAATTATCATATCGTCATTCAAGTGTAAATCTTTGTAGGTTTTATTAAATATTTTACTTGATTCTTTCACTTTAAATTCTAAAACTTCTGCTTCCAAATCTGATAAGTGTGTCATGTCTAGCACATTGCCTTTTCTTACAAATTTAAAGATACCATCGGCGGCCAGAAGTTTTTTATTTACAAAAGATGAAATTCCTACTTCTTGACTCAAATTGATGTAATCTATGTTTTCAACCAAGGCTATGGTTTTTTTTACGCCTTTGTTTTTGGCCAAGAAAGAAGCCATGATGTTGGTTTCAGATCGGCCTGTAACGGCTATCATGATATCAGTTTCCTCAATATTGGCCTCCTCTAAAATATGACTATCTCTGGCATCACCATGAATAACCGTTGCTTTTAAAAAGTCTTCGGCAAAGCGTTCGGCAATTTTTTCTTCGCGTTCTATCACTTTTATTCTGTAGCCTAATTCTAATAATTGAGCGGTGGTTTTTCTACCAATTCTACCTGCACCTAAAATTACAATGTTGGTTATTGCCTCTTCCTGTTTGCCTGTCATGTTGGCTAATTCTTTTTTGGCATTGGGCTTGCAGATAAAATAAACCAAGTCGAATGCTTTTAGCTCTGTTTCTTCGTTGGGGATAAATATTTCATGATCTCTTACAATAGCAATGGGCCTATAGTCATCAGATTTGCAAGTGATGAGAGGGGTATTGCAAATTTTATTATTCTTGAGTTTTGAATGTTCGTCAATTTTAATCCCAACCAAATATAGTTCGCCATTTTCAAAGGCATGCAAACCATTAAATCTAATGTCTTCTACCAAACCCACTATTTCTTTGGCAGCTAGTTGCTCTGGCGAAATGATGCTATCTATACCACTTCTGCGGATAGGGATGTAGTTTTCTCGGAGCAAATACTCAGGATTGGAGACTCTGGCAATGGTTTTTTTGGCTCCTAATTTTTTGGCCAACATGGCACTAAGCAAATTGGTGTTTTGAAGTTCTGTAACAGCAATAAAAATATCTATAGTTTCAATTTTAAGGTCTCTTAGCACCTGAAAAGAAGTGCAATCACCTATGATGGTTAACACATCAATTTTGCTTTCCACAAAACTCAAGCGTTCTTTATCTAAATCTATGATTGTGATGTTTTGAGATTCTTTTACCAAAAGTTTTGCTAAATGAAAACCAACTTCACCCGCTCCTGCAATTACAATCCTCATTTGTATTGTTGATTTATATGTACTAAAGTTAGCATAAAAATTGTTCTGAATTTTATACCTATTATTTAGTACAAAATTAATATTATTTTCTGATTTGAAGTGTAGTTTTATGTGTTAAAAAAAGATTTGTATGTTTGTAAGATAAAACAACACAGATAATTGATGATTTCTAATTCTAGAATTTTAGACCGACTTCGAAAAATTATTTACGATACAATTTACGGCACCCAAACATGGTATGGTAAATTGTTTGACTTGGTTTTGTTATGTTTAATTTTACTAACGGTTGTGCTGTTTATGCTAGAAACCGTTGAAAGTATCAACCAAATTCACGGCAAGGTTTTCTTGAAAATTGAGTATATTATAACCATATTTTTTACCATAGAATACTTCCTCAGAATTATCAGTCACCCTAAACCAAAAGAGTATATTTTTAGTTTCTACGGTATTGTAGACCTCATAGCACTTTCGCCTTTATATTTAGAAAATATTTTTGAATTCTCACATACTATTGGAATCATTAGGGTACTTAGACTTTTACGGCTTTTTAAAATTTTAGGACACCCTATGTTTTCTAGCCAATCTATTCAGTTAAGAAAAGCTTTGATGGCTAGCCGAGCAAAAATTATTATTTTTATTTATTTTGTGTTGGTGTTTACTATTATTATTGGCACCCTGATGTATTTAATCGAAGGCAAACAAGGTGGATTTACAAGCATTCCAGCCGGCATTTATTGGTGCATTGTAACCCTTACCACTGTTGGTTTTGGAGACATTGTGCCTGTAACAAACTTTGGGCGGTTTTTGGCATCGGTGGTGATGATTATGGGATATGGTATTATTGCAGTGCCAACCGGTATTGTTACCTCAGAAATGACAAGGCTTAAACTAAAATACAATAAAAAATGTGATAACTGTGCCAAAGAAGTTTCAGACAGTGATAACTTTTGCAAATTTTGTGGTCATCAATTATGAAGAAAAATTGGTTGATATGCTTGGTTGGCCCTACTGCCATCGGAAAAACAAAGTTAGCGATAACCTTGGCCAAATATTTTAAGTCCGACATCATTTCGGCCGACAGTAGACAGTTTTATCAGGAAATGAACATTGGCACCGCGGTGCCTTCGGTAGAAGAATTAAAAGCCGTAACGCATCATTTTATTCAGAACAAAAGTATTCATCAAAATTATACGGTTGGGGACTTTGAAACTGAATGTTTATGTCTTTTGGATGAGTTGTTTAAAAAAAATAACATTCAAATTTTAGTGGGAGGATCTGGCTTGTATGTGAATGTCGTGATAAAAGGATTTGATGAATTCCCAGACATTGATGCAGAAATTAGACAACAAGTTAACTCAGACTATCAAACGCACGGACTCAGTTTTTTGGTTGATGAACTCAAACATAAAGACGCAAAATATTTTGAATATTTATTAGACAACAACCCGCAAACATTACAAAACCCGCAAAGAATCAAACGATTTGTAGAGGTTTGCAGAGGTAGTTTGAAACCTTACTCCAGTTTTTTAAATCAAGAAAAAACACCACGCAATTTTTCTGTTATACAGATTGGGCTTGAAGCTGAAAGAGCTGTTATCTATGATAGAATAAACCAGAGGGTAAACTTGATGATGGAAGAGGGTTTGCTCAATGAAGTAGAATTGTTAAGAGCACATAAAAACATCAATGCGCTAAAAACCGTGGGTTACCAAGAATTGTTTGATTTTTTTGACCAAAAAGTTAGCTTAGCAAATGCCATCGAAAACATTAAACAAAACACCCGCAACTTTGCTAAAAGACAATTAACTTGGTTTAAACGCGACCAAAATACCCAATGGTTTAATTACCAGACCAATGTATCGAATATCATCAAGCATATTGAAGAAAAAATTAATTAAAAACGCGGCAAAAAAACTATTTTTTTTGAGCTCTGAGCATTTCTCTTGTCCCAGGAGGTTTTCTTAATTTTTCTATGCTAAAACCTGCATTTTGCATTTTGTTTTTTATCAGATTTGTGCAAGCATAAGTGACTAAAACACCTTGTGGTTTTAAGGCTTCATACATGCTTTTAAAAATTTCTTCTGACCATAATTCGGGTTGAACTCTGTAGCCAAACACATCAAAATAAATTAAATCAAATGAATTTTGCTCATTAAAATCCTGAAATAATTGTTGCTTTTTGCACAATGAAAAAAAATCATTAATCTGATTAGCCTGTCCCCAAGGCTGTTGATGCATCTTGATGAAATCATCTTTGAGAGTAGATTCATTTAATACCTCCGGATAATTTAATTTTAAAGCCTCTTCAAAAGCAATCGGAAAAGCTTCGAGCGTTGTGTATTGAATGTGTAAATGATGTTGCTTGGCATATTGATTAGTTAAAAGAGCATTTAAGCCAGAGCCAAATCCCATTTCTAATAATTGAATTTCTTTTTTATTAATATACTTTAAGCCGGAATTAATATAAACAAAAAGCGATTCGTTGATGGAGCCATGTTTTGAGTGATATGACTCTTGAAATTCTGGCAAATGGATGGTGTGTGAACCATCTGCCGTTAATAAAATTTCGCGTTTCATTAGGGTTTAATGTATAGCTTTTGAATTTTGGGGATAGGTCCTTGGCATTTTACTTCATGGCATTTGATGCACAAATCTATGGCCAGATTAAACTGAACTTTTGGGTCTATGCCTTGATCATATATTTTTTGATAGGCTGCAACAAAGGCTTCAGACTGCTCCTTAAAAAAATCATCTTTCTGACCCTCTTTGGTAGTTTCAGCTGAATGGATTTTAAGAAAATGTTCCGGAAAATCTTCAGGCAACTCGCCTTTTAATAGCTTTGCTTTAAGTCTTTCATTATCCGCATACATTTGCTCCATGAGCAATGACATTTCAGACATTTCGTACATGTCATAATCATCTTCATTTGCTGTTTTTTCGTCCTCTATTTTTAGATTGCAAGCCGAAAGTATCAAAAATGTAAAGCTCAAAAGAAACAACCTTTTCATGTTTATTCCTTTTTAGATTCGCTTTTTTTCAGGTAAACGCCATCTGCCATAAAAGCCAGTGTTTCCTCAGGTTCGGTAATGTTGTTAATTTCATCTTCAGATTTTCCTGCATCTTCGGCATAATGCTTTAGTGCCTCAACCGTGGTTACTTTTTTATAAGCTTTACCTTTTACGATAGCCACACTACCAGCCGCATTTAAGGGCACAAAAAAAGCATAATCTTTAAATTTGATAAACGATTCTTGGTTGTTTTTTAGTGGCAACGTCATCCAACAACCTTTGGTTTGGCAAACTGCTGTAATTGGTGATTTCACAACAACTTCGAGGGTATCTTTGTCTGATAAATTTTGATATAAATTTGATAGAGCATCCGCATCTAAAACACCTTCATTTAATTGAAAGGCTTCTCCAAAATTTTTATAAGTTGTTAAATCAATTGTCTCTTTGGGTGTAGTGTTTTTGCATGATACAATGAGCAAGCATAAAACTAATGCAAAATATTTCATAAAATAAATTTTTAATAATATCACAAAAGTACAATTTTTTGTAGAATTGTTAGCAATGTCAAATAAAAGTTTACAACTATTTTTATTCTACTTGTAATATTTCATAATTTTTGATAATTTCGCAAAAAAGTTTTAAACTTTGTATACTATTTTAGAAACTATTTAAACATTCTCATGGATATTTTTTTATCAGATAAAAGCAAAATTCAAGACGTAGACTTTAATAACTTATCATTTGGTTCGGTTTTCACAGACCACATGTTGGTTTGTGATTTTGAAAATGACACTTGGTCTAAACCTATCATAAAACCCTACGAACCGTTTATGATAGATCCATCTGCTAAGGTATTTCATTACGGACAAGCCATTTTTGAAGGCATGAAAGCTTACAAAGATAAAGAAGGGGCTGTTTGGATGTTTAGACCCGATCAAAACTTAATCAGATTCAACAAATCTGCCGTTAGATTAGCCATGCCTGAAGTTCCAGAATTTGTTTTTATGGAAGGTCTAAAACAGCTCATATCTCTAGATCAGGCTTGGGTGAAAACAGGCTTAGAAAACTCCTTATACCTTAGGCCATTCATGATTGCTACAGGCGGAGGCGTTATTGCCTCACCTTCAACAAAATTTCGCTTTATGATTATACTCTCTCCTGCCCGATCTTATTATACTGGTGAGGTTAAAGTAGTAATTGCAGAACACTACAGCAGAGCAGCCAATGGAGGCATAGGTGCAGCCAAAGCAGCCGGAAACTATGCAGCTCAGTTTTACCCAACCAAGTTGGCACATGCCAAAGGTTTTCAACAAATTATCTGGACAGATGATGCTACCCATACCAAACTAGAGGAATCTGGCACCATGAATGTATTTTTTAGAATTAATGATACACTCATAACGGCCCCAACTAGCGAAAGAATTTTAGACGGGGTTACCAGAAAAAGTTTGTTGAGTTTGGCCGAAAGTTTAAATATAAATACTGAAGTAAGGAGTCTAACTGTTCAGGAGCTATTAGAGGCTCAGAGCCAAGGTACCCTAAAAGAAATATTTGGAGCGGGTACTGCTACGGTGGTTAATCCTATCACGGCTTTTTCTTACCAAGATAAAGAATATGTTTTGCCAAAAATGGCAGAGGATTCTTATGCCATGAAATTAAAAACTAAGCTTATGAACATTCAGCACAACTTAGAGCATGATGCTTTTGGGTGGCGAGTAAGAGTATGATAATTACATTGTAACACTTTATATTATTCTGATAATATTTTTTGAATGTTTGGCACAAAATAGTTGGGTCCTTTGAGTACTTTACCATCTTCTCTGTAAATGGGTTTGCCATCTTGGCCTAACTTGCTCATGTTACTTTTTTGAATTTCATCAAAAACTTCATCTATTTTATGCTGCAAACCATGTTCTATAATAGTGCCACATAAAATATAGAGCATATCGCCAAGGGCATCTGCCACTTCTACAAGATCACCGTTGTTGGCTGCTTCTAAATATTCTTCATTTTCTTCTTTCATTAAATTAAACCGAAGTAAATTTTTGGTTTCTCCCAAATTTGCAACAGGTGATTGAGCATAACCTAGCCCAAAGGCTTCGTGAAATTGCTTAACGTCTTCTATTTTGTTTTGCATAGCTATGATTTAATAAACTTAATTTTCAAAGATAAGTAATGATGCCTATATTTGCATAAATTTAAATAAAATGTTTAGTAAAAATCAGGTTATATTTGGGGTCTTATTTTTTATTGCGTTTGTTGTGATAGTAACCTTTCAATACCGAAAAGACTTAAAGATTCATCAAATCCACTACAAAAAAATATATCAGGTATTATTGGCGTTTTTTTTATTTTTAGCGTTATTGTTTACTCTAAAGTTTTTATTAAAATAGTGTGAGACTCATCAAATACTTTTTTTTCTTAACCCTTTTGTTGTCATTTGCATTGGTAATTTTTATTGCAACCCAACAAAAAACTTTTCAATATAACAATACTGCCGAAATTGAGTTAAACAATGAAACCATCAAAGATGATCTTGGCAAACCTAACCTATGGACCCAATGGCTACCCTTAGATTCTCTAAACACAACTGTAAGTAATTTAAATGCAAATGAATTTGTTGTAAAAGATTCGAAAACAAAGTACGAAATTAAGAATTTTAACGACAGCTTGTTTGTTTATAAAATTTTAGACAATCAAAAAATACTCACCAAATGGCAAGTGGTGTCAAATAAAAAATCAACTGTTATAAAATTTAGCAATCAATTGAGTTTGTCTTTTAGCGAAAAGTTGAAGTCCTTTTTTGGCAGAAGCATACAATTTGATCTTGAAAAAAATCAAAAAATCATTTCCCAAAAGCTAAAAACATTTTTTTACAACCATTACATCTTTCATGAAATTGACATTGAAAAAGTAATCGACTTAAATTTTTCAACATACCATCAAATCACTAAAAATCAAATTAAAATTTCAGACCCCATTCAATTACAAGACCTTCAAGATGCTTGGTATAGTCAAGATACTTTGTTCAAAAAACTAAACTATTCAAAATCTACTTATGTGCAACTAACCTCTCCAAATTTTTTGCTAAATGAATCTTTGGTGCTTTATCAGGAAATAAAACTAGATTCGCTGAGTGAAAACAAAAAATACTTAGGTAAAAATTTTAAACAAAAATTGCTCAAAATAAAACTTAATGGCAATGCCAACTTCATTCCTAAAGCCATCAAGCAAGCCAAGTTGTATTATGAAGAACAAAATCTAGAAATAAATAATGCCTATTACCTGTTGAAAATTAATAATGATATGGCTTTGCTACCCCCTAATCAATGGGAATTTTTAATATATGTGCCATATATAAAAAAAACAAGATCATATGTCATTGAAAAAGACACCACGGTTACAGAATCAAATACCCGAAATGAACAGCCTTTAAATCAGCTGAACCCAATCAAAAATCAACCTTTATTAGACCAAATAAACAAAGATTAAACTTTTTGAGGATTTTGTAGTCTAACCTTTTAAATTATTTTTTGGAAGATCAACAAATCATATCATTAATTTTAGATTCAAAAACAGCTCACCAAGGGTTTGATCATTTGATGAAATCTTATCAAAAAAACTTATATTATCATGTAAGACAAATGGTTTATTTGCATGAAGACACCGAAGATGTATTGCAGAATGTTTGGATAAAAGTATTTAGACATCTCAAAAACTTTAAGGGCGACAGTAAATTATCTACTTGGCTCTACAAGATAGCCACCAACGAAAGCATAGACTTGCTAAACAAAAAAAGTAAGCAAAACTATATTAGCGTATCTGAATATCAGGAAAAAGTAATTAATAATCTGAAAACAGATGCCTATTTTGAGGGAGATGACATTACTATAAAATTGCATCAAAGCATTGTTAAACTGCCAGAAAAACAACAATTAGTTTTTAAATTAAGGTATTTTAATGAGATGAGTTATAAAGAAATAGCAGCGTTAACAGATACCTCAGAAAGTGCTTTAAAAAGCTCTTACCATTTTGCACAGAAAAAAATTGAAGATTACTTAAAAAGCATTTAAACTATTGATAAAAATTTTAGTCAAACTATCATGAACTTACAAGAAACAAATAAAATAAAATCAGGTTTTGCAATCAATGATGACTATTTGGAGACCTTAAATCAAAAAATTAAACAAGAGGTTTTGGCAACCAAACGCCAAAAAACTATTGTTAAATCTTTATGGCTTTCATTAACTGCAATAGCCGCTTTGCTGTTGGTATTCTTTAATTTGCAGAATACAAATCAACAAAATTTACATGAAATCTCTGCACAACAACTCATGCTTAATAACACCTATTATAGTGACTATTTTGTGGCAGAAGAATTAAACGATGAAGATTTTGAGGCTTTGGCAAAATCATTAGAAATATCTGAATTTTTAGATTAAATTTTATGCTTAAAACGAAATAATTTTTCTGTAAATAATAAAATCACATCTTATGAAACGCATATACACTGCCCTAATGTTGTTATTTTGCTTTTTGAGTTACTCACAACAAGGCGAGCAATTAAAAAAACTAAAAGCCCTTAAAACCACTTTTATCACTTCAGAATTACAATTGACCGAAATAGAATCTGAAAAATTTTGGCCTATTTATAATTTATACGAAAAAGAAAATTTTGAACTCAAAACTAAAAAAATGCGTCAATTGATGAGAGAAATCAATCAAACAGACCAAGAAATTACCGAAGAGTATGCCCAAAAAAAGCTCAAAGAAATTGTAGAGCTTGAAGATAAAATTAGAGCCCTCGACAAAAAACTTATAGAGGATTTGAAAATGTTTTTATCTCATCAAAAGATCCTTAAACTTAAAATAGCCGAAAGTAAATTTCAAAAAAACCTGATGCAACAAAGGGCTCAAAGAAGAAAAAATTAATTTAATTGCACAAATAACCTCCCATTAAAAGTTTGGCACATCTTTTGGTTAATCAATAATTGAATATTAACCCTTAAATTTAATAGCCATGAAAAACTTTTTATCACTTTTGCTTTTTGTATTGATGAGCAATTTACTAATGGCTCAAGACAAAACCACCGTAAGAGCCAACAGTATTGACATCAGCGACAATTTAGATTTGCGAGCTGTAGCCACTTTATTTGGTGAATCATCTGACCTTAACGACTTTGAAAGAAGACTCAACGACCCAGAAATTCAAATTTCTAATCTCGACTTAAATAACGACAACATGATTGATTATTTAAGAGTGATAGAGCACTACGAGGGAAATACCCACCTGATTATAGTGCAAGCTGTTTTGGGTAAAGATATTTTTCAGGATGTGGCCACTATTGAGGTAGAAAAAAATACCCGAAACCGCACCGTGCAAGTGCAAATTGTAGGTGACACCTTTTTGTATGGCAACAATTATATCTATGAGCCTGTATACC
This sequence comes from Flavobacterium sp., assembly GCA_036796275.1. Lineage (GTDB taxonomy): Bacteria > Bacteroidota > Bacteroidia > Flavobacteriales > Flavobacteriaceae > Flavobacterium. The sequence continues at coordinate 62,300 of DAIRDG010000010.1, forward strand.
ATGTTCAACCTGTAATTTTTACCCACTTTTGGGCTCCTGTTTACAACATATGGTATTCGCCATGGCATTGGAACTACTACCCGGTGTTTTTTAACCCTTGGACTCCGTTTCCAATCTACACCTACAGATCAAGAGTGTTTGGGTTTATTGGGGTAAACAACTACTGTAACTTTGTAAACTTTAGAAGAAGTCATAGAGCCATTGCTTTGCATAACACCTACAGAGGGAGAGATTGGGAAAGAATGCACCCTAACAGATCATTTACTGCCAGAAACGGGCATGTGAATAACAGACAAGATTTGGTGAATACCAGAACAAACAATGGTAGAAATATGACAGCCAGTAATGAAACCAGCAGAGGTAATACGATTAGAGCTAATAACGCTCAGGGTACAAGAAACAACAATGTTAGAAGGTCTGATGAGTCTGCAAGCAATAGTAATTATGCCACAACCCGAGGAACGCAAAATAATGTGAGAGATAATAACAGCAGAGCAACGGTGAGAGGCAACAATGCAACCGCAGTAACCAGAGGTAACAGTAGCAACAGTGCTTCAACTAGCATCAATGCAACTAGCAGAAACAACTCATCCTCAAACATGAATTCACCTACCAGAAGTAATTCATCACCAAGCGTGAGTGCTCCTACCAGAAGCAGTTCATCACCAAGTATGAGTGCACCTACCAGAAGAAGTTCATCGCCCAGTATGAGTGCTCCTACCAGAAGTAGTTCATCACCAAGTATGAGTGCACCTACCAGAAGAAGTTCATCGCCCAGTATGAGTGCTCCTTCAAGAAGTAGTTCATCACCAAGCATGAGTGCACCTTCAAGAAGCAGTTCGTCTTCAAATGCCAGAGGAGGAAGAGGCTAAATTGAATTATAAAATTAAAACATTAAAACCGTCATCTTTTGATTGACGGTTTTTTTTTGTGAAGTGTACGAGAAAAAATTAATTAAAAATGATTAATTTTGTATCTTCAAAAAATTAATTTCAAAATAAAAACTATGAAATTTGATATCATTGTATTGGGAAGTGGCCCAGGAGGATACGTAACAGCTATCAGAGCCTCACAATTAGGGTTTAAAGTTGCTATTGTAGAAAAAGAAAGCCTAGGAGGTGTTTGTCTTAATTGGGGATGCATCCCTACCAAAGCCCTGCTAAAGTCGGCTCAGGTGTTTGAATATCTAAAGCATGCGGCTGATTATGGTTTGGTGGTAAAAGAATTTGACAAAGACTTTGATGCGGTTGTTAAACGCAGTAGATCTGTAGCCGAAGGCATGAGCAAAGGGGTTCAGTTTTTGATGAAAAAAAATAAAATTGAAGTGATTGATGGTTTTGGGAAAGTAAAAGCTGGTAAAAAAGTAGAAGTGACTGCTGCCGACGGAAATGTAACCGTTTATGATGCAGATCACGTCATTATAGCCACAGGAGCAAGATCTAGAGAATTGCCCAACTTACCACAAGACGGCAAAAAAGTGATTGGCTACAGAAAAGCCATGACCTTAGAAAAGCAACCAAAAAAAATGATCGTAGTTGGCTCAGGTGCCATAGGCGTTGAATTTGCAAGTTTTTATAATGCTATGGGCACCGAAGTAACCATAGTAGAATACATGCCTAATATTGTGCCTGTGGAAGATGAAGAAGTATCAAAACAATTTGAAAAATCGCTCAAAAAAGCAGGCATTACCATTATGACCAATGCGTCTGTAGAATCGGTTGACACCAGTGGTAAAGGCGTTAAAGCTACCGTTAAGACAGCAAAAGGCGAAGAAGTGCTTGAAGCAGATATTGTATTATCAGCCGTAGGCATCAAAACTAACATCGAAAACATTGGCCTAGAGGAAGTAGGCATAGCCACCGATAGAGATAAAATATTAGTGAATGATTATTACCAAACCAACATCCCTGGTTATTATGCCATAGGCGATATAACCCCCGGGCAAGCATTGGCACACGTGGCCTCAGCTGAAGGTATTTTGTGTGTTGAAAAAATTGCTGGCATGCACGTGGAGCCCCTAGATTATGGCAACATTCCGGGATGTACCTATGCCTCTCCAGAAATTGCGTCAGTGGGCCTCACCGAAAAACAAGCCAAAGAAAAAGGCCTTGAGATTAAAGTGGGTAAATTTCCGTTTTCTGCCTCTGGCAAAGCCAAAGCAGCGGGTACCCCAGACGGTTTTGTAAAAGTAATTTTTGATGCCAAATATGGCGAATGGTTAGGTTGCCATATGATTGGTGCCGGTGTAACCGATATGATAGCCGAAGCCGTGGTGGCCAGAAAATTAGAAACTACTGGGCACGAAATCTTAAAAGCAGTGCACCCCCACCCTACCATGAGCGAAGCCGTGATGGAAGCTGTGGCGGCTGCTTATGATGAAGTGATACATTTGTAGGA
>DAIRDG010000011.1:0-61788 GCA_036796275.1 Flavobacterium sp.
TATTTTTATTATAATCTAATACTGCCGTCACTTGAAAAACACGACCAAAAAAAGACTCATTTAAGCTGTTAGATGTGTATAAATTGGTGTTGGGATGTAGTTTTTGCAAATTATTTTGAGCGGCATAACAATCAGTTTTGCCTGTTTTGGTAAGACAAGCCCAAGGATCATATAAAAATTTTTGAGGCAAGGCATAGTTGACGGTTTCTTGGCTAATTTTATTTACTTGCCACGTTGAAATTGTCTCTTGGTTTTTAGATAACTCAACGGCATGAATTGTTTGATTTTGGGGATGATGTACTATTTCTAAAAGCAACTCTTTAACTTCGTTTTGATAGGATACGATATAGATGTTTTGAATGCCCTGGAGGGTTTTAAATAAGTAATCTAAATCTACCATCGGAGAAAGTTTGATGAGTATTTTTGGAGCTTTTTTAAGGCATAAATCAAGAATGTTTATGATATTTGGCTGACAGTCTTCTAAAAGAAATACTTTTTGCTTTTGAGCGTTTCTTCTGGAGGGGTCTAGGTAGATAAGATCAAAAAATAAGGTTGTGTTTTCTAAAAAACTTACCCCATCAGTCGTTATAAACTTGAGGTTATTTTTCTTAAAAATTCTGGCATTGTGTTCTGATATTTGCAACAATTCTGCTTGTTGTTCAGTGCAAATTACTTCTTCAAAATAATTTGAAAAATAATAGGCATCAACGCCAAAGCCTGCGGTGAGATCGAGCATTTTTTGTCCACTCACTAAGGATGATTTATAGGCTGCTGTGACTTCGGAAGAAGTTTGTTCTACGGAGATATTAGAGGGATATAAAATATTTGGCGTTTTGTACCAAGTGGGCAGTTTTTGCTTGGCTTTTTGCTTGGCTGCAATTTGCTGTAACACTTCTATTTTTGAAACACCTTCAAATTGCCATTTTTCTAAAGCTAATTTTGCAACATCGGTTTGAACATGCTCAAACATAAAGGCTTGTACCCCGGGTAAAAGCAAATTTTGATTTATCACAACTAAATCTTTTTGGTGAGTTCTCTTACCAAGTTATTGTTTGGAATAAATTCTTTTGCAAATACTTTGATCACAGTGTAGGTTGGAATGGCCAGAATCATCCCTAAAATACCAAACATGAGTCCTGCCATTAAAATAACGGTGAAAATTTCTAGCGGATGAGATTTTACACTTTTTGAAAAAATAAGTGGCTGATTTACAAAATTGTCTATCAATTGCACAATCATATAACCAATCACTACATAAATAGTAGTGGGCAAAACCTCGGTTTGAAAGTCGGCTCCAATTTTACTGATCATAGTAAGTACGGCTGCCATTGCAGTGCCCATCAACGGGCCAACATACGGAATAATATTGAGCAAGCCACACAAGAAAGCAATAATCAGAGCATTGTCTACCCCAAAAATAAATAAAACTAAGAAATCTAAACTGAAGATGATAAATACCTGAATAATGATGCCGATTAAATATCTGCTCAAGAGATAATATACCTTTTGAATAGAGTTTAGTATGGGTGTTCTTTGGTTATCTGGTAAAACTCTGATAAAAGTTTCATTGATACCGTTTTGGTCTTTTATCATAAAAAAAGTTATAAACATAACCGATAAGGCTCCAATGATAAAACCACCTAACCCAGAAAAAATGTAATTGATTAGATTGGGTATGAGGGTATAATCTAATTTTTCGATAAAATTGGCTTGTTCTGTTATTTTTTCGATGTTTAAGTTTCTTGCACTTGCCCAATCTGTAAAATCTCTGAGAATGAATTGAATTTTTTGCTCAATGGCAAAGGTGTTAAGCAAGGATAAACTTTTAGACTGTGACAACAGCAATGGCACAAACAAAAGCACAAAACCCACAAAAAATGAAATTTGAAAGATTAAAACCACGATGGTGGCTAAGAGTCGTTTGAACTTGAGTTTACGTTCCATAAAATGGATGAAAGGCAAACTGACCAACGCCAAAAAGAGAGAAATAAAAAAGTAAACAATGACGGTAGACACCTTGCCCACAAACCACATGAAACCAAGCACAAACAGTATAATGGCAATTGTTTTAAGCAAGCCAATGGCAATTTGATTAGAAGTACTATTAGGGTTTAAAAACATGGCTTACTGATTAAAAACATAATTGATGATATTGGCACCCATTTTAAGGGCTTTTAATCTAACTTCTTGAGGGTTGTTGTGCACTTCTTCGTCTTCCCAGCCGTCACCTAAATCGGCCTCAAAAGTATATAACAAGACAATTCTACCTTCATGTATAATCCCAAGTGCTTGCGGTCTTTGGTTATCGTGTTCATGAATTTTTGGTAATCCTTGCGGAAAACTAAACGGTTTGTTGAATAATGGATGCGTTTTTGGAATCTCAATGAGGTCTTTATCCGGAAATATTTTTTTTATTTGAGGTCGCACATATTCATCCATACCATAGTTATCGTCTAAATGCAAAAAACCTCCAGCAAGCATATAGTTTCTGAGGTTTTGGGTTTCTTGTTCAGAAAACACCACATTGCCATGACCTGTCATGTGTACAAAGGGATATGAAAAAATTTCTGAACTACCCGGCTCAACCGTTTGAGATTTTGGCAATAATTTGGTGTTTATTTGCTGATTACAAAATCTTACAAGATTGGGTAATGAGGTAGGGTTAGCATACCAATCGCCACCGCCTTTGTATTTGAGAAGGCCTATTTCTTGCGAGAAAACAAATGTGCTTATGAGTAATAAAAAATATAACTGAAACTTTAACATCTACCAAAAATTACAAACACAAAGAAAAGATTTTTTTGTAAAAAAAACTATTTTATCTCATTATCTAACAAAACATTTAGGCTTTTGATAGATTTCATAAATCTATTGAAAGTAATGTCACCAATCAATTTCAAAATAGAAATAATCTGAATAATAAATTAAACCAAGTTATTTAGTTTTAAAATGATACTTGCTTCATTTTAAAACAAGTAACTGAACTAAAGATTACCTAAATATCACTTTATCAACTCACAAAAAACTGTTAAACAAACTGATTGTTTCAAGTAAATATTTTAATTTTAGTTTGTCTTGAAGACACTATGCTATTTTTTGTTAGGTTTATTTTAATTTGTTTGAGAGATTTTTTTGTACCTTATAAATGCCGTTAGTCACAAACCATTTGATTTTTTGGATTATGAATTTAAAATTTTGAATATTTATTAAGCTGTTTTTTAAATCCAATTGTTTTAATCAGGTAATATTTACAAATCCTATAAAATTATTTTTTAAACCTTTAAACTAAAAAAAAATGACTCGGTTCAAATTTCTATTATTTTTATCATTATTAAGCATTTTAACGTTTGCACAACCAGCAAAAGACATTTTTGAAGTAGCCCGATTTGGCACGCTTGAAGACATTAAAAGTATCTATGAGCTTAATCCAACGGCTATTGATACATTAAATAGTTATGGCTTTAATCCACTGATATTAGCCACTTATAGAGGTAATAATGAGGTAGCCAAGTTTATTGCAGAACATACCAAAAATATCAATTATGTCTCGGACATGGGGTCTGCACTTCATGCTTGTGTATTTAAGGGAAATGTTGAAGTTTTTAACAAATTGCTTCAATATCGCATAAATCTAAATCATCAGGACAACAACCAAGTCACTGCACTCATGTTGGCTGTAACCCTACAAAATGTTGAGTTTGTTGAAAAACTTTTAAGCCAAGGTGCAGATAAATCTGTTGTAGATAAAGACCAAAAAAATGCCTTTCAGTTGGCTTTGCAAACCAATAATCAAAAAATTATCAATTTATTTAATAACTAAAACAAAAAACTATGAAGAAAATTACTTTGATGCTTTTGTGTAGCTTTACACTTATTTCACAAGAATTTGACTCTGGAGTCGTAGCCTTAACTACCAACATCAGTGCCAGAGTTCAAACGAATGCCACCACAGTTACCTTAACGGTGTCTGGCCCATCAGATCGTTGGTTTGCCATGGGGTTTGGTGTTAACGAAGGAAATGCCATGAGCAGTGGTGGAGATTGCTTGGTGTTTACAGATACTGGAATTTCTGACAGAACATTTGTTGGTTTTATGGCACCCTCTATAGATGCTACAAATAGCTGGACTTTGGTTTCAAACACCGTGAATGGTGGCGTAAGAACCATTGTTGGTACAAGAAATTTATCCTCTTCTGGCAATTACACATTTGTAAATTCAAACAATACCATTCCAGTGGTTTGGGCCAGAAGCAGCAGTGCTACTTATGCCTTAGCTAACCATGGAAGTACCAACAGAGGTGGATCATCAATCAACACGACTCTAGGAAACGAACAATTTAATATCAAAAATTTTAGAGTATATCCGAATCCTGTTTCTGATAATCAATTAAAAATAAGCTTACCAGAAACGATTAGCCAAGCAGAGTATGCTATTTATGAAATAACAGGTAAACTCTTGCAAAGAGGTATTGTTAGCAACATTAATAACGCCATTACCTTAAATAGAATTAATGCAGGGAGTTATCTAATAAATCTTATTGACGAGTTCGGAAACTCAAGTTCAAAGACTTTTTTAGTTCAGTAAGTTAATTCATTTAGTTGGAGCTTGCTGCAAAAAATTGATTAATCAATCTCAAGTTGCGAAGTTTAAATTAAAACAAAAAGGGTTACATCTGTGAATTAGATGTAACCTTTTTTAATTTAATAGATGCAAAAATCTTTAAAGCATTTACTGCATTTTCAATTTTAATGTGGTGCTAAAACTAGTTTTTAATGACTTTAAAAATTTTAACCTCATTATTATCTTCAAATGCCTTGATGATATAAGCACCTGATGCAAAATCACTCATGTTATAGGTAAGATTTTTCGCATCTACAGCCATCTTAACTAATCTTTGACCAAATACGTTATAAATCTCCAAACTTGTTATGTTTTGGTTAGAATCAATGTGTAAAATATCTTTAACCGGGTTTGGATAATACTGTAAATTTGAGTCTGAAAAACTAGCAGTGGATAAATTAAGATCTACTGAAATATTATCTATATACAAAGTGCCTGATCCTGTTGAATAGCCATGAAAACTAAAGTAATATACCCCAGAGGTAGTTACTGTAAATGGTATGGTTTCTAAGGATGCATTGCCAGAAAATCGTTCATGAGTGGCCAAAATAGTGGTCATGGCTGCAACGTTGTTATCATTACCAATAGTAACTTTTAAATTATGAAATGAAACAGTACTATTTGTTCCTTTAAGGTAAGAAATCTGATAAGCTTCACCAGCTACTAAATTTACACCATTGGTAAAAAACCAAGCATCCATAGTGCTACTGGGAGCCATTGGATTTCTTAATACATTTGAAGAAAATCCTGAATTATTCCTGTTTTGAGTGCTCCAATTGTTACCAAATCCAACATTTATTGATGAAGTACAAGATGGTAGCTCTGGAGTAACAGCAGTTTCAAAGTTTTGAATATAAGGTATATCTGAAGGTTGACGTGTGGTCGTAAAATTGATTAATTCCCAATTTCCAATATCTGTTCCACAAATTGCTCTCACCCAAGCTTTGTATGCTGTTACTGGTGTTAAGTTTTCAACTAATAAAGTTGTAGCCGTTGTGTTTTGAGGTGTTAGAGTATTGGGGTCAGTAACGGTGGCTAATCCAACTGCAACTTGATATGAAGTTTCAGAGGAGCTTCCGGCTGTCCAGCTAATGGTAGCTGTGGTTGCCGATGGCACAGCGGTAAGGTTTGTAACTTCTGAACAAGGCGTAATAGCTTCCCATATAATGTTGTCTAAATAGATGCCCTGAGCGGTATTAGGATCGGCCAATAGTCTAATCCCAATATATCTTCCTGAACAAGTATAAGTATCAAAGTTTTCAACTACAAAATCTCCCAAACCATTTAAAGTAACCGTTTGAAATGGCGTGAAAAACTGCAAAAAATTGATTGTTGTTGTCTAACGTACCCACTTCAACTACACCCGGGTAATAACTATGGAATTTTAATCGGTGTGTTCCTGCAGCAAGGTTTGAAATATTTGGCGATACTAAAATAATTTCAGCCGTAGTTTGTGAAAATTGTGCCGATAATTGCACAGCATTTGGGGTTGTAAAATTGGGTAATGCAGCCACATTGGTACTTGTAGTACCTATGGTTGTAAATGGTGATAACCCAAATCCTCTTGTAATCTTAGACCAGCAACTAGGCAAATTTGGTGTTACTACACCATCAAAATTCTCAATAAAGTCTGTAATTGGTGCACACTCTGTATTAAAAACAGCAGGGCCTGACCAAAAACTAAATTCAGTGCCACAGTTAGATCTTACCCAGACAAAGTATTGAGTTCCAATCTCCAAACCTGTAATTTTGGCAGTTGTAATTCCAGCTCCAACAGAGCCACTTGGGGTAGTACTGCTTGTTGGTGGCACATTTACTGCCGAGATATAATATTGATAACCGTTGCTAGGCAAACTGATTGGTTCTGTCCAAAAAATATCTGCAGTTGTGGTAGAAAAATTGCCTGCCTGAACATTTATAACTTCTTTACAGGTTGGCACAGACTCCCAAAAAACATCATCTAAATAGATAGAAGTTACGCCACCTTGCACACTCGGATTTTTAAACACCAAACGAACGGCATCAGATGGCAAGAAAAATGGGGTGTAAAAATATTCAACGGCATTGGGTGCATTCTCTGGCAACAAAAACTCTTCTATTAATACAAACGTGTCCATGTTCATGGCATCTGTTACATAACCTAATTGCAAATATCTGAATTGTCCTGAAGTTGTATAGGCTTTAAATCTTAAACGGTGAGTTTCAGCTAATAAATTGGTTAACAACGGAAGAGCGGCATAAGTTAAATTTACGTTGGTCCCTGCGGTATTAGAGTTCATAAACAATCTGTTGGGGGCACTTGCTGGTGCCACACTGCCAGAAGCAATATTGATGTTACTTAATATGCCAAATCTATCCCAACAATCAGGTAAAGGGTTGTTGGTGCCTGGAGCAAAAAGATCAAAGTTTTCTGTAATGGTATCTACAGGGTCACATAGGGTTTTAAAGGTAACATAATTTGTAAAATAACTTTTATTACTGGTTGAACAAACCGATCGAATCCAAACATAATAATTGCTAGAAGGGATTAAACCTGTAACGGTAGTTTCAGTAATTCCTGAAGCAACAAATCCTGAAGCTACTGTACTATCTGTTGGGGGTGTAAAATCTGTAGAAATATAATATTCATAACCCAAAGCAGGAGCATTAAAAGGGCTAGACCACGCTAATTGCACTGAGTTATTTAAAATTTGACTAAAACTCAAGTTATTTGGCTCGTCACAGGTAGGGATGGCTTCCCAATACACATCATCAATTAAAACAAAAATCTGGGTGGTGCCCGTTGTAATTCCTTCAAACTTAAAGGCTAAACGAACCGCATTGGATGGTAAAGCAAATGGCAAATTATAAACAAATAATTCTTCATTATCAACGCCTACAGGTAATGTAAAATTTGTAATATTAGTATAAGTTAATTCATCATATGCATCTGTTAAATAACCAAACTGAAGTATACCAGGTATTGTGTTTGAAGATGTATAGCCTTTGAATCTTATTCTGTGTGTAGTTGCCTGAAGACTTGATACTGGTGGCATCAAGGCATAGGTAACAGATGGTGTAACCGTTGTACTACCTATAGAACTCATTGATAATTTATTGTTATGAGGAGGCACTGTGATGGGAGTAATTGTAGTAATATTTACTCTGTTGGCAGCACCTGCCTTGTCCCAACAATTAGGCAAGGTGGTATTACTACCTGAGAAAGTGGTTAAAGTACCAAAATTTTCAAAAAAACTAGATACTGCTTCGCAGGTTGTTTTAAACTTTATTGGTCCGATCCATGCACTATTTGTGGCAACATCGCATACACCTCTTACATAAAACTCATAATTTGTGTTTGATGTTAAACCTGTTAAAGTATATGGATTATTTGAGATATTAGACACGATCGTTCCAGTTCCTAAAAAGAAATTTACAGCACCATACTGTATCTCCCAAGTTGTTGCATAACCTGCTGACCAAGCTAAAACGGCACAGTTATTTGTTATTGAAGTGGCTGTTAAGTTTTACGGAGCTAGGCAAGTAGAATTAAGTTCCCAGCTTACATCATCAACATAAATAGTTGTTGCAGTTCCGGAGGTGATGGTAAAGACTAGATTTGTTACTCCAGCAGGAATTCCTGTTGGCACAATAGTATATTCTTGAGCTACGGTAAAATTAAACGCATTGGGTAAAATAGGTGTTGCTCCAATTTCAACATAAGTTGAAACATCTCCAGGTGTAGTAAAATAACCAACCCTTAATTGTCTGTTGGTTGCTGTTGCTGCCGCTTTAAACCTTAAGCGATGGGTATTGGCTTGTAAATTTGAAACCACAGGCATCACAACAAATAAATTGGTTGATGCATTAATCAATACTTCGTTAAATAGTAAAAAACATAAAATAAAATTTTAAGCCACTTGTGTCAGTTGTTTTTTGAAGTTGGAAGGAGTTAAGCCTGTAAATTCTTTAAAAACTGTGTTAAATACAGATTTAGAATTAAAGCCTGCATCTTTATAAATAGCCTCTATAGTGAGTTGGTTATAATCAGGATTTAGCAAAAGTTTTTTAGCTTCATCTACTCTAAATTCGTTGATAAACTGATTAAAGTTTTTTTGAGCAAACTGATTTATTAATTGAGATACTTTTTTTGAATGAATATCTACTTCCGATGCCAAATCAATGATGGTTAGATTTGAGTTAATGTAAATTTTTTTGTCTTGCAATAATGCTGTTATTTTTTGAAAATCGCCTTTGGTGTTAGTTTCTGACGAAACTTTTGTTTGCATAAATACTTGAAAATCTTTAGGAATATGTGCCTGATTGATTCCAAATACAGAAATCCAATAAACAACTATTACCGTGATAATTGAATCTATAAAATATATAATATTATCTGGGTCTTTAATTTCAAAGAAAAGTGAACTTAATTGAAATAAATAAACAAACAATAAAATATATGATATGATACTTATCCATTTAAGATTGGTTTTTTGTGGATTGGAAAAAAACTGCAAATATTTTTTATGAAAATTAAAAATTTCTCTGATGGTTAGGAAAACAAAAAACAGCGAAAAAATATTTAAAAATACCCCATACCAAGCAAACATCAAATTAATAGTAATTTTTGTGAAAACTTATGGCAGTTTGATACGGTAATAAAAATAATACTGTATAAAAAATAAAATCGATTATAGCGGGAATTAAGTAAATAATAACCTCTTTTTTATAAACCTTTCCTAACAAGCTTTTAGTGTATAAATAAAATAAGGGCATGCTTGCAAAATAAAATCCTATTGGCAAAAATCTGATACTAGGGTAAACTTCTCTCAACCCAAAACTATTAAGCAAATAAGACAAATTTGCAATGGTGTGGCTGATAAGAAATAAACTGAAAAGTATTAACGAGGGTTTGTGTTCTCTAAAAAAAAATAGATATAAAAAAACAAAAACAGCTTGTGCTTATGACAATAACCTTAATATGACACTAACATCCTGATAATTCATAAAGAGAATAAAAATATTTTAGTTGCTAAACCTGAAGAAGTTATTATAAAACTTGTATCAATACATCAAATGTAAGCTAAAAAATAAAATTGATACGGGTTTTATAAAATATTTGCTAAGCATTTTTGTAATATTTCCAAGGCACTACGAGCATACCAAAACACTCACCATGATTTTTACCGATATGTTTGTGATGCATTTTATGTGCACGTCTGATGGCTCTAGCATATTTGTTATCCACATTTCTAAATAGCTTAAATCTTTGGTGAATAAATATATCATGCACTATAAAATAGGTTAATCCATAGGCGAAGATGCCTAAACTAACCGCTAAACCCGGCAAAAAGTAACCGTGTTCCCATAGTATGAAGAAAATCATACTCACCACAGCATAAAAGATAAAAAAAGCATCATTGCGTTCAAACCATGATTTATGGTCTTTTTTGTGATGATCTGCATGAAGATTCCACAAAAATCCGTGCATGATGTATTTATGACTAAACCACGCCATAAATTCCATTAAAAAAAAGGTAACTAAAAAAACAAAAACTTGCAATAACATGACTTTATATAATATTTAATCTGTAACTAACATAACAACTACACAACAAACCAACCTTCTGGTAATCTGGCACTCTGATTCTTGTGTTTTTAATTTCTGCCGAAGGCGTTTTACTTAATTTGTGAAGTAATTTTTTATAATACTTGTAAGCAGTATACACCCCAAATTTAGCTTCAATTGGAAGTTTTTGTATTCCTGCAAAACCAGCTTCAAAATCTTTTTTGATATCGTTAATGATCTCATTTTTTTCGGCTTCGTTCATTGATTCTAGGTTGGTATTGGGAAAATACGTTCTAGACAATCCTTCATAATCGGCTTTAAGGTCTCTCAAGAAATTTACTTTTTGAAAAGCTGACCCCAAACTCATGGCAGCATTTTTTAATTCTTCATATTTTTGTTCGTTACCGTTTACAAAAACTTGTAAGCACATTAAACCTACCACATCCGCAGAACCATAAATATATTCATTGTATTCCTCTTCGGTAATATAGGTAGTTTTAGTGAGATCTAAACGCATGCTTTTCATAAAAGCATCTATTAGGTGTTTTGGAATTTGATACTTGTGAACGGTATTTTGAAAGGCATTTAAAACCGGATTAAGACTTATTTTTTGCGTTAATGCCATGTCTAAATCTTCTTCAAACCTTTTAAATAATACTTCTTTGTCATAATCGTGAAAACTGTCTACTATTTCATCGGCTAACCTTACAAAACCATAAATATTATAAATATCTGATCTGATAGAAGGAGCTAACATTTTTACGGCACTCGAAAAAGAGGTGCTATAACTTTTGGTGACTGTTTGGCTACAAGATTCAGAAACACGATCAAAAAGTATTTTCATATGCAAATAATTATTTTTTTGTTGAGAGGTGTTTGGTATAGCCTCATTAGGTCATACGAAATACATCAACAATGTACTATTGGTATTTATTGATAAGGTCTGAAACCAATTTACCAGAAATTAACGATGGTGGCACTCCAGGCCCAGGCACCGTTAGTTGCCCAGTAAAATAAAGTTTTTCAACCTTACTACTTTTTAGGTTTGGTCTTAAAAAAGCAGTTTGCAATAAGGTATTTGCCATACCATAGGCATTTCCTTTGTATGAATTGTACTGCTCTTTAAAGTCGTTTACACAAAAAGATTCGCTAAAAATAATGTTTTTTTTGATATCTTGGTTAATTAATTTTTCGAGTCTGGTTATAATAATATCAAAATATTGATTTCTTAGTTCATGGGTATCCTCTAAATCTGGGGCTAAAGGAATTAAAAATATGGCGGCTTCTTTGTCTGGCGGTGCAGAACCGCTGTCAGTTTTAGACGGGAAACTTGCATAAAACAAGGGTTCATCTGGCCATTTGGGGTTGTCATAAATGTCTTTGGCATGCTTATCAAATGACACATCAAAAAACAAACTGTGGTGTTCTACATTTTCAATTTTTTTATCAAAACCAACGTAAAACAATAATGAAGATGGTGCAAATACCCTGCTGTCCCAATATTTTTCGGAATACTGTCTGTGCGTTTTGTCTAACAACTGCTCGGTGTGGGCATAATCAGCACCACTCACCACAAGATCAAATTCATGCGTAATGCCATTAGAAATCAATCCGTATGCTGCTTTATCTTTTACTAATATTTTTTCTACATTCTCATTCATTCTAAAGTCTACTCCCAATTCTACGGCCAAATTTTTCATCCCAAGCACTACTTCATACATACCACCTTTTGGATGCCAAGTGCCTAAACCAAAATCTGCAAAGTTCATAAAACTATAAAAAGAAGGTGTATCTGAAGGTTTTGCACCTAAAAACAATACCGGAAATTCTAATATTTGAACTAGTTTTGAGTTTTTAAATCGCTTTCTAACTTCTTTGCTGATGTTAGAAAAAAACGAACTTACTTTTTTTATGGTGTCTAAGGTTACTAATTCTAAAGGTGATTCTCCCGGACGGTAAACTAATTTTTTGATGGCAATATCATAATTATCTTGGGCTTCTTTCATGAATTTTTCTAAAACTTTGCCACTGCCCGGTTCAATAGACTCAAAGGTTGAGATAATTTCAGGCAAATTGTCTGCAATTAAAACAAAATTGTTAACATCAAAATAAACTTGATAAGCAGGAGATAATTTAATTAACTCATAAAAATCTTCTGGTCGTTTTTCAAAATCTGCAAAAAAACGTTCAAAAATATCTGGCATCCAATACCATGTTGGGCCTATATCAAAAGTGAACCCTTCTTTTTTAAATTGTCTTGCTCTACCACCTACGGTGCTGTTTTTTTCAAAAACGGTAACAATATGACCAGCTTTTTTAAGATAACAAGAGGCGGCTAAAGCTGAGAAGCCCGAACCTATAATGGCTATATTCATTGTTTATTATTTAGTAAAATTTTAAATTAATTTGTTTTATAAGTACCTAGAAAATTGTTTAATATCCGAAAAAATCTTTAACCTAAAGTCATCTTTTGTTTTAATGTATTCAGCCATTCTGCCTAAAAACCAAAGCTCAGTGTTGTCATTTTCATCTACAATTAGATATTCTTTAAGTTGATCTACATAACTATTCACGTTTTCTCTGGTTGGCTCTACTGTTATATAGGTAACATACACTAAATTTTTGAAGTATTTTTTTAAATCAATTAAACTTTCTGAAGGCACGCTTTCACTCAGGTATATTGTTTTGAAACCTTTATCTAAAACTTCGTAGTTAAGGTATAATAAAGCCAACTCATGTATTTCGTTGAGTGGTAAATAAAGCACGAATGTCTTATCAAAATTGGTAGGTGTTCTTAACTGAAGTTTTTCTGTTTCAAACAACAATTTCTGTTTGATTAAGTGAGTTACAAAATGCTCATGTGCGGGCGTTATGGTGTCTGTTTGCCATAGATAACCGAGCTCTTCCATCAAGGGTATAAAAACTTCAAAAAAGATTTCTTTAAAGCTTTTTTCAGATAAAAGTTCGTTATAAGTTTTTAAAAACAAGCTCTGATCAAAGTTCATCATGGCCATTTTAAATGCATTGATGGCATGGTGTTTTGCACTTTTCTCATTTACGATGCTGTTAATCAGCTCATTTAACTCAACTCTAGACATTTCAGATATCTTAGAAATCTTATAGCCGTAATTGTGCAACAAAGTGATGTTGAGCAATTTTTGAAGAGCCGACAAGTCATAATATCTAATGTTGGTATCTGTACGCATGGGCTCAAGAATATGGTAACGTTTTTCCCAAATCCTTATCGTATGTGCTTTGATGCCTGAAAGATTTTCTAAGTCTTTGATACTAAATTTACTCTTAACTTGTTCCATGGTAAAAAATTTTGTTGAACAAATATACAAAAATATTAAACAAAAATAATTTTTTTGATTTTTTTTAAGTTTATTTTATTTTGTTTTAAGATTTAAAGCCTGAATTAAATGTGTTTTAAAATAAAAAAACTTCAGAAACTAACATTACAACTACTTGTTTAAATATTTTCTTAATGCTGTCTTAAAGCTTATTGCTACTAGATCTAATGTTAATATTGTAATCCACAACAACCACGCCTGTCAACCATGTAAGATTAATGTTTTCAATAAAAGACTAATTCAATTTTTTTGAAAAAAATTAATATAGGTCATGTATCTATCCAACATTACTTTTAGAAAAATTTTAGGCTGACAGAATGTATTACTCTCTTTACTTCATGCTTTTAATAAAGTTTGCATGTTTAAAGGCTCAACAATATAATCAACTATTCGAAAGAGATGTATTTTGCAAATTAAATTGTTAGAGAAATATGGCAAAAGTGTGGTTTATCGCTGATTGTAATGCATAAAATTTACCCATAATCATCTGTATATCGATTATAAACACAAAAAAAAATCATTTGCAATAAGGTAAAAAAAAACCGCCTCAATTTTGAGACGGCTTTCTTTTTTTTAAGAAATCAATGTGGAATTTCTACTTCATGTTGCCATTCAGAAAAGCCTCCAAGCAAATTAAATGTTTTTTCAAATCCTAGTTGGTTAAGAATATGGCATGCTTGGGCACTTCTTCCGCCAGATTTGCAATAAACATAGATGTCTTTGGTTTTGTCTAATTTCTCTTCAACTTCATAAATAAAGCCTTGGCCTTTGTAAATATCAATATTTATGGCATTTGGTATTTTACCATCTGAGTACTCATCTGGAGTTCTAACATCTAAGATGATTACTTCGTTGTTTTGAGATTGCAATCTCCAATCGTTTTGAGTTAAGTCTGTCATTTTATTTTTAATGCAAAGATAAATAGTATCATCATAATAAACTGCAACCAAAGTTACACTTTGATGGTACAGCCAATGGCTTTTGTTGTTTTTGTTTTAATTTCTTTACCTTTCAGCAAGGCGTTTACCGCTTCTTCAACAAACTTTACTTTCACGGCCTTGGCATCTTCATAGTTATCATCAATAGCACCTATGTATTTAACTTCCAATCCTTTGGTGTTTTTTTCTAAAATATAAACGTGTGGCGTTTTGGTAGCCCCATACTGTGGGTAAATTTTTTGTCCTTCATCAAATAAATATGGAAAGGTAAATCCTTTTTCTTTGGCTCTAACTTGCATCAACTCATAACTGTCTTTGGGTTGTTTTTCAGGATTGTTCGGATTAATGGCGATTACAGGATAACCTTTGCTTTTAAACTGTTTGTCTAACTGAATCAATCTGTCTTCATAAGCTATGGCGTATGGACAATGATTGCAGGTGAAAACAACAATAAATCCTTTGGCATTTTTGTAGTCTGCCAAGGACACCTTTTTGCCATCAACGTTTTTAAGGCTAAAATCTGTGGCTATACTTCCGATGTCATAACCCGTATCTACCGGTTTGTTGGAAGAGGAAATCACAAATAATCCCAAAACTAAAGTTAAATATAGAATCTTTTTCATGTATGTAAAATTTTATTGGTTAAAAATTAGAAAGTGTTGATTTAAGTTCATCCAAATTAAAGCTTTGCTCAAAAAACAACCTTTTGTTTTGATTATAAATTAAAGTTGCCGGTATGGCCCCACTCCATTCGGTATCAATTTGGTTTATCCACTCATTAGCATTGGGGGCATTAAGATGAATTACCTGGGCTTTCAAGTTATTCTTTTCAACAAACGGCAACAGTCTGTCTTCAAAATGTTTTTTAAAATCTAAACTCACCAAAATCATTTTAAAAGGTTTGTTTTTATAATCTTGATTAACCATTTCAAAGTAGGGCAATTCTTCTACACAAGGTTCGCACCAAGTTGCCCAAAAATTAACTACGTACAGCGTATCTCCTTGGGGTTTCATGTATGCTGACAGTTGCTCAAAATCCATAGACAAAACCTCTTTAGCCTCTGTGTTATCTGTTGACTCCGTTTTGTTTTGACAACTAAAAAGTGTAAATATCAATAAAAAAAGGTATCTCATAATTTTAAAAAAAAATAAAAGTATGTATTGACAATTTAATGACATAAAAATTAACATAAGATTATAAACTTGTAGCTACAAACATGAGAATTATTGTGGTTAATTTGCATCGTTATTAAAATTATTTGAATTTTGAAAAATCATGCCAAAATAGAGTCAACAACCATTCTCAATATATTTGAGTGTTATAACGACATCTACACGGCATTGAATAAAATTTGCAAAAAACACGATTTAACGTTTGAGCAATACAACGTTTTAAAATTTTTGAGTTTGCAAACCGAAACCGTAAACATGGGCACCATACAAGACCAAATGTTGGCTCCGAATAGCAACAGCACAAGGATAGTTGATAAATTGGTTAAAAAATTACTTGTAAACCGCAACCAATGTCCAAAAAATAAACGCTTGATAAAAGTCAATATTACATCCCAAGGCATCAGCTATCTTAAAAATGTGAGTGAAGCCATAGAAACTTTAGAAAATAAATTATCAAAAAACTTATCGTTGGGTGAGTTAATGCACTTAAACGAACTAATAATTAAATATAAAAAACCTTAAACCAAAAACCTTATGAACTTTATTGAAAATCAAAACTGGAGATATGCAACCAAAAAAATGGATGCTAATAAAAAAATAAATGCAGAAGATCTTAATTTTTTAATGGAGGCCGTAAGACTAAGCACATCATCATATGGACTTCAACCATATAAAATTTTTGTTATTGAAAGTGAAGATTTAAAAGAAAAAATAAAACCAGCTGCTTGGAATCAATCTCAAGTGACAGACAGTAGCTACGTGTTTGTGTTTGCAAACATAGAAAATTTTGGCGATCAGCATATTGATGAATTCATCAATCTTATGAGTTCAGAAAGAGGAATAGATTTAGATCAACTTAAAGGCTACGGTGATTTCATGAAAATGAAAATTAACGAACTTACGGCAGAACAAAAATCTGTATGGACAGCCAAACAAACTTATTTAGCCCTCGGTAACTTGCTCAATGCAGCCGCCGAAATAAAAGTAGACGTTACCCCTATGGAAGGTTTTGAGCCTGAAAAAGTGAACGCTATTTTAGGTTTAGATAGTCAGCATTTAAATGCAAGTGTTATTGCTACTGTTGGTTATAGAAGTGAAGAAGATGCCACGCAACATTACAAAAAAGTACGCAAACCCCTCAGTGAACTTTTTGTAAAATTATAATCTTTCACCTCTGTGAGGTTTTAGATGATCTCTAAAAAATAACATGTCTTGGGCTAGTACTACAATAAAAGCCATTGTATAAAACTCACTGACAACTTTAGAATCAACTAAAACCTCATTGTAGTTGTGGTGTTGCATAAATTCCTTGAGATGAACCACGTGGTGTTCAGCAATTTTTTGTGCATCTGGTCCTCTAAAATCCCAAATTAATTTAAGTGATTCCATAAATTATCTTTAATACTTTGCAAATTTAAGAAAATAAAATTAGCCTTAATCATGAAAAAAATCATCACCACCAAACAAGCACCATTGCCTATTGGTCCTTATAATCAAGCTGTGCAAGCGGGGCCATTTTTGTATTGTTCCGGACAAATAGCCTTAAATCCTGAAACGGGTTTGTTAGAAAACGCTTCTCTTGAGGCTGAAACGGTTCAGGTGATGAAAAATATTGCTGCCGTTTTAGCCGCAGCCAATTATGATTGGAAACATGTGGTAAAAACCACTATCTACCTCAGGGATATGGCAGACTTTGAAACCATCAATAAAATTTATGGCAGCTATTTTGATGAGGTTAATGCCCCTGCCCGAGAGACCGTTGCGGTGCTTGGCTTACCAAAAAATGTGTCGATTGAAATTTCTGTTGTTTGCTATAAAGAATCATTTGCTTAAAATCAGTTTGGAAGATCATCAAGCATTTTTTGTAATACTTTCTGATTAGCTTCTTCTAATTGACTAACTAATTTAGTATAAAATTCTTTCTTGTTTTTAGAGGCTAATTGTTTTTTGATTTCGTCTCTGCAATATTTTGCAAACTGCCACTTGTGATGCACAATGCCGTTGGCCAAAGACTCGAAAACATTGGTGTCATTTTTATCTAAAAACAACAAACTTTCTAGGGCATTTCTTCTGATATTTGATGGGAACTTTGCGGTTGAATAAGCCAACAACTCATCATAATAGGTTAGCTTATCTGATGAGGGGATATCGGCTGTCATCAAGGCTAATGAAAGCCATTTGATGCGGAGATTATAATCGCTTAGGCCAATTAAATCTTTTGTTTTGGATAAAAATGATGTTCTTTCTTCCGCAAAAGATTGCCACAAACCCTGCAACGCCAACTCTGTGGTAATGTAGGCATGGTTGTTTAACAAAGTTTCATACAAATTTTTGTGCTCATCAGGTATAGTTTTAGTCAACATAAGAGCCATTTGAATGGTTTTTGTATTTTTTGAAATGATTGCTTTATGCATCCAAGCTAAATAATCTGTTTCAAAGTCGTTTTTGATGCCTTGTATCTGCTTTAATATTTCTACTTGTGTCCACTCGTCTGCCACATTCCACAGATTTTCTAATGTAGATTTCTTTTCAGCATAAGGCAAGTTGTACAAAGATAAAACAGACATCCAATCTTTAAATTTTGAAAATTGCTTTAAAACATTCAATACCTGCTCTTTCGGAAATCCGTTTTGATATAACCACAACAACTTAAACTCTGATAAATCTTCTTTGGCTATTTGAGTAGCTATAGTAAAAAATTCATCGGTTGTAGCCGAACTAAATTGATAGGTTTGCAAAAAAGTTTTAACCACTTCGTCAAATTTTTTTGTGCCTAATAAATTTTCCAAGCATATCAGCATCCAGGCTCCTTTATAATAATAGGTCATGGCACTTTGGTTTTCGGCATACAAGCGTAATTCATCATCTTTTGAAACTGCCAAAATGTTATTGGCTAGTTCGTATATTTTTTCTAAATAAAAATCTTCCCCAAACAAATATCGCTCTGCTTGCAAGGCATAATAAGTTGCAAAGCCTTCTTGTATCCAATGATCTTTTTTGGTTTTGGCTGTTACCAAATTTCCAAACCAATGATGGGCCAACTCGTGTGCATTCACATTGTGGTACGTAACATCTAAATATCCCAAATCATCAACTACAAACTCTTGCGAAAAAAGTGTAGCAGTGGTGTTTTCCATACCCGCATATAAAAAATCATAAACCGGAATCTGACGGTATATTTGCCAAGGATAAGGAACTCCTATTTTGGTTTCTAAAAAATCAAACATTGTTTTAGAATGCTTGTATGTTGAATTATATTTTGAGGCTTCTTTGGGGGTTAAATAAAATTCTAATGGGGTTTTTGAAGTGGTTGATTCTTCAAATTTAATGAAGTCTCCAATAGCCAACATCACTAAATAAGAACTCATAGGAGCATTCATTTGGTAATGCCAAATTTTTTTATTTTCATTAACTGTTGAAGAAATTAATAATCCGTTACTGACAACTTGGTATGCTTGGGGGTAATGAATTTTTAAGCTAAATAAAATTTTCTGGGTAACATCATCCAATGAAGGCAACCAATAACTGGTTTCTTTGCCTTGCCCTTGGGTCCAGATTTGCTTTTGATCAAAGAAATTAAAAAAATATAAACTTTGTTTTGGTTGAGCACTAAAATCAAAAACCAATTGATTCTTTTTTTTAAATTTTTGCTTGATGATTAGTTGGTTATTTTGGTACTGATAATTAATTTTTTTGCCATTCAAGGTTACGTTGGCAAACGTCATATTTTTGGCATCTAAATAAACTGAGTCAATACTTTTATTGGCATCAAAGTTAAAATATACTTTGCCAGATATTGATTTTTCGTCAAAAACAGGCAATAATTCTGCACTAATTTTTAGATTAGATTGACCAAAAACCAATTCACAGATGAACAAAAAAACTAGTGAGAAACGTTTCAATTTTTTGGTTAAAACTAAAAAAATTATGTCACTTCTGCAAAACTTACTTGATGTACCTTTCGGTGCATGGGCAATTGCTAAGCCCCTGAAAGATGTCAATGCCAATTGTTACTACATGGGTACCGTAATTAAATCCAAAAATTTCGTTGGTGGTAAGCAAATAAGAATAGGCAAAATATAAATTATTTTTTTTCAGACCACCCATCGGGCCAATGTATAACGGGTTCATCAATTGGTCATTTAAAAAACGATATGAAATACCCGCCCAATAATAGTCTTCAAAATCCATGAATCTTACTTTTAAATTCAAATCGGTTGAAGACCTTTGATCGCTTTCAAAGTATTGAAAAAAAGCTGAGGGTTCAATCTCAATGTCTTTATTATATTTTGACCCTATCACATAAGAGGCAAATGCCGTATAGTTTCTCAATATGTTTGGTTCGTTGAAAATAAATTTCCTGGTGTCTTTGTTTAAGATGTTCATGGCATTTAGGCTCAAAGAAAAACCTTCTCTTCGGTATAAAAAACCAACGTCAAAATTAGAATTACTCAAGCCTCTGTTATCGGTAACAACCGGATCAAAAATATTATCAAACTGCGAGATGTCTATTTCGAACTGATTTAGCACATAAGAAATACCAAATGATAAGTATTCACTCTTATAGTAATCTAAAATGAGGTGATGAGCAAAAAATGCTTTCAATCCTTTTTGATACGTATTGCCATTTTTGTCGTTATATAAAAAACCTCCTAGTCCGGATCTTTGCCCTAGCCTACCATCTATAGCCAAAGACTGATTTTGTGGAGCATTTCTAATGCCCACCCATTGGGTTAAACCATTTAATCTTATTTTGATGTTATCGCCAATACCCGCATAAGCCGGGGAAATAACGGCATTGTTTTCGCCTAAATATTGCGTAAAGGTGGGTATGTTTAGCTCTTGTGCTTTTACAGACATCAAAAATCCAAGACTAATTATACTAAAAATGTAAACTGTTTTTTTCATCATCTATATAGTGTAACGTTACCAATAAACGATCGTTCGCTACCATCGTTTAATTCAATTAAATACCAATAATCACCAGACGGTAAATCTTTGTTTTGGTATTTGCCGTCCCAACTCTCTCCTATTCTAAGTATTTTAACAAGTCGGCCATAGCGGTCAAATATTTTACTGGTTATATTGGGGTAACCCTGAATGTTTTGTGGCGACCAAAAATCATTATAAGTATTGCCATCTGGTGTAAAGAAATTAGGAATTTCGATGTCAAAAAACGTGGCATTGAGTTCTACAGTTTGTTCACAACCCAATGAGTCAACAACAGTAATCACAAAAACTCCAGATTGTGATATGCCAAATACATTATTTGTACCTTGATTTGCCCCATTAAAGAAGTAAGTATAAACACCTGTACCCCCTATGGCTGTGGCTGATAGCTGATTTAAGCCAGATTCTGCAACGGTTAGTGTTAATGGTGTATAAGAAATAATTGTAAACGATACATCATTGTTTAAACAGCCATTATCATGCAACACATAAGCGGTGTAATTACCACTGCTAAGCATCGTAAACTCATTAGATTGCTGAAAGTTGATGCCATCTATTGAATATAAAACTAAGCCTTGATATTGAGGTTGAACTGTAATCACAGCTGTGCCTGTTACGTTATTGTTGTCACAATTATAAGATAGCTGAACCTGCGGATTTAAATTAACCGGGGGGTTGAGTGTTACAGGATAAGATAATTCACAGCCTGAGGCATCTCTAATAAACACGGTGTAGGTAACCCCTCCACTCAAATCAAAAAATGATGTTTGGTCTAGTACATAATTTTGATTGTTATTTAAACTAGTTTCGTAGGGGGCAACGCCTCCAGTAATTGTTATTTCAAAGAAACCGTTGGCATCTCCTAAGCAAATTTCGTCTAAACTATCAGTTACTACCATCTCAATCAGATCAGGTTGTTGAATATTTGTTGTAAATTCAACTTCACAATTATTGACATCTCTAACCCTAACGGTATAGTCACCCACAACCAACTGAGTAAAAGTATTTGTTGCTACAAAGTTAAAATTAGGACTTATTGCATAGCTATACGGAGCTACACCACCCAGGGCTTCAACCGTTATTGAACCATTAGACTCGTTAAAACAAGTAACATCTTGGGTTTGATGATTAACGGTTAGTGGCTCTGGCACATCTACCTCTAAAACCTTTATACACCCATTGCTGTGTCTTACGTAAATGAGATGCAAGCCTGGGGTTAAATTAGTAAAGACATTGGAGGCTTGATAATTAGCTTGATCGTCTAATGCGTATTCTACTTCAGATAAATTATTTGGTTCTACAGTTACTATAACGCTATTTAAAATATTGCCATCAGCACAAGCTTCTAATGCAAGCGTTGGATTAAGGTCTACCGGAGGTGTTCCCATGGGCACAAAAACATTGGTTTTACAACCGTTAGCATCCATGATATAAATAAAATAATCTTGCCCAGCACTGATGTTTTCAAACGTGAACTGTCCTTCAATATAACTGTTTGGTTCGTCTACATCAAAGCTTGTAAAATATGGTGCCGTGCCTCCAACAATATCTATGGTAACTGTGCCGTCATCGTTGCCTTCACAAACTTCTGGTTGAATATTGGTAATAAAGCCAAAGAGCTCATCGGGTTGTGATAGTGTAATGTTTTCTATCATAAAACAACCGTTAGCATCTTGTATAAATATGTCGTAATTACCAGCCGATAAGTTAGTAAAGGTATTAATTGGTGATACCAAAGCTAAATTGGGTGACCTCGAAAACAAATACGGAGGAGTTCCACCGGCAACATTTATTGTGATGCTTCCATTAGACTCATTGAAGCAGGTAATGTCTGTTAGCTCTAACGAACTCACCAATAATTCCTCTGGTTGTGTTACTTCAAATGAGGCTGAAATTTCCTCACAATCAAAGCTATTAACCCTTATAAAATATACACCAGCAACTAAATTTGAGAATGTTTGAGATAATTGCGGTCCTTGTAAAATAGTCTGATTGGCATCTAAAAGTGTATAAGTATAACTTCCAAGCCCACCATTTGCTGTGGCAATTACGCTTGCATTGTTATCACCATTACAAGTGATTTGAAGGTTTGATAAATTTAAATCAATACTTAACGGTGCAACAGGATTAATAGAAACTGTGTTAGTGAGTATGGCCGTACAATTATTAGCATCTGTTACATAAAATTGATAAGAGCCAGGGCCAACCGAATAGGTATTTTGAGCACTAAAATTAACTCCATCTAGACTGTATAAATAAGGGGCTGTGCCTCCATTGGCCAAAATTTGTATAACGGCATCTGTTTCACAAGAAATATTTGAATTGATCACCAAAGTACCCGAAAGAACACTGGGCTCATTGATGGTGAAAGTTGGCGTTGTGTATGAACAAAACCATCCATCGGTAACAATCACAAAATAAGTACCCGCTCCTAAATTATTAAATTGATTGAACACTTGAGGCCCAGATTGAGCTCCGTTTTCATAAACCAAAGTGTATTGAAAAACTCCCTGACCGCCGGTTGCATTGATGGTAACCGCAGCATTGGTGTCTCCAAAGCACAATAAATTAGTATTAACCACCTCAACTTGGGCATCTATTGGAGTTGGCAACAATAACATGATTGGTTGTGATGTTTCACAATTATTGGCATCTCTTACAAAAACCAAATAATTTCCGGCACTTAAGCTTGCAAAAACATTTAAACTACTATACGCAGCAATAATCTGAGAATTGTCTTGATTTACTAACTGATAAACATAGGGGGCTGTACCACCAGATGCTATGGCATTAATAGTACCTGCATTATTTTCGCAGGTGACATCGGCCGTTTGTGATAAAGTTAAGCTCAGTTCAAAATTTGGGCTACTGATGGTAACTGCATTTGACGTTATTACACAAAAAGGTGTGTCTAAAAATTCTATGGTTACAATATAAGTATCTGCTGCCAAATTATTAAGCACAAAAGGAGCATTTGCGGTGTTTAACGTGCCCGTTAAAATAGTTTGACCAGATAAATTGGTAAGACTATAGCTAAAGCTACCCGTATACCCATTAATAATATAAGATAAGCTACCATCGTTACCCGCAAAACAACTTACCGGACTCACAGCACTTGCAATCACATTGGCAGTAGGAATTGGCTGCACAATGTGGGGTTCAGTGACAGTAAAACATCCTGTTCCTACATCGGTTATTTGAAAGAAATAGGTGCCCGGTTCAGGCAAATTAAACAAAGCCGACGTATTGGTCGTTGGACCAACTAATGGGCCATTGGGCAATAACTGAAACGTATATTCACCAGAGCCACCAGCAATACTCACTTCTACTACTTCAGGGTTCGTACAGGTTAAAACATCAATCAAAGTAACCAAAGAATTATTAAAAACTGGCAACGGATTGATGGTAATGCTTTCTGAAATCAAACAACCATTCGTATCAATTGCAAACACCGTAAAAGTTTGTACACTTCCATTGTCTGCAACCGAAAAAGTATTTGAAGGAAAATAATCAGCACCGTTGAGGCTATACAAATACGGATTAACCCCGCCACTGGCTGAAGCTGTAATGATAACTGTGGAGGCAGTATTGTTACTAGTACAAACAAACTCATCGGCTGTAACAGTTAAAGCTAGCGGATTTGGTTGAGTTAACGTTAAGCTAAAAGTTTCAGAACAATTTAGGGCAGACGTTACTGTTACTGTATAATCGCCAGCTATTAAATTGGTAAAAACAGGCTGACTTTGTGTTATGGTATCTACACCATTGCTAAGCGAATAAGTGTAGGGAGGATTGTTATTTGAAGCTCCTAAAATCACTTGAATAACACCATCATTACCACCAAAACAACTGATGTTTTGTGATACCACAGTAAACATTACAGGCGTTGGAGCAATTAGACTTGTATTGAGGTTAACCACACAATTTGTAACCACATCGGTTACAATGATGTTATAAATTCCAAAACCTAAACCATTAAAATTTCCGGTTGAGTTGTTGGCAATCGGATTAAAAGCTTCATCTAATAACTGAAAACTGTATTGTCCCGAGCCATTATTTGCAGTTACTTCTATAGTTCCATCATCATCAGAGCAAGTAGGTTGTGCTAATGCAGACACAAAAGCCGTGAGATTTTGAAAAATAGTCACATCGGTTGAATCAGAACAACCATTACTATCCGTAACTACGATGTTGTAATTTCCGCTGCTTAAATTCTGAACTAACAAGGAAGTTGCATTGTCAGTTAAAACATTTGTACCATTAACTGTATAAGTGTAGGGAGCTGTCCCAGTTTGCGTAAGTGAAATTTGAATTTCAAAACTACCTTGCTCAACACATGGGTCTACAAGATTTGCAGTAATTTCTGGAGAAGGGTCTAAACCAACCGAAATAGGTGTAGAAGCAATACAGCCATTGCTATCTAAGGCGTAAACAACAAAATCGCCTGCCGAAACATTAAACACATTGAGGCTGCTGCCAGACCAAGTAGAAACAGTTGGTGCAATTGCAGAGCTTGGCAAGATCATATATTGATAGGGAGCCGTACCGTTTTGAGCAACAGCACTCACTATGCCTGCATCATCATTACAGTTGTCGTTTTTAACCAATTGAGCCGATACGTTAAGTGGCACAAAAGACTGAGTGATGGTGAATGACTGTGATGCAATCGAACATCCATCATTAACCCCTCCAATTTCTGTAAGTAATACATAGTAAATACCCGGAGCTAAAGGCCCTAAGTTATTTAAGGAAAGTGAAGGCCCAGTAATGTTATTAGTACCAGAAATTCCTGTTGGTAAATTAGACTGAAACTGAAAAATTTCAAAGGCTATTTGTGTAGCTGTAGCATCATAATTTGAAATTGTGAGAGAAACATTGCCATCTAAAAAACCAGTACATGATACATTGGCAATGGTATCTATTACTAAATTCATGTTAGAGGGCGATGGTATTGGTGCAGAGGCTGATTTAAAATAATAACAATTAGTTACTAAATCATGCACTACAAAAGTATAAATAACCCCAGGCGTTAAACCGGTAAAAGTGGTAGTTTCTGGTGTACCAGGGTTTGCTGGTTGCCAGTTACTGGTATAAGGCAATTCGTTGAATTCTAAAATGCCAAATTCATAAAAACCACTGCTCACTGCAGAAGTAACCGTTACTGTTGCTTCTCCTCCAGCAATACAATCTGCTGTGATGGCTGATACATCTATAATTAAATCGTCTGGTGGAGATGCAATGATGATATTATCCTCTAAAGTAACACAACCATTGGCATCTATAACCTCAACTTTATAAATCCCAAAGTTTAAGATAATAAAGGTATGGTTTTCATTAGCTGTGGCAATATAAACTTCACTGAAACCAAAATTATTACTCAACACATAAGTATAGGGCTCAACGCCTCCAGACACATTGATCACATTAATTTCTCCAAACGAAGTACCTCCCGGATTATTACATGTAATATCAGATTTGGTCACTTCAAAACTAATGGGATCTGGTTGTTGAATAGTGATATTGAGCACCTCCGAACATAAATTGGCATCTGTTACGGTGATTTGGTAATTACCTGCGGTTAACCCTTGCAATTGAGATCCAAAATTTTGATTGGTGGTGGTGTTTAAAACTTGAACCGTAAAAGGAGGAGTTCCTGATGTAGTTGTAAAACTAATGGCTCCGGTTGCATCCCCATGACACAAAATGGGTTGAGACACTATTAAATTATTGATATTAATGCTTTGGATTGGTATTACATTTATGTTGGTTTGGGTAACGCACCCTGCACTGTCTGTAATCACAAAATTATAGTTACCTCCCGCCACAGCTGTATATTGAAAACTATTTGTTATTGAACTGACAGTAGCAGACAAGGCACCCCCATTAAAACTTACTTGATACGTATAGGGTGCTAAGCCATTGGTCATGTTTACGCTTATAACAGCATCTGGTGAAGACGAACAGTCTAAAGCTTTTGAAACTGTAGCATTGGCAAACAACGCAGGATTAATGGTAACCGTTAAATTTGCCGAACATCCAAGAGCATCAGTAACCAAGAAATTATAGGTGCCCGGTGATAAGTTATTAAACTCATTATTGCCTTGTGAAGTACTTCCGTTAACACTAAATGCAAAAGGAGCTGTTCCTCCACTCACCGCCAAATTAACTGTTGCTCCTGAGGAAGTGAAACACAAATTTGAAGAAGCCCCTAAACTTAATTCAGGTAAAATGGGCAACTCAAAGTTTAGAGTTTCAGACACGGTACATCCATTGGCATCGGTGACTAAAATAGTATAAGTGCCAGCTTGTGTAAGATTTGCAAAGAAATTGTTGTTTTGAGGACCAATCTGCGTATTGTCTGGCAGGGTGAGTAAATAGCTATAAACGCCCCATCCACCAGAAGCATTCACGGTGAGACTCGCAGGAGATAAACAAGTAATTGGGGTGCTTGTAATGTTAACTGAGAGCAAATCATTGGGTTCAGAAACTTCAACCGAAGTAATGGCTTGGCATCCCGTAAGGTCATCTATCACTAAGAAGTTGTAGGTGCCAGCAGTTAAATTACTCAATAAAATATTTCCATTAGATTGATTAGAAACTATTGATCCTCCATTAATACTGTATGAAAAAGTTTGCGAAAAATTGGATACATACAATGAGATTTCACCATCTGCACCTCCCAAACAACTTACATTAGATACTAAGTTGGCTAATGCCTGAATTGGATTTACAGGCGAAATAAAAACTGAATTTGTGATTGAGCAACCCAATGCATCAGTCACTTGAACGGTATAGAAACCACTGGATAAATTACTAAAATTAGCCGTATTGTCATTTACAGAATCTGGATTAATTACCGATGGACTCAAAATTTGAAACGTAAAAGGGGCCGTTCCTCCTATGATGGTGGCTTCTAATGCAGCCGTGGTATTAAGGCAAGTTATTACAGTATTAGATAAATTGAGTGCAGTGAGTTGTGGAGGCTCAATTAAATTGACGGAATTGGTAACAACAACACACTGATTGCTATCTCGCACAGTGATGCTATAAGTGCCTGCAGGTAAATTATTAAAAACAGGATTGCTTACAAAACTTGTTCCGTTTAGGCTATATTGATAGGGAGGAACTCCCCCGCTTACGTTTATAATTTGTATGCTTCCGTTTTCGATGCAATTAATTTGTTGAATGATTTCAGCATCGGCCGTTAGCGGATCTGGCTGGTTGATAGTAACCTCAAAAGTTTCTTCACACAAAGTATTAGAAGAACCGTAAGCTACATAAATAGTATAATTTCCTGGAGCTAAATTAGAAAAAGTGTTTGAAGGCTGAAGGTTGTTTAAGGCTAATCCGTAATTGATTTGATAACCTTGCGAAGAACCAACTAAATTTACAACAATTGAACCATTTTCTTCACCATGACAATTAACATCTGTAGTTGCAATGTCAAATACTAAAGGCGGTATTTCAAGCAACTCCACCGGATTTGAAACTGCCGTACAATTATTAAAATCAACAATGATAAACTGATAAATGCCAGGTTCGGTTAAAATAAATGAAGATTGACCGGGGTTTACAGGTTCGTTGCCAGGATTTCCGGGCTCATCACCTGGGTTATCACCGTCATTGTTGCCTGGTTCTGGGATAATAGCCGATAAAAACACATAGTCAGCTGGGTCTACCAAAACCCCATTAAAACTATAAATAGCATAATTATAAGGTTGCTCGCCACCCACACCATAAAGGGTTACAATCCCAGTGTCACAACCCAAATGCCTGTCGATAACTGCGGTTACTTGCAGGGTTTCGTTGTTAATAATCTCTATGGGCTGTGTGCTGGTGCAACCGTCATCAGTGGTAACAATTACGGTATAATTACCACTATTTAAATTACTAAAAGTAAAAAAGCTATCGGCTATTGGCCCAACATTGGCAATTAAATTATTTCCTAAAAAAAGTTGATAATAATATTGTGGCTCTCCATTGTTTGTTTGAACCGTGATTGAGCCTAAACCATTATTACAAACATCGTCGTTTTTAACCAGGTTTACTGCAAAATTTTGATCAAGGATATTTACGTTATGGATGGTAAACAAACACCCGTTGGTAACTCCTATTTGTCTTATAAAAATTGTGTAAACACCTGCTTGTGAAATATTAAAAACATTTGATGTTTGAAAAGGCCCGTTGGCTGATAAACTTATTTCATAACCTGCAGGTAAATTATTAACTGTAATGCTCCCTGGTGTTTCGCAAATGATATTTTGAGAAATCACAGTGGGGTCTAAAGTATTCTTAAACACATTAAAATAAAAGGTTTGAAAACAACCATCCTGAAAAATAAGTGTGATTTTATATTCACCAGCTTCGGTGATGGTATAATTATTACCCAAAGCAACCTCTTGCCATAAACAATCGGGGTTGGTATTTGCACAAGTTGGCAAAGCAACTGTTGGACAACTTCCATCAACTAATTTTTCCCAAATGATTTGTTGTGCGTTTACAATCCCTGTTTGAACCTGACGACTATCTTCTTCACCACACAACAAAATAATGGGTAAATCTCTGCCGTCATTTGGGCAAACAAAGACTTCGTTTGCAAAAGGAATAATGGGGTTTTCATCTACAGCCTCAGAAAATAACTGAACGGTAACTGTTTCATTTACCGAATAACACGGTGAAGGAATTTGCATATTTACATTATAAACACCTGCTTGGGTTACTGTAACATTCTGATTATTTGAAATTACCGTGCCATTTTGGTCTGTCCATTCATAAGACAAATAACCATCCGGAGCGGTTAATAAGATGCTTTCTGCACATAATACTTCAATTCTTTGAAAATCACAATCTTCTAAATCTACTAAAAAATTAGTTGAACCTGCTACACCATTGTTGCACAAATCAAAACTTGCAAAACTTGGTCTGTTGGTAAAAATATTAGGATTTAACACCCCTTGATAAGTTGAAAATGCCTGATTTTGAATTAGGTTAGAACAAACTTGTCTGAACTCAAAACAATCTTCTATCAGTTTTACTTTGATTCTTATGTCAAAAGATGGAGCGTTTTGAACCACCAAATCACTGTTTACATTAAATGTAAGTTTATGCAAAACAGGGTCATATACATACGTCACCCCAGGTGGCAAAATTAAATCTCCAGGTTGTAAGGTGCCATTGGGAGGAAACTTAGTGTTATCTGGCAAGAGATCTTCAATAACAAAATTGATGGCATCGTCATTACCATTATTTTGAAAACTGAGGGTATAAAAAATTTCTTGTCCTGGCAATACAGGCTGATTATTGATGTTTTCTCCTGCCGTATTTTCCACAGTTTTAATAAGCGGAATATCTGGCTCAATAATATCAACCACAAACGTTGTTAAAAAAGAACCATACCAATCTCCTGTTGTTTGCAATCTGAGGGTTGCTCCGGTTTCTCCATTGGGCAGAACAGAGTTTAACGGATTGTTTAAGGTGAGGTTTACAACATCCCAACCAAGGGTGTTGGGTGAGGCAGGAATTCTATCCGTGTTGATGACGCCACCATTAGAAATAACTGAATTAAAGAAATTAGTAGCCGGATTTACCGCATCTGATAACACCGTAAAATTTGCATTTGAATTAGCTTTGATCAAATAACTATCTCCTAAAATTCTGTTGTCGCCTTCTAGACCAACTACGCCAACTTTTGCTCTTACTGGCAAGGGTGTTGGAAGAGTTTGAAATCCATCTACTTGAATATCGGCAAAACTTGTACCTGTTACACCGGCATAGCCATCAAATGTACTGATATATCTGCCGGGTAAATTCAAATCTTCATATATCACTAACATGACCCATCCGCCAGAAGACCCACCGCCTCTAATACCTTGTGAGGCCCTGATATTGGCACCGTAATACCAACCATTAGGGTTATCTAAAGCTAACAACATGTCTGTTATGTCTTTATAGCAAACATAGGGTGCATAAAAAAATGATTGTTCTATGTTATTTGCATTTAAACCATCAAAAATTATTTGACCATTATTACTCCCAGCAGGTGGATTTTCTTCAGCAGTTATGGTAACATACTCACCACCTGGTACTTTAAATTTCATTTGTTGCCAATCATTTTGCCGGGGCTCAATAAATGTCCATTGACTATATAATTGGTTATTACTTTGTTCATACGGATATACAGCGGCCCAATACAAACCAGCATACACAATTCTGTAGCATGATGTGTTTAAATTTAATAATGCAGCACTAGAGCTAAACGTAGAGGAATCATCATCCACGTCTATATAGGTCATATTTATAAAGTCGTTGTATTCATTGCCGTTGTAAGGCAAATTTGGACTAGGAGGTGCACTGACGATGTTGTTACCAATCATTACCAAGTCACCTTTTATCTGCACAAAGTCATTTTGCAATCTCGGAGAAAATGGCACCGGAACTTGAGCATTTAAGTTGTTAAATAACAAAAGTTTTATGAATAATGCTGAGAGGAGTAATTTTATTTTCATAACTAAACTTATAAAACTTTTAATTTTTTTTCAGTAGTAATAACTTTTTGTGTTTCACCAAACCTATAACCAAGCGTAAATTCATAACTTGGTCCGAGATTAGTAATGAGTCCCTTTACCCCTCTTTCAAAATTAAAACCAAGGATAATGGCTTTGTTGATATAATAGCCTAATCCTAATGATACGCCATAAGGATCACTATAAGTAGCCTGCAACCAGCCAATATTCGGCACATCATAATGCACCATGGCAGCATAAAAAAATTCGTTAAACTCAGTGAATTGAACATGACCAAAAAAATTAATTTTTGAATCCGTATAATTTTCATTATCGGTTTTAATACCTATAGTATACATGGCAAATCCGCCGTAAGTTTTACCTCTAAAAGCCGTAAAATTGTCAGTTTGTAAGTTATTGTAAGTAATTAGGTTATCTGCTGAAATTCCAACATTTAATTGATCAATTTTTAATGACATTCCGAGACTAAAAACACCTAAAAACCTAGAAACAAATTGATCTATCACCGGGTCAGGTTCTGCGATGGTGATGTTATTCCAATCTAAATTTGAATGAGCTCCTTGCAAATTAAATCCTAAACTTAATACTGCATTTTCTCTTACTTGTATGCCTTTAGCATAATTTATAACACCCCCAGTATTTCTAACAATGCCAATTTGTTGTTGCAAAACATTAACAGCAAAACCACTTTTTTCAAAATTATTTTGCGTATATGATATCATATAAGTGTTTAGCGTTGAACTATATTGATACCATTGGTTTCTATTAAAAAGTAAAAGATCTGCTTTTCTATCGCCAAAAACTGATAAGGTAGGATTTAGAAGGTGCCTGTTGAAAATCATAAAACTATGGTTCGGCAAAATAAAACTATCTGCACGCCTCTCTTGACTAAACAAAGTTAGAGAGAAAAACATGAGAGAGAAAAATAAATTTTGAACCATTAGATTTTGGTTTTTAAATTATTAATTTGCTAAAGTTAATTAAAAAAATCACAATGCATTAGTTATTACTTAGTTGTATTTAACAACGTTAATGTTCCTCTGATTGTAGTTTTTAAAACCTTGATAACATAATAATAAATTTGATTTTTTAATTTAAGACCATCAAAGGGCCAATTGTTTTGATAATTTGTTGATTGATAATAATACTGATTGTCACTGCTATAAATTGTTATTTCTACATCATCTCTAAAGGCATAAGCCTCTGGCAATATCCAATAATCATTAATGCCATCATTATTGGGTGTAATCACGTTCGGAATTTGTGTGGTAATAATGGGGGGTCTCACTATAATTTGAATAGTTTTAATGACTACACAGTCTTCAACAAAATAAAAAACCTCAAGAAACCCAGCCGTGTTAATGGTAACCGAACTTGCTGTAGAAATTAAATTATCATTAAAATACCATTCGTAAGTATCTGCTCCATTGGCTATAAAAGTGATGTTTTCATTTTCGGAGATTTCTACTAAATCTTCAAAATTTAAGGTCAATAAAGTTTTATCAAGAGCATTAATGGTAATGTTATTACTGGTATATCCACATCCTAAATATGAAATTACAACAAAATATTCTCCAGGCTGATTTACCAAACAATTGCTAGCTGTACTTAAAACATTATTACTGCCCAATCTAAACCATTGGTACTGGTAGTTGATATCGTTTATAGAAGATACAATGCTTATCACGCTATCTTCATCACAAATGATGCCTTCTGAAGTGAGCTCTGTTTGTATGTTAAATTTTAGTTTTACCTCCAAAACATTAGAGGTAATTTCGGTATTGTCAGCAAGTGTAATTTTTAGATAATAAAAGCCATTATTGTTGAAATCTAATAAATTAAAAATAGAATTTGAAGCATTAGTTATGGCTACATTATCTTTATACCACTGATACTGCAAGGGAATATTTGCTGATAAAATATTTAATGACAACTGATTGATGTTTGTATTAAAAGTGCCTATAGTTAGGGTCTGTTGATTATTTTCGCAAGGCACATAGTTTGAATCATGTGAAATTTGCAAATTGTAATTTGTAGGAAATTCAACTTTAACGTCTAGTTCGTTTTCAAGTACACAATCAGTATTTTGCGTAATTTTAACACGATAATCTCCTGGCTCATTAACGGTGAGTGTTGATGAAATTTCACCCAATATAACCTGATCATCTTTTAACCAAACAAAAGTTGGGTTTTGAGCTGTAGTGGTTGCCTCTAAAATAATTTGTTGCGATGGAAGAATCACTTGTGTTTCAGGAAAATTAAGACTAGATGAAATGCTTAGCTCTGATAACTGCAAAACATTAGATGCTACTGTACAAATGCCGTTATTTACAACCACTTTATAGTTGCCAGGGGATGTTGCAATAAGTTCAAATAAATTGTTTACCCCTATCAACTCATCATTTCTATACCATTCATAAGTAAAATCCGGGGAACTTAAAGAACTAAAAATCAACAAGCCTGCCGACGGACAAATAGCAGAATTATTGCTCTGCAAAACATTATTGGGTCCTGCTACAAAATTTACCGATACCAAATTAGAAAACGCATTAAAAATACAACTTCCATAATTTACTCTGGCAAAATAATTTCCGTTTTCGGTTACTTGAATAGAGGAGCTTGTGGCACCTGCAATCAGTACATTATTTCTAAACCATTGATAATTAAGAGAACTAAAATTGAGTGGACTATTTGCACCAGCTGAAACTGAAAGCACAAAAGGTTCAGATTCACAAGCCGTTACGTTAGACACTCCATTATTGATGGTAAAAGGAGCATTAAATGGAGCATAGGTAATAGCAAAAGGCACACTGGGCGGACTTAGCACTGCCGGACTGGTGCTTCTTATTCTGATTCTAAAATTTTGACCTGATAAAGTAGATGGCACCCCAAAATTTATTTGAACTGGTGAGGTTGTTGCATTGGAGGTTGTTAGTAAGATCGGATTTGTAAAAACACCATTGGCATCAGACAACTCAACAAAAAACTGATTTGTACTGCCTAAATTATTGACTGGACCAAAACTAAAAGAAAGATTAAAATTATTAAACGTAGCAGAAGCACATATTTGCGTAAAACCTAAACTGGGCTGATTGATGCTAATTTGAGACAACAAACTACAACAAAATAGCATGGTTAACACAAACCATGGCTTTAAATAACGTTGAGAGTATTGTAAAAATAACATCAAATCCATTAAATATTACCTATAATAGCTAATAAATTTAAAGATATCATTAGGATACTAACTTAAACGGCTTTGTTGAATCGACAAAAAAACACTAAACAAAGACGAAATTTACATAATAGAAAAAATTCTACAGATAAAAAAAACTCAAATCAAATAAATACGACAATAAAAAACCGCTATTATGTTGATTTTGGGTAAAATGGTGAGATTAAAATTTTAAACCTACAACAATTCTACACTGGCTCTGTGAATTTTAATTTTTTTATTGTTTTCAAATACTTTAAGTAATCTTGAAACTACCACACGAGAGGTGTTGAGGTCTTGAGCTATCTCTAAGTGTGTTGTTTTAATATCTTTTGAATTATAAATTTTAGATTTTTCTTCCAAGTAATTCATCAACCGATCATTCATGTTCATAAAAGCCAATTGATCTATAGAAGACAACATTTCTTTGAGTCTCAGATTATAACTGTTAAACACATAATTTCTCCAAGACTTATATTTACTAAGCCATTCTTCCATTTTATTAACCGGTATCATTACCACTAAACCCTCATTTTCGGCAACTGCTTTAATTTCACTAAAGGTATCACCCAAGCAACAAGCCATAGTCATGGCACAAGTATCGCCTTTTTCAATAAAGTATAACAACAATTCGCCTTCGTCTAAATCTTCACGTAAAATCTTTACAGCTCCCTTAAGCAATAAGGGCATTTTCAGAATCCTTTGCCCAAAATCTATCAAAACTTCTCCTTCTGAAAACTTTTTAAGAAGGGCTACCTCAGCAATTTCGTCAATTAATTTTGGTTCAAAAATAGCTCCATAATTCAACTCTAATAAATCTTTCATATTTTATGTTGTTAAGGCAATATAGTCGTTTTCAGTTAATATTTTGATGCCCAATTGTTTTGCTTTTTCCAATTTAGCTGGCCCCATATTATCGCCTGCCACCACATAATCTGTTTTGGCAGAAATGGCACTCACCAATTTTCCACCATGATCTTCTATATGAGCTTTTAGCTGATTGCGATCAAAATGACTAAACACACCAGACACTACAAAACTTTTACCCTGTAAAACATCAGAACTAGCTTGTGGTTTTTGTTCTGCCTCAAACCTAAGACCATATGATTTTAACCTGTTGATTAATTCTAGGTTTTGCAAGTCGTTAAAATGCTCAATGATAGATTGGGCTATTTTATCTCCTATTTCATCAACGGTAATTAACGTTTCAAAAGTGGCTGCTAATAAGTGGTCTATGTCTGTAAAATGTTCGGTAATTTTTTTGGCTACTGTTTCCCCTACATATCGGATGCCTAACCCAAACAATACTTTATGAAAAGGTTGCTGTTTTGAGGCTTGTACCCCTACAATCAAGTTTTCTGCACTTTTTTGAGCCATCCGTTCTAAAGGAAGTAATTGCTCTACAGTCAGCTCGTATAAATCTGCATAATTGGAAATTAAATTTGCATTCACCAACATCTGCACAGTTTCTTCTCCAATACCATCAATATTCATGGCTTTTCTAGACACAAAATGCTGAATTCTACCGGCTATTTGGGGCGGACACCCCTTTTCGTTTGGGCAGTAATGTATGGCTTCCCCAGGTTTTCGCTCAAGCTTGGTTGCACATTCTGGGCAATGCGTTATGTAATTAATTTTTATGTTTTGCAAATCACGTTGAGCTACTCCGATAATTTTAGGAATAATTTCCCCCCCTTTCTCCACAAACACGTGGTCTCCTAGGTGTAAATCTAATTTTTCAATTTGATCGGCATTGTGCAAAGAGGCTCTTTTTACGATGGTGCCCGCTAAGGCAACAGGCTCTAAATTGGCCACAGGTGTAATGGCTCCTGTTCTCCCAACTTGATAAGATACACTTAATAATTTGGTGGTAACTTGCTCGGCCTTAAATTTATAGGCCATGGCCCATCTTGGCGACTTGGCTGTGTAACCCAACTCTTCCTGATAAGCCAATTCATTCACCTTTATTACTACCCCATCTGTTTCGTAAGGCAATTGAAATCTGTGCTCATCCCAGTAGGTAATAAACGCTAAAACTTCATTTAAATTTTGGGCTAATTTGGCATGTTTAGGCACATTAAACCCCAGTTTTTTGGCAAAAGCTAAGCCCTCCATTTGAGTCTTAAAAGGTAATTGATCGCCTACAAAACTATAAAGCAAACACTCTAGTGGTCTTTTGGCAACTTCTGCACTGTCTTGCAATTTTAAGCTGCCCGAAGCGGTATTTCTGGGGTTGGCAAAAGGGGTTTCTCCTCTGGCAATTAGAGCCTCGTTCATGGCATCGAACCCTTTTTTAGGCAAAATAATTTCGCCACGCACATCAAATCTTTCATCATAAGCATGTTGCAATGTAAGCGGCACTGTCTTGATGGTTTTGATGTTGTTGGTAACCTCATCGCCCTGAATGCCATCACCGCGGGTAACTGCCCGCAACAATTTTCCGTTTTGATAAGTGATGCTAATAGACGCTCCATCATATTTTAACTCACAAGAATAAGTAACCGATGCTACACCAAGTTGTTTCAAGATTCTCTGTTCCCAATCTATCAAGTCTTGTTGATTGTAAGAATTGTCTAGAGAATACATTCTAAAGTCATGCACTACTTGATCAAAATTTTTGGTGACACTCCCTCCCACTCTTTGGGTTGGTGAGTTGGCATCAAAAAATTCTGGGTGCTTATCTTCTAGCTTTTGAAGTTCTTTGAGCAACGTATCAAATTCAAAATCTGAAATTTCTGGAGCATCCAACACATAATATAAATAATTGTGATGGTGTAAGATTTTTCTGAGATGTGCTATGTTTTCTTTTACTTGCATATCAGGTTACAATCACTTCTTTTAATTGGTTATACAATTCACCATTGCTAAGAATAGCACCTTGCTGAATGAGTTCAAACAAAGCCAAATTGCGATCTTTTTCATAAGGTTTGTTACCAACAATAATCTCTATCTCTTCTGATGCCAAATTTTCTATCATCCATTGCAGGCCTTTAGTGGTCATTAAATCTATGTGGTCTGTTTGGTGTCTTACCACTATTGATTCTACGTGTGCTTCAAAACATTTAAACAAAAAAATGTAATGTTTAGAAAAGTGTTCAATGTAATTGGTTTGATTGAGCACTTTATCCCAAATAAGATCTGAAAACAAATCTAAATGTTCATCTACTTTGGCTTGGTTGTGTGCTTTAAAATCGTCCCAAGTAGATTTATCAATTGAGTTTACGGCCAAATATTTTGAAAATTCATCCGTTAAGGCTTCAAACTGTTCTTTGGTTAATCTGGTATATTTCATCATTAATTCTGATTGATAATTTGAAGTCTGGCAAATCTCAACAATATTTTTTTGATGCCTCCTACTTCAAATCTTATTTCTGCTTTACGATCTGCCCCAATGCCTTCTAATTGAATTACCTCACCCAATCCGAAGCGTTCATGCATTATTTTGTCTCCCGCATTTACGGTCTGATTATACCCTTCTGTTTGCGCTTGCCCATTAAGGGGTTTTAGTTTTCTGATATTTTGTGGATTTTCTGTGCCTAAACTTGGTGGTGGGGTGCCGTTGGTAGGTTTGGTTAATCTTAATTTAGATTTATCTACATCGCCAAAGATGTCTAAATCTATTTGCGGTTTATACTGATAGCCAACATTTTGGGGTGGGTTAAGATACTCTAAATATTGTTCTTCTATTTCTTCTATAAATCTTGATGGTTCGCAATCGTTGAGTTTCCCCCAACGGTATCTTGATTCTGCATAGGTTAAATAAGCCAAATGTTCTGCACGGGTTAGTGCCACATAAAACAAGCGTCTTTCCTCTTCTAATTCTGTTCTTGAATTAAGACTCAGGGCACTCGGAAACAAATCTTCTTCTAAACCAACAATAAAAACCGTAGGAAACTCAAGCCCTTTGGCTAGGTGAATGGTCATCAGAGCCACCCGGTCGTCATCTGCAATGTCTTTATCTAAATCTGTAGCTAAGGCTATATCTTCTAAAAATTCTGACAAAGAGCCTTTGGCATTTTCCACTTCTTTTTGGCCAATGATAAAATCTTTGATTCCGTTTAATAACTCTTCGATGTTTTCTAACCTTGCAACCCCTTCTGGAGTGCCATCTTTTTTAAATTCTTGTATCAATCCGGTTTTCTTAACCACCAACTCTGTCACATCAAAAGCATTTTTTTCTTGTGCCATGATTTTAAAACTCCTGATCATTACCACAAAATCTTGAAGTTTTTGTTTGGTTGCGGCATTAATTTTTAAATCAATTTTATCTAAATTTTGCATGATTTCAAACATGCTTTTTTTGTAATGATTAGCTGCTACATTCAATTTATCTAAAGTGGTGTTGCCAATTCCTCTTGCGGGATAATTGATTACTCTCACCAAGGCTTCTTCGTCGTTTGGGTTTTCTAAGAGCCTCAAATAAGCCAACACATCTTTAATTTCTTTGCGTTGATAAAAAGACAAACCACCATAGATTTTATACGCTATATCTCTTTTTCTCAAGGCATCTTCAATAGCTCTACTCTGTGCATTGGTGCGATAAAGGACTGCAAATTCATGATTTTTTTGTTGGTGGTGCATCTTGTTTTCAAAGATGGTTTGAGCCACAAACCTACCTTCCTCATTGTCTGTAAGGCTTCTGTGAATTTTTATTTTTGAACCATCTTGGTTGTGAGTCCACACATTTTTATCGAGTTTGGTTTTGTTTTTTTCGATGATGGAGTTGGCTGCTTGCACGATGTTTTTAGTAGAGCGATAATTTTGCTCAAGCCGATACAATTGCACATCTTGATAATCTTTCTGAAAATTAAAAATATTGTTGATGTTGGCCCCTCTAAAAGCATAAATACTCTGGGCATCATCACCCACCACACAAATGTTCTGAAACTTATCAGACAAAGCCCGTACAATGAGATACTGAGAGTGGTTAGTGTCTTGATACTCATCTACCAAAATATACCTAAATTTATCTTGATATTTGGCCAATACTTCCGGAAATCGATTTAGCAACTCATTGGTTTTAAGCAATAAATCATCAAAATCCATTGCCCCAGATTTAAAACACCGCTCCACATAGTTTTGATAAATTTCACCCAAACGAGGCCTTTTACTCATGGCATCAGCTTCTTGCAATTCAGGATTGTTATAATAAGCCCTCACGGTTATGAGTGAGTTTTTGTAAGATGATATTCTGCTTAAAATTTGCTTGGGCTTGTAGATATCTTTATCTAGATTCAAATCTTTGATGATGGCCGAAATTAACCTAACACTGTCTTGAGAGTCATAAATACTAAAATTAGATGGATAGCCTAACCTGTCTGCCTCTATGCGAAGAATTTTTGCGAACACAGAGTGAAACGTGCCCATCCAAAGATTTTTAGCTTCATGATTACCCACCATTTGGGCAATTCTATTCTTCATTTCTCGGGCAGCTTTGTTGGTAAAGGTGAGGGCCAAAATATTAAACGCGTCTACCCCTTGGCTCATCAAATAGGCTATTCGCATGGTAAGCACCCTGGTTTTGCCTGAGCCCGCTCCTGCAATCACCATCAGGGGGCCATTGATTTGATACACGGGTCCTTTTTGAGCTTCGTTTAATTGATCTAAATACTTGGCTAACATGCTTTAATTTTGAGTTGACACAAAAATAAAATTAGCCGTTCATATAAACAACCTTTTGTTGCTTTACTTATTAACTTATTGTATTTTTGGCAAAAAAATTTTAAAAATGGATAGTACGAAAGTTATAGAAATTTTTATTTACACCATTCCTGTTGTAATCATTGGAGTCACAGTTTATCAACTGGTAAAAGAATATTTTGAAAACGAAGACAGACGAA
Source organism: Flavobacterium sp. (assembly GCA_036796275.1). Taxonomy (GTDB): domain Bacteria; phylum Bacteroidota; class Bacteroidia; order Flavobacteriales; family Flavobacteriaceae; genus Flavobacterium. Next base: position 40,160 of record DAIRDG010000011.1, read on the forward strand.
GAAACTATTTGATGCACAAAGAGCTTAATAAAGTAAGTTTACCTATGCGGTTGCAAGCTTATGAAAGAATGACTTTGTTTTTAGAACGCATACACCCTAATAAGCTCATCATTCGAACAGAACCACTAAGCGATGATAAACATTTGTACGAAAATTACTTAATTGCCTCCATTGAAAATGAGTTTGAGCACAATTTAACTCAACAAATTTATGTGTCTGAACAATGCTGGCAAGTTATTAAAACAGCCAAAAATGCCATTATTCAAAACATCAGACGCATCAACATGAACGAAAAAATAGACAATGCTCAAAAACTGCGTGAAGCTATATTGAACGAAATGATGGAAACTAACTCACCTAGTAGCATTGCTTTAAGCTATGTAAACAACGAAGTGAAAAGCTTGTTAGAGTAATTCAATCAAAATCAATTAATATTCAAACATCCCATATTCACTTTTTATGGTTAGTTTTTTGTGGTTAGAAGCCTCCACCCTACCAACAATTTGAGCCTCTACACCAAATGATTTAGAAATTTGAATGATGTCTTGTGCATGGGTTTCCTCCACATACAATTCCATGCGGTGTCCGCAATTAAAAACTTGGTACATTTCTTTCCAATCAGTTTTAGATTGTCCTTGAATGAGTTTAAACAAAGGTGGCACCTCAAATAAATTGTCTTTGATAATGTGCAAGTTGTCTACAAAATGTAGTATTTTAGTTTGAGCTCCGCCACTGCAATGCACCATGCCATGGACATGTTTTCTAGATATTTGTTTAAAAATTTGCTGAATGATAGGTGCATAGGTTCTGGTGGGTGAAAGCACCAATTTGCCGGCATCTATAGGTGATCCGTCTACTGCATCTGTAAGACCTACTTGCCCGGAGTAAACCAAGTCTTCTGGCAAACTGCTGTCATAACTCTCTGGGTATTTATGGGCTAAGGCTTTGCTAAACACATCATGTCTTGCACTGGTAAGACCATTGCTCCCCATGCCGCCGTTATAAAATTTTTCGTAGGTGGCTTGTCCAAAAGAAGACAAACCTACAATGACATCACCAGCTTTGATGTTGGCATTGTTTATCACCTCAGATTTTTTGAGTCGTGCTGTTACGGTACTGTCTACTATGATGGTCCTTACCAAATCTCCCACATCGGCTGTTTCACCACCAGTGCTATGAATAATCACACCATACCTTGCCAAATCTGCAATGAGTTCTTCGGTGCCTTCAATGATAGACTTGATGACCTCACCCGGAATCAATTGCTTGTTTCTGCCAATGGTAGACGACAACAAAATATTGCTAGTTACTCCCACGCACAACAAGTCATCTACGTTCATGATTAACGCATCTTGGGCTATGCCTTTCCAAACACTCAAATCACCAGTTTCTTTCCAATACATATAGGCCAAAGACGATTTGGTGCCGGCTCCATCGGCATGCATCACCAAACAATAATCATCATGATTGGTGAGGTAATCTGGCACAATTTTGCAAAAGGCTTTTGGAAACAAACCTTTGTCTATATTTTTTATGGCATTGTGCACATCTTCTTTGGCTGCCGAAACGCCTCTTTGAGCATAACGTTTAGAGGTATTTGAACTCATAATTTTATAGTTAGCTTGGCAAAGATAAGGTTAACTCATAAAACAATGCCTTAAATAATAAAAAACTACAATCTAAATGTAAGCCCTAAGAAAATAGATTCTCTGGCTCTAATATCTGCAAAGTTTGCGTCTTGAAATATCGAATTCATTGAGCTTCTGCTGCCAAAGGTAAACCTTAGTTTTTCAATTTCTAAACCACCGCCAAGGCTTAAGCCCCAATCATTTTGTCTAAAAACTTGTTCAAAATCTAAAGATTCACCACCGTCTGTGCCCGAAAAATGATACCTGTAAAAAGCTCCTCCGTATAAGAAAGCCCTAAACGGAGCATTGCTATTGGTACCAAATTCTATATTGAGGGGTATAGTTACTGAATGCCGTCTAAAAGTGCCATTAGCAGAGCGACTGGCATTGCTGTCATACAAGGCCTCAAGATTTAAACTAACGTTTTTGTTCAACACCAAATTTGAAGCTAGCCCTGCTGCAAATGAAAATTTTGGTTTGGCATCAAAAAATTCTTCTTTATAAAGATGTTGCCCATTGGCCAAGTTGACCGTGAAACCAAATTTAAATGGTTTTTTGATTTTGCCAGGATTCATGGCAAGTTTTTGCAAACTTGGCTGAGCGTTTAATGCTGTGGCATTGGCCATTGTTAAAGCAACTTCATGCATGAATTGGTGTATTTTTTGCATGCCTTTGTAATCTAACAAATCAAAGGTATCTTCGGGTTTATGATAGGGAGATTTAAGGCCGGTGAACACATGCGTTGAAGGAATACCAACCACACCAAACGGATAGGTGTCTGTGCGTTGTTCTAATAAATCATTTACTTTATCGAGTTTTATACCGTATTTATTACCTATTGGCTCTACAATATCTTTGCCTTGTACAAGTTGGGTAATGCCTTTGAGCTCTAATTTTTTATTTGCTTCAAGCATCCCAACCATATCTAAACTAAACAATTTTTTAATTTGTTTTTGTTTATCCGGCCCTAATGTTTTTATAAAATGATAAGCTCCAAGCAAACCAGATTCTTCGGCATCAAAAGCTATAAACAAAATACTGCGTTTGGGGTTTGTACTCGCTAAAGATTTTGCTAATTCTATAAGCATAGACACCCCAGAGGCATTATCATCTGCTCCGTTGTAAATAATTTTTTGGTCGCCTTCTATTTCATAACCAACATGGTCATAATGAGCTCCAATCACTATAAATTCATTTTTTAAAGTGGCATCACTACCTTCTATAAAACCCGCAATATTAGTAGGATTAACCCACGCTAACTGAAATTTTATAGAAAAAACTTGAAAATAAGATTCTTCAAAAAAAGGTTTTAGTCCTGCTGATTTAAAAGCATTTTCAATATAATTTTTAGCCAAAGTAGCTCCTTGAGTTCCAAGACCTCTGCCCTCTAGCTCATCTGAGGCCAAATACTGAACAAGTTGTTTAAAATTTTCTGGAGGTACTTGTGCAAAAAATAAGTAAGAGAAGCTTAAGATCAGTAAAATTTTTTTCATGTCTAAATGGTTAGAGTTAATCTATTATAGCATCGTAAATTATTTTTTGAATATTTTCTCTGATGTTCTGTTTGGCCAACTGATTAGTTTTAGCCTCAGGAAAAGTTCTGTTTGATAAAAACACAAAAATTAGTTCTTTTTCTGGGTCGGCCCAGGCCATAGTCCCTGTGAAACCCGTGTGACCAAAACTCATGGGTGACGTGCAACCACAAGTATTGCCAGGAGATTTATTGGTAACTTTATCAAACCCCAATCCTCTTCTGTTGCCATTTTCACAAGCAAAACAATTATTAAATTCATCCATGATGTTTGAGGTAAAAAACTGAAACCCATCATAAGTGCCTTTGTTTAAAAAAACTTGCATAATTTTAGCAACTTCTAAGGCATTAGAAAATAAGCCTGCGTGGCCATCTACACCACCATTCATGGCAGCTGCCATATCATGCACATAGCCTTGCACCAATTGATGTCTAAAATAATTGTCTTTTTCTGAAGGCACAATTTGTTGCATCGGTTTCCATTGCCAAGCGTTAAAACCGGTATTGTATAATCTAATTTTTTGATAAAAAAACCGGTTGGTTAGGTCGTCTAATTTGTCATTGTAATGCTTTTCAATAATTTTTCTTAAGATTATAAATCCGTAATCGCTATACTTATATTCTTTATTGGGCAACAAATCACTCTTGATGATGGTTTGCATGATGCTGTCTTGATAATCTGACCTCAAATACAAATTATTGGCCACCTTGATGTTAAAAGAATCTGATATTTTCTTGCGATAATAGGCTTCATCAGGTTTCTTATCTTTGTTGAGGGTTTTGGTATAAAAAGGTGTCCAAGGTTTTAGTCTCGCTTGATGCAACAATACATCCCGAAGCGTGATATTTTCTTTGTTAGATCCATTAAATTCTGGCAAGAGTTTGCCTAGTTTATCCTCTAATGAAATTTGTTGTTGATTTACCAACATCATAATTTTTGGCAAAGTGGCTAATATTTTGGTGAGTGAAGCCAAATCATACACATCATCGGTTTTTACAGGTTGATTTTTCTGATAGGTATGATGGCCAAAAGCTTTATGATATATCACCTCCCCTTTTCGTGCCACCAAAATTTGCATACCAGGGGTTATATTTTGTTGAATAGCTTGTTGAGCAATCTTGTCTATTTCATTTAATTTTATTGAATTTATCCCCTTGTTTTCTGGGAAATTACTTCCCATAATTTGCCTCACTGAAGTGGTAAGCGAGGTATTTACTGGAAAAACAGGATGAGCAGTAACCGGCATAACACCTTGGGCTGAGGTTTTGCCAAACAAAACTGCAGCAGTGGCTTTTTGAGCCAAGGCGTTGTTTTGATAAGCAAACAAAACGGCTTGCACTTCATCAAATTGATTCATATCTAAAAACGCATAAGGCTTGGCAAAGCTCACCAAAATGGTTTTATATTTTTGTGCTAATTGGTTGATGATTTTTATTTCCGATGGGCTAATTTGATGTTTCTTCCAAGGGCCATCCTCTTTATGATAACTGATGATCAATTTTTCGAACATCGGTCTTTTGTCGTTTAATAAATCAACAGCATCTGAAAAAAATTGAACATTATGATACAACTTTAGCTCAGATTCCCAATCTAACATGTCGCCATCTCCTATTTTCAACAAACCTATTCTCTCGTTGGGGTTATTTAGTGGTAGAATTTGAGAATCATTTTTGAGTAATGTGATGGCAGATTGATAAATTCTATAAGACAACGCCTCTTGTGCCGGATAAATTAATTTATCCTGAAGGGTATTTATTTCATCTATGACAGGTTTTTTATTTAGCCCCGCTAAAAATTTGTATTTCAATATTTTTTTAACCGATTGCGATAATCTTTCTTCTGTAACTTGATTATTTAGGTAGGCTTCTTTTATCTTTTGAATAGCCAAAGGCACATTTTCTGGAAAAAGCAAAATATCATTGCCCGCCAAAAATGCCTTTAAATCTAAGTCACCTGCTTTGTGATAAGCACTAACTCCTTTCATGTTTAGAGCATCGGTGATGATGAGCCCTTGAAAATTAAATTGTTTTTGAAGAATATTTGTAACAATTTCGTAAGACAGCGTTGAGGCTAATTCGTTGGTAGGTTCTAAAGATGGTATGTTCATATGAGCAACCATGATACTGGCTAAACCTTGGTTGATAAGGGTTTTATAAGGATGCATTTCTAAATTAAACATCCTGTCTCTGTTGTGGCTCAAAGTGGGCAAGGTGTAATGCGAATCTTTATCGGTGTCGCCATGCCCCGGAAAATGTTTGGCTGTAGCAAAAACTCCTTTACTTTGCAACCCATTCATAAAGGCAAGGGCTTTTTGGGTAACATTGAGTTTATCTTCACCAAAAGATCTTGAGCCAATGATAGGGTTTTTAGGGTTGGTGTTAACATCTACCACCGGCCCAAAGGTGAAGTGTATACCCATGGCTTTGCATTGCTCGGCTAGCTGTTCTCCCATTTCAAACAACAAATCATCATTGTTTGCAGCCCCCAAGGTCATGTTCCACGGATAGGCATAAGTGGAATCTAAACGCATGCTCAATCCCCATTCTGCATCAATGCCAATAAGCAAAGGAATGTTTGAACTTGATTGATACCGGTTGGTGAGCGTTGCTTGCATTTTAGGAGACCCCTGCATAAATATTAAGCCACCTATTTGATGGTCTGTAATAAGCTGCTGAATGTTTTTGTAATGAGATTCACTTTTGTTTGAATATGCAGCCACCATGAATAGTTGGCCTATTTTCTGATCTAAGGTTAGGGTAGCATAAAGACTATCTACCCAAGGTTGATACGTCTCATTATTTTGGATGAAAACTGATTTTTTGTAAATTGAATCGTTGTCAAAATTTAGGGTGGGTTCAAAAATTTCAACTTGTTTTACTACCGATAAATTTATCCCTTCTATAAAAGGAGTTACCAAGAGTAACAATAATGAGAGATAAATTTTCATTTAAAATACGTTTTATAAAAAAAGAAATGGTTAATCAAGCGATATGATAAAAAGAAGTGAGAATAAGCTTTACAAAAATCTGCTATGCCAACTATCTTTAATGGGAACTTGCCAAGAATCATGCCATTCTGCGATAGAATTTACCAGATTATTGAATACAATGGTCTCTTCGTTTACAGATTTATCTTTAATCATTTTTTTAAAATCCAACAAGGGTTTATACGCAAAATATTCGCCGGTTTTAAAGGTCACATTCATTTTATCTAGCAACTGCAAACCATAGGTTTGCTCTAACTCTAAAATGAGTTTTACTTGTGCATCTATTGAGCAGCCGGTGGGGGTATTAAACGCTTGATCGGCTGCAATAACAATAAACCTGTTGTGTGGCAAAACAAATGAGGCTTTAAGTGGCTGCCCATGAGCCATCCATTGCTCTACAAATTCAGTTAACTTTTCTGAAATTTCATGTTGTTCAACCTCTGTGAAATTTCTGTTACTTTGGTATATCCAAACTCTTGATTCTGGACTAAGGGTATCAAATGCTACTAACATGGGCTTTTACAAATCTTGGGCTTGGGCAATCATCTCAGCGATGTCTAATACTTTTACGCTGCTTTCTGTTTCTGTGGCTTTGGTGCCATCTGTGAGCATGGTATTGCAAAACGGACAAGCTGCTGCAATTATTTCTGGTTGTGTTTCGAGGGCTTCTTCTATTCTCTCGATGTTGATATCTTTATTACCTGGTTCAGGTTCTTTAAACATTTGAGCTCCTCCAGCACCACAGCACAATCCTTTGGCCCTTGATCGTTTCATTTCTTTTAGCTCAACTTCCAATTTGTTGAGTAAATTTCTTGGAGCTTCGTATATCTTGTTGGCTCTGCCTAGGTAACAAGGATCATGATAGGTTATTTTTTTACCTTTAAAAGTACCACCCTCTATGGTTATTTTGTTATCATTTATTAACGACTCTAAAAACTGGGTGTGGTGCACTACTTCATACTGCCCCCCTAATGCAGGATATTCATTTTTGATGGTATTAAAACAATGCGGGCAAGCTGTTACAATTTTCTTTACTTCATAGGCATTCATCACCTGAATGTTCATCATGGCTTGCATTTGAAACAAAAACTCGTTGCCTGCTCTTTTGGCTGGATCACCTGTGCAGCCCTCTTCGGTACCTAATACGGCAAAACTGATGTTGGCATTGTTGAGTATTTTCACAAAAGCTTTGGTAATTCTTTTGGCTCTATCATCAAAGCTACCTGCACATCCCACCCAAAAAAGCACTTCTGGAGTTTTGCCTTCAGCTAGCATTTCTGCCATGGTTGGTACTATTAAATTCTGCGACATTTTTTTTGTTTTTAGTTAATCGTGGTTTTCATCATCAAACACTTGAATGGTAACTTCTCTGTCTACCAAATCGGTAAATTTGCCACGGTATCTGGTGGCTTTTACGAGGTGATTATCTATCCAATGATAATTGCCACCTCTGGGCTTGCCCATCAACATGCCATGGTATTTAAACCCATGCTTCTTGAGCCAAGTTTCGGTGTATGCTCGGTGTTCTTCGGTGCGAGAGGTAAAAAAGTAGATGATATGACCTTCATCATACCATTTATTGAGGGTGACTAAGGCATCCGGATAAACCTCGGCGGTGAGCATGCGTTCGGGTTCTTCGTTTGGGATGTCGTCACAAATGGTGCCATCTATGTCAATTAAATAATTCTTGACACCTTCTGGTAATACGGGGCTTACTAATTGGCCATCTACTAGTATTTCTTTAAGCTTGAGGTCTTTTTTGTTTTCCATAATTCTCTTATTCTATTCGTTTTTCCAATTCAGTCGGTCCATTTGATTGTATTGCCACGGAGCAGCATTGTTTTCAACGTTGGTCATCATGGCATTTAAAGACATTGGAGCTGCACTTTCTTCCATCACCAAATAACGTCTCATGTCTAAAATAATAGACAACGGACTGATGCCTATGGGGCACTCTTCTACACATGCATTGCAAGTGGTGCATGCCCATAGCTCTTCTTGAGAAATGTAATCGTTTAGCAATGATTTGCCATCATCAACCCAAGTCCCTTTGTTTTTGTCTATGATATCCCCTACTTCTTTTAATCGGTCTCGGGTATCCATCATAATTTTTCTAGGTGATAATTTTTTGCCGGTTTGATTGGCTGGGCAAGCCGAGGTACATCTGCCACATTCTGTGCAAGTATAAGCATTGAGTAACTGAACTTGGTTTAAATCCATCACATCTTTGGCCCCAAATCGGCTTGGAGAATCTGTGGTTGGTGGTGAGGCGAATGGATCTGCTGATGGATCCATCATGAGTTTTACTTCGTTGGTAACACTGGCTAAATTATCTAATTGTCCTTGCGGATTGAGGTCTGCAAAATAGGTGTTGGGAAAAGCCAACATGATATGCAAGTGCTTTGAATAATAGAGGTAATTTAAAAAAACTAAGATACCAATAATATGAAACCACCAAGCGGCTCTTTCAATCATGATAACAGAAGATATGGTGAGACCATCAAACAATGGGGTGATGAATTGTGAAATAGGGTAAGACCCTGCTACGACATAACCAGCCACATCGGCATTTTGCAACCATAAATCTGAAGCATTCATGGTAAGAAACAAGCCCATTAAGACCACTTCAAAATATAAAATCAAATTGCCGTCTTTTTGGGGCCAGCCTTTCATTTCGGGACTCAAAAATCTTTTTAGTTTGATCACGTTTCTTCTTAACCAAAAAACCAAAACAGCCAATAGCACTAAAAAAGCAAGAATTTCGAAGGAGGCAATTAATACATTATAGCCACTGCCTAAAAACCCACTAAAAATTCTGTGTGTGCCAAACAAGCCATCAATGATAATTTCCAAGAGCTCAAGGTTGATGATTACAAAACCTACATAAACAATGAGGTGCAAAAAGCCTGCAATTGGTCTGTTGATCATTTTTGATTGGCCAAAAGCCACTAAAAGCATTTGTTTGAGTCTTAACTTGGGTAAATTGGTTCGATCTATTTTGTTACCAAGTTTAATATTTCTGATAACTTTCTTGATGTTTTGAGCAAAATAGCCAATCCCAAGCACTAAAACCAATGCAAAAACAATGTTGCTGATATAATTCATTTAGTCTACTGTTAAGATGATGGTATCTTTTTGTTTTGAACTCCCTTCATATTTTTCATTCTTTTTGCCAAAAATTGAAAAATGCACATACCGTTTCGGGTTTTGTTTAAAATCTGCCAACAACAATTCCATCTCCCTTGAAACACCTTCTAGATTGTTATATAACTTTTCGTCTTTCATCAGTTTACCCATGCTGCCTTGCCCATTTTGGATATCTGACATTAAATTATTTACGGTAGCCAATGTTTTTTCTAGGTTATTAACCGCTTCTTCAATGTTAGCAGAGGCCAATTGATCTGAAACTTTTGAAAAATTGGCAGAAATGGTTTTTAGATTATCTGTGGTTTTGGTAAGATTTTCTTTATTATCACTCAACATGCTATTGATGAGTTTGGTGGTTTGGTTTAAATCTTTTAAGGAAGCATTTAAACTGTTGATGCTGTTTTTGAGATTTTGTTTGGTTTCTTCATCCAAAATATCATTGATGTTTACAATCATTTTGTTTGAGTTATCTAGTAAATCTGTGGCTTTTCCCTCTAAGGGTTTTAGGGTATTGGTAAATTCAGATAACATGCCTAGTTTTATTTCTGAAGCAATAAAATCTTTATGCACAGTCATTTCTGTATTGGAATCATCATGTATGATGGCAATATTTTTTCCACCAATAGGGCTAGGTTCATAAATACTTGCTATGCTAGTTTTAGAAATTGGGATGTTGTTTTCTACCGCTATTTCAATTAAATTAGTTTTTTTGTCATAATCAAACCCAATGGCCTTAACTTTTCCTATCTGTAAACCATTATAGGTAACAACAGATGCACTAGATAAGCCTTCGGCATTGGCCACATAAAAAAACAATGATTTATTTTTAGTCAGCAAATTATCCCCTTTGAGGTAGCTAAACCCCCAAATGATAGAGAGTAAAGAAGATATAACAATAAACGCGGCTTTTATTTCTCTAGATATTTTCAAAATACAGTATTATTGATTTGCACAAAAATAATCAAATAAATTTATTTCTCTAACTTTTGTGCCTCTTGTAATGATATTTTTTTGTCTTCAAAGAAAGCAACAATGAAGGCGTCTTTATAGCCTTTACCTCTAACAGACTTAAGATTATTTTGTGCATCTACCATCCTGTATGCCAGTTTGGTTGTATATTTATAGAATCCAGCTTCTTGATAAACATCTACCTCTGTTAACCCCTCAAACAAAGTACCCTTGGTGTTCATTGGAGATTGTGAGGCTCTTACTTGAACTTTATATACCACTTTATTGAACAATTTTTGTTCTGTATCTACTTTATCAGATGGAAGTGTTTGTTCAACTTTTTGGACTTCTTCCTTTGGTTTTTCTACTTGAGTGTCAGCTGTTAAAATTTCTGAAACTAACATCTGTTTATCAGGTTCGGGACTGCCACCATAATAGGCTCTTTTATAAGCCAAAACAGCTTCTGTAATGGCATCAGCAATTTTTTGTTTGCCTTCAAAAGACTTCAAAAAGTTATTGTCTTCTTTGTTAGAAATAAAACCAATTTCGGTTAGCACACTGGGCATGGCAGTTTGATTGAGTACCAAAAAAGGACCTTGTTTTACGCCTCTGTTATACAAATCATGATGATTGCCAAATGACTTTTGAATTTTACTGGCCAATATGATACTTTGGTCAATAAATTCTTCTTGCAATAACGAAATTCCAATGAGTGATTGGGGTGAGTTGGGGTCATAGCCTTGGTATTTGTCTTTGGTGTTGGTTTCTAACTGCACCACCGCATTCTCTTTTTTAACCACCTCTAAGTTTGAGGCATTTTTACTTAAACCCAACACAAAAGTTTCGGTGCCTTTTGGGGTATAAGTGTGATGCCCGTTGCAATGAACAGACAAAAACAAATTGGCTTTGGCCTTATTAGCAATTTGGGCCCGTTGGAATAATTCTACAAACACATCGGTTTTACGGGTATAAACAACTTGGATGTCTGGGTATTTTTCTAGTGCTTTACCAACCATCAATACCACCTCTAATACCACCTCTTTTTCTTTCAGTCCGTGATGATAGGTGCCAGCATCGTGACCACCATGCCCCGCATCTAAAACTATTTTAAATTTTTCTTGCCCCAAGGCAATTGAAAACAAGCAAAGTAAAACGAGTGTGTATTTGTTAAAAACCATTGTTTTGTGTTAATATATTTAAAAACGTTTCTAGTTGTAATAAAATTGTCTTTTGTTTGTTCTTATCAATGACAATAAATTGGCTAAAAATGAAAAAAAACTATTTTTTTCAGAACAAAAAATTAATGTACTTTTGGCAGAGCAAAAATAGAGCCAAAATAAACACTGCAAAATTATAAGTAATAATTTGAAACTTCTCAGTCATCATATTGTTTTATTTACTTTTTTTTTAACAATTGCGTCTTACGATGTGTTTGCTCAAGAAATTAATACCAATAAAAACAAATTAAAGGCACCAATTGAAGCAGACTCTATTACAGATCTAAATTTGGCTGTAGCAGATACCACAACTCAAAAAAAGGATACGGTGGTTGCCAAAAAATCGAGCAAAGCTCTAGAAGATGTAGTTTTTTATAGGGCCAAGGAGTATGTTAAGTTAAGAAACAAAAAAAAACTGATCATTCTGAATGATGAGGCAGATATCAAATACCAAGACATTGAGTTGGAGTCTGGTATCATAGAAATGAATTATTTAATGAACGAAACAAGAGCCGGAAGACTCAAGGATTCAACCAATCAATACATACAATATCCATTTTTTAAGCAAGGTGCCAACGAAGTTGAACCCGATTCACTTAAGTTTAACTACAAAACCAAAAAAGCTTGGATAGTCAACTCAAGAACCTCACAAGGTGAATTTAAGATTAAAGGCGAGATTTCTAAACGTGAAAATGACTCGGTTATTTTTATCAAAGGGGCCAGATTTACAACTTCGGAGGATGTAGACAACCCAGAGTACTATTTTTTGGCTCAAAAAATTAAATTGGTGCCCAAGAAAAAAGTAGTTACCGGTTTAGTCAACATGCACATAGCCGAAGTGCCCACTCCTATTGCCTTGCCTTTTGCGTTTTTTCCGATGACTACTGATAGCCAATCTGGCATTATCATGCCTAGCCCAGTTGACACCCAAAGACAAGGATTTTCATTGCAAAATGGTGGTGCTTATTTTGCTTTGAGTGACCGTTATGATTTAACTGTTTTGGGCGATTATTTTACCAATGGTAGTTATGGCCTAAGATTTGAATCTTCTTATGCCTGGCGATATAAATTTAGAGGTAATCTTAACTTGCGTTTCGAAAATTTAATAAACAGCGAAAGAGGGTTTCCGGACTACTCAAAAAGTAGAATCTATAATTTTCAATGGAGTCATCAACAAGACCCAAAAGCCAATCCAAACTCCAGATTATCTGCCTCAGTTAACTTAGGGAGTAGTTCGTTTTTTCAGCAATCGCTTAATCAAGTTAACGTGAGTGGCACGCTGATTAACAACCTGAGCTCTTCGGTGTCTTATTCAAAAACATTTAATACCGTTCCTCAAGTAAATTTATCGGTTACGGCTACCCACAACCAAAATACCCAAACACAAGAAATAAACATGACCCTACCCACTTTGCAAGCCAACGTAGACCGGATTTTTCCGTTTGCTAGCAGGGAGGGAACCAAAAAGGGGTTTATTCAAAACATCAACTTTCAGTATACCATGCGTGGCGAAAACAGAATTAGAACCACCGATTCTTTGTTTTTTACACCGCAGATGTTTCAAGATGGTCAGGCAGGGTTTCAGCACCAACTGCCAATAAGCACCAATTTTAAAATCTTAAAATATTTTAGTTTTACTACCTCGGCCAATTTAGAAGAAACTTGGGTGTTTAATACGGTTGATAAATTTTTTGACGATCAGCTAAACAACGTTCAAACCGAAAGAGTTAATGGGTTTGATAGATTTTTACGCTATAACTTTTCTACCAATTTAGGGACAACCATATATGGTACTTTTAATTTTGGGCAAGATAAAAAAATTCAGGCCATCAGGCATGTGGTTAGACCCTCTGTATCGTATGCATACACCCCAAGTTTTGAGAATTATTACGAAAATTATGTGGTAGATCAAAGCGGGAGAATTGGACAATTTACAAGATTTGAAGGAGGTATTTTTGGAGCACCAACCCTTGGCATGGCCAATAATATTGGCTTTAGTTTGGCCAACACTTTTGAAGCCAAAGTAAGAGACAAAGATCCCAATGCCGAAGAACCTAAAAAAGTAATGCTGCTAAATAGCTTTAACATCGCTTCAAGTTATAACATCTCTGCCGACTCGCTTCGCTTAGCCCCCCTATCCATAAACGGCGGTACTACCGTTTTTGATGACAAACTCCAAGTAAACTTTTCTTCAACCCTAGATCCCTATGCCTTAAATGCTGCTAACAGAAGAATTAATACCCTAAACATTAACAATGGAGGTAGTTTGTTTAGGCTCACCAGTGCCAACATGAACATGAACTATCGCATTGACAGCAGAAGCCCCAAAAAGAAAAACGATCAAGGAGCCAGAAATGGCGGTAGAGAAGACGACCTATTTGGAAGAAGTGTAGATTTAAGCAACCGGGGCATGACTCAATTTGGTGATGAAGAAGATTTGCCAGAAGAAAATGAAAATGAAATTACAGAGTTTTATAATTCAAAAATTCCGTTCGACATGACCTTTGCCTATACCCTCACCTATGGCAATGCCTTAAGAGAAAACAGAATTGTGGGGCATTCCTTGATGATTTCTAGCAATGTAGACCTTACTCCCAAATGGCGAATAGGAGTCTCCACAGGCTATGATTTCGTAAGTAATGGTGTTACGTTTACCCAACTCAGATTTGAGAGAGACTTGTTGAGCTGGCGAATGGACTTTAATTGGACTCCCTTTGGGCAAAATGCCTTTTGGGGATTTTTTATTGGTATCAAATCTGGTGCACTGTCTGATATCAAATGGGAGAAAAACAGATTGCCAGACAGGCTGTTGAGGTAGTGTATGCTTACTTTTAAATGTTAAAATTCAAACTGTGAATTTAGAAAAGAACCTGATTGTAGCTCAAAATGACCCTGTGTTGCACAACCTTATTTTGCAATTAAAACAACCCACTTTTGAATCTACCAATCACGTTTTTCATGATTTGATGAGTTGTATCATAGAACAACAAATTCATTACCGAAGCACCAAGAAAATTTTTGCCAACGCACTCAAAAGAGCTAACATCACCTTACTAACGCTTGACAATTTTGAGCAATTTGAAAAATTTGGCTTATCGGCAATCAAATTATCTGCCAATAAATTTGAAACCATACTCAGGATCATCGATTTTTGGAAAAATAGCCCACCAGACTTCACCCAATTATCTAACCAAGATGTTATGAATACTTTAAAAAACATCAAAGGAATTGGATTGTGGACTATCAACATGATTTTACTTTACACCCTAAAGAGACCAGATGTTTTTCCGGATGATGATTTTCACCTCAAACAAATCATGGTAACATTGTATGGCCTAAATCCTAAAAATAAATTGAAACTACAGATGAATGAAATAGCTAAAAAATGGGGAAATTACCAGTCTGTAGCCGTTTTGTACTTACTTGCCTCAAAAAAAATGTTATAAATTATACTGCGTCTGGTGTCAAGTATTGCTAAGTTTTACAATTTACAAAACACAATACACGATATCAAATTTTAACAATCAACTAAATACTACTAAACGGGTTCACCATACAAATCAAATTCTGTGGCATCTATAATTTTTACCTCACAAAAATCTGATATTTTTACATAATGTAATTTAGCATCAATCAGCACTTCATTATCTACATCGGGGCTGTCAAATTCTGTTCTCCCCACAAAATATTGACCTTCTTTCCGATCGATAACGCATTTAAATGTTCTGCCAATTTTTTCTTGGTTGAGTTCCCACGAAATTTGAGATTGCACCTCCATGATTTCGTTGGCTCGTTGTTGTTTTACTTCAGCAGGCACATCGTCTTCTAGTTCATAAGCAGTAGTATTCTCTTCATGCGAATAAGTAAAGCATCCCAAACGTTCAAATCGCATGTCTTGAACCCACTGTTTCATCAACAAAAAGTCTTCCTCTGTTTCACCAGGATACCCCACTATCAACGTGGTTCTGATGGCAATGCCAGGCACTTTTTCTCTAAATTTCTTCAGTAAATTAGTGGTTTTTTCGTAAGTGGTACCACGTTTCATCGATTTTAAAATCTTGTCTGAAATGTGCTGCAGCGGGATGTCAATGTAGTTACAAATTTTGGGTTCCTCACGTATCACATCCAACACATCTTCCGGAAAACCGGTAGGAAACGCATAATGCAACCTGATCCATTCTATGCCATCAACCTTTACCAAAGCCTGCAACAACTCGGCTAAGTTTCGTTTTTTATAAATATCTAAACCATAATAAGTGAGGTCTTGGGCAATTAACACCAATTCCTTTACCCCATTTTTGGCCAATTTTTCGGCTTCCAAAACCAATTGCTCAATGGGTTTAGATTGGTGTTTGCCTCGCATGAGCGGAATAGCACAAAAACTACATGGCCTATCGCAACCTTCCGAAATTTTGAGGTAAACATAGTTTTTGGGGGTGGTGGTGAGTCTTTCACCAATGAGTTCATGTTTATAATCGGCACCCAAAGCTTTGAGTAATTGAGGCAACTGCGTAGTGCCAAAATACTGATCTACATTCGGAATTTCTTTCTCTAAATCTGGCTTGTAACGCTCAGACAAACAACCTGTTACAAAAACCTTATCAACCAAACCTTGCTCTTTTTTATCAACAAATTCCAATATGGTATTCACAGATTCTTCTTTGGCGTTGTCTATAAACCCACAGGTGTTAATGACCACAATGTTGCCTGTTTGCTCATGCACCACCTCCTGATTGTTGGCCCACAACTGCCCCATCAGCACTTCGCTGTCATACACGTTTTTAGAGCAACCCAAGGTTACCACATTTATTTTATTTTTCTTAATTGATTTGGTACGCATAATGATGGCTAATATTTATATAGACTAAAGAGTTGCAAATTTAATGGAAACTTCCGAAAAAATCAGATTTATTTTTAGGAGCTATTTCCAGCTTTTCGTTTTAGTTGTTTTTTCCGATAAAGTTTTTCTAAACAGCCAAAGAGCTTCCGCTGGTCGCTTTTGCCTGTCAACAAAAACTAATAATCGGAAGGCAACAAGCTATCACTGCAATCTGGGCTAAAAATTTAGGAATAAATGACTTAATTAACTCATTGGCTCATTGACTAATTAACTAATTAACAGCTCTGCACGTTACATAATATCGCCAAGCCAACACGGCTTGTTGCCATTTTTTGAGTTTGGTAACGTCTTTCTTTTGTTTTGTAAAGGAAGGCAAAATTATTTTGTTTATTTTTGCTAAAAGTTGAAACATACCGCAAGTTTGCAACAAAACTAATCATAAATTTTAAAACTGATTATAAAATGACAAAAAATCAAAGGTTCAATCCATGGCATCATGTGAGTACTGGTCTAAAATCACCCGACATAGTTAATGGCATCATCGAAATTCCGAAAGGCACCAGAGCCAAATATGAACTCGATAAAGAAAGTGGCTTATTGATGCTCGATAGGGTTATTTACTCCTCCATGTATTATCCGGCTAATTATGGTTTTATTCCGCAAAGCTATTGTGACGACAAAGACCCTTTAGATATTTTAATCATCACACAAATAGACATTGTGCCTATGTGCATAGTGCCAGCCAAAGTGATTGGCGTCATGCAAATGCTAGACGATGGCGAAGCCGATGACAAACTGATTGCTGTGGCAGCCGGCGACCCAAGTGTTAATCATATCAATGACATTAGCGAATTGCCAAATCATTTTATTTCGGAATTAAGAAACTTCTTTGAAGACTACAAAAAATTAGAAAAGAAAAAAACCGTAAAAGTTGAAGAATTTTTAGGCAAGGAAAAAGCCTTAGAGATACTTGAAGAGAGTTTTGTACTGTATCAAAAAACGTTTGGCACGACGCTCTAAACTTCCCAACCTACAAACCATGATTAACCGTCATGGTTTTTTTTATTCAAGGCGTTTGGCATAGCCTTTAGCTTTGTTGGAGTCTCCCACAAAATTATATTCAAATTGATAGCCCTCGGAATCAGTTTGTAAAATTTTGATGTGTACCCCTTTTTTATCGGCTCTAAATTTGGGGTATTTCTTTAGCAACACCATCTCACAGTCGTTTATCCAACGCACCGTTGAGGTGTCTGTTTTACCCCTAAAAGTTTCTATTTGAAGTTCTTCTGTTCTAGAAAAAGTAGACACCAGGGTATCGCCCTCTATTACTTCCGTAAAACTAAATGTGCCGGTTTTATAGTCTTTACAATTTTGCTCTGCCTGAAAGCAAGCAGTCAATAATAAAGTTAAGAACAAAAAAATAAAATACTTCATCAGGTTAAAAAATTAATCGTTAAACATAGCTTTCATGATGGTTAAAACTCCTTTCCACAGCAAATAAACTGCCAAAAAACTTAGCCCCAAGCCCAACACCAAAACAAGATAATGCAAAGAGTTTTGCTTGTTGATCCAAGCATTGTGAATTACCGATGGCCCAATAAACATGAGCGGTAAAGCCAAAACGCTATAGCGAATCCCTTTGGTGAGTAATTTATTATTCAAAGCCTAAATGATTTAAAACCCGTCTTACGCTTCCCATCTCCAGCAACAAGGCTTTGGCCGTTTCGGGTGCTATGCCCGCCACGTTCACAATCATTTGGGTGCCTCTCTCTACAAGTTTGTGGTTGCTAAGTTGCATGTCTACCATCTTGTTGCCTTTCACCCTGCCCAATTGTATCATAACAGCGGTAGAAATCATATTCAAAACCAATTTTTGAGCCGTACCAGCTTTGAGTCGTGAGCTGCCGGTAACAAATTCCGGCCCCACCACCACCTCAATTTTATGGTCAGACACCGCACTCAGCGGACTGTTTTTGTTGCAAGTAATGCAAGCTGTGGTGATGTTGTTTTTTTGGCATGCTCTTAAAGCTTCAATTACATAAGGCGTGGTGCCCGAGGCGGCTATGCCAATCACAACATCATGGCTATTGATGTGGTGTGCTTTGAGGTCTAGCCAACCCTGTTGGGTATCGTCTTCTGCAAATTCAACGGCCTTTCTGATGGCAGCATCGCCACCGGCTATCAACCCGATCACCCAATCGTGGGGTACCCCAAAGGTAGGCGGACATTCTGAGGCGTCTACCACACCCAATCGGCCAGACGTACCAGCCCCCATATAAAACAACCTGCCTCCTTTTTTCATGTTTTGCACCACCTGACAGATGGTGGCTTCAATGGCAGTTAAGCAAGCCTTGATGGCTTGCGGCACCAAAGCATCTTCTTCATTCATTTTAGTGATGATGTCTATAACAGACAGGGTTTCTAACGCCTCGTGTTTAGAGTCTTGCTCGGTGGTTTTTATAAACTGCTTATCCATGATGATGACTGCTTTCTAACACAAAAGCCAAACCAAAGCCAATTAAAATTGCAATGAGTTTTGCTATGTTAAATTTGTGCCCTTCGTTGCTTTCAAAAATAATGGTAGAGGCAATATGAAACAAGATACCCACCACAATGGCAGTAATCTGTTTATAATAAGTTTCAAAAAAAGCTAAATATTCTGCCAAAAACGTCCCAAGCGGTGTCATGATGGCAAAGCCCAGCATAAACAAAAAAATAATTTTTTTAGACAAGCCAGATTTTAAAAAAAACAAAGTTAAAATAATGGCTATTGGCAAATGATGAATGCCAATACCAAAGGCCAAATCAGGATTTTTGTTTATCGGAAAACCTTCTAGCAAAGCGTGAATACATAAGCTCACGAACAATAGCCAAGGCATGGCCTGATTTTGGTTTTCGTGATCATGGTTGTGATGACCGTGCACATGGCCATGCTCAGCACCTTTAGAAAAAAATTCTAACACAATTTGAAACAAAATCCCTATCATGATAAACAACCCGATGGGCAAACCATGGTCATGTTCGCAGTTTTCATCATGATGATGGGCCTCATCGTGGTATAATTCTGGCAACAAATGCAAGACCGTTAGCGACAACAAAAAAGCCCCACTAAACGCCAATAATAATTTTATTTGTTTGTTGTTTTTAGGTTTTATGAGCAATGCAATCAAATAACCAATGGCTACGGCCGAAAAGGTGACAATATATTTCATTCAAACAAGAGCATTAAAATTTGTTTTTTAAACATAAAATTATTGAAAAATCATGATCAATCTTGGTGAATTATCAGGATGATATTTAGAAAGCTTGTAATCGCCAAAAACTTCAAGCAAATTGATGTTGGCTTCGGCCATGAGGTGTTCAAACTTATCTAAAGACAAAGCTTGCAGTTTTTCTGTAAAGTGAAAACTTTCGCCTTCGTCAGTAAACCTGATGTGCTTGTAGATGTAATCTTCATCCACTTGCCTCTGAATATCAAACTGAATACCATTGATTGTTTTAGATTCTCGAGCCACCAAATGATGTTTTACATAATTCAAATTCAAAAAATCTATCACCGCCAATCCATTTGGTTCTAAGGCATTTTTTATAGATTTTAGGGTTTTAATGTTGTCTTCTATTGAGTCAAAATAACCAAAACTGGTAAACAAATTCAAGATAATATCAAACTTCTGATCAAAGGAGGCCCTCATGTCTTGCACCTGAAACTGCAAATTTGGTTGTTCAAATTGTTTGGCATAGCTAATATTGTTTGGGCTCAAGTCATAGCCTCTCACCTCAAAACCCTTAGAGGCCAAGTAAATGGCATGTCGACCACGGCCACAAGCCAAATCAAGCACAGATTCTTGGGGTTCAATGTTGAGATAAGCCACCAAATGATCAATTAAAAATTGGGCATCATGATCGTCTCGGTGTTGGTATAAAATGTGATAATAATCGGTATCAAACCAGGTCTTGAACCAAGTGTTATCTTGGTTGTTGTGTATTGGCATGGGGTTTTTTATTTGTAGCAAAAATAAACTATTTTTTTGGTCAAATTTTTGATTCACACATTTTTTATCAATAATTTAAACAGTTCTATACACCCATTTTTTATAATTAGTTTTTGTGGAGCGTTGGCCGGGTTTTCCGTTATAGCTGCTTCACCTAAGCCTTTTTTTGTTAAGCCAATAAAAGAGCTCCCGTTGGTTGCTTTGTATTGGCTGCAAAAAATAGCCTTTGGCATCAGCAGGCTGCCACTGCAACCCCTAACGCAAAGTTGACTGTTATCAAGAAGAAAACTTTCATGTTGTAAAGGTGTTTTAAGTTTTTGATGTTGCCGTTTTTGTCGTTGGTTAGTTGCTCGTTAAAATGGTTGTTGGTTTGGTAGTTCTCGCCAAAATAAGCATTTTCTAAACGGTTGAGGTCTTCGGAGGTGTAACCGAAGCCACGGTGGATGTTTTAGATTTCGTATTTATTAATATTTATAAAGTTAAAAATTTTATACAAACTGTTTTTGAATATTTTTTTTCTAAATTTGTTAAAAATAAACATTATGAATTTACAGCAATTGCAAGATGACAAATTAAGTATTATCAGCTGGATTAGTCAGTTACAAGACTATTCTCTTGTGGAAAAAGTAAAATCTATTATGAGTTCGTCTGACGCTTGTAAATTGACTAATGATCAGAAAAAAGCCATAGACGAAGCTCTGCAATCCATAGAAACCAGAGGAGCTAAACCACACAAAACCGTAATGGAAGAGACTAAAAAACGTTTTCCACATCTTTTTAATCGATAATTAAATGGTTACAGTTACTTGGGCTGAACTTGCTAAAATTGATTATTGGTCTAATATTGAATATTTGGAAAAAGAATGGTCACTAGCGGAAGTATATAATTTTATGGATAAAGTAGATGAAATTATCGAAAAGCTAACCAAAGAAAACCTATCATTTAAACCCACCCTTTATAAAAATACGTTTCAAGTAACAGTTGTAAAACAAATTACGCTTTATTATCGCTTTGAAAACAACAATATTGAACTTTTAAGATTTTGGAATAATTATCAGGATTCAAAAAAAATTACTTTATAAAACAATTAAAGAACACTTTTTGCCACGTCCTTTTTTTTTGAGTTACCACAAGAAAGATTACTTCGTCTGTTCGTCTAACGTCTCCCAAAGGACATTAAGAATGATTTTTTAATTTATAAAACCGTTGATATGATGCTATTACAAAAAAAAATTAAAAACTTCTTAAATACATATGTAACTGCTTTATAAAGTAATAGAGAAGACCCGACCCCTTTAGGGGGAACTGCGACGCACCCATAAACAACAAAACCCAATC
>DAIRDG010000012.1:0-56470 GCA_036796275.1 Flavobacterium sp.
ACTCACAACACCATGTCTTGATAGCGAATCAAAGTATCAAACCCTTTTGAAGTAAAATATTCTTGAGGGTTTTTGTCGCTTATTACCAACACAAAATCGCCTCCCCAGGCTCCTAAACTTTTAATAACCCCGTTGAAGTCTAAAAAAATACTTTCTTGCACAGACGCTGTTTTTAGCAAATCACTCATCAAAACTTCATGCTTTTGCATTAAAAAGCAAAACTCATCAAAACTGCTAGTTTCAAGTAGTTTTTTGGTGATTTTGCTAAAAGGCAATAATTGTTTTTTGGTGCGATGCTGACTAAAATAGCGAGCCACTTCCTGCTGGCTGTTTTGTTTTTGGTTCAAATACAAAAAATACAACTGATTGGCAAAAGCAGGATAAAAATCTACAAGTTTAATCTTGGGTTCGTTGTTTTGCAATTGATAAACTAGGGGTTTGTTGTGTTTGGCACAAGCCAAATCATAACCGCTGCCGCCAAAGGTTAATCTCAACAAATCCCAAGCATCAATTTTTAGCCATTGGGCCAAGTTGTTTATTAAAGTACTTGAGGTGCCCAAGCCCCAAAGCCTCGGAAAGGTGAGATGGGTGCTGATGTTATATCCTTTTAAAATAGGCTGTAAATTATGGCAAGCTTGTAAAATTTTAAGCAAACGGCTTTTGTCATCTGTCGGATTTCCTTGAAAATTTTTAAAGTCGTTTAATGAAAATGTTTCATCAATCCAAAGGTTGCCGTTTTCTTCATAACTTTTCCAATTAATTAAATCGTCATCCCGGTCTGATACCATCATTCTCTGACCAAATTTAGTGGGCACAGCCAAGGCCAGGGCCCCTTCTAGCACCACATACTCTCCGGTAATCAACAATTTGCCATTGCTGTAGAATTCTTGTGTCAAGGGTTTTGTCTTAGTTGGTTAATATAACTAGCAACAGAGGCATGGCTAATGGTTTTGTTTTCAAAAAAAGCTAAAATTTTGTCTTTTTCTTCTTTAGTTGCTTGGTATTGATTCAAGATATTGTTGAGGTGCATCTTCATGTGTCCTTCTTGTATGCCTTTGGTGGTTAGAGACCGCAGGGCTGCAAAATTTTGAGCCAAGCCAACACTCGCTACAATACGCATTAACTGTTCTGCCGAAGGTTTTTCTAATATCTGCAACGCCACTTTTACTAATGGGTGCAAGGAGGTAAGCCCACCCACAGTGCCCAATGCTAAGGGCACTTCTAGCGAAAAAACAAATTCATTACCCTCAATTTTTGCATCAGACAAACTGCTATAGGTTCCATTTCTTGTGGCATAAGCATGCACCCCTGCCTCCACAGCCCTAAAGTCATTACCCGTAGCCAGTACCACGGCATCTATGCCATTCATAATACCCTTGTTGTGGGTAACAGCCCTATAAGGTTCTATTTTTGCAATTTGAACAGCAGTCACCATTTTTTGGGCAAACAATTCTGGGTTTTCAATGTCTTTGTCAACCAAAGCTTCAATTGGGCATCGCACTTCTGTTTTTACCACACAATTAGGCACATAGTTACTCAAAATACTCATCACGACTTCAATTGGAGTATCAGTATCATCAAATTTAGTATATTTTTTAGCTTCACTGCTAAGGGTTTTGGCCATTTGCTCTAAGCATGAATTGATAAAGTTAGCCCCCATGCTGTCTTTGGTGTCAAAGGTGGCATGCAGTTGATAATAACCATTAATGGCAGCGGTTTTGTCTACCAACAAGATGTTTTTAATCCCGCCACCGCGTTGCCTCATGTTGTGGGTGATGTGGGCAGTGTCTCCAAAAAGTTTTGGCAACAGCTCTTCAAAAAACGCTTTTACAATGGCAGCATCATGCTTGCAAATAAAGTGTACTTGACCAATTTTTTCGGTGCCAATAATAGTTGTTTTAAAACCACCTCTGGTGCTCCAATACTTAGCAGATTTTGCCGCAGCAGCCACCACCGAGCTTTCTTCTATCACCATCGGAACCGAAAAATAAGCTCCATCTATCAAAAAATTTGGAGCAATGCCCAAGGGCAAATAAAAATTTGAAATGGTATTTTCAATAAATTCGTCGTGCAATTGTTGCAGGGTTGCTTCTTGATTCCAATATTGTTTAATGATTTTTTTCCCTGCCTCAGGGTCCTCAAAATACTGTTGGCAAATCCAATCAATTTTTTGCTCTTTCGTCATTTTAGAAAACCCCAAAACTTCCTTATTCATCTGAAAATATTTTATAACTTACAAATATATGATTTTTTATTGTCAGGAGCCAATCCAACCATCTGTTCATACGCCTAGTGCTAAAGCGAGATTTTCTGAGGTTAGCTGAGGAGCTTCTTGGCAGTCGCTCTCATCTTACCAAGAAAATCATTCTCCTTAGCACTGCGGGGTAACCACTGCTGTTTGGGCTATATACCATGTTATTACCATTCATTTATGCGGTTGGCGTCTAGTTTAATGAACACAAACAACAATACCGTAAAAGTTAAATGACTAGAGCCCCCTTTAGAAAAGTAGGGCAGAGGCACCCCAATGGTTGGGAATAATTTTATGAGCATGGCAATATTCACCAAAAAATGGAAAGCCAAAATGCAGGCAACGCCATAACCATATATTTGTGAAAATTTATTTTTTTGTCGGTGGGTAATTTTTATAATTCTTAAAATTAAAAACATGAACAGCAAAATTACCACCGTAGAGCCTACAAAGCCCCATTCCTCTCCAATGGTGGTAAAAATATAATCGGTATGTTGTTCTGGCACAAATCGGCCTTTAGTTTGCGTTCCTTCTAAATACCCTTTGCCAAACCAGCCACCTGAGCCAATGGCAATCATACTTTGGTTGAGGTTATAACCTTCTTTTTGTGTATTGATGTTGCTGTCAAACAACACCCTAATCCGGTCTTGTTGATGTGGTTCTAACACATGATCAAAAATATAATCTACCGAAAAGGAGTAAATTGAGATGGCTGCAAAAATAATTAAATACCTGCTAAGCTTTTTCATGCGTTTTTTGGCCTGATAAAAAAACAACAACATGATGAGCAACACAACTCCAACAATATAAATTGAATCAACAAAAAGACACATCAAAAACAAGATAATAGACCCAAAACCAATATAAATATACCAATTTGGCAAGCCAAATCTGTGTAATAAAAATATTAAGGATAAAAACACCAATGCACTACCGGCATCAGGTTGCATTAAAATAAGCAAAATTGGCACAAAAACAATCAATAACCCAATTAACTGATATTTAAATTGAGATAAATTTACCTGGGTGTCACTTAAATATTTTGCCAAAAACAGCAAGACAAAAATTTTCATAAACTCACTTGGTTGCAAACTTATTCCGCCAAATTGATACCAATTGGTTTGTCCTTTAATGGTTTTTCCGAATACAAATAAGCCTAAAAGCAAAAAAATTCCAATAATGTAAAACACCAAAGAATAGGTTTCGTAAAGTCTTGGAGAAAAATTAAGAATGGCAATAATTACAAAAAAAGAAAAAATGATGTAAACAAGTTGTTGCCCATAAATATCTGAAAAATCAAAAACACCAAATTCTAAGCTACTTGTAGAATATAAATTAAACCACCCAATGCATACCAAAAAGCTATACACAAGCACCAATGTCCAATCTATACCATAACTTAATCTGTTATCTTTCATGGTAGTTTAATTAATAAATTTTTTGAGCGTATCTTTTGGTATTTCGTTTAAATTATTATGTGATCTTGGATATTTTTTTTGGTATTCGGGCCACAGGCTTTTGCTTAAAACCCGTTCTTCTAAATCTTTTCGAGTTACTTTTTTAAGTAAGTATTTTTCTATCATGCAAGTGGCTATAGGGCCTGCCAATTGGGCTCCAAATCCTCCGTTTTCTATAAAAACGGCAATAGCTATTTTAGGGTTTTCTGCAGGGGCATAAGCCACAAAAATAGAGTGGTCTTTCATTTGGTATTTCTTACCATTAATTTTTGCAAAATTTTCGGCAGTTCCGGTTTTACCCGCCATGATTATTTCTTTAGATTGTAAACTTCTGGCTGTGCCATTGGTATACACTTTTTTTAAGGCTGCTTTAATGGGTTTAAAGTGTCTTTGCTCTATGGTGGTAATTCTTTTGGTGCTGTAATGCTTATCTATTTCAGCAGCTTTTATTTTTTTTACAACATGGGGAATATAAAAATAACCCTCATTGGCAATAGCCGCCATCATATTGGCTAGTTGTATTGGTGTCATTACCACCTCGCCTTGGCCAATGGCATTAGATCGGTTGGTTGTGCCATTCCAAGAGCCCTTACCATATATTCTGTCATACATTTGTGTGGTGGGTAGCAGTCCCTTTTTGCCAATGGGCATATCTATCCCCAAAAATTGGTTGAGTCCAAAACTTTCTAAATGGTTTCTCCATATATCTAAGTTTTTAGCATGTTGATTGTTTTTATCGATTGTTTTTACATAAGATCTGCCAAAAAAAGTATTACAAGATTTAAATAAAGCAGCATTTAAACTAAAGGTGCCAACATCATGGCATTTTTGAAATTTCCTTCCAAAGCTTGCTCCCATCGAACAACTAAATGCCGTGGTAGTGTCTATTGCTCCGGTTTGGAGGGCCACTAATCCGGTTAGTATTTTAAACGGAGACCCTGGAGGATATTGAGCCAACAAAGCTCTATCAAACAATGGCTGAGGAATAGAGTCATAATATAAATCGGTATAATTTTTAGATCGTTTTCTGCCAACCAACAAATCAGGGTTGTATGACGGTGTAGAAATTAGACTCAGAATTTCACCAGTTTTTGGTTCAATTACCACAACACCTCCCCATTTGTTCTCCATCAATTTTTCGCCGTAGGCTTGCAAATCCCAATCTAAGGAAAGGGTTAAATCTTTACCAGGTTGTGGCATGGTATCATACAAACCATTTTTGTATGAATCAATTTCTCTGTTAAATTTATCTTTTAAAAAATATTTTACCCCTTTACGACCCCGCAAGACCTCTTCATATTCTTGTTCAACCCCTTGTTTTCCAATCAGGTCGCCAGATTTATAGTATTTGTTAGATTCTATAATTCGTTGGTTAACTTCCGAAATGAACCCAAAAACATTGCCACTGGTATTTATATGGTATCGTCTTAGGTATCTTTTTTGAACATAAAATCCTGAAAATTTGTTGAGTTTTTCATTAAATGCCGAATAATCATCTGAGCTCAATTGGCTTAGCATAACCGATGGTAAGCGTCTTTCGAAGGTGATGGCTTTTTGCAAACGTTGTTCAAAATATGTTTTGGTAACTCCTATTAGTTTACAAAACTCTAAGGTGTCTAGGTTTTTAATTTCTATAGGCACCACCATCAAGTCATATGAGGGTTGATTAGACACAAGTAACCTGCCATTTCGGTCATAAATATAACCCCGTTCAGGATACTCGTATTTAATTTTGATGGCATTGTTTTCTGACTTCAATTTGTAACTGTCGTCTAATATTTGAAGATAGAATAGCCTTGATATAATAATGATAGTTACACCTACAACCAAAAAACTTAACAAATAACGTCTCATTTCTTTTGTGGTTTAACGATTAAGTAGAGCAACATAATTATCAGGATAGAATATAAGGACGACACAAAAACTTCAGGAATAATTTTAAAAAAATATATAAGCGAAAAGGCTTCAAGTAAAAATACAATAAAATGGTGAATAAAAATAGATAAAACTAAAAACAACACCGGTTCTTTATTAAAACTTAAGGCCACCACATCTGGTTGAAGTTGTAAATTTATACCGAAAGATAATTCTAAAAGAGATTTTCTTAAGCCGGCTAAAATTAAACACGCTGTGGCATGAATGCCTCCTGTATTCATAAACACATCTATAATAAGGCCAACAAAAAAGCTCCATACATAAAAACCTTTTTGTGAAAAACTAATAGGGTATATTAAGACTAAAACCACATAGGGCAGCGGGATATAGGCAGAAAATAGAGCCATTTTATTAAACACAAAAACCTGCAGTAACACAAAAAGCAAAAATCTTGAAAAAAGTTTTATGGCACTCAGGTTCATGATTAATTCTTTAATGATTCTAACTGTTCAATTTCTTCTTTACGAAAATTTTTAATGATATTTACAAAACCTAAGTTTGTCATGTCATTAAATAGCCTGATATTGATGGTATAAAAACTAGTTTTATTATCTATAAAAATTTGATCTATTACACCAATATTAATACCCTCTGGGAAAAAAATTGAATTTGAAGTTACTATTGTGTCTCCTTTTTTCACAGTTGTTAATCTAGGTAATTCATTCATTTGAACAAACCCTGTACTTTTGCCATTCCAAGTAATAATACCTTTGTGATTAGAGTTTTTTGTTTTGGCATTTAACTGTTGGTTGATGTTTAGGATGCTCTTGATTGTGGCATAATTTTTTGAAGAATTTTCTATTACACCAATCACCCCTTTTGAGTTAAAAACACCCATTTCAGGATAAATACTGTCTTGTTTTCCGGCATTGATAGTAATATAATTTTGCAAAGAATAATACTGATTATTGACCACCCGGGCTTTAAAAATTTGATAATTAGAACCAGAAATATTTTTTTTGTACTGTGTTTTTAAAGAGTTGTTTTGATTTATTAAAACAGATCGCAAATAAGTATTTTCTTCAAAAAGGGCTTCGTTTTCTTTTTTTAAATCAAAGTAGCTGTTCACCTTGTTTGATTGCTCTAGCATAGCACCTGCAATTCTGTTTGAAGTATTGATGATAGCGTTTTTGTGGTAATAGTGATTTTGGATGGTAAAAAAAAGTCCAAACAATAAGAGCAATAAAAACAGCAATTTATTGCTGTTTTTTATCACAAATAGGATGAACTGTTGCATAAACTAAAAGGAGTTTTATTTTATCAAAACATTTTTATATTTATTTAAGTCTTTTAAGGCTAAACCCGTGCCTCTTACAACGGCCCTCAGGGGGTCTTCTGCAATAAAAACAGGTAAATCAGTTTTCATAGAAATTCGTTTATCTAAGCCTTTAAGCAAAGAGCCTCCTCCTGCTAAATAAATACCTGAGTTCAAAATATCTGCAGATAATTCTGGCGGTGTTTGAGAGAGTGTTTCCATGATGGCATCTTCAATTCTTTGCAAAGACTTGTCTAACGCTTTAGCTATTTCTCGGTAAGAAATTTCAACTTGCTTGGGTTTGCCTGTTAGCAAGTCACGTCCTTGTACAGATAATTCATCTGGAGGAGATTCTAAGGTTTCGAGGGCTGCACCAATTTCAATTTTTATTTTTTCTGCGGTAGTTTCCCCAATAAATAAGTTGTATTGTGTTCTCATGTAATAAATGATGTCATTAGTAAAGACATCACCAGCTACTTTTACAGATTTATCACAAACGATACCTGCTAGGGCAATAACTGCAATTTCTGTAGTTCCCCCGCCTATGTCTACAATCATATTGCCTTGTGGTTGCATAATATCTATGCCAATACCAATAGCTGCAGCCATAGGCTCGTGAATAAGGAATATTTCTTTGCCGTTTACCCTTTCGCAAGATTCTCTTACAGCTCTCATTTCAACTTCAGTAATGCCAGAAGGAATACAAACAACCATCCGGAGGGAGGGCGGAAACAGTTTATTTTTGAGTGCAGGAATACTTTTAATAAATTCTTTAATCATTTCTTCTGAGGCATGAAAATCTGCAATGACACCATCTTTGAGGGGCCTTATTGTTTTGATGTTTTCATGTGTTTTGCCTTGCATCAAATTGGCTTCTTTGCCCACGGCTATCACTTTGTTTGAAACTCTATCTACAGCTACAATTGAGGGGCTGTCTATAACCACCTTGCCATTGTGTATGATTAATGTATTTGCGGTACCTAAATCTATGGCAATATCATCTACCATAAAATCAAAAAATCCCATATTTTATTTCTTAGAATGTTAATTTACAAATATACAAAATTAAAGGTTGAAATTTGAATTATTTTCAAGGCCATTGCTTAAAACGCATCAAAATTTCAAAAAAATAATCATTTAATGCTTAAAATGTCTAGTGCCAGTAAAAACCATAGATACTTGGTGTTCATTGCAATAATCTATGCTTAACTGATCTTTAATGGATCCTCCTGGTTGAATAACAGCATTGATGCCAGCTTTATGGGCAATTTCTACACAATCTGGGAATGGAAAAAATGCATCACTAGCCATCACGGCTTCTTTGATAGAAAAACCAAAGTCATGAGCTTTTTCAATAGCTTGTCTTAGGGCATCTACACGAGACGTTTGCCCAGTGCCTGAGGCTATCAGGGTTTTATCTTTGGCCAACACAATGGTGTTAGATTTGGTGTGTTTACATACTTTTGATGCAAACAACAAATCTGCCACAACAGCATCGGTTGGTTTTTGATTAGTTACAAAAGACAAGTCGGTTGCCTGATCTGTTTTGTTATTTTTATTTTGAACTAAAACGCCATTTAGGCATGATCTGAGTTGCTTTGTTGGTAAGTTATAGTGGTGTAGTTTTAATAAGATTCTATTTTTTTTCTCTTTGAGTACCTCTAGGGCATCCTCTGCAAAACCTGGTGCTATGACCACTTCGCAAAACAAAGGGTTGATATCTGTAGCGGTTGCTATATCGATGGTTTTATTACACACTAAAATTCCTCCAAATGCCGAAACCGGATCGCCAGCTAAGGCACTTTGGTAAGCTTCTTGCAAAGTATTTCTAGTAGCTACTCCACAGGCGTTATTGTGTTTCAGTATGGCAAAAGTGGGGAAATCAGCTTTAAATTCTTCAATTAATTGTACCGCAGCATCAATGTCTAGTAAATTATTGTAAGATAATTCTTTGCCATGAAGTTTTTGAAACATAGAGTCAAAATCTCCAAAAAAACTTCCTGCTTGGTGTGGGTTTTCTCCATATCTGAGAGGCATTTTTTTATCAATACTTACTTTTAAGTGATCTTGATCTTCATCAAAATAGCCAAAAATTGCACTGTCATAATGAGATGATACGTGAAAAGCTTCTTTGGCCAAATGCTTTCGTTGCTCTAGGGTAGTAGCACCTTGTTGAGATTTCAACATAGTTAACAATAAGTCGTATTGTGCTTGCTGTGATATGATAACCGTATCTTGGTAATTTTTGGCAGAAGCTCTGATGAGTGATATACCACCAATATCAATTTTTTCTATAATTTCTTGATGTGATGCTTGGCTAGCTACAGTTTTTTCAAACGGATACAAATCTACGATTACCAAATCTATTTGCGGAATTTTATAAGCTTTCATTTCTTTAATATCCGACTCAACTTCTTGCCTGTTTAAGATTCCTCCAAAAACTTTTGGGTGCAAGGTTTTTACTCTCCCCCCAAGTATAGAGGGGTATTCGGTAACATCTTCTACGGGTACCACGGTGATGTTTAAACTTTCTATAAAAGTTTGGGTGCCTCCTGTAGAGTAAATTTGAATACCTTTATCATTTAAAAATTTAATAAGTGGTTCTAAGCCAGATTTATCAAAAACTGAAATGAGAGCAGAATGTATGGTTTTTAGTTGATTCATTAGGGTGAAATTATAAGCAACAAAAATAGGATAGTATTTTAGAAAACACATGATTATTTTTTATATTTTTTGTAACATTTAGGGTTATTTATCAACTAATTTTAGTAAAACAAAGCCATGCTTCTTTATTTAAGATTACTAAACGAAAGTTTTAGATTTGCGATCAGTTCACTGTGGAATAATAAACTTAGAACCATTTTGTCTTTGTTGGGTGTTACCATTGGTATATTTTCTATTATTGCTGTGCTTACAGCTGTAGATTCTCTTGACAGAAAAATTAAAGAAGATCTTACCGGGCTCGATAAAAACACCATGTATGTGATTAGGTTTTCGTTTGGGCCAACTGATATTCCTTCTTGGAAAAGAGAACAATTTCCCGATGTTACCTATGATGAGTTTGAAATGCTAAAAAGGAGTGTAAGGGGCATTGATAAAATTTCATTCAATTTATTTACCAGACCCGAAAACATAAAATATGAAGGCAATGAAGCCAGCTCAGTAGTTATAAAACCATGCACCAACGAGTTTGAATTTATTGAAGGATTAAAAATTGAATATGGTAGATTTTTTAATGAAGCCGAATCTAACTCTGGGTCTCAGGTGATATTATTAGGAAACGAAGTAGCCACGTCTTTGTTTGAAAGTCCTGAAAAAGCCTTGGGTAAAAAAATAAGAGTTTACGGACAAAAATTTAATGTAATAGGCGTTATTAAAAAACAAGGGTTCACCACTTTTGGGGAGAGCAGCGATGGGTCTGCATTTTTACCGATGAATTTTGTTCGAAGACGATATGGAGAAAATAGTTCTATGCTTACACCAGCTATTTTGATAAAACCACAACCCAATGCCGACATACCTGAGCTAGAGGCAGATATTAAACAAAAATTAAGGCAATACAGAGGTTTGAAATATGAAGATATTGATAATTTTTTTATCAATATTCTCTCAGGTTTTACAGATTTTATAGACAGTATAATTGGCAATCTTAACATGATGGGTTGGTCTATTGCCTTTTTCTCACTTTTGGTGGGTGGTTTTGGAATTTCAAATATCATGTTTGTGTCTGTAAAAGAACGTACCAATTTAATTGGCATTCAAAAATCTTTAGGAGCCAAAAGCAGGTTTATTTTGTTTCAATTTTTGTTTGAAGCCATTATTTTGGCATTAATTGGAGGTTTAATAGGTTTAGGATTGGTTTGGATATTGGCTAAAATTATGACATCTGTTCTAGATTTTGAATTCATACTAGGGCTAAATAATGTTGTTTTAGGCTCGGTGGTGTCTATAATAATTGGATTACTTTCTGGAATTATCCCTGCTTATAAAGCGGGTAGGTTAGATCCGGTGGAAGCCATCAGAACAGGTATTTAAAATCATATTTTTATTGACTATCTGAGCTAAATTTTTAGATTTGCTAATCAATATTAAATCATGGAAAAGTTAGACGATACTTTTGAGTTAAGATATAGGTTTCAAGAAGTTTTTGCTGTTGCAAAAGAGGAAATTTTATCAAAATTTATTTTATTAAAAAACCAAAACAATCATAATTACCTCATAAAAATTGTAGATCATCATGTGTGGATGTATTTGCCAAAAGTTCAACAATACATATACACTCCGCATTTGCATCTACAAATTGAAGAGGAAGATGCTCATACCACCAAGATAAGAGCATTATTTGGACCTCATCCTGTGTTGTGGACATTGTTTATGTTTTTACATTTTTTGGTGGCTATTGCATTTATATTCTTTGGGGTAATAGCTTATTCAAATTATGTATTAAAAGAACCCGTTGGTCTTTGGGTTAATTTGATGATAGCAATGGTAATTTTCTGGTTTATGCTGTATGGCT
The DNA here is from genome assembly GCA_036796275.1 of Flavobacterium sp. GTDB lineage: Bacteria > Bacteroidota > Bacteroidia > Flavobacteriales > Flavobacteriaceae > Flavobacterium. The sequence continues at coordinate 11,415 of DAIRDG010000012.1, forward strand.
TTGCAAGATATTTGAGAAAAATTGGCTTGTCACAAGCTCAAGCGTTGTTTGAGATATACAAAAAGGTGGTGTCTAGTTAGAAAACTTTAAGCGATGTGCTAAAATTTTTCCTAAGATTTAATTGCCGTAATTTTCAAATTTTCTGACAATATCTACTAATTCTACTATATTTTTAATTTGAAGTTTTTCAAATATTCTATTCTTATAAGTGCTTACTGTAGATGCACCAATGTTCAGATGATTTGATATTTCGAGGTTACCCATGCCGTTTTTCATGTAAATGGCAATTTCATACTCTCTTTTTGATAGCTTAGTGATAGGATTAGAAATTATTTCATAAGCTTCAACCTTGATGTCTTTGATAGATTCAAACGGAATTGTTTTTTTTATAACGTCTGAAAATGTTTCTATAAAATGTTCTTCGGAGGTGTTAGATTTTATATAAGCATCAATTTTATCAAAATAAATAGCTTTGTATTCCTGAATTTTTTGATCATTTTTTACTAAACAAATCATCTTTGTATTCAAAAAATTAGAATTGATTTTAGAGGAAATCAGGTTTACGTAGTCTTGGCTGATGTCTTGCATCACAAAAACAACATCTACATTTTTATTAGATAATAACTCTAAGGTTTTTTTTTCGTCAGTAACGTTGTATACCAATATGTTTTTGAAGTATTCAGAAAGTATTGATTTTAAACCCTTAAAGACCAAAAGCGGGGCCTCAATCATCAAGATGTTCATGGTTATATTGGAAGTGTTCACGGGAAACGATTTCTATTTGAGAATTTATATTTTATAAAAATATTAAATCAAATGAACCCTGATATGTTTTAATGAAAAAATTGTTAACAAATTATCATCATAACTCAATCAAATCAGTTTTCAATTTGCTCTGATAGTTCTTCCCAAGCTAGCATAAGCTGATCTAGAGTTGTTTTTTTTTGTTGGTATTCTTCCAGAAAATTAGTTTTTTCGTGAATGATATTAGGGTTTTCTATCATCTTTTTTTCAATTTTTTGTAAATCAGACTCTAATTTTGCAATATCATGTTCGGTTTTAGCCAATTTATTTTGAAGTGTTTTTTTAATTTTATGATCGCTATGATCAACGTTTTCTTTTAATTTTTCAGATAAAATTTCAGCTTTTTGTGTTTCAAAAGCTCGCATATCGTTTAATTTCTTAGATTCTAAAAAATAATTAATGTCTCCTAAATATTGTTGAGTTTTATGATCTTTAAACTCATAAACCAAATCGGTTAATCCGCTCAGGAAATCTCTGTCATGCGACACAACTATCAGAGCTCCTTCAAATTTCTGTATTGCTTGTTTAAGCACTTGTTTGCTCAAGATATCTAGGTGATTGGTTGGTTCGTCTAGCAAAAGCACATTCATGGGGGTAAGCATCATTTTGCATAAAGCCAAACGATTTCTTTCGCCCCCAGATAAAACTTTTACTTTTTTATCTACTTGATCTCCGCTAAACAGAAATGCCCCTAAAAAATCTCTTACTTTGGTTCGGTTGGTGTCATTAGAAGCCTCTATCATGATGTCTAAGACCGTTTTGTTATCATCTAAATATTCAGCCTGATTTTGTGCAAAGTAGCCAAGTTTTACATTATGGCCTAATTTTATAGTGCCAGTATAGTCAATTTCATTGATTACAGCTTTTATGAATGTAGATTTTCCTTGTCCGTTTTGCCCAACCAAGGCTACTTTTTGTCCACGTTCTATGGCTATTGAGATGTCTTTAAAAATTAGTTTGTTATCGTAATATTTGGTTAATGATTCTGTTTCAATAACCACTCTTCCGGGTGCTACCGACATCGGAAAGTTGATATTCATTACAGATTGGTCAACTTCATCAACCTGTGTAACCTCCATTTTATCTAGCTTTTTGATGAGCGATTGGGCCATAGAGGCTTTGCTTGCTTTGGCTCTAAATTTTTGGATTAATTTTTCGGTTTCTTCAATCTTTTTTAATTGATTTTTTTGAGTCGCTAATTGTTTTTCTATGATATCATGCCTCAAGGTAAGGTATTTTGAATAGGGTTTATCAAAATCGTAAATTTTTCCCATAGAAATTTCGATGGTTCTGTTGGTAACTTCATCTAAAAACATTTTGTCGTGCGAAATCATTACAACTACGCCTTGATAAGATTTCAAGAAGTTTTCGAACCATAAAATACTTTCAATATCTAGGTGATTAGTTGGTTCATCAAGCAGTAATACTTGGTTTTTTTGCAACAACAATTTGGCTAACTCCACCCGCATTCTCCACCCGCCTGAAAACGTTTGTAAGGTTTTTTCAAAATCATCTCTTTTAAACCCCAATCCTAATAATATTTTTTCGGTATCACCTTGATATTGATAGCCCCCTAAAAGGTTAAAATGATGGGTAAGGTCAGATAATTGTTCAATCAACTCAAAATAACTTGCAGATTCATAATCTGTTCTTTCAGACAGTTGTGTGTTGATATTTTCTATAGATTTTTCGATGATTAAAATGTCTTCAAAGGCCTTGTAAACTTCTTCTAGCACCGTTTTGTTTAAATCAAAATCGATGTCTTGTCTCAAGAAACCAAGCTTTATTTCTTTTTCAAAAGCTAGAGATCCATCATCGGGTAGGAGGTCTTTAGACAGAATTTTTAGTAAGGTTGATTTACCAGCACCGTTTTTGCCTACTAACCCCACTTTGTCTCCTACATTACACTTAAAACTAACTTGTTCAAAGAGGTATGTACCCCCAAATGACACCGATAAATTTGAAACACTAATCATTATGTATCTATTGTTACAATAAAATTAAATTATACCTTCTATATTTGTAATAAAATTGCAATGTTAAGAAAAGGAAACAAACTATACAGCATTTTTTACGGAAAATGTCCACAATGCCATGAAAGCAATATGTATGTAAATAAAAATGCTTACCAATATAATACCATGCTCAGCATGCATGAAAAATGTGGTCATTGCGGTTTAAAATATCAAATTGAGCCAAGTTTTTTTTATGGTGCCATGTACGTTAGTTATGCCGTTACGGTTGCATTTGGTGTGGCTGCTTTTGTGATAAGTCATTTGTTTTTTGGGTCTAGTCTCAAAGTTTCTTTTGTGGCCATTATAGCTAGTATTGTAGTGTTTTATCCAATTATACTTAGGCTGTCTAGAAACATTTGGATCAATATGTTTGTAAATTTTAAAAACAAGCAGTAGTTTCAAGATAAGTTTTACATCACTATAAAATCAATATTTTTAAGTGGCTTTTTTAAAACTTATTCGTCACCAAATTATTTTATTAAACCTTTTGATATCTGCCTCAATATCTAAAGGTTTTCCTTCGTTAAGATACTCCCAAAGGTTATTTGCCATATTGGGTGCAATAATTACACCCCTAGTGCCAAGACCATTGATGAGACTTATGTTTTTAAATTTTGGATGTTTACCAATTAAAGGTTTTCTATCTTTAACAGTAGGTCTAACACCAGACTCGTGATTGATTATAGTAAAACTTGAGGATGTAATTTCCTGCACACCTTCAATTAATTCTTGTAGGGCAAGTTTGCAAGGTGTTTCAGTTTTCGCCTCCCAATTATAAGTTGCCCCAATTTTATAAGTATCATTACCTTGTGGTATGATAAATTTATTTTTTTTATAAATATTTTTACTCATTAAGGATTCTGACCTTATAGTAATAACATCTCCTTTGGTGCCTTCTAGTGGCAATTGTTTAAAGAACGGATTCTTAAGCATGCCATAGCCTTCTGCAAAAATGATGTGTTTAGCTTTATGATTTTTGTATTGCACATAATCTTTAAAAATTTTTAGGGAATCATAATCAAATAAAGCTTCTTCAAATAACTTATTAGCTTTGAGTTTATTGGTAATTTTATTAATTAACAACCCAACATCAACAAAGCCGGAGTTAAGAATTTCTCCAAGTTTATAATTTGCATGAATGTTATTTTGGTTGTTTTCTCTTAATTGAGGATTCAAAAATTTTGATAATTTTATCTTATCAGAGGCTAAATGCCATTCATTTTGCTCTTGTATATCATGAATTATCCTTTGTACATTGTTTTCATAGATAAATTTAGATTGATATTTGGATTCTAAATTTTTATAGAATTCTATGGCATTTTCTAAATGTTCATCTGCCTTCCACGCTAAAGAAAATCGTTTAAGAATTACTGGGTTGTATAGACCGCAAGCAATTCTCGAGGCATTATATATTGGTTTGTCTATAACCAAAAACGTTTGTTGGCGTTGATGGCAGATCTCTGCAAATGAAATTCCTGCTAATCCTGAGCCAACTATGATATAATCTAACATAAAAAAATCCGAAAAGTTATACAAAGATAAGCTTTTCGGATTATTGTATTTGTAAAATATGTTTTAGTAATTCCACATATCAATTTCGAAATTTCTTAATTTTTCTCTTATTCTATCACCTTCTAGTAATTGATTGAGTGCATTTTCTTTCATATAAGCTGCAACTTCTCTGTCTTGCATCACGTTTTGTTCTTTGTATATTCTTGAACTAAACTTTCTGGCATTTAAAATATGATCATAAGTTAAACTGTTTTGTGGGTTACGGTCATTAAAAGCTTTATTTTCGTGGAGTACTTCTCGTGCATCAGGTAAAAACACCCAAAATAACTCTACATAATCTGTAGCATCCGGATTAGTTAACGTGTAAACATCTGGCGTTACCGGGCAAATACCCAACATTCTGTATCTCATATCACCTTGACGTTTGTCAAAATACCACATCCCTTTGATTTTATAATCAGATACGTGAAATGGTTCTATACGGTATTCATCAATATACATGGGGTCTACAAAACCTTCATTAAACAACTGGTCTCTACCAGCGTTTGTTGTATCAAGAAAAACTCTAGCACTTTGAATTTCTTTCAAAGACTTTTTGCGTGTAAAATAACTATCTGCAAACACTTCTGTTATTCTTCCATCTTCCATACCTTTGGCCAAAACTTCAAACAATGCTTTTCTGTGAGAACCCATATCTTCTTCAACGGGGTAATACATATGAAAATTTTGTCTTTCGTCTAGGTCAATAATTTCCCATACAATTCTTCCCATCAGCACGTCACGGTCTCCAACATAACCATATTCTAGTGGCTTATCGTTATCTTTTTCAATTTCTTGAAGTGTTTTTAATCCAATTTCATCAACCATTTTGGCATTCAATAAATTTGACTGAGCCAAAACGCAAAAGGTTACTGCACTTGCAAAGAAGAATAAACTAAAATACTTCATCTTATATTATTTTTATTATTTAATAAACGAAATTCAAACGAGATTATTATAAAATTTATTGAACTTCATACACCACATTAGATGCTTTTTGCACCAAACTAGTACTGCCCATTCTTGCCAGTATGTTTGAGATGATTACTTGGTCACCTCTTTTGGCGTTTTTAATTACAGAGATAGCTTGTGGGCTCATTCTACTGCCATTAACTACTACTGTTTGTTGTCCTGGTACTTTGATTGTAAAACTTTGAACGGTGTAAAGCACATCAAAATCAAAATCTAATGGTTTTGCAGTTACTTCTACTTTTTCTAAAGAAGACGCTGGTCCTTTGATGTCACCATATTCACCTCTCACAAAACCGGTTGGTGGTGGTACGTTTTTCACTCTAAATTTCTTTTTGTCATTAACAACTTTTCCATCATCCAATGTAGCATTAACATCAATAACAACTTCATTACCACCTTGCGGAGGATTGATCATATAACTACCACCCTTAACTTGTCTCATGCCTGGGCCACTAGCTCTTACTTTAGTGTCTGGTACGCCTGCAAAAGAAATGGTTAGGGGGTTGTCTAAACCTCTGTATAACACATTCATTTTATCGGCAGAAATGGTTGCTGAATTAGGTCTTGGGACAACTACATATTCACCTTTAAAATCAAGTGGAATTTCCTTGCCGTCTTCTTCAAAAACAAAACTACCAGCAATGGTTCTTGTACCCACACTTCCTGCAGTTTCGCTGATGACTAACTGACCATTTTCAAATGTACCACCAGTGGCAGATTTTACATTGAAATTATCGTCATATTTAGCCAAAACTACTTTTCCTTTTACTTGTTCACCAGAAAAGAAAACATTTTTTTCTAGGATAATATTGGCTTGTAATTTCGTAACAGAACTTGCTTTTTTGGCAGCTTCACCTAATAAAGCATTAAATACATCTGTTTCAATTTTTTTAACATCAGATTGAAAAGCAGTTAATTTTGTAAGAGAAGTAATTGATGGAAATCCTTTAAAATGATAATCAAAATATTCCTGATTTTTTCCATCTTTATTTTTAACATCAGATAAATCAAATCTTTTGTCAATACTTTTAATTACGTCAGAAAATCTGCTTTGATCATAAGCCAATAAATTTTTTAATTCTTTTTTATAGCTTTCCATTTTGTTTTTAAACTCAATGCCGCCATCTTTTAGACCTTTGGGGCCAAACCAATTTTCATCAATGTAGTCGCCTTTATCCATAACTTCATAGTTAAGATTGCCGGTGTTTTTGTTGATTTCAACTTTTTCGGTTAATTTTGATTTGATTCCCTCTATGTATGTATTAAATTTGTTTGTAATTTGAGCTACTTTTGAAGCATTTTGATAGGCAAGATCAAATTCGCCACCTTTTTCTTCTTTTTGAGTTTTGATAACGTCTAATAAATTTGCATTTGATAATTTTGCAAAATCATTGGTTTCTTCCATTTTTTTGTTGATTAACCCATACCCAGTAAGCACCTCTTTTGAGACGTTTAATGCCAACATGGCAATAAATATCAAATACATGAGGTTAATCATCTTCTGTCTTGGGGTTAGTTTTCCTCCAGCCATTTTGTTTTATTTATGGTTTGTTATTATATTTATTAATTAACCTTTCATGCTCATAGCACTCAACATACCACCATACACGGTGTTAAGTGAAGCAATATTAGATGTCATAGCTTGCATTTGCTCTTTTAATTTTGAAGCATTATCAGCAATTTCTTTGTTTGCTTCAGCATTTCTGTTAGCACTTTCTAATTGTAATTTGTATAAGCTATTTAAAGACTCCATTTGAGCTGCAGCCATTGACAATTCTTCGCTGTATTTTTTCTGTGAAGATATAGAATCTACAGTTGGTGCCATGTTTTTAGCTGCTGATTCAAAATTTTTGATGCTATCACCTAAACTGCTCATCAATTGACCGTCAATTTTAGCTTCTTTAAGCATTTCATCTAATTTTTTTGATAAGATACCTTGGGCATCTTCTTTTTCATCTCCTTTTTTAGATTTTGGTTTGGCTTCACCATCTGCTAATTCTGGGTATACTCTAGACCAATCCAATTCTTTATCTACTGGTTCAAATGCAGATAAAGCAAAAATTGCCGCTTCTACCAATAAACCGATTGTTAACATGAGGTTACCAGTTAAAAATCCAAATTCAAAATGTGTGATTTTGAATAAAGCTCCAACAATTACAACTGCTGCTCCCATACCATAAGCAAAATTCATTGCTTTTTTACTTAATAATGCCATAATGAAAAAATTTTAGTTTGTTTTGTTTGTTTGTTATTTCTGTTTTATTTTTTTATCGTCTTCTAGATCTGGCTGTTCCACCAGAGGTAATTTGATCTGTTCCTAAATAATCTTGAACGGTTCTAAAACCTATGTAACTTCTTGCGGTATCAGAATATTCGTAATCTCTTGAAGAAACCTTTAGAAAATATGCCACGTCTTTCCAAGAACCTCCTCTAATGACTTTTCTGTCATTTTTTAAGGTATTAACACTTGGGCTTAGTGTTGAAGTAAACTCATATGAAGAGGCATCATAAGAATCGTTTGTCCATTCAGATACGTTGCCGGCCATGTTATAAAGCTTATAACCGTTTGGATCATACGATCTAGCTTCAACAGTATATAAAGCACCATCTGCTGCATAATCGCCTCTGTTAGGTTTAAAGTTTGCCATAAAACAACCTCTGTCATTTTTGGTGTATAAGCTACCCCATGGATATGTGGCACTTGCCAATCCGCCTCTGGCAGCATATTCCCACTCAGCTTCAGAGGGTAATCTGAACTCATTAACGTAATCTTTTTTCTTTTTCTTTCTGTTTAATTGTTTGATATGAGCATTTTTCTTGAGTGTTCTCCATGCACAAAATGCTTTGGCTTGGTTCCAATTTACGCCCACAACTGGGTATTCATCAAAGGCACTGTGCCAAAAATAACTATTGTGCATCGGCTCATTATATGAATAAGCAAAATCTTTAATCCAAACAGTTGAGTCAGGATAAATAGGCAAATTTTCAGTTTTGATAAATTCAGAACGTTTACCTGATTTTTTTCTTGCAGCAGCTTCACTATCAACCCAAGTATATCTAAATTTTAATTTAGTTACGTCAATAATTCTTTGGCCGTTATAAGATTCTTCTAAAGGAATATACATTGAGTCCATCACTTCTACAAAATATTCATCAGGATACTGAGATGTTTTGGTAGGCAACATCACATTTTTATTCAATTTTCTACCGGCATAGTCATCATCTGCATTGAGGCTGTAATAGTTTTCGAACATATATTTCTCATAGGGAGTCATTTTTTCGGTATCAGCGTCCAAAAATGCATAGTCTCCTGTTGAGGCACCAACTCTTTTTTTACCTGGGTTTCCGGCAGGTTTCAAACCAAAATCTTCAGCCATAACAGCAAGTCTTAATCTAATAACAGAGTCTTTTACCCACTCTACGAATTGACGATATTCACTATTGGTGATTTCTGTCTCGTCCATATAGAAAGCAGGAACCGTAACTGTTTTGGTTGGTGCATCTCCCATGTTGGCCGGGTCGTCGTCTGAACTACCCATCACAAAAGCTCCACTTGGAACCAATGTCATACCGAATGGTTTTTCGGATTTCCATTTTTTACCTTTAATACCAACAAGCTCTCCTTTGTCGCTAGAACTACAACTGTAAAGGAAGGTAAACAAGGCTACTAAAAACAATAGTTTTTTCATAATAAATGATAATAATTAATCTGATTTGCTATAAGGGCTCAAACGTATTTAATATTTTTTAAAAAAACAATAAAATTTTAAAAAAAACTTAAATTTTAAGAAAATAAAACATTTTCGTTACAATTTTACAAATTTCTTCTATGTGCTTTCCACCATCTGTCCGGAATTTCTTGATCGCATGCTTTCAAGTAATCTTCAAATGAACAAGGGAATAACGAAGTATTTTTTAGTTTATTGTTTTTTACATCATATTCAATTTCTATCCACCAACGCTCTGTTGTATTGCTTTTATAAAAAGTAATGGCTTGGTGATCTACTGGAACTATGTATTTTGTAAAGTGATTTCTGTTGGTGATTGGGTATTCATTGCTTCTCAAATTAACACCTTCTATAAAATACCAAGTCATTTGTGCTATAAGCATGCTTTCTGAGGCTGCACCAAAGCCATTAAAAACCCCAAAGCTGCTAACCCGATCGCTGATGCCTGCATAACGAGACAAGGCACAAATTTCTTTGCCATTTAACCCATTTGGGTTGTGATGCAAAAAGCCTAAGTAATTTGATTCTACTACCTTTAAATCAACAGAAACTATATCTGCATCTCTTAAGTAGGGCTCTGCTTGTTTGATGTTGGCATTTAGGTCTCCCAACTTCATGATATCAAAATAGAGTTTATCCATCAAATCTATTGCTTGGTGCGTGTTGAGATAAGTTTGATAACCTAAAACCGTATAATTATTTAACGTTATAGGTTGTTCTGTTATCATTCTAGATACATAGCCCTGCTCTATGCCATATTGATTTTCGGGATTGATGTCTAATTCTGCATCTATGTTAACGAGATTAAGCATCAAATCTTTTTGCGGATAACTCCTATACAGTGCAAGTGTTAGCGATTGATCTGCACCAATTAAAACAACCACAATATTTTTTTTAAAAAGCTCTGATACAATAGATTTGATGGCAAAAATATTATCTTCTAATGATTCGCTTAGGGTAAGATTACCAAGATCGGCAAATTCTTTATGCCAATTGCCCACATGTAAATTGTAAAAGTTTCTTCTAAATGCCTCAACATCAATTGTTGGATGGTTTTCATTAGGATATTTTAAACCTATTATAGCAATTTTTACAATTTCTAAATTTGGTGTTTCGTCTAATTTATGTATGATAATTTGGTCTCCAATTTTTGAGGTGTCATTGGGTTCAGAATTGTAAAGTTTGTGATCTACAGGACTCAAAAAATCGAATATCATAAGTGCTTATTTTTTCTTTTTTGAGTCTAAAAATTTATTAACCTCGTCTAAGGTAAGCTTTTGTACATCAACCTCTTTGCCAAGCTCAATTTTTGTTTTCCCTTTGATGATTTGATGTCGGCCCCATCTGGCTTTTTCGATTGTTATTTTTAAGTCGGGCCATTCTCTCACTACTTTTTCGCTTTCTTTTTTGAGTTTATCTTCTATTAAACTCTCAATATCTTGCTTTGTTAAATAATCAAAGTCATATTTTTTAGACACGTTAATAAACATGCCGTTCCATTTGATAAATGGGCCAAACCGACCTGTTCCTTTTGTAACATCAAGGCCATCAACTATGGCAATTGGTGCGTCTTGTTTGCGTTTGTTTAAAATTAACTCTTTGGCTTGTTGTAGGGTTACATCTGTGGCATTTTGCCCTTTTTCTAATGAAATAAACGCACTGCCAAATTTTACATACGGGCCATATCTGCCATTATTAGCTTCTATGGTTTCTCCTTCAAATTCCCCTAGTATTTTAGGAAGTTTAAAAAGTTCTAAAACCTCTTCAAGGCTAATGTTATTGATGTTTTGATCGTTTGTAAGCCCTGCAAACTGTTTGTTTTCATCTTCTTGATCGCCAATTTGAGCCATAGGGCCATATTTACCCAATCTTACCAAAACTGTTTTGCCAGATTCAGGATGTTTGCCAAGAATCCGCTCACCACTTTCTCTGTTGGCATTTTTTTCTACATCTAATACATTTGGGTGAAATTTGGTATAGAATTTATTTATCATTTCACTCCAATTGGCCTGACCTTCGGCTATGGCATCAAAATCTTGCTCAACGTTGGCAGTGAAGTTAAAATCTAAAATAGATTCAAAGTTTTTTACCAAAAAGTCATTTACAATCATGCCGATGTCTGTGGGTACGAGTTTGCCTTTGTTAGAGCCTGTAATTTCAGAGTCACCTTTCTTGGTAATATTGTTATCTACTAAAGTTAAGACCTGATAAGCCCGTTTATCACCTTCAAAGATTCCTTTTTCAACATAACTTCTGTTGATGATGGTTGAAATGGTTGGGGCATAAGTTGAGGGTCTGCCAATACCCAATTCCTCTAGTTTTTTTACCAAAGAGGCTTCGGTGTATCTGCTTGGAGGTCGGCTAAACTTTTGAGTGGCTGTAAGTTGTTTGTAACTTAGTTTTTCATTAATGTTGGTAGCTGGCAATAAGCCTTCTTGCTCATCTGCTTCTTCATCATTATCTTCTAAATAAACTTTTAAAAATCCTTCAAATTTGATGACTTCGCCTTGAGCTATAAATAGTTTTTGGTGATTGTTTGCTTTTACTTTGATGGTTGTTTTTTCTAGCTCTGCATCAGACATTTGTGATGCTATGGTTCTTTTCCAGATTAACTCATAGAGCCTAGTTTGGTCTCTATCGGCCATTAAATCATGCACAGTGATGTCTGTTGGCCTGATGGCCTCGTGGGCTTCTTGAGCCGACTTTGATTTGTTGACGTAGCTTTTTCTGTTAGAAAATTTTTCTCCGTAGCATTTAATGATTTCATTTTTAGCCTCTGTAAGGGCCTCTTCAGATAAGTTTACACTATCTGTTCTCATGTAGGTGATATGCCCCGATTCATAAAGTTTTTGGGCAACTTGCATGGTTCTACTAACAGAAAATCCTAATTTTCTAGAAGCTTCTTGTTGTAGTGTAGAGGTGGTAAATGGGGCAGATGGTGATTTTCTTGCAGGTTTTTTTTCTAAATCAGCAACTTCAAAAACACTTTCTTTTGATAAAGTTAAAAATTTTTCAGCATCGTTGATGTTGGTTAATTGATCTTCTAATCTAGCCTTGAGTATTTTTTTATCTTTTGTTAAAAATTCTGCCACAACTACAAAGTAATCATGGGTTTTAAAAGCTTGAATTTCTCTTTCTTTATCAACTATTAGCCTCACAGCAACAGACTGAACCCTCCCAGCAGACAACCCTCTTTTTACTTTTTTCCAAAGCACAGGAGACAATTCATAACCAACCAATCTGTCTAAAATTCTTCGGGCTTGTTGGGCATTCACTAAATTATAATCAATACCTCTTGGGTTTTCTATGGCTTTTTGAATGGCTTTTTTGGTGATTTCATGAAAAACTATGCGTTTTGTTTTTTCAGGTTTTAGCTGTAATTCTTCAGCCAAATGCCACGAAATGGCTTCACCTTCACGGTCTTCATCTGAGGCAAGCCAAACACAATCGGCTTTGGAAGAAAGTGCCTTGAGCTTTTTTACCAACTCTTTTTTATCTGAAGAAACTTTATAAGTTGGTTTAAAATCATTTTTAATATCAATGCCAATTTCTTTAGATGGCAAATCTGCAATATGGCCATAACTAGATTCTACTTGAAAATCTTTACCAAGAAATTTTTCGATGGTTTTTGCTTTTGCAGGAGATTCAACAATCACTAGGTTTTTTGCCATATTATTTTTTTGCCAAATGTAGTGTAAAATTTTTAATACCTTTTTTTAATGCTTTTTTTCATTTTTTGATGACTCGTTTAGCCAAAAAAAAGATGCATTTTTTGTGATCCCGAAGGGATTCGAACCCCTAACCCTCAGAGCCGAAATCTGATATTCTATCCAGTTGAACTACGGGACCCTTTTGTTTATGACAATAGTTTTTTTACTATGCCAGAAATTATTTTGCCATCTGCTTTGCCAGCCATCGCTTTGGACGCTAAACCCATCAACTGGCCCATGTTTGCCATGCCAGAAAAATTATTTTCTGCAATTAACTTTTGCACAATTTCGGTAACTTGATCTTCTGAAAGTTGCTCTGGCAAGAATTTTTCAATCACTTTGTATTGAGCAATTTCTGGCTCTGCCAAATCGTTTCTGCCTTGTTGTAGGTAAATTTCAGCACTGTCTTTGCGTTGCTTTACCAGTTTTTGAAGTAATTTTATTTCGTCTTCTTGAGTTAATTCAGTTTTATTGCCACTTTCTGTTAGCGCTAGTAAAATAGCACTCTTTATAGCCCTAAGGGCTTCGAGAGACAAGCTATCTTTGGCCTTCATGGCTGTTTTTATGTCTTCATTGATGGTATTTTGCAAACTCATAATAATTTTTTTTTGGCAAATTTATAAAATTAAAATGGTTCTTCAATACGCTTATGGTATTGCCCATGTTATAAATTTACCTTAAATTGAAAATTACAATTAATCTACATTGTCATGTAAGAAAGAATTTCCTCGGCCAAAAAGCAAATCGTTTTCTTGATTTTTATTTGACACTCTACTATTAGAATTTGTGTTTTCTTGATTTTTATCGTCTAATTGTATGCCAATTCTTTTATAAGCAGGTTCTTTTTCAAGGTTTTCAATGTTTTCAAAAAGGTTACTAAATTGGTAGTTAAATTTTTTAAGTTTTTCACTTCTATTCTCCAATTTTAAACGCAAGGTATCTTCTATAGACAACTCAGTAGGATCTGCATTTAGCATTTTAGGTTCTGAGTTTGTAACATTGTCTACAACTTTTAAATCAAAAGTGATGTTATTGTTGCTGTCTGTTGGTTTAGACTCAAAGAGTTTATTTTCTACCTCCAAATAGTCTTCAAGTGAGTGTTTTACTACTTGATCAGATTCTATTGCTGGAGTTGTTATTGGATTTACTGACGTAGTTTGATCGCTAACCAATTCTGGGGTATTTACCTCTAAATTTAAAATTGCATTTGTGATTTCAACAATCGGATTTTTTTCTTCAGAAACCAATTCAAAGGTCACGTCCAAATTTTTAATAGACTCTGTTATCTCCAATAAATTGTTTTCAGAAACGTCTATTATTTCAATATCTTGGTCTTCTAATTCATTTAAATCAAAAACTATTTTTTCAGAATTATTTTGTGTAAAAGGCTGATTTGGAGATAATTTATTGTTTAAAGGCTCAGGTGTAAAGTCAATTTCATTAATTTGATCTGGTGTCAGCGGATGCACAATTTTTTTGGGTTGAGTGTTCACTATTTCCGCCTGCTGATCTATATTAAACCCGGTTGCAATGATGGTTATGCTAATAAATTCTTCTAGCGAGGTGTCTTCACCTATCCCCATAATAATATTTGCATGATGACCAGCTTCGTGCTGAATATGGTCATTGATTTCTCCAATCTCATCGATGGTTATTTCTGAAGTGCCAGATACAATTAACAATAACACATTTTTTGCTCCGTGAATTTTGTTGTCATTGAGTAGGGGTGAGTCTAGTGCACTGATGATGCCTTCTTTGGCTCTGTTTTCACCCTGGGCTTTTGCAGAACCCATGATGGCAGTTCCGCTATTAGATAATACCGTTTTGGTGTCTTTTAGGTCTATATTTTGGGTGTAATGGTGTGTAATAACCTCGGCAATGCCTTTGGCTGCGGTGGCTAATACTTCATCTGCTTTTGAAAATCCTGCTTTAAAGCCTAAGTTTCCATAAACTTCTCTAAGTTTATTGTTATTTATAACAATTAGCGAATCTACTTGTTTTCTAAGTTTTTCTAAACCTATAATTGCTTGTTCTCTTCTGTTTTTGCCTTCAAATTCAAAAGGAATCGTAACAATACCCACCGTTAAGATATCTTTTTCTCTTGCCATTTGTGCCAATACAGGAGCTGCTCCGGTTCCGGTGCCACCTCCCATACCTGCTGTAATGAACACCATTTTGGTATTGTTTTCTAATAAAAAATCTATGTCATTAACAGATTCTATGGCTGCTTGATAACCAACATCAGGATTTGCTCCTGCTCCAAGACCCTCGGTGAGGTTTAAGCCTAGTTGAATTTTATTTGGTACCGGGCTGTTTTGAAGTGCTTGTGCATCTGTATTGCAAACCACAAAGTCTACGCCAGAAATACCTTGTTTAAACATGTGGTTAATGGCATTACTACCGCCTCCACCTACACCAATTACTTTGATGACGTTTGATTGGTTTTTTGGCAAATCAAATGATATTCCTTCAAATTCGTTATGCTGTTCCATAATTCTTGGTATTTATTTGTTTTTAGTCTGCGTTGTCTAAGAAATCTTTCAGTTTCTTAAAAAATCGCTCCATGTATTTGTTTTTAGTATTTTCTTTGGCTATTTCGTTTTTTTCGTGAAGATTTTGATTTACTTCTTCTTCGGTTTCTTCTATGGTTGATGTTGTAGTTTCTTGAGTTGCAAATGATTCTTCAGGATTATTTTTTTTATTTTTTAATTCCTGAATAATTAAGCCCACAGCGGTGGCATAAATAGGGCTAGAAAATTGCTCACCAGAATTACCTGCCAAATGCTCGTTGGGGTAGCCAATTCTGGTGTCTATGCCCGTAACAAATTCTACCAACTGCTTAATGTGTTTTAGTTGCGAACCACCCCCTGTGAGTACAATGCCCGCAATGAGTTTTTTCTTTGGGCTATCATAGCCATAAACCTGCAATTCATGGTATACTTGGTTGATGATTTCTATGATACGGGCATGAATAATTTTTGATAAATTTTTTAAAGAGATTTCTTTTGGTTCGCCTCCTCTTAAACCCGGTATAGAGACAATTTCATTTTCTTTATTTTCCCCTGGCCAAGCCGATCCAAACTTTACTTTAAGCAGTTCTGCTTGCTTTTCCATGATGGTGCACCCTTCTTTGATGTCTTCTGTTATGATGTTTCCACCAAACGGAATTACGGCTGTGTGTCTGATGATGCCATCCTTAAAAATGGCAAGATCTGTGGTGCCACCTCCAATATCAACCAAAGCAACTCCAGCTTCTTTTTCCTCATTGGTTAATACAGCATCCGAGGAGGCAATGGGCTCTAAAGTAATTCCTGAAAGCTCAACATCTGAACTTTTTACACATCTGCCTAAAGTTTTTATCGAAAATGATTGTCCAACTACCACATGAAAATTACACTCTAATCGGCCTCCATACATGCCAATTGGTTCGGTGGTTTCTTGATGGCCATCTATAATGAATTCTTGAGGTAACACATGAATTAATTCTTCACCTGGCAGCATGGCTAATTTTTGAACTTGGTTAACTAACTGTTCAATATCAGATTCGTCTATCACATCTTCGTTGTTGCTTCTAAGCATATAATCGCTGTGTTGTATGCTGCGAATGTGCTGTCCTGCAATACCTACCATGACTTCCTCTACAGTGAGGCCAGATTGTTGTTGTGCCATTTCAATAGCCTCTTTGATGGCATTAATTGTTTTGATGATGTTGTTTACCACCCCACGATGCACACCAGTACTTTTGGCCTGACCTAACCCTAAAATTTCTATTTTACCATATTCATTTTTTTTGCCAATCATGGCAACAATTTTTGTGGTTCCAATGTCTAATCCAACGGCTATATTGTTGTTTTTCATGTGGTTATTTTTTTGATGGAAATCCATTTTTGATTATTTGAATTCTTAAGTTAATTAGCTTGTATCATAAACTTATTACTTTGTGCAAACTACTTGATTTTTGTAAATCAAATTAATTGTTTTGTACTCGTATATTTGAGCTTCGTTGTGTGTTTTCAACAAAAAAGCTTTATAATTTGATAACTTTTTTTCAATGTTAGATAAACTACCAAAAATTACATCAAAATCATAAACTCTGTTGTTTAACACGAGGTTATTTTTTGATTTAATCTGAATACCAGTTATGTTTTTCTTCAAAAATTCATCAGCATTAATCAAAGTCAATAATTTTAAAAAATCAGACATCTCTACCGATTTTAAATCACCAATTACCAAGGGCACTCTAGCCGATTGAACTTCAGATAATGGCATTGGTTTACCATCTTCTGCCATGTAAAATCTTTTTTGTGCAGAATGATACCTAGCCAATGGTTTTTTTTGTTTTAAATGAACGTTTAATTTACCATCAATAGTTTTATAAACATTTGAATGCAAAAACATTGGATGTTGATTAAAATAGTTTTCTATCTCATTCAAATCTACTGCATCTGCTGCTATTTTGTTGGTTTGTAGAATTTTTTCTATTAACAACTTATTAACCAAACTTTGAGTTATTAACAATTCTTCTGTGTAATCTATCTCAATAGAAATATCCTGAATTTGCTTGTTTTGATACCTTTGATGCGAAAAAGCCAACATGCCAAAAACCACTAATAAAATGAAACTTAGTTTTAGAGTATTTTGATATTTTTTGATAACATTCATGACGCAATTATCTGTTTAATTTTTTGAGAAATGGGTTCAACCATCTCTCCAATATCTCCCGCACCAAGCACAACCAAAACTTGATTTTCTGTGAGGTTTGCTTTTTCTAATAGTTCCTGCTTACTGCAAACTGATTTGTGTTTTATCGAAATTAATTCTAATAACGCTTCTGATGTTACCCCTGCTATAGGCAGCTCCCTGGCAGGATAAATAGGCAATAAAATGACTTGATCAAACTTAGATAAAATTATAGCAAAATCATGCATGAAATCTTGTGTTCTAGAAAACAAATGTGGTTGAAAAACAACTGTTTTTTGCTGTTTAGGATACCACAAATTTAAGGTTTCATATATGGCTTCAATTTCGGTAGGATGATGAGCATAATCATCTATCATCACAAAATTATTGGTTTTTATAGGATATGAAAATCTACGTTTAACACCCGGAAATGTTTTGAGACCATTTTTTACATGATCAATGCTTACACCATAGCTTAATGCCATGGCAGCTGCCATGCTTGCATTAAGTAGATTGTGTTTTCCTGGCAAAGAGAAATTCAGATGATTATAAGTTTCATCGGGTGTTTTAAAATCAAAAGTTTGTGTATTGTCTTGTATGGTTATGTTTTTTATCTGATAATCAGCGTCATCACTAAACCCAACTTTTTGCCCATCTATTTGAATGGTTTCATTCACAAATAAATGTGTCTTGTCAGTAATTTTTTTTGCAAATTCATCAAATGTTCTTTTAACTTCACTTGCATTGCCATATATATCTAAATGATCGGCATCTGTAGAAGTGATGCAAGCCATATTGGGTTCAAGATGCAAAAACGAACGGTCAAATTCATCGGCTTCTAGCACAGATATTTGATTGCCTCGGCTTAATAAATTGGTTTGATATTGTTCTAAAACACCGCCCACAAATGCCGTAACATCCAAATTGCTTTGGTATAAAATATGTCCTAAAATGGCTGTTGTAGTCGTTTTGCCATGAGTGCCAGCTACGGCAAACGAATAGGTTTGATTGGTAATTAATCCCAAAATTTCAGATCGTTTTTTTAGCACAAAACCAGAAGATGTAAAGTGTATTTTTTGTGGATGACTTGGTGGTATGGCAGGGGTGTAAACTATTAAAGTGTTTTGGGTTAAAAAGTTTTTTGGTATAGCATCAACTGTCTCTTCAAAAACAATAAAAGCTCCTTTTTGCTCTAATTTTTTCGTAATGTCACTAGGCGTTTTATCATAACCTCCAACATTGAAGTTTTGCAATAAGAAATACTCTGCCAATGCACTCATTCCAATGCCGCCTATTCCTAAAAAATATATCGATTTATATTGACTCAATATCATATTAAAGGTCTTTATTGGGTATTAATTTTTTTATTTCTTCCACGATATCTTTGGTGGCATTTGGTTTGGCAAGAGCATAGATATTTTTGGCTAATTTTTTTCTCAAATTTTCTTTTTCAGACAACTTTGAGATGGTTTTGATGAATAATTCTTCAAGCTCTGGTTCTTTAATCATTAAAGCAGCTTTATGACTTACCAAATAGTTTGCATTCTTTGTTTGATGATCTTCTGCCACATTGGGAGAGGGTATAAAAATGGTTGGTTTTGCAACCAACGATAGTTCTGAAACTGATGATGCTCCTGCTCTTGATATGACGATATCGGCTACGGCATAGGCATAATCCATGCGGTCTATAAAGGTGAAAAGCTTTACATCTTTGTATTGTTTGAACTCGTGATACTGATCTTCATACAACCCACCGCATTGCCAAATTAGTTGAAAATTATGGTCTAACAACCAAGGAACATGTGAGGCAATTAGTTGGTTAATTCTTTTAGCTCCAAGGCTTCCTCCTATAATTAAGATGGTTTGTTTATTTGGATTCACATTAAAGTAGGTGAGCCCGTCTTCATATTTCTCCATAATTTGATACAAATCTTCTCTTACCGGATTGCCTGTTAATACCATTTTATTTTCTGGGAAATATTGTTGCATGCCAGTATAGGCCACACATATTTTGTTTACACTTTTTGCCAGCCATTTATTGGTGATACCCGCAAAAGAGTTTTGTTCTTGAATTACGGTTGCAATCCTCATCCACGAGGCCATTTTTAGCAAAGGACCGCTAGCATAACCCCCTGTTCCAATAACCACATCTGGTTTTTCTTTTATTAAAATAAAATAGGCATCCCACAAACTCTTAATTAGTTTTGCTGGAAACAACAAATTGTCTAGGGTAATTTTTCGTTGAATGCCAGAAATCCATAACCCTTTTATGGGGTAGCCTTCTTTTGGCACTCTTTGCATTTCCATTTTGTTTTTGGCACCAACAAAGAGTATATGTGCACTTGGGAACTGTTTTTTTAGTTCATTTGCAATGGCAATGGCAGGATAAATATGTCCCCCGGTTCCGCCTCCACTTAATATGAATTTCAGATTGCTCATATGGTTAATTGTTTATAGCGGTTAGTGGGTTGTCAGATTGTTCATCATTTGCTTGAAGATGTTTTTCTATTAACTCATTCAATGCTTTTTCTCTTTTTTCTTTTTCTTGTTCTTCGGCTACAATTTCTTCATCTTTCTTGGTCACATTCAGGATGATTCCAATTGCCATACAAGCAGCCCAAATTGAACTTCCACCGCTACTGATAAATGGCAGGGTTTGTCCGGTTACTGGAAACAATCCTACGGCTACTCCCATATTGATAATAGCTTGTAAAATAATAGGGAATCCTAAACCAATAATCAGAAGTTTGCCAAAAGTGGTTTTGGCTTTGTGAGCTCCAATAATAAATCGTAAAAGTAAAATGATAAATAGCATTACCACAAAGAGGCCACCAAGCAAGCCATATTCTTCTACAATGATAGCATAAATAAAATCTGAGGAAGATTGTGGCAAAAAGTTTCTCTGCACAGATTTTCCAGGGCCTAAACCATAAAGTCCTCCTGAGGCTACAGCTGTTTTTGCTCTTTCAATTTGATATTGTTCTTCTTGGTTGTCATCTCCAGATACAAATTTTTCTATTCTAGATTCCCAAGTATTAACTCTGCTGGTTAGTTTATTTGGAAATGCTTTGGCAACTAACACAAAAAAAAGTAAGGTTACAAAGACTAATCCAAAAATCATGGTTAAGTGTTTTAGCGGATAGTTGCCAATAAACACCAAAATAATTACCATGCTAAACATGATGGCAGCAGTAGAAAAATTTGCAGGGAAAATTAATCCTATGATCAAAAAAACAGGCAACCAAAGATCTACTAAAGAGTGTTTAAACTCTTTTCTGTTTTCGTTGGTTTTGGTTAAATATCTCGCCACATAAATCATTAACAAAATAAATGCAAACGCTGATGTTTGAAACGTAATGCCAAAGTATGGTATGTTGATCCATCGGCTAGCATTGATACCTCCTATTTCTGTGCCTTTTAACAAGGTGTATGCCAGCAAAACTAACATGACAGGCAATAGAAGTAACGATAATTTTCTTAAGTAATGATAATTTATTTTATGTACTTGATAGATGATAAAAAATCCCAATAAAATGTGTATAAAATGTTTTGCCACATAACTCACCGTACTGCCACCATTGGCCGTATAGGCCAAATTGGTGCTAGAGCTATACACCGGCATAAACGAAATAAGTGCCAATAAGCCAATGATGGCCCAAATGGTTTTGTCTCCTTTTATATGTTGAATAAAATATTTTATCATCTTTTTGCTTATAGCATTCTTACAGCGGTTTTAAACTGATTTCCTCTATCTTCGTAATTTTCAAACAAATCAAAGCTGGCACAAGCGGGAGAAAGCAAAACGACATCTCCTTTTTCTCCAATTCTTTGGGCTGTTTTCACGGCCTGATCCATGCTATCTACTTCAACCATAACATCTACAATATGCCCAAAAGCTTCAATGATTTTCTGATTATCAATGCCTAAACAAACTATAGCTTTTACTTTTTCCATCACCAACGGCACCAATTCAGCATAATCATTGCCTTTATCTACACCTCCTACTATCCAAACGGTAGGAGCGTTCATGCTTTCTAGGGCATAAAATACTGAGTTGACGTTGGTGGCTTTTGAGTCATTGATGTATTGAACTTGATTCACTTTGGCCACTTTTTCTAAACGATGCTCCACGCCTTCAAAGCTTTTTAAACTCTCTCTGATAGAGTCTTTTCTAATCTTGAGGAGTGTGGCAACAGAAACAGCAGCCATGGCGTTTTTTTGGTTGTGTTTGCCATCTATGGTGAGTAATTTGGTGTCCCAGCTTTGTGATTCTGATTGAAAGTTAGTTTGCATAATGTCTTGTTTTATAAATGTTCCTATTGTTAGTTCTTTGGTTAGTGAAAAGGGAATCATGGTGGCGTTAATCTCATGATTTTTAATATAATTGGTTAAGTAAGCATCGTCATGATCATAAATAAAATAATCATCTGATGTTTGTGCTTTGGTGATATTAAACTTGGTTGCTACATAAAAATTCATGTCATTTTGATACCTGTCTAAATGATCAGGTGAAATATTTGTGATAATACTGATAAAAGGTTTAAAGCATTCTATATGTTCTAATTGAAAACTACTCACCTCTAGCACATACAAATCTTTGGGGGCTAGGGCTACTTGTTTGGCATAGCTAATACCAATGTTTCCGCCTAATCCTACATTCAAATTGGCATTTTGTAACAAATGATATACTAATTTTGTGGTGGTAGTTTTGCCATTACTGCCAGTAATTGCAACGCAGGGTGCTTGTGAAAAGTAATAAGCAAACTCAATTTCAGAGACTATTGGAATGTTTGCCGCTTCTACATTTTTTATCAAAGGTATTTCGTTAGGAATACCCGGACTTTTCATGACTACTTGGGCTGAAAGAATTTTATTGAGGTCATGATTGTTTTCTTCAAATGCAATAGCAAATTCTAGCAACTCTTTTTTATAATGCTCTTTGATGGGTTTACCGTCTGACACCCAAACCTCATAGCCCATTTTTTTGGCCAATATAGCTGTACCCACCCCGCTTTCACCGGCTCCTAAAACCACCATCAATCCTCTGGCAGGTTGATACCAACTTGGTTTTATAATAACACTATGTTGGTTGGTTTCCATCGTTATCTAAGCTTAAGGGTTACAATTGAAATTACAGCCAAAACAATAGAAACTATCCAAAAACGGGTTACTATCTTACTTTCGTGATAGCCCTTTTTTTGATAATGATGGTGCAAAGGCGACATTAATAAAATTCGTTTGCCCTCGCCATATTTTTTTTTGGTGTACTTAAAAAAGGCCACCTGAATCATCACCGAAAGGTTTTCTGCCACAAAAATTCCACAAAGTATTGGTAACAATAATTCTTTTCTTATGGCAATGGCTATTACAGCTATTATACCTCCAATGGTCAGACTTCCGGTATCTCCCATAAAAACAGCTGCAGGATAACTATTATACCATAAAAACCCAATTAAGGCACCAGAGAATGCCGAGATAAACACCGTCATTTCTCCTGCATTGGGTATAAACATGATGTTGAGGTAATTAGAAAAAATTATATTACCAGACAAAAATGTGAAAATACCTAGGGTAACCACCGATATGGCCGAGGTGCCTGCCGCTAAACCATCTATGCCATCCGTGAGGTTTGCAGCATTAGAAACAGCCGTAACCACAAAAATTACAACCGGAATAAATACAAGCCAAGCCCATTTGTTGTAGTTTTCTGTAAATGGTATTAAGATAATTGCATAATCTAATTCGTTATTTTTGAAAAACGGAATGGTAGTAGCTGTAGATTTTTCGTTAGATTTTTGCACTACCTCGGTTTTGTTTTTAAAAATATCGGCCGTCATGGTGTCTTTTCTAACGGTTACCTCCGGGTGAAAATATAAAACACTTCCAACCATAATGCCCAAGCCCACTTGGCCAATAACTTTAAATTTGCCTTTAAGCCCCTCTTTATTTTTCTTAAATACTTTAATGTAGTCATCTAAAAACCCTATGCTTCCCATCCAAATTGTAGATACTATCAATAAAATGACATAAATATTGTTGAGTTTAGCAAACAACAAAACCGGAATCAAGGTGGCCAAAATGATAATGATGCCCCCCATGGTTGGGGTGCCGGCTTTTTGTTTTTGCCCCTCTAGACCTAAGTCTCTGACGGTTTCACCAACCTGTTTTTTTCTGAGAATTTCAATAATTTTTTTACCGTAAACTGCCGATAATATCAATGAAAGCAATACAGCCATCCCAGATCGAAAGGTGATGTATTGAAAAACACCAGCCCCCAAAAAGTTATATTGTTTGTCTAAAAAATCAAATAAATAGTATAGCATTCTTAGTTATTTTTTAGGTTCAAAAAAGTTTTAACTACTTGCATGTCATCAAAATCATGTTTAATGCCCATAATTTCCTGATAAGTTTCATGCCCCTTGCCAGCAATCAAGATGATGTCATTTTCATGGGCTTGCATACAGGCCATTTTGATGGCTTGGGCTCGGTCTTCTATGGTAATTGTTTTTTTGTAATGTAATGCAGATATGCCGGCTTCCATGTCTTGTAAGATTTTCTTAGGGTCTTCTGATCTTGGGTTGTCTGAAGTTAAGATTACTTGGTCGCTCAATTCACAGGCTATGGTTGTCATCAATGGTCTTTTGGCTTGGTCTCTATTACCACCACATCCCACAACCGTGATGAGCTTTTCGTTTTTGGTACGGATGTTATTGATGGTTTCTAACACATTTTTTAGGGCATCAGGGGTATGAGCATAATCTACGATGGCAATAATTTTTTGAGGCGATATAAAATATTGAAATCTGCCATCAACACTGTCTAGCTCCGAAATATATTTTAGGGTTTCAAGATTATTTAAGCCCAACTCTGAGGCAATACCATAAATAGCCAAGAGGTTATAGGCATTAAAGCTGCCAATTAATTTTACCCATAACTCCTGTTGATTGATCTTCATTAGCAAGCCAGACAATTGATTTTCTAATATTTGACCCTTATAGTCTGCCATGGTTTTTAGGGCATAGGTTTTTATTCTGGCAGCAGTATTTTGTATCATCACCTCACCGTTTTTATCGTCAACGTTGGTTAACACAAAGCTTTTTTTAGGAAGTCCGTCAAAAAAGGATTTTTTAACGTTGCGGTATTCCAAAAATGTTTTGTGGTAATCTAAATGATCATGCGAGAGGTTGGTAAAGACCCCTCCTTCAAAATGCAAGCCTTCTATCCTTTGTTGATGTATGCCATGCGAACTCACTTCCATAAAGCAATAATCTACACCTTCTAACACCATTTTATTAAGGTAATAATTAATGGTTAAAGAATCTGGTGTAGTATGAGTGGCAGCATAAGCTTGTTTGTTCACCAAAATTTTTACTGTTGATAGCAAACCACAAGCAAATCCGGCTTTTGTAAATAATTGATAAGATAAGCTGGCCACGGTTGTTTTTCCGTTTGTGCCGGTTATGCCAATTAATTTCAATTTTTTTGAAGGATTGTCATAATAATTTGCTGCCATCCAAGCCAAGGCATTCGAACTATTTTTTACTTTTACGTAGGTTACCCCATTGATAATTTTGTTTGGTAATTCTTCACAAATTACGGCAATAGCCCCTTGGTTTACGGCTTGTTCAATATATAAATGCCCATCAGTATCAACACCCTTAATGGCTACAAAGACATCATTGAGACTCACTTTTCTAGAATCAAAAAAGATGTCGTTAATGGCAACCTGAGTTTGCCCATTAATTGCCTCAATGGCAACGTGAAATAAGATGTCTTGAAGAGTAATCATGAGGCCTCTAAGTATAATATTTGATTTGTATTTATTTTTGAACCAGACGCTATTGATTGTTTTTTTACTTTTCCGATGCCATTTATTTTTACTTTTATACCCATGTTTTCAGCTATAGACATGGCATCCATCATTTCAAACCCAACCAAATTGGGCATGATGTTTTCTTGAAAAGAGGTGTAATATTTATTGTAGTTCTTTTCTATATTTTTAGGCTTAATAGAGTCTGAAACTATGTTTTTTTGTGGTGAGTTCACATAAATTTTTTGAGCAATCTTTTTAAAAACTGGGCCAGACACATCGGCACCATAAACCCCATATTTCTCATTGGGTTTGTTCACCACTACAATGCAAGAATATTTAGGCTCATTGGCCGGAAAATAGCCAACAAATGAAGAAACATAGTGTTTGTTATCTGCCTGATAAGCGTTTTTGGTGGTTCCGGTTTTGCCAGCTAGGGGCAAATTTTTTGAATATAGATTGGTAGCTGTTCCTTTTTTTACCACGTTTTCTAACAATGGTTTGAGCTTATTGATTGTTTCTTGCGAACAAACACGCTCATTGATAATTTCTGGTTCAAATTTTTTGACAGACTTATTCCAGTCTTTTATTTCTTCAACAAATTGGGGCTTCACCATAACGCCATCATTGGCAATGGCGTTATAAAACGTAAGGGTGTGCAGCGGACTTAGCAGGATGCCATACCCCCAAGACATCCAAGGCAAGGATAAGCCACTCCAGTTTTTCTTGTCGTCTGGTGAAGGGATATAAGGCATGGCAGCACCCCTTAATTGTAAATCTAAAGGTTGATGTAAACCCGCCTTGTGTATGTGATTGATAAACTTCTTGGGGTTGTTTTTGTAGTGTTGATTTACAGCAGACACTATCACTGTGTTAGAAGACACCTCAAAAGCTTTGGCCAGAGAAATCTTACCATAACCACCTTTTTTGCTATCGTTTATAAACTCATTATAAATTTTTATTTGACCATCATTAGAGTCAAACACACTCGATGTATCGGCTACGTTGTCTTCTAGCAGTGCCATCAAACTAAGTAATTTAAATGTAGATCCGGGCTCAAAGGTTTCTTGCACAGCATAGTTTAGCCTTTCTACATATGCACCATTTTTATTTCTACCAAGGTTTGAAATTGCTTTTATGTGTCCGGTTTTAATTTCCATTACCACCACACAACCGTGGTCTGCTTCATAGTAGTTGAGCTGTTCAAGCAAGGCATGATGTGCAATGTCCTGAATGTGAATATTGAGGGTAGTGTGCAAATCTAAACCGTCTTTGGGTTCAATTAAATTCTCGTCTCTGATGGGTTTCCATTGCCCTTTGGCCATTTTTTGCATCAGCTGTTTGCCATCATTGCCAGTGAGGTATTCTCTAAAAGACCACTCAATTCCTTTGCCGGTTCTGATGCCCGTTGCATCTAGCTTATCATACCCAATAGTTCTTTGGGCAATCATGCCTGTTGGGTATTCTCTTTCGCTAGATTGCTCTACAATTAAGCCACCTTTGTAGGGTCCTTTTTTGAATAAAGGAAATTTCTTCAAACGCATAAAGTCAGCGTAATTTAGCTTGGAGGCAATGGGAAGGTATCGGTTTTTGTTGGTTCTAGATTTTATGAGTAAATTTCTGTAATAAACACTTTCTTTGCCTAGCAAATTCGCTAAAGAGTCGGCCAAGGGACTCAGGTGTTCGTCAAAGTCTTTTTTGGATGGAGAAACGGCATCAAACCTGATAGTGTATTTTTGAATAGAAGTGGCTAGCAAGCTGCCATCAGAAGAATAAATATTGCCTCGATTGGCCGCAATGGTGTGGGTTTGAATGGTTTTTTGAGCAGCCAATTTTCTGTAATATTCGCCTTCTACCAATTGAATGTTGGTTAGCTTGATGAGGATGCCAAAGATGAGCAACAACAAAAACGCTGCTACAAAATAAAAACGAGACGATATGAAAGATTTTTCTAATCCCATAGTTTTTCCCAAAAAGCGGGTTGATTACTTTGGTTAATTTTTATGACTTGTGGGGGCGAATCACTTTGATAGAGTCCTCTTTCTTGCATTCTGTTGACCAGTTGAGACTCCATTTTTAATTGCATTAATTCTGATTTTTTATCAACATATTGTGTTCTCAAGGCTTTGGTTTGTTCTGACAGGTGTGCTAATTCAAAAATTTTGGCTTCATACCAATGAATGTTGGCAATCATTACCATGGTTAATGCAATTACAAAAAGGATGAACTTCCAACTTTCAATGGCGTTTTCATCGATTAGAAATCGGGCTTTTAAAAAATCATAAACCAAATTAGATTTCATAACTTATTTTTTTTCTGCAATTCTTAGTTTAGCACTTCTTGCACGGTTGTTTTCTACAATTTCTGCTTTACTAGGCACAATTAATTTTTCGATGGTTTTAAACGGAACTTCAAAATTTCCGAACATATCGCGTTCTGGCTCTCCATCAAACAACCCATTTTTTATAAATCTTTTCACCAGGCGGTCTTCAAGCGAGTGGTATGAAATAACACTCAATCTGCCACCGGGTTTTAAAATGTCTAATGCCTGGATTAAAAACTCTTTGAGGGCATTAATTTCCTCGTTAACCTCTATTCTAATAGCCTGAAAAACCTGAGCCATTATTTTGTTTTGATGCCTTGGTGGCAAAAACTTGATAAGAGCTTCTTTGAGGTGTGAGGTGTGTGTGATTGTTTTATTTTTTCTGTAATGCACAATGGCATGAGCCATGCCCGCTGCAACGCGAAGTTCACCGTAGTCTAAAAAAATATCTTTCAGCCTGTTTTCTTCATAGTTATTTAGAATATGAATGGCATTCAGTTTATTTTTTTGGCTCATCCGCATGTCTAGTGTGTCTTCAAATCTGGTAGAAAAACCCCTCGAGCTTTCGTCAAATTGATGAGATGACACCCCTAAATCGGCCAAAATGCCATCTACTTTCACAATGCCATAAAGTTTTAAAAACCGCTTGAGGTATCTAAAATTTTCTGGGATAAGCGTAAATCTTTTGTCATCAATTTTATTGGCCTGAGCATCTTCGTCCTGATCAAACGCAAAGAGCTTTCCGTTTGGGCCAAGATGTTTCATAATCTCCCTAGAATGACCACCACCACCAAAGGTAACATCCACATAGATGCCACTTGGCATGATGTTAAGACCCTCTACGGAAGGTTGAAGTAAAACGGGTTTATGATACACCTGATTCATCGCTTTGTTTGTTTCCCATAACCTCTTCTGCTAAGTCGGCAAAATCTAGAACAGAGTCGTCTATGGCTTTTTCGTAACTATCTTTATCCCAAATTTCTATGATGTTGATGGCCGAAGACAGCACCACATCTTTTTTTAAATCAGCAAAAACAAGCAAATCTTTGGGCACCAATAATCTGCCTAAACTGTCTATTTCAACAACTTTTACCCCTGCTGTAAATCGTCTGATAAAATCATTGTTTTTTTTAACAAATTTATTGAGCGTATTTACTTTGCTCATCACGGCATTCCATTCAGACATCGGAAACAATTCTAAACAAGGTTGAAACACCGAACGCTTCAAAATGAAGCCCTCTTGCAATGAGGCAGATAGCTGCTTTTTCAGGGATGATGGTACCATCAGCCTGCCTTTTGCATCTATTTTGCATTCGTATGTGCCTATTAATGAGTTCAAAACAATGATTTGATTTGAGCAAAAATAAAAATAAATTACCACAATTTACCACAAAATACCACTTTGTTAATAAATTTTTAATTTGCAGAGTCTTTTTTCAGTAAAATATAACTTTTTGAGGTGGTACAAAGTGTTTAAAATTGATCATGATGCTAACTTTAAAAAGCATACAAACATGAACAAATGCAAAAAATTGAATTGAGATTCTGCAATCAATATTTAATTTTTAGTCTTATATTTGTGCCTCAAATAAGGATTGAATGGAAAATTTTTTCAAAAAAGAAGGCAAATTTAGTTTTGTAGAAGCAGGAGAGGGTCAGCCAATTATCATATTGCATGGCTTGATGGGAGGGTTGAGTAATTTTGATGGGGTTTTAAAGTTTTTTCCACAACACGGATACAAAGTTATTATTCCGGAATTGCCTATTTACTCACAGTCTTTGCTTAGAACCAACGTTAAGGCATTTGCCAAGTTTCTAAAAGATTTTTTAATTTTTAAAGACTTACAAAACGTTATTTTGTTGGGTAATTCTCTAGGCGGCCACATTGCGTTGTATTACACAAAATTAAACCCAGATAACGTAAAAGCCCTAGTGATTACGGGTAGTTCGGGATTATACGAAAGTGCCATGGGAGATAGTTACCCCAAACGAGGAGACTATGAATACATTAAGAAAAAAGCTGAAGATGTGTTTTATGATCCTAAAATTGCCACCAAAGAGATTATAGACGATGTGTATGCCACAGTGAACGATAGAATGAAACTGATAAAAACCCTTACCATTGCCAAAAGTGCCATTAGGCATAACATGGCCAAGGACTTGCCCAAAATGAACAACCCAACTTGCATTATTTGGGGAGCTAATGACAAAGTGACCCCCCCAGAGGTGGCAGAAGAATTTCATCAATTATTGCCTAATGCCGAGTTGTTTTGGATAGATAAATGTGGGCATGCAGCCATGATGGAGCATTCGGATACTTTTAACGAGATTTTATTTAACTGGCTTACTAAAAAAGAATTATGATAATTAAATCGGCTGATTTTGTAATTAGCAACAGTGAAGTGGCCAAGTGCCCAAAAGATTTTTTGCCAGAGTATGCCTTTATAGGCAGAAGTAATGTGGGCAAGTCTTCTCTGATAAACATGCTAACAGAAAGAAAAAAATTAGCCAAAACATCATCAAGACCAGGTAAGACTCAGCTAATTAATCATTTTTTAATCAATAAAAATTGGTTTTTGGTAGATTTACCCGGCTATGGTTATGCCAAAGTGTCTAAGAACACCAAACAAGTTTTTCAGCAATTTATAACAGATTATTTTGAAAAAAGAGAGCAGTTAGTGGCTGCCTTTGTATTGATAGACTCACGCTTAGAACCACAAAAAATAGACATTGAATTTATGGTCTATTTGGCCAGCTACGAAGTGCCATTTGCCATAGTGTTTACCAAAACAGACAAATTAGGGCTTAATAAACTAAACATCAACATCAACAATTACAAAAAAAGCTTTGTAGCCCAAGGGTGGGAATCTTTCCCGGATTATTTTATCACCTCTTCCGAAACCCAAAAAGGGAGAGAGGACTTGTTGAATTATATCAACAACATCAACCAAGATTATTTTAAGCAAAAGGAAGGTTAGTTAATGTGCCAATGAGTTAATTAGCGTATGAGTCAATTAGCCAATGAATCAATCCCGATTCTTTGCAGTCTTCGGGACAAGTTAGCAGATTAGCGAATGAGTGTACACCTAATTTACAGCAGTATTCTGGTAATGTTTGTTAATGGTGAATGTTTTGAAGGATGAAGATATAAAATGTTTATAGAATTTACATCATACAATTATAATATACAATTTGCAGCAAAACGTAGTGTATTAATGATCTTGTCTGTTTTTAAAAATTAGATGAGTTATTATCACTAGGCACCTTCATTAATTTTATCATAAAAATACTCACAAAAATCTTTCATGGTATCGGCTAATTTGTCATCATCGGTGGCTCTTTGGTAGGTGTTGGCTAAACTCACCAAGGTTTGATGAAAAAACTGTTTCATCTGGTCAAGGGGCATGTCTTTGGTCCAAAGGTCGATGCGAAGCGATTCTAAGTTTTGGTGATCCCAAACCGATAAAAGCAAGGCTTTGGTGTTTTGGTTGCTCACCCCACCATCGGGTGCAGACCAATTAATTGCCTCCGGAATGTTATTTTTATCAACTTCTACATTGATGGTGATGGTAGATTTTTTAGTCATCAGGGTTTATATTTAGAAAGTTCAAAAATTGTTTTTGGCTCCATTTGCAAAAGTGCTTCTAAGGAATAATTATTGTTTTTCATAAATCTTTTCACAATTTGCCAGCCCACCCACGAACCTATTCTGGGGGGAGTTTCGTTGTCAAAAGCCATGTAGAATTTTGAAAACGGACCAGGTTCCATAAAGCGTTGAAACACATGAAAACTGGTATCAAATAATAAATTTTCGTTCATAAAATACCGCCATATTTCCTCTTCATTTTTGAGGCACCAAGCCAGTTGATCTTGGGTGTAGCCTATTTTGTCGCTATCTAAGGTGTTGGGCAGTAAAATATCTTTGAGGTAGAGCTCTTTGCCTTGAAAAATCATATGGGCAATTAAAGTGCGGTCTTTATTGGGTTCTATAACATATGACGAAAAATCTGATACCAAATCACTCAACAACATTTCTTTTCTAAAGTTTTGTTTTTGATAGTCGTAAAAATCATCATAAAATTTATGATCACTTCCCAAATACAAGTCTAAAGACACAATCAACAAACTATCAGAAAATATCACCTTGTTATCATAATCCATATCTGAAACCAAAGTCACAATTTTTTTTGGAAGTTTTACATCAGGAAAATAATATTTAATCAGCTGCAGGGTGGGGTATATTTTTTTTACAAAGTCGTCATCATCCTCAAAGGTTTTTTTTACTTCGCTATATAATTCTCTGTATAGCGGGTCGGTAAGTTTATTAATGAATACTGAATCAGGAATTTTTTTAGAAAAAAATAATGGATATTGAGTTCTTAATTGGTCAAAGTTTTCTGGCACACTCTCAAAAAAAATTCTATCAAGCCGCAATAAATTGAGGTCTATGGGTATTTTTGCTGCTTCTTTTTGCTCCTTAGACGCTTTGCTGCAATAGTTTAAGGTAGAAACTACCAAAACTAACATTAAACAAATTGTCATAAACTTAACGAATGATTTACCCATTTATCTTATTTTTGTAATGCAAAGATAGGTTTAGTTTTATTAAATAAATGTGAGTATGTATCAAAAAAATACTAAAATTAATGCTGCCAAAGTTGCTCAACTCATTATAACTTGGCTCAAAGATTATGCCTTAAAATCCAATCAACAAGGGTTTGTAGTAGGCATATCGGGGGGTATAGACAGTGCTGTTACTTCAACATTGTGTGCCATGACAGGTCTTAAAACGCTAGGTGTACAAATGCCAATTCATCAAAGTGCTTCAGAAATCAATAGAGCACAAGAGCATCTTAGCCAACTTACCCAAAGATTTAACAACGTTAATCAACTAACGGTAAACCTCACTGAGACTTTCGAAGTTTTTAAACAATCCTTGCCTATTTCTCAATCTGAAGAGGCTTACTTATTATCTTTAGCAAATTCTAGATCAAGACTCAGAATGACTACGCTATATTATTTAGCAGGCATCAACAATTTGTTGGTGGCAGGCACTGGTAACAAAGTAGAAGATTTTGGGGTTGGTTTTTATACCAAATATGGCGATGGTGGTGTAGATTTGAGTCCTATCGCAGATTTGCTCAAATCTGAAGTGTATGCCCTAGGAGCCTATTTGCAAGTGCCCGAAAGCATATTGCAAGCTGCACCAACCGACGGCTTGTTTGGAGATACCCGCACAGATGAAGATCAAATAGGGGCCAATTATGACGAATTGGAATGGGCCATGACACAGCAAGCCCTAGGCAAAACAGAAGAAGATTTTTTGGGCAGAGAGCAAGAAGTCTACAAGATATACAACAAATTTAATCAAAACAACCAACATAAAATGAATCCTATACCGGTGTGTATGATTCCACATGATTTAAAAAATTAATAAAACTGCAACTTTTTAAGAAACTTATCCTCATACCTTAAAAAAAAATGTATATTTGGTATCTGAAAATCAAACATTTATGATTAAAGTTTGTATCGCAGATAACCTTCCAATAGTAAGATTTGGCATTGCGTCTTTTTACAAAGATGATATTACCATCAAAGTGGTGGCTCAAGCCAATAGCTTCAAACAGCTACAAGCGGTGCTTAAAGACAAACCCATAGATGTTTTAATTACCGACTTAGACCTTAAAGGATTAAAAAATTTGAACCAACTCAAAAAAATTATTACTGAGTTCAAATCTACAAATTTGATTGTTTTTAGTTGCTATAATCCGGATGTTTATGAAGCAAATTTGATGAAAATTGGGGTTAAAAAGTTTGTGTCAAAATTTGATAATCTTCAATTGCTAAGTCATTCTATAATGCAAGTGGTAGATTATAAAACTAAAGCTACTGACGCCAATGAATATAAACAGGACATGCTTGATAAATCAAAATCTGATTGCCAGTTTAATAAAAAACTATCTGTGAGAGAAATGGAAGTTTTAAGGTTTATATTGGAAGGTAAAAAAAATATTGAAATTGCCGAGATTCTTCATTTAAATCAAAAAACAGTGGGCACTTATAAATTAAGAATTT
This sequence comes from Flavobacterium sp., assembly GCA_036796275.1. Classification (GTDB taxonomy): domain Bacteria; phylum Bacteroidota; class Bacteroidia; order Flavobacteriales; family Flavobacteriaceae; genus Flavobacterium. The sequence goes on from DAIRDG010000012.1 coordinate 45,083, forward strand.
TCAGAAAATTTGGGGTAAGCAACTTGGTGTCTTTGATAGAAAAAGCAAAACTTACGGATTAAAGTTTAATTTTTTTTCTAAAAAATGATATCCCTTAGATGTCAGATAGCCTACAACACTCCCAACACCAAATCCCACAATAATATCTAATGGGTAATGCAATCCGAGATAGACTCTGCTATAGGCAAAAACAAACGGAAATATAAAAATGAAAGCCATATACTTGTAATGCCTTTTGAGTAAAATAAAAAGCAATACAGCAAAGGCCATGCTATTGGAAGCATGACCAGAGAAAAAACTATAAAGTCCTCCGTTTTTTACAATTCTAATCAGATCTCGCACATGAGGCTCATGAATTGGCCTAAGTCTTTGCGTTGCGTTTTTAATCAAATTGGTAAACTGATCTGTAAAGGCAATCATCAAGCTGATAACCACAAGTAACAACAAAAGTTTTTTGGCTCCCATTTGATGGTAAAATAACCATGCAATGAGCAAAAAAAAAGGCAATAAATTCAACTGATTGGTTATAAACAACCAAAAACCATCAAAAGTTGTAGATCCTAAATTGTTTAAATAAATTAATAAGGCTTCGTCATATTTTAAAAAAGCATCTATCATTTTCTCCTTTTTACGGGCCCCATTATTTTTTCGATATCTTCTTCAATTTCATCAAGAGTTTCTTGGGGGTTTATTGTCGAATTTTGTTCTAAAAACCCTTTTTTAACGTTTTCAATTTCCTCTTTAATGGGGTTGGTGATGTCATTAAACGGACCACTTTTGCTGATTTCAGATTTCAACTCGTTTGAGGCATTTTTTACCTGATGGATAATCTTGCCTAAGGTTCTGGCAAGCGTAGGAATTTCTTTTGACCCAAAAAGCATCAAAATAACAATCAATAACAAAAATATTTCTCCACCACTAATGCCAAACATAGTTTCTATAAATTAATGACACGCTTAAATTTTCTCAAAAACATTTTAATACTTGCTCAAAATTAAGTTAATCAAATTTTGAAGGCTCTTCTTGTTTTGGCCAAGCGTTATTTTTTACATCGATATCGGCTGTTTCCAAATCGGGGTCTAATTGTATTTTTACTACTTTTTTGTCAGTTGCAAATACCCTAGTACCTACAAGATTGTTTTTTCTCCATATTTGCTCTCTAAATTTGTGACGTTCTTTGGAGCCATCTTCAAATTCTAAATCCACAATCACAGGCATGATTAGCCCTCCAATTCTCTCAAAAGTTACTTCATAAAAATATTGAGGTAATTTAAAATTCTTGATGTCTTCTGGACTGTAGTTTTTTTCAACAAAATTGTTGATTAAATCAACGTCTGCTAGCTTAAAAGGTTTTTTAAAGTTGGGTTTCAACTCTTGATGATTTTCTTCTATCATGTAAACAAAAGGCCCTGCTGCTAACCCAAATCTTCCTCTGCGTTGCGAAAATTTCTTTTGTTCTTCGGTTGGTTCGGTAGATAAATAATATTGTTTTACTTTTTTAATGGCTAAATCTGTGTAATCTGAAGAATAAAACCAGCCTCTCCAAAACCAGTCTAAATCAACGGCAGAGGCATCTTCCATAGTTCTGAAAAAATCTTCTGGTGTAGGGTGTTTAAACATCCAACGGTTGGCATAGGTTTTAAAAGCATAGTCAAATAATTCTTTGCCCATGATGGTTTCTCTTAAAATATTGAGTGCAGTGGCAGGTTTGCTGTAGGCATTTGGCCCAAATTGATGTATAACTTCAGAGTTAGACATGATGGGCTCTAGGTATTTCTGATCGCCACTCATGTAAGGCACAATTTTACTAGCGGGCCCTCTTCTTGAGGGAAAATCTTCCATAAATTCTTTTTCCGTAAGGTATTGTAAAAAGGTGTTTAATCCCTCATCCATCCACGTCCATTGTCTTTCGTCTGAGTTTACAATCATCGGAAAATAATTATGCCCTACCTCATGAATCACTACGCCTATCATACCATATTTGATGTTATCTGGGGTATTGCCATTGCGATCGGGTCTGCCATAATTCCAACAAATCATTGGATATTCCATGCCTTGGTTTTCTGCCGAAACCGATACGGCTTTAGGGTACGGATAATCAAACGTGTGCTTAGAGTATGTTTTGAGGGTTTGTGCTACCGCTCTGGTTGAGTAGTCTTCCCATAGCGGATTAGCCTCGTTAGGATACAAAGAAATGGCCATAGGGGCACTTTTTTCTAACTGAACAGCCATGGCATCCATGATGAATTTTCTGGAGCTGGCAAAGCCAAAATCACGCACGTTTTTAGCTTTAAAATGCCACGTTTTGGTTTTGTCCGAAAAGCCTTTTTCACTGGCTTTAGCCTCTTCTGGTGTTACAACTAAAACCGGTTTGTCAAAAGTTTTTTGAGCCAACTCATAACGCTTTAGTTGGGCTGCTGTAAATACATCTTTTCTGTTTTGCAAAGCACCCGTGGCCTCCAAAATGTGGTCTGCAGGGGTGGTGATTTTTACGTCATAATCACCAAAAGTTAAGGCAAATTCTCCTCTGCCCCAAAATTGCATGTTTTGCCAGCCCTCCACATCATTATAAACTGCCATACGCGGATAAAACTGTGCGATCACATAAATGCGGTTATCACCCTCCATTTGCTCATAACCTGACCGTCCGCTCACGATGCTATAGTCATTGATGTTATACCACCATTTGATGCTAAAAGTATATTTTTCTTTAGGCATCAATGGCTTGTCTAAATTTAACCGCATCATGGTGTGATTAACGGTATATGATTGTGGATTGCCTTTGCTATCTTTTACGTAATCTACCTTAAAACCACCATCAAAACCTGGCTCTAAAAAATCTCTCACAAATGAAGTTGGAGTATAACCTGGCGACAGTGCTTTGCTGTCTATTTGATAGCCTTCGTTGTCTCTTTTTCTAATATTTTGGTCTAACTGCAACCACAAATATTCTAGTTTATCTGGTGAGTTATTATAGTAAGTAACCGTTTGTTCGCCATAAATTCTTTTGTTTTTATCGTCTAGCGTAATGTTCATCACATAATCTGCTTGTTGCTGATAATAAGCAGGTCCGGGGGCTCCTGAAGCTGTTCTAAACATGTTGGGGGTAGCATAAATGTCGTAGTTCTGACTAAATTTGTTTTGGTCATAGTACCCTTGCTTTTTATCATTAGTGCCTTCTTGTGCAAAGAAGACGAAAGGCAATAAAAGGAATAGAATTTTTTTCATAGTTTTATGATAATATAATGACTAGTTATTTTTAGTTCTTAACAAAAAAATGAGGACGTCAAAACAGTTTTTGCTCACAACAATATTGTTTTAAGCAACAAATATAAGCAGTTGAAACTTAAAAACCATTTGATTGAGGTTTAAATTTTTATTTCAAACGAAGAATTTTGTTTGGTTAATAATCTGGTATGTTTTTTTTGATGAATCGTTAGATGATGAATGTTTTGTTGATCGGACTCTAAATCCATCAAAATGGTGTTTTTGATGCTGATTGATTTTAATTTTGAAATATTTTTCACCAAAAAATAGCAAATCAACACATCGTCTTCCATTTCGTAGTGATGCAATGCAAAAGCCACTTTTTTTTGGTCTACTAAAATAGTTAAATTTTTTTCAAAATAAACTTTCAACAACTCAATATCCTGAGGTGTTTCTAGCTTGTCTCCCACATAAAAAGGTCTTTGGTGTATGGTTTCTAAAACCTGATTGATGTCATCAACAAAAAAACGCGAGGTAATTTCGAGCCGTTTTTTGGGCTCATTCCAACTCACCTGATTGATAGACACATAAAATTTGTGTGTAAAAGCAACCAAAAATAAGGCTATTGTAACGAATAAAAATTTCTTTTGCATATAACAAAGGTATGATAAGCTGAAAAACTGAACAAAAAACTTGCCACAATTTGTTTACTTTTGCATAAACCATACCACAATGAGCTCATGGCTTTTGCAGTTTTTAGAAAATTTAATGCTCCTCATGGTTATAGGAGGTGGTTTGTTTTTGTTGGTGCAATCCAAAGGACTTCCATTTAAATATTTTGTTACTTCTTTTAAGCAGCTTCGTAGCCAAACCCAATCTAAAGACGGTATCACAAGTTTTCAGGCACTCACCGCGGTAATTGCCTCAACAGTAGGGTTAGGCAACATCTCTGGGGTGGCCATTGCCATCTATATGGGTGGACCCGGGGTAATTTTTTGGATGTGGCTCACCGCTATTTTGGGCATGGTGATTAAGTTTTACAGTTGCTCTCTGGCCGTGTTGTTTAGGCAGCCTACAAACCACAAACTAGTGAACGGCCCCATGGCTTATATGACTTTGGGCATTCCCAAAAACGGAAAATATTTAGCCATTTTGTTTTCTTTAGCCACTTTGGTTGGGGTGCTTCCTGCCTTCACAGCCAATCAAATAACCCAAGCCATCACCACTGTTGGCAGCCATTTTTTAATTGATGATAACTTGTTTTATGTTAATTTAACCATCGGGTTGTTGCTTTGTTTTGTTACCACCTTAGTGATTTTTGGGGGTTTAAAAAAAATTGTGACAATCACTTCTAAGTTAGTACCGTTAATGGTTTTTATTTATGTTTTAATGGCCTTGTTTTTAGTGGTGTCTAATCCTTTGGCAAGTCTTGAAGCATTTAAAACAATTTTTGCAGAAGCTTTTAATTTCAAAACGGGTTTGGCAGGGTCTTTTGTGGGCTTAATCATCATCGGGATGAGGCGGGCTGTTTTTTCTAGTGAAAGTGGCCTAGGCACAGCTCCCATGTATCATGGAGAAAGCCAAGAAACCAACCCTATAAAAGAAGGATCTGTTGCCATGCTTGGTCCGTTTATAGACACCATTGTGATATGCACCATCACAGCTTTGGTAATTATTGTCTCGGGGGCTTACCAACAAAATCAGTTGAATGGCATCGTGCTTACCTTACAATCTTTTGAAGTTTTGTTAGGCAGCTTTGCCAGACCACTGCTGTTAGTTTTAGTGCTAATTTTTGGGCTATCCACTCTGTTTACTTATGCTTTTTATGGCCTCAAGGCCAGTAAATTTTTGTTTGGGGCCAAATATCAGCACATTTATTATGTGCCTTATCTTTTGAGCATTATCTTTGCAGCCATTGCTAGTTTAGATTTAGTAATCAACTTGATAGATTTTGCCTTTGCCATCATGAGTATTATAAACATGACAGCTGTTTTAATTTTATCAAGACACCTCAAAAAAATATTGTATGACAACACATAAAGCAGGCTTTGTAAACATCATTGGCAACCCCAATGTAGGAAAATCTACCTTGATGAATCATTTGGTAGGCGAACGCATTTCTATCATTACCAACAAAGCCCAAACTACTCGTCACCGTATTTTAGGGATTGTGAACGACGAACATTATCAAATTGTTTTTTCAGATACACCGGGTATTATCAAGCCTGCTTATGAAATGCAAGCCTCCATGATGCAGTTTGTGAAATCAGCACTTAAAGATGCAGATGTTCTGATTTATATGGTAGAGATAGGGGAGCAAGCCTTAAAAGATGAAGATTTTTTTAAGAGCATCGTCAATACCAAAATCCCCGTGTTGTTAGTATTAAATAAAATTGATAAATCATCACAAGATCAATTAGAAGAACAAGTTGCTTTTTGGCAAGCCAAAGTGCCCAATACTGAGATATTTCCGCTATCGGCTCTAGAAAACTTCAATGTGTCTGGCTTGTTCAACAGATTAATTGAATTATTGCCCGAATCGCCACCTTATTATCCTAAAGATGCCCTCACCGATAAGCCCGAACGCTTTTTTGTGAATGAAATCATCAGAGAAAAAATATTATTAAACTACCAAAAAGAGGTGCCTTATGCCGTTGAGGTAGAAACCGAAGAGTTTAAAGAAGAAGAAAACATCATCCGCATTAAAGCCATCATCAACGTAGAGCGAGACACCCAAAAAGGCATCATCATAGGCCATAAAGGCAACATGCTAAAAAAGGTGGGCACAGAAGCCCGCAAAGATTTAGAGGTGTTTTTTGACAAGCAAGTTTTTCTAGAAATCTTTGTGAAAGTAAACAAAGATTGGAGAAAAAGCGATTTTCAGCTCAGACGCCTAGGGTATCAGCAAGGGAGTTAGGTTTTAGCTAAAAGTTAGAGAGCATTGTACTTTTTTTGCCTTAAAAGCAATTTAGCTTCAAATCAAAAAATTGGGTAGATTGCTTTGCAAAAACCTTACTTCAACCCTACCATTTTCAAATCGCCTTCCACCACAACCGTAATCAGTTGTTTGCTGCTCAGACCTTTCATGCCTTTGTCCCATTTTTTGCCACTCAATTCAGAAATTGTCTTTAATTCGCCAAGCTCAGTGTTGCCGTTTTTATGGAGCAAATCAACAATCACTTTTTCTTCTTCAGAAAGTTCGGGGGCTTTTTTCTCAGGTTTCATTTGCGGAAAAAACAGCACTTCTTGTATAGATTGATTGTTGGTTAAAAACATCAACAACCTGTCCATGCCTATGCCTAAACCTGCCGTAGGAGGCATGCCGTATTCTAGAGCTCTCAAAAAATCTTGGTCTATAAACATGGCCTCATCATCGCCTTTTTCAGACAATTGAAGTTGGGCTTCAAAACGTTCTCTTTGGTCTATGGGGTCATTTAGCTCAGAGTAGGCATTGGCAATTTCTTTGCCACACACCATGAGCTCAAAACGCTCGGTTAATTCCGGATTATCTCGGTGGGTTTTGCACAAAGGCGACATCTCTTTGGGGTAATCTGTTATAAACGTGGGTTGAATAAAATGTCCCTCGCATTTGGCCCCAAAAATTTCGTCAATCAACTTGCCTTTGCCCATGCTGTCATCTACTTCTATGTGCATTGCCACAGCCGCTTGTCTGATCTCTTCTTCAGATTTACCCGTAATGTCAAAGCCCGTAAATTGCTTGATGGCCTCTGTCATGGTTACCCGTGGGTAAGGGGCCTTAAAATCAATTTGATGTTCGCCAAAAACAGCTTGGGTGCCGCTGTTTACTTGCTTTGCACAATGTTCTAATAATTGTTCCGTAAAGGCCATCATCCAATGGTAATCTTTGTAAGACACATAAATTTCCATGGCAGTAAACTCCGGATTATGGGTGCGGTCCATGCCCTCGTTTCTAAAGTTTTTAGAAAACTCATACACCCCATCAAAGCCACCCACAATTAATCTTTTGAGGTATAATTCGTTGGCAATTCTCATATAAAGCGGGATGTCTAAGGCGTTGTGATGTGTTATAAAAGGGCGGGCAGATGCTCCACCGGGTATAGATTGCAAAATCGGGGTTTCTACCTCCATATAGCCACGGTCATTAAAAAATTGTCGCATGGCATCAAAGAGCTTGGTGCGTTTCACAAACACTTCTTTTACCTGCGGATTCACCACCAAATCTACATACCGCATGCGGTACCGCAATTCAGGGTCGGTAAAAGCATCATAGGTATGGCCTTCGGCATTGGTTTTTGGCAAGGGCAGGGGTCTGAGGGTTTTGCTCAGCACCACCAATTTTTTGGCATTGATGGTTTTTTCGCCCACTTGGGTCAAAAACAAATCACCTTCTATGCCTACAAAATCTCCAAGGTCTAAGAGTTTTTTGAACACTGTGTTATACAAGGTTTTGTCTTCTCCTGGGCACAACTCGTCTCGGTTCACATACACTTGTATTCTTCCGCTACTGTCCTGAATTTCGGCAAAAGACGCTTTCCCTTGCACCCTAAAACTCATCAGTCGGCCTGCAATAACCACTTGTTTGCCAGCCTCAAAATTAGTTTTAAGGTCCAAAGCCGTATCACTCACGGCATACAGAGCAGCCGGATAGGGTTCAATGCCTAGGGCTCTCAGTTCGTTTAACTTCTCACGTCTAATAATTTCTTGTTCAGAAAGTTGCATCATATCAATTTTTAAAGTTGCAAATATACAGAAACTTTCAATATTTAGGAAGTCACTTTTTAGGGTGCAGCAAAACTTTTGGGCATTTTAAGGAGCCTTGTTCCTGCCTTTTGCTTATACGCCTCGCCCCGCTGTGAGATTTTTTAAGGGCAGTTGAGGAGCTCCGGGCAGTCGCTCTCAGCTGCCCTAAAAAATCAATCACAGCGGGGCTGCGGGGTAACCGCTTCAGTCAGGGCTAGGGGATGATCTTTAGGCGTTGATTAAAAACTTACATTTGTAAGTAGTTTGTTCTACGGGTCATTATTCTCATGGTGTTTTTCTCACAATTTTTTTTTTACCTTTACACTCACAAAGAATATTATGAACAAAGACATCAAAATTATCAATTTGGGTACGCAAGCCTACAAAACTACTTGGGATTATCAGGAAACTTTGTTTGCCGAAATTGTTAATCAAAAAATTGCCAAACGACACAACCCCGACCAACCAACCGATAACTATTTTTTATTCGTAGAGCATCCACCGGTGTATACTTTGGGCAAAAGCGGCAGTTTAGATCATTTGTTGTTAAACGAAACGCAACTGGCCGAAAAAGACATTGCGTTTTACAAGATTAACCGAGGAGGTGATATCACCTTTCACGGTCCGGGGCAAATTGTGGGTTATCCGCTGTTAGATTTAGAAAATTTTTTTACCGATATTCACAAATACCTGCGGTTGTTAGAAGAGGTCATTATTTTAACCTTGGCAGAATATAACCTTAAAGCCACCCGAAGTGCTGGCGAAACTGGGGTGTGGTTAGACGTGGGCACTTCCTTTGCCCGAAAAATTTGTGCCATGGGGGTTAAGGCCTCCCGGTGGGTTACCATGCATGGTTTTGCCCTTAATGTAAACACCAACTTGGGTTATTTTGATCACATTATTCCTTGTGGTATCAGGGGCAAGGCCGTGACGTCTCTCAAGGCCGAATTGGGCAAAGACTTACCGATACCCGAAGTGCAACAAAAAATTTTAAAACATTTTGAGGTCTTGTTTGAGGCCTCGTTTGTATAAAACCTTTATTTTAGTAACCAATAGTTTGTCTTTAGCCTGCCTTGCCATGATAGCTTGTGGCAGGCAGCGGCCCTTATTTTGTTGCCTGGCAAAAGCGACCAGCGGAAGCTCTTTGCAAGGCTAACAAAATGGGCTTCTGACAACACAACTAAAATGAAAAGGCGGTTTAGGGTTTACTCAAATGCCCAAGCCATTGTGCTACATATTAAAATAAAGTTAACTGCTTGCCGGTATCAAATAGTTTAAAACTCTTGCGGTGGTGTTCGCAAATGCCATGTGTTTTGATGGCCTGCTTGTGGTCTTTGGTGGGATAACCTTTGTTTTTGTTCCAGCCATAAGCGGGGTAGGCGGCATGCAAATCGGTCATATAATCGTCTCGGTAGGTTTTAGCCAATACGGAAGCTGCGGCTATGTTGAGGTATTTGCCATCACCTTTGATGATGCTTTGGTGCGGAATGGCTTTAAGTTTGGCTATTTCATCTTCACTAAAAATTCTACCTACCTTATTATACAGTACAGATTTTGAAAACAACGCCCGGTTGCCATCTATTATAATGTATTCTGGTGTTGGTTGCAGGTTCAAAATACATTCTTGCATGCCCTTTAAGGAGGCATTCAGCACATTAATGGCATCTACCTCTGCCGCAGAGATAAAGGTGACATTGTAGGCCAAAGCATATTTTTTGATCAGTGGATTCAATTTTTGGCGGGTGCTTTCGTTCAGTTTTTTTGAGTCATTGAGGTGTTGCCAGAGAAAGGCAAGGTCGTTATAATTGTCTTCAACCAGCTTTTGCAGGTCGTTTTTGGGCTTTTTGGAGGTTTTTTTATGGCTGTTTTTTAGTTTTTCTTGACTAAAGCCATACCATAGGTCGTCTTTAAAGACTACTGCAGCACACACCACGGGGCCTGCCAAGCAGCCTCTGCCGGCTTCATCGCAGCCAGCTTCAATTGCGAAATTGCTATATTTTGGACTTAACATTAACTTAATATAAATTATATTCAACAAAAACGCAACCTTTTTTTACATAATGCATCTTTATAATAGTTTGAGTAACAAATACCTTGATTATGGCAAATATTTTTAACAAAAATAAAAAACAAAAATAAAACATAATATTTGGTTATTTAATAAAACATTAAGATATTTGCCGAATAACTAACTCAAATAAAAGTAATATGAGATCAAAATTCAAATGGATTTTAACGCTGATGGCAGCGTTCTTGATGCAGTTCACATTTGCTCAGCAAACAAGAACTATTACAGGTACAGTGTCTGGAGATGGTGATCCGCTTCCAGGAGCCAGTGTATTGGTAAAAAACACCAACAATGGTGTAGTTACAGACTTTGATGGTAAGTATGCCATTCAAGCCAAGCAAGGAGATGTTTTGGTAGTGTCTTATGTGGGGTACAAAACCATGGAAATTGGTGTTGGTTCAAGCAACACGGTTAATGTAGTAATGGTTACTGATGGTATGTTGTCAGAGGTTGTGGTTGAAGGGTATAGAACCACTACAAAAGCCCGTTCTACGAGTTCGGCTACCACTGTTTCTTTTGAAACCATCGAAAACAGACCAAACCCTAACGCGTTACAAACTTTACAAGGGCAAGTTGCAGGTTTTAACATCACAACAGGTTCAGGCCAGCCAGGTGCAATCAGTGCAACCATCATTAGAGGTATTGGTACAATTTCTGGAAATACTGAACCATTGTATGTAATTGATGGCGTGCCTCAAAGCGATTCTAGTTTTAGAGCCATTAACCCTGAGGATATTCTTTCTTTTAACGTACTTAAAGATGCGGCTGCTACTACACTATATGGTAACAGAGGCTCTAATGGTGTGGTTGTGGTAAATACGAGAAGAGGTGCAACCAGTGAGTTTTCTCAAGTGGCTGTAACCACTACAACTGGTATTTCGACCCTACAAAACAATTATTACAACAAAATGAACTCTAGGGAGCTTTTAATGATTGAAAAAGCAAAAGGCGGTTCAAATTTTGGTTCATCGTTAACTGATGAAGAAATTGCTGCTTATGATGTAAACACTGAATGGAAAGATGTATTGTTAAGAACTGCTGTAACTAGAACAGCAAACTTAGCAATTACTGGAGGGTCTAAAAATTTAAGATCTTTTACGTCTTTAAACTACAATAATTCTGAGGGTATTGCTAACATGTCAAATTTCCATAGATTTACGTTTAGAAACAATTTGGATGGCAAAGCCCTTGATGGAAAACTAAGCTATTCTACTAATTTGTCTATTGCGAATGTAAGAGATGACAGATTGCCGTCTCTAGGAACTGGGTTTGTTAACCAAAATCCAATTGTTGGTGCTTTAGCAGGGTTACCATATTTATCTCCTAGCGACTATATTAATGGTTCACAATTAAATGATTTGGTAAGAAACAGAGCAACCTCACCATTCACT
>DAIRDG010000013.1:0-50166 GCA_036796275.1 Flavobacterium sp.
AGGCGGTGGCCTCTGGTTCTTACAATCAGTGGGGCTTTTTGTTTGCCATGGGTTCGGTATTGCAAAGTAGCCAAATCATCACTCATGATCTGGATAGCATACAATAAATAGTCTAAGTATTGAATTTCGGCTATGGGTCTGAGGCCTCTCATGGCCATGCCAATACCCTGACCCAAAATGGTGGCCTCTCTGATGCCGGTATCGCTTACACGCAGAGCTCCAAATTTTTCTTGTAAGCCTTCTAATCCCTGATTAACGTCGCCTATGTGGCCAGTGTCTTCTCCAAATATTAAGACTTCCGGATGTTTTTCAAAAATTTGGTTAAAGTTTTCTCTCAGCACAATTCTGCCATCAACTTCTTCGGGCTCATTGCCGTAAATTGGTTTTACTTCCTGAATTTTTGTCGCATTTTGAGCGGTTTCTGAGTGCAAAAACGCACTGTATTTTGGTTGGTTTTGCTGCTGATAAGTTTTAATCCATTGGGCCAATGCTTGGGCTTCGGGAGTGTTTATCATCAGTCTTAAGACTTTGTGGGCAGTTACCAACAGGGTTTTTCTGTCGGGAGTTTTGGTTGTAGCCAGGTCTTTGACAAGTGGGGCAATAAAATTTTTGTTTGGGTGGTTAGCTGATAGTTTATCTAAGATGTCTAGCAATTCTTTTTGCTCATTTTTGAGGGGGTCTAAATAATTGGCCCATGCCATTTTTTTAGCCTCCAAGACTTCTGTTTTGCAGGCAGATTCAATGTCGTTTAATTCTTCCTCAGTAGCCACACCTTGGGCCAACATCCAGTTTCTGAGTTGTACCAAGCAATCCATTTTGGCTTCCCAAGCTAGTCTTTCTTCAGATTTGTATCGTTCATGCGAGCCAGAGGTAGAGTGGCCTTGTGGTTGGGTGAGTTCAACCACATGCACCAGCACCGGCACGTGTTCCTGACGGGCAATATGGGCAGCTTTTTGGTAGGTTTCTATCAAGGCAGGGTAATCCCAACCATTTACGGTAAATATTTCGTAGCCTTTATCTTGTTCATTTCTTTGAAATCCTTTGAGAATTTCGCCTATGTTTTCTTTGGTAGTTTGGTGTTTAGCATGCACAGAAATGCCGTATTCATCATCCCAAACACTGATGATCATGGGCACTTGCAAGACCCCTGCGGCATTGATGGTTTCAAAAAACAAACCTTCAGAAGTACTGGCATTGCCAATGGTTCCCCAAGCGATTTCGTTGCCGTGGTCTGAAAACAAATTGTCTTTAGGCAACTCGCCAAGGTTTCTATAAATTTTGGAAGCTTGGGCCAATCCTAACAAACGGGGCATTTGACCAGCCGTGGGGGAGATGTCTGAACTAGAGTTTTTTTGATTTTTGAGCTCTTTCCACTGTCCGTTCTCATCAAGACTATGGGTAGAAAAATGCCCACCCATTTGTCTGCCCCCCGACATAGGTTCTAAGTTGATATCGGGTGTACCATAGAGTCCTGCAAAAAAATCTTTGGCAGTAAGCTGGTCTATGGCCATCATAAAGGTTTGATCTCTGTAATACCCAGCTCTAAAATCACCATTCATAAAAGCCTTGGCCATGGCAATTTGTGGTACTTCTTTGCCATCGCCAAAAATACCAAATTTAGCTTTGCCGGTTAAGACTTCTTTTCTGCCTAACAACGAACATTCTCTGGAGAGCACCGCAATGCGATAATCGTTGAGAACTTCAGTTTTAAAATCTTCAAATGTGATATGTTTTTGGGTATTGAGTGAGCTCATAAAAATTTAATGTAGATTTGATACAAATATAGCTATAATTTATATTATCTATAATTTTAGTCTTAAAAATTGGGTTTTTGTTGAGCTTTGTATAATTGTGTTTGGATGTTGAAAGTTGTAAAGTATTAAGACGGGAGTATTAAGTATTAAGACTTTTTAGTTGAATGTTGTAAATTGTATATTGTATATTGTATATTGTATGTTGTATATTTTACAATCAACTCAATTACCTCAAATAATTGAAAGAGTACACTTTGGCACATTGATAATTGACATATTGATAATTGACACATTAACCCACTAACGCACCAAACTAAAATGTCCTTTATGAACTATGCCATTTGGCATTTCTACCACAAACCAATAATCTGTGGAGGGCAAAGCTTGGTTATTCATCATGCCATTCCAGCCGGGGCTGTTACCCGAAAACGAGGTGATTAATTTGCCATACCTGTCTAGGATATAAATTTTGGCTTCTTTGGCAAACACGGCCCCTTTTATTTGCCAAAAATCATTAACCCCATCGCCATTGGGAGTGAAATATTTTGGGTAATAATGCAAATAAACTGATTGGCTAACTTCTCCACAATCATTTAAATCATCAACATAAACAGTATAAAATCCATAAGGCAGGTTATTAAACACAGGTTCAGATTGGTAATTTACCCCATCAAGTGAAAACACATAATTACCCAAACCATTCACGGCAACTTTAATTTGATTATTTGTTTCTGACCAGTCATTGGTGATGATTTGTGTAATGGTAGCGGGATTAGACAAACTCACCACAAAGGTTTTGGTGTCTTGGCAAACCACAGCTCCACTTTGTTGATTCACGGTAACGGTATATGTGCCTGGTTGTGTCACAGTAATTTGTCTGGTAGTGGCTCCGGTGTTCCACTCATAAGCCAAAAAACCAGCTGGCACACTTAATATTAACTGACTGTTTTGGCACAAAATAACAGATTCTGAAGCTGCTTGAAATGGCAATGGATGCACTTTTATTTCAAAGTTTGTGAGGTTAAAACAAGCCGGTGCCAACACATTGGTAACTTTGGCAATGATGGTTTGAGGATTAGAGGTATTGGTATAATTAAAAGGCAAAGCGTTTTGCGACAGCAAGGCATCTTGTGGGATGAGGTAATAACTTACTTGATATATAGCAGGGTCTTGGGTTTGCAAGATTTGAGGGGTTTGAGCATTCAAATCAAACAGAGCGATACCGTTGTTTGACACATCATCACACACCTCAATTGTGGTTGGTTGATGAGCCACCGCTTGCTCAAATACACGAATGGCGATGGTAGCAATGCTAAAACAATTGGCATTGGCTAAACTTTCAACCCGCACATGCCAGGTTTCTTGAGCATTGCTATTTTGATAATTATTAGGCAAGGCATTGCTATTGTTGGTGGCCTCAGCCATTGACAAATGAAAACTAATTTGATAAGCTTGTGGGTTCAAATTGCCAAGCACCATGGCATGATAATCTGTTAGCACAAAATCCATGACCAAATCATCGTTATCATCACAAAAAAATTGTTCATCTACCGTTTGCAAGGCAATGGCAGGGGTCACTTGCAATACAAAACTCCCCACAGTAAAACAACCACTATCGGCTATGGCTGTGATGCGGTAATAGATGAGGGTTTCAAAATTGGTGTTGGTAAAATTAGAACTGAGGGCATTTTGGTTGTTGATGGCATTGGTTTCAGTGAGATGAAACGATACTTGATAGGCACTGCTCAATTGTCCGTTTAAAATTTCAGCTGTTTTATCAGACAAATTTACGGTTTCTATCCCTTGGGTATTGGTGGAGCAAATTAGCCATAGGCTAACGGCAATGGTTTGCGGTTGAGCAATCACTTGTACGTTAAATGACCTGATAGCAAAACAACTCGATTCACTCAGATGATGCACCCTTACAAAAATTGTTTCTGTTGCTTGGGTATTGGTGTAGAGTAAGGGCAAGGGGTTTTGGTTGTTGATGGCCTCTGCTTCCGATAAGAAATATTGCCACACATAATCCTCAGCATTGCTAGGGTCAAAAACCAATTGGTTAAGCGACTCCAGATTAAACTCATGCGAGCCAGTAAAGGTTTCTTGGCAAATCACCCAAGAGTCAAGGTTGTTGAGCTGTGGTTGCTGCAACACCGTAAAGCCAACGGTTGTGGTATCAGCACATTGGTTATTGGCTAGTGATTGCAAACGAGCCATCAGGTTGTAGGTTTGCCCAAGATTAACCGAAAAATTACTAGGATTACTAATGGGATTGTTGTTGTTTAGATTGGCTTGATTGGTAAAAAACTGCAATTGAAACACATTGCTATCTTGCCCATTATAAATCTCTGAAGCAAATAAGGAGTTTAAATTTACACTGGTTTGGTTTGCAGGCAAACACAAGGTGATGGCCTGAGTGCTGTGGGCTGTTGGCACAGGAGAAATTACCAACTCTCTGGTACGGGTTACGGTTTCTTGAGCCGTAGAAGCAGTAACCGATACCGTATAGGTGCCTGCATTGGCATAGGTATGGGTAGGGTTTAGGGCATTAGAGCTGTTGCCATCGCCAAAATCCCAAGTGGCAGACACTATCACCTGACCCGTTTGCAACTCAAACTGCGTTGCATCTCCCAAGCAAGTGTTTTGAATCACTATACCGGGGTTAAAGAAGGAGGTAACAAAAGGTGGGAGGCCTAATCTAGATCTTGTGCCAGGGGCTAGATTTAAACCTATAGCTTGAAAATTAGCTGCTAAACCAATATTATTTGGTTGGTTAATAACAGACAAATAGGGCTGAAATAGTCTTGCAACATAGAGTTTATTATCTGATGCTAATTGAATGGCTCCGTACTCTGGTCCAAATTGTACTAATGTTACCATACTGGCAGCTATGTTGGAACTGTCTAAATTAAATTGCAAAATTGAATTAATACTTGTAATGGATGAATAAAGTAATTTTGAATTTGGAGAAAATTCAACGCCATAGAAACGTTTATTATGATCTACAATAATGTGATTTGACAAATTACCATTGATAATATCAAAATCAAATATTTCTAAAATACCTGAATTTTGAGAAGCATTGCCTAATGTATTACCTCTTTCGGTATGAGCTACTGCAATTCTACTCCCATCTGGAGACACTTTTATTTGACCAATTGCATTTCTTCGATAACCCGCTATGGTGATAAACGACCCCACCTGGCTTACCACCGGTGTTTGGTTAACGCCAGTAGCAGACACCTGAAAGGCATAAAATTTATCGATAAAATGAGTGATGACCCAGTAGGTGTTGTTGCTGAAATTTTTAACCGCAGTAATTTTTTCGGAGCATTTAAATTTGATTTCCTCACCATTGGGGTCAGGGTTGTAAGTGACTAGATGTACATTGCTTGTAATCACATCGCCTATACTGCCATTACTGCCCACCACGGTTAAATCGACCAAAGAGTAATTGAGGCCATTGTTGAACCCATCATCGGTGCTGTTAGCAGGTTGATTGCCTTGGTTTGGATAGGCAATGGCATTGATGTGGTCTGGCTCATCTACCGTAAACACATAAAACTGATTAGGGTTGCCCGGATGGGGTACAATGATGCCCGAGTGGGTGCTAGAGGGATGACCTTTTAACCCGGTGCCAGCGGCATGGTTGGCATTGGGGATGATGATGTGGTTGCGGTCCCAAATGCTTAAACCATCGGTATAAAACAACAAATTACCCTCAGCATCCGAAATGGTGGCACAACCTTCATTTGTAAAAATTTGCCCATCACTCAAGGCAGTAACCGTGCCATCTTCATTAAATTTTAAGCCTGCATTTTCGCCAAAGTACCAATGACTGGCTTCTTGTTGAGAGAAGAGCAAGAGGGAGAAGAGGCATGTGAGGAGGGGTTTCATTTTTATTGTATGTTGAAATGTTGTATATTGTATATTGTATATTGTATTGTTGTATGTGTATTGATGTAAACTGTAAAAATAATAAATCTATTAATTTTTAACGACTGAGGTGTGATTTTAATGGTTTTTTATAATTCATTTAGCATAAAAAACTAAAATTTGCTAGGTTAAATTCAAATACTATAAATAAATTTATTTTAATATAATTAAACACAGGTTTGATTTTAATTAATTATTTTATAATTCTATCAACATAATCTTTAATTAATTCATTTGTAAAAATTGTCCAGTCAAAATCATCTAAATTTCTGATGTTTTTAAAATAATCGTTATTCACTATGTCAATACCCGAACAATAACTCCCAGTTTTTTTATAAATTATTTTTTTATTTTTAACAATAATGATTGAAACATAATAGCAAACAGATTGTATAGATTCGCCAGTCGCACTTTGATTTAAATCCCCTAAATAACTTCTAAATTCAGAAATTACAGGAATTAAAAAAATGCGATCTTCATTTAAATAGAATCTTTCAATAAACTTATTTTCATTAAAAAAATTAGGGTAGAGTTTAAAATTAAAGGCATCTGTATCTAAAAATTGATTAGAACTTGTTGGTAAATCAGAAAAATCTAAATGGGTTTTTAACTTTTGTTTTAAGATATTTAAGTTGCTTTTTGTTCTAATACTATCATTTACAATTTTATTTTTATTAAAAATAAAAGAAACATAATCCCCAATAAAAATATCGTCATGCTCATAACTATCAAAAACAATTTTATCTTTATAAATATTTAAGGCCTTAACGTTGTTTGTATATGATAAATTAGAAACTACTCCTATAAATTCATTTTCCTTGAAAGGATAATAACAAGAGTAAAATAATATAATAATCAAAAACCATATTTTATTCATAAATATCACTTATTACTTGTTCCCAAATATATTTTGATACTCTGTCATTCATAAAAGTTTTTACGTCATTTGACCAAAAACTAATTTTAAATGATCTGTTATAAATCATCTTTTTGTTCTCAAATAATACTAAATCAATTGTAATGTATGTTGAGACATCTGCTTTAGATAAGTAACTTGAATAATGGAACTTAAAATAAGGTATCAATATTAAATCATTATTATTATCAAACAAAGACTCATCACTTAATAAATCATAAAAATATGATGAACTATCATTTTTTTTAAATTTTTTTTGATAATATTCAGGATATAAATTATTCCCTTTCAATATGTTAAATTTATTATTCTCATTTATGGCTTGAAAAAAATTACTTGTAATACTACTTTCAAAATTTTCAAAACCTTTGAGCCAAAAATAATTACTAATGTTAATTACCTTATCATTTATAAGTTTTTTGCTTAGTTCAATTTTAGGGGGTGCGTTAGTAATTTGAAAAATTAAATTATTAAAATTTTTCGAATTAAAATTTTTATCATTTATATGTCTTTTTAATTCATTTCTATTATAGCTAGTAGATGAGCATGAGATGTTTAAACATACCAACAACGTTATTAAAAAAAATTTGAATATTTTAAAAGAAATCAATTCCATAAGAACCATTAAAAAAAGATTTTATTGAAAATAGATTAAACTTTTGTTGAAAACCTTTATAGGATATTGGTTCATAACCGTGTATGCTGTGATATGAAATTAAATAGGTTAAACTATACCCTGTAAAACTATTAAGAATATTTGAAAAAACTTTTCCTTCTTTAAAATCACCTTGAAAGAATCCATTTATAAAACCACTACCTATAGATGATAAGAAGTTAGAAAAATTTAATTTTTTAAACTTTTTATAATCAGTATATGCAAAATCAGACGCTACTGATTGTCCAGCATACATTAACATTTTTGAAAAATGCTTATTTTTTGCTAATTTAGGATAAAAACTTTTATTGCCTATGCTAGCACCTGATAAGCCACTTAAGGCACCACCAACAAATTTTTGTAAAAGTTGGTAGCCTATGCTATTATTATTTTTTGTATCACCAAAAATAATTGAATTAGCACTTGTTAACAAACCTGAGCCTAGCATAGTATAAAGAACTTTGGATTTTTTTACAATAGCACCTCCAAAATTTGCACCAACAAAACCCGCAAGAAAGTATCCAGAATCGCTAAGTTTAAATCCATCTTTCTGATTATAAACTAAATTTAAACTTCCTGAAATTAGATTTTGTTTCAAATTCTCTTTAAACATGGTCTTAATAAAGGTTTTTAGTCCAGTTTGTTTAAGTGCAGCAAATAATTTAGCACCAGTGAAAACCATTGCTCCAGCGAAAATAGCTGTTGCAAATGTATTTAAATTCCACTTAAAAGGATTCCATTCACCTGATATGCCAACACCAACACCGTAGGCAACCGCTGCAGCAATAAACCAAACAATCTCCCCACTCGGGTCTGTATATTTCAACGGATTATTCCAAGCATAGGCATAGCGGTTATAGCTTGTGGTGTTGTATGGGTCTTGTATGAAGTTATCGGGTTGTAAAAAGCGATGCAACACCGGCTCATACAAACGACCATTCATGTGAATTAAACCAACACTTAATAAATGCTCATGACTTGTATACCCTCTATCTAACAACAAGAACGTATTGATACCATCCGGGAGGGTGGTTTGTCCGCTAGCATTCCAATAATATGATAAGTTACCCCAAGCATCAAAGTGTCTCTTTTCTATCACCTCACCATTGGCATCCGTAATGGCAACAATACTTCCCAAATAGTCTTTATGCAAATATAAAATTTCTTCAGAATTAGAATCAGATTTTAACACGGCATTAGCATCATTAGGATCACCCCCTAAGTAGATTAGGACTTCTACTTCACCACTGTTATAATTTCTTTTTATTTCTGAACTACCATCAGAGCTGTAAAACTTCATGGTGGCAGATTGATGAAAATATGCCTTGCTGTTTTTACTGAAAATTAACTACGTTTGAAAGCTTAAAAGTATTAAGTATTAAGATTTTTTTGTTGTATACTGTAAAATGTATATTGTATATTTTAGGTTGTATGTTGTATATTATAAATTTTACAACCAACTCATTTATCTAAAAAAATTGAAATAGAACTCATTGGCTCATTGACAATTGATAATTGGCTAATTGGCACATTGATAATTGACTAATTATCCCCTAAAACCACTTTCTCGTAAACAAGCCCAAAAGTCTACTAGGTTCTAAGGTAATTACAAAACGGATGCGTTCTTGGTAGTTGTTTTGTTTTATTTCCCAACCGTTTGAAGAATATATCGGGAAATAGAGTTCAAAAAAATCGGGTAAAAAATTCAGCCTAATGCCACTGTCATACACAAATTGTGCTTGATTGCCTTGATTTTTCAAGAAACCAATATCACCATAGGCTTCAATCCAATTCCAGATAGAGTAACTGGCATTAAAGGTGGTCATCCATTGGTTGGCAAAGCGGGTGTTGAGGAATGATTTTAGGCCTCCTTCGGCCATCACAAACTGTTGACTCAAAAGGCCTGTGGTTTCTGAAACGCCCAAAAAGTTGTAATCAAACAAATAATCGGTGGGTCTGTCTAGCCCAAAACTAAAAAACTCAGAGGTGGTGTTGCGGTACAAAAAACTACCTGCAAAAAACCGCAGACTCAGCAGTCGGCTGTCTGAATATAACTTGCGGTATTGGGCTTGCACACTAAGTTTGCCAAAAATATCGGCTAGTTGTAAATCTGTAAAGAAACTTTTGCGGCTTTTGAGTTCGTCATAAAAATTAGTGTACCTCAGGTTCAGCAGCGAATAGTTTTCTGTTTGGTCTGTTACTTCCACAAAGTCTGAGGCTTCTCTTTTAATCATGATGTATCTGGCCAAAATACTTTGCGAATGATTTTTTCTGAAATCGGGGTTTCGCCACCTAAAAATGGCAGCTGGTGAAAACCGATAAAATTTGGCATCTTCGGCAAAATTGGCCATTCTGCCACTCAAAAAATACGAGTGGTTAAACCAATTGGAGTCACGGTTTATTTGGTTGTATTCAAAACCAAAACCACCATTAATGTCTTGAGATCCAAATCCATATTCCGGGTTTATAACATACCTAAACGGCTTGTCTAAAAATGTTTTGTTGTGGGCTCTTAGCCCTAAGCTAATACCGTTGTAGGCATTGTATGAAAAGGAGGGGATTAACAGTGCCTGGTTTACATAAGGGCTCTCAAGGTCTTTAAACAGCAAGGCCTTAAAAGGACGGTTCTTAAACAAACCTTTTTTTACCGATTTAATGTTGTCTCTCTGATTATACTCTGGGGCTTCGTATTGATAATTAACAGCAACTTTATCAAAGCTAGCATTTTGATAAGTGATCACGGTATCGGTTTTAAACGTAATCCAATCTTTTGAAACAATCTCTTGGTTTTTGAGGGTGTAGAGTGGTATAGGAGCTTCTATTTGTGTTTTGTTTTTGAGGTAAACATGCAACTCATTGTCTTTTGTGGTTATTTTTTTTACTTTAAAGTCTATCACCGTTCTTGAGTTGACAATTTCATCAAAAAACCAGCTCAAATCTTCATTGGTTTTTGAGCTAATCACTGCTCTAAAATCATTTTCGTTGGCATCTTTGGTAGTGGCTAGTGCATAAAAATCTTTTAGGCTGCGGCTTACCAATTGCTGACCCAAAAACTCATCTAGGTATTTTAAACTCAACCCAGCCCGGTATTTGCCCGCTATTTGTTCGTTAAATTTTAGTAAGTTTTCTTTGTTCTCTCCAATAGCTTGGTCTTGATTACGCCTAGCCATCAGCAAAAAATAGTAGTTGTACTGATCGTTAAAATTTAATTTTGATAAATGATAACCTTTTATGAGTTTAATTTTTGACAACTTGCCCAATATTTTTTCGTCCGGATAAAATTGTTTGATGTATTCTTTGAGGCAATAAATTTGAATGGCATCAAACAGCCAATTGTCTTCGCGTTGGTTTATTCTCATGCTGCTTTTGAAATAGGCATTGAGATAGGTTTTTAAGAATTTTATTTCAAAAACAAATTCATCCGAAAAGGGCCTTAAAAAACCAGGCAACTGGTTGAGCCCGTAAAACGGATTTTTATTGTAGTCTTCTTGCGACACCAATAATCTTTCATTTGGATATTTACCTAACAAAGAATCTACATAGGTCACAATTTTATCTACCAACAAGGCTTTTTGGATTACGTTTAATCTTTTGTCGTCAAAATTATAAAGCACTTCCATTTGGGCATTTTTATGCAGCAAAAAGTTTTTTTGTTTTGAGAGGATTAAGGGAATGTCATTTTTGTTTTTGGCAGCAAGTTGCGTTTGCGTTTGCCCTTTGAGTTGTTCTGTTTTTTGAATCAGCAATTCGCTAAACACAAAAAAATTATCGGGGTGTTTGAGCGTAAAGTTAACATCAAAAAAATCTGAGGCATTGTCGTCTATGTTCAAAAAACTGTGTTTAAGAAAATCATCTTCAAAAACTTTGGCAGGGGTAATAAAGCTATTTTTAAAATAATAAGTTGTTTTTTTATAAGCTCCGTAACCCGTAAATTTTTTGTGGGGCAACTTCAGGTCGTATGCTAATGTTAAACTAATTGTTTGGTTTGGTTCTAGAGCTTCGGTCAACAAAATCTCAATAATATCTTCTTGTTTGGGTAGCCTTTGCCAACTGATGACTTGTTTGTCCGTTTTGATGAGGTGAATATTTGTTTGGCTTCGTTCACTTTTTTTTGAAAGGTGAAAATTTCTTACAAACTCATCAGAAAAGCGTTCAGCAAAAGGAGTGCTGTGAGAGGAATAACCATAATTCCAATCGTTTAGGTAGAGCTTGGTTTGTTTTTTTGTGGTTAAATTTTGATAAGTAATGGTTTGATTTACCTTCAATATTTCAGCATCGCTATCAAAGTTAGCTTCAATATCTAGGTGTATTTGAGCATTTACAAATAGGACGAAAAGCAAAAAAAACGCTTGTTTCAAAATATGATTAGCTTAGTAAAAAATTAAATATGACAAAATTAAAACTATATACGAATAAATTTAAAAAAAAGTTTACAAAAATCTTGCCTGCTTGATTTAAGATATCTTCAACAGCATACCTAATTCTTGAAGGACAATAAGCAGACCACAAAATCCTAATAAAAAAACTATGATTAAGCAAAATCATCTTAAAAATTCGGACTCAGGTTGTATTTGTTGTAGAAACTATTAAGATGTTCTATCACTTCGTCTGAGGTGTCCACTATCCTGAACAAATTGAGGTCTTCGGGGCTAATTTTTTGGTATTTTTCTAACAACACCTCTTTCACCCAATCAATCAGGCCACCCCAAAAAGCAGTACCCACTAATATGATAGGGAAACGACCTATCTTGTTGGTTTGAATGAGGGTCATGGCTTCAAATAGCTCGTCTAAGGTACCAAAACCACCGGGCATCACCACAAATCCTTGGGAGTATTTCACAAACATCACCTTACGCACAAAAAAGTAATCGAATTCTAAGTTTTTATCACTGTCTATATAAGGATTAAAGTGCTGTTCAAAAGGCAATTCAATGTTTAACCCAACGGATACACCACCACCTCTGTGGGCTCCTTTGTTACCGGCTTCCATGATTCCAGGGCCACCTCCGGTAATTACCCCATAGCCCGCTTTGCTAATTTTATAAGCAATTTCCTCTGCCAAAAGGTAATACGGATGGTCTGGTTTTGTTCTGGCCGACCCAAAAATAGACACACAAGGGCCAATTTTACCCATGCGTTCAAAGCCATTCACAAATTCTGACATGATTTTAAAAATAGCCCACGAATCGTTGGTTCTAATTTCGTTCCAGGTTTTTTGTTTAAATTTTTCCTGTATTTTTAAATCGTTTTTTTCTTGTGTGCTCATAATATTTGTTTAACATCAATTACAAACTTACAATTTAAAAACTTTAATCCAATTCTTTGATTAAATATTTCGCTGTTAAACTTTTCTTATTTTTAACGATGCTTTCTGGAGTGCCTACGCAAATTAATTCACCGCCATATTTGCCACCCTCAGGACCAATATCTATGACATGATCGGCAATTTTTATCACATCTAGGTTGTGTTCTATGATCAAAACAGTGTTGCCTTTGTCTACCAACACCTTGATGACTTCCATCAGTATTTTAATGTCCTGAAAGTGCAAGCCTGTGGTGGGTTCGTCTAAGATATAAAAGGTGTTTCCGGTATCTTTTTTAGAGAGTTCAGTGGCCAGTTTGATGCGTTGGGCTTCTCCGCCAGACAATGTGGTGCTTTGTTGCCCCAAAGTAATATAACCCAAGCCCACCTCTTGAATGGTTTTTAGTTTTCGGTAAATTTTTGGAATGTTTTCAAAAAACTTTACCCCATCATCTATGGTAAGGTCTAGCACATCCGATATAGATTTACCTTTGTATCTAATCTCAAGTGTTTCTCTGTTGAACCGCTTGCCCATGCAGGTTTCGCAAGTTACAAACACATCGGGCAAAAAATTCATTTCAATTTTTTTGATGCCCGAACCCTCGCAGGTTTCGCATCTGCCGCCACTCACATTAAAACTAAATCTTCCGGGCTTATAACCTCTTATTTGGGCTTCGGCAGTTTTGGTAAACAAGGTTCTAATTTCCGAAAAAACTTCAGTATAGGTGGCAGGGTTGCTTCTTGGGCTTCTGCCAATTGGGCTTTGGTCAATGTCGATCACTTTGTCTAGGTGTTCTAACCCTTTGATAGATTTGTAAGGCAAAGGCTCTTTAACGGCATTAAAAAAATGCTGATTGAGTATAGGGTATAAGGTTTCGTTGATTAAACTAGACTTGCCACTGCCCGACACGCCTGTTACGCAAATCAGCATGCCTAACGGAAAATCTACCGAAACATTTTTCAGGTTGTTGCCAGTAGCCCCTTTTAAGCTCAATTTTTTGCCATTGCCGGTTCGTCTTTGGGCTGGTACTTCAATCCGAAGCTGATTGTTGAGGTATTGAGCCGTGATGGTGTCTAGCAAAAGCATTTCTTTTGGGGTAGATTTTGATACAATTTCACCCCCATAAACGCCTGCTTTGGGCCCAATGTCTATCACATAATCGGCCTCTTCTATCATGTCTTTGTCATGCTCCACCACCAAGATAGAGTTGCCATTGTCTCGGAGTTGTTTTAGTGATTTAATGAGTCTTTCATTGTCTCTTTGGTGCAAACCAATGCTTGGTTCGTCTAGTATATACAACACATTTACCAATTGGGTGCCAATTTGGGTGGCCAATCGGATGCGTTGAGCCTCGCCACCCGAGAGGCTTTTTGAACTCCGGTTGAGGTTGAGGTAGCCCAAGCCCACATTGAGCAAAAATTGCAAACGGCTTTTGATTTCTTTAACCACCTCTTCGGCAATTTGCCATTGTTTTGTGGTGAGTTTTTGTGGCAGGCTGTCAACCCAAGTCATCAAATCGTGCAAATCTAATTGCACCACGTCGCCAATGTTTTTTTTGTCTATTAAAAAATAAAGCGATTCTTTTTTTAAGCGACTGCCTTGGCAGGTGGGACATGTTTTTTCGTCCATGTATTTTTTGGCCCAACGTTTAATACCACTCGAGGAGGCCTCTTCAAATTGGTTTTTGATAAACGAGGCAATGCCGTCAAATTTTATTTGGTATTCTTTGTTTACTCCTATGGTTTTGTTTTCTAAAGAAAACACCTCGTTAGCTCCGTGCAAGATCATCTCGAGTGCTTCGGGTTTTAATTGGGCAATGGGCTCGGTGTTTTTATGATCAAATTTTTGTAGGATGGTGTCTATTTGCTTAAAAATCCACGAGCTTTTATAGGGGCCAATGGGGTCTAGCCCTCCTTGTTTGATAGACAATTGCGGGTTGGGGATAATTTTTTCGCGGTTGATTTCAAAAATGGTGCCCAAGCCATTGCAATGATCGCAGGCCCCTTTGGGGGAGTTAAACGAAAAGGTGTTAGGCTCTGGGGCAGGGTAGGAGATGCCAGTGTCTGGGCACATGAGTGTGCGGCTAAAGTACCTCACGGCATTTTTTTCGATGTCGTATACCATCATCAAATCATTGCCATGATAGAGAGCCGTTTTTACACTTTCGTAAATGCGTTTTTTGTCGTCATCTACCACCAAGCGGTCTACCACAATTTCGATGTCGTGGGTTTTATAGCGGTCTACTTTCATGCCCGGAGACAACTCTACAATGACGCCGTCTACCCGCACCTTCACAAACCCTTGTTTGGCAATTTGCATAAACAACTCGCCATAATGGCCTTTTCGGGCTCTTACAACTGGGGCCAACAAGGCAATTTTTTTAGACAAATAATCTTGATGAATAATGTCTACAATTTGCTCATCGGAGTAAGACACCATTTTTTGATTGGTGTTATAACTATAAGCATCTGCTGCTCTGGCATATAGTAATCTGATAAAATCGTAAATCTCGGTAATGGTGCCCACCGTAGACCGAGGGCTTTTGTTGGTGGTTTTTTGTTCAATGGCAATCACCGGAGAGAGGCCATCAATTTTGTCTACATCGGGTCGTTCTAAGCCACCCAAAAACTGCCGGGCATAAGCCGAAAAAGTCTCAATGTAGCGTCTTTGACCCTCGGCATAAATGGTGTCAAAAGCCAAAGACGATTTGCCAGAGCCAGACAAACCGGTAATCACCACCAGCTGATCTCTAGGAATGTCGATGTCAATATTTTTGAGGTTGTGCACCCTCGCTCCTCTAACTTCTATAAAATGATTGTCTGTTGCCATAAGCTTGCAAAGATGCGAAATTAGGTGTTTGAAATCATAATAGATTGATGCCGATTGTTAAAAAAAATGTAAACTAAACTCCCATCTTTAAAAAGAGGTCAAAAATGCGGTAAGATTTTTTTAAGACGCTTTTCCCGCTTTTCGCTCTAGCTTGTTGGCCAAAAACGGTGGTTGTTAGGTTGTGCCAAGAGCTTCCTGCGGTCGCTTTGGCACGCCCACAACCCCACGTTTTTGGCTGCACAAGGCTGCCGCTGCAATCGGGGCGAGGGCAACGGTCAAAGCGAGTTATGGTAAGTTTTTTAATACACACTTGTTTTGAAAATAGAGACAGGGTTTCAATAAATTTTGTAAATTTGTATCAATTAATACTATTTGTGATGTCTAAAGAAATTACCGTTGAAGATTTTTCTCAATTTCTGTTCTGGGATGTAGATTTGAATGGATTTGATTTAGATCAGCACAAAATTCATTTAATTCAGAAAGTGTTACAATATGGTTCCTTAAATGATTGGAATTTGTTAAAACAGCTATATGGATTAAACACCATCAAAGAAGTTTCATTAAATCTAAGAAGTTTAGATGCTGTTACGTTATCCTATTTAGCTGTAATTTTCAACATAGATCAAACAGAATTTAGATGCTACAAACACAGACAGTTGTACCCCACCTTGTGGAACTCCTAAAAAAAATTATGTTAGAAGACACCTTAATTGAAAAATGCAAACAAAAAATTGTTGAAGAAGTTCGAAAACTTTGATTGAATTTAGGTAATTGTCCACTCAACAACTCATCTTATTATTTTGCAATTAAAACAAAATTTTATATCTAATTTTTAGTTGATTGTTTATTTTTGCAATTCAAAAAAAACAGACAAATGAAATTATTAGGTATAGGCTCAAGAATTAAGCATCCGGACCACGGGGTGGGGGTGGTTACCAACCTAACCTCTTTGCATTATTGGGTCACCTTTGTAGAAAAAGGTTTAGAAACCATCAAGATAGACGATGAATTTGAGGTCATTGAGGCTCTGGATGACGAAGTGGACACCATTAGTTTTTATGAAGTAGAAAATTCTTTAAAAAACATTTTAAGACGTTGGTCTGATGTGTCGCAAGTGATTCCGATTGCCGACAAATGGAAAGGTGGCAAAATGGTTTTGGAGCCGGGCACACCCACTCAAAATAAAGAAATTCCGATTGACACCTTTTTTCATAAAATTGTGATGGTAAGAGACCGCTTGCGGGTAATGGAACAAAAAATAAATGCCAGCAAATTAGACGATGCCGACAAGGTGGATTTGCAACAATACATCACCAGAATTTATGGGAGTTTAACCACCTTTAATGTGTTGTTTAAAAATCAGTCGGATCAGTTTGTTGGTGAAAAAATAAAGTAATCGTTAGGGGGGTGCCCTACCCCTGACAGCAGTGAAAATCCCGAACAATTGGTTTGGTGTTTTTTCTTGGCAAATCAAGAGCGACCAGCGGAAGCTCCTTGAGGGGCCTTAGAAAAATCCAAAACAAGTGGAGGTATTGCAACGGATGGCAGGAAATAGGTTTTAAAAAAATAATAATCAAAAAAATAAAATATAATGATGGAAAACGGTATTTACGCAAAATTTCACACCAATAAAGGGGCCATTTTGGTTCAATTGACTCATGATAAAACCCCAGGCACAGTGGGCAATTTTGTGGGATTGGCTGAAGGCAATTTAGAAAATAAGATAAAACCACAAGGCAAGCCATACTATGATGGACTCAAATTTCATCGGGTGATTGCAGATTTTATGGTACAAGGCGGGTGTCCTAAAGGCACTGGTGTTGGTGGACCCGGCTATCAGTTTGACGATGAGTTTCATACGGACCTAAAGCATGACAAACCCGGCGTGCTGTCTATGGCCAATGCCGGCAAAGGCACCAATGGTTCGCAGTTTTTTATCACGCATGTGCCCACCCCATGGTTAGACAACAACCACACCGTGTTTGGTTGCGTAATTGAAGGACAAGCGGTGGTAGATGCCATTGCCCAAGATGATGTGTTGCAACAGCTAGAAATCATTAGAGTTGGTGCAGAGGCCGAAGCGTGGAATGCCATTGAGGCTTTTAGAACCTTTGAAGGCAGTAGAGAAAAGCGTTTGGCCGAGCAAAAAGCTAAAAAAGAGGCTGCCCTTGACAAACTGAGTGCAGGTTTTGAAAAAACAGACAGTGGCTTGCGTTACCAAATGATTCAGAAAGGCCATGGTGCAAAAGCCCAAAAAGGCAAAAAAGTATCGGTGCACTACCAAGGGGCCTTGCCCGATGGCACAGTGTTCGATTCGTCTTATAAAAGAAAACAACCCATCGATTTTTTACTAGGCGTTGGCCAAGTAATAGCCGGCTGGGACGAAGGCATTGCCTTGTTGCAAGTGGGAGACAAAGCCCGTTTTGTAATTCCGTCAAATTTGGCTTATGGCTCAAGAGGAGCCGGCGGGGTGATTCCGCCAGATGCCACCTTGGTGTTTGATGTGGAGTTAATGGATGTGAAGTAATTTTCACCACTACACAACTTTTTTATGGGTTTAGTTTTTTGATTGACTTCCCCAAATTAAAATTTTAATAATTTCTGAATGTTCCCTCTTTTCGGGGGAACATTTTATTTTTCTTTAAAACTTGAAATAGTTAAGAGGCTCACTTCCACTTAATATTACACCCAATACTTGGTTTTTGATCTGCCGGAATGCCACGGTTATACAACACCCCATCTATGGCAATGTGGTATGCGTAAAATTTTATTTTACATAGGAGGGCAAGTAAGAAATAATGGTTATATTTGAGACTTGTTGAAAATTTTAGAAAACAAAACACGCAAGCTATTTGCGGTGAAGAATTGAATGAAAAAATGATAGCTATACCCGAAATGCTAGCACAATTGCAGTTGCCTTCATAATAAAAAATTTTGAATTGGCTTTATATATAATCAAATGAAAATAAATTTAAAACAGTTTCAATATGAAATACAAGCCTATCAAGAGGACTGCGTAAATAACATTATCAGTCTTTTTGAAAGCCTTCGCCAAAAAGCAAATTTTGTTGAGGTGCTGTACGCACACCACAAAAAGAACAAATACAATTTTCTTGTTCAAGACACTAAAAACATTGACATAATGATGGAAACGGGAACGGGAAAAACGTTCACGTTTATCAAGACTATTTTTGAACTTAGCAAGAATTATGGCTACAAGAAATTTATAGTTCTTATTCCAACTGTTCCAATTCGTGAGGGAACAAAAACAAACTTAGAGGACACAAAAGACTATTTCAAAAGTTTCTACGCCAACGAAAAAGAAAAGGAAATTGAAACTTTTGTTTACGAGGGTGGAAATCTTTCTGCGGTAAAACAATTTATCGGCACTTCGCATTTATCAGTTTTGGTAATGACACCAAGTTCATTTAATAGTAAGGACAATATTCTAAACCGACCTTTAGAACGAGAGATGAACTCACCTGAATTATTTGTAAATAATCAGGAACCGCCAAAATCTTATTTAGAGTGTTTGAAACGACTGAATCCAATTGTCATTATGGACGAACCGCACCGATTTGAGGGCAATGCTTTTAAAACCTATTTTGAAGGTTTTGAAAATTACTTTTTGAGGTTTGGGGCAACATTTCCAAAAAAGAAAGACAGCTTAATGCTTTCAAACGTAGCTTACGTTTTAGACAGTATTTCTTCATTCCGACAAAGTTTGGTTAAAAAAATTGTGGTTTACACGCAAGACGTGATTGAAAACACTGACACACTCATTGGCATAGAAAAGGTTGGCTCAAAAAATATTGCACACGTTAGTACACTAACCAATGGTATAATTGCTAGGAGAGAATTAAGTGTTGGTGCTGTTTTCAATAGGAAAAATATAAAAAAGGTAAATAAAGACACTATTGTTTTAGCGGACGATACTATTGAAAAAGTTGATTATTCTTTATCGGACGAATCATTGCGGGCAATGATTAAAGAAACCATAAAAATACATTTTGAAAAAGAACAACCGCTATTTGAGCAAGGCGTAAAAGCAGTTACTTTGTTTTTTATGGAAAGCGACACCAGTTTGTTTCGTGGCGACAATCCAAAAGTCAAAAACATATTTGAAGAAGAATATAAAAAACAATACAACGAAGTTTTAGCCAAACTTGACCAGACTAGCGATTACTATAAATTCTTGCAAAATGATTTTGACAGCGACAACACTTTACAGGTTCACAAAGGATATTTTTCAGGAGATAAAGGGAATGCAGACGAGAAAATAAAAGCAGGGGTTGATGAAATCTTAAAAGACAAAAAGAAACTACTTTCATTTGAAAGTCCAACACGATTCATTTTCTCTATTTGGGCATTGCAGGAAGGTTGGGACAACCCGAATGTTTTTACAATCTGTAAACTTTCCAATCAAGGAAGTGAAATATCTAAATTGCAACAGATTGGACGTGGTTTACGCATTTGCGTAAATCAAAATTTACAACGAAACACACTCAAAAATTTGAATGATGACCAAGAGGAATTTTGGAAAATCAACAACCTTGATGTAGTCGTTTCAAGCAAAGAACAAGGTTTTGTGGAAGCCATTCAAAACGAAATTTTAAGCAATTCATTCTTAATTTCTGACACGTTTACGGAGCAAGAACTTATTAAAACACTCAAAGAAAAATCAGGATTTGATGATGATACAATCGTTACGTTGGTTGATGATGTGCTGAAAGATAAAAAAATGATTGTTCGTAAGGCAATAGTTGATGGACAAAAAATTTATGAAAAATCGCCTGAATTTTCTGCGATTCTGAAAGAGCAAAATTTACCCGAAGAACAAGTAAAAGCAATTGAAGGTTTGTTTGCAACGGACACAAACACTTATGTTCAGAAAGCCGAAAATAAAAAAGAGAAAAAGAAAGTTTTCATTAAGGCTTCGCACATAAAAGAGTTTCAAGACCTTTGGACAGCTATCAATAAAAACGCTTTTTATGTGTTAGAAACATTAAGCGAAGAACAAGAAAACCAATTGATTCAAAACATAAAAACGCAAATTGAAGCCTTAAATATTGAAGAAATTTTGTTGCAAACAATGCGAACAGAACTCAACGTAAATAAATTAGATAAAGATGATGCCGTTACCAAAGAACTGAAAGGAACGGTTTCTTATAAAAGCAAAGTAGATTATTTAGAATTGGTTCACACTTTGTCCAACAACACCAA
This sequence comes from Flavobacterium sp., assembly GCA_036796275.1. Taxonomy (GTDB): domain Bacteria; phylum Bacteroidota; class Bacteroidia; order Flavobacteriales; family Flavobacteriaceae; genus Flavobacterium. The sequence continues at coordinate 20,617 of DAIRDG010000013.1, forward strand.
AACGCCTATTTCATTTGTAGTTAAGATTTTCAATGCTTTGAGTGATGATTTCAAAACTAAAATGCTTTGCAACAATCCGGAGCAAGCCCAAAGAGAAATTTCTGAAATAATCAATAAGAATTTAATCGCAATGCTTAAAGCAAACATTAAGTATGACGGAATTAATGGCACAGGTTTGCCAAATGTATTCAAATTAGAGAATGGAAAAACTTATCTAAATACAGGAAGCGTTGGCAAATTTCAAAAAGACATTACAAGAGATTTTTCATTAAAAACAAAATGGGTATTTGAAGAAGTAATTGAATACGATAGTGATTTTGAATTAGATATTGTAGAGCAAGACCCCGATATGGACAGTATTGAAATTTTCGGCAAATTGCCACGCCTGAAAATCAATACACCTTTAGGCGATTACAATCCCGACTTTTGTTATGCTATTAAGAGCACAGAAGGCAACAAAATTTTCCTTGTAGTAGAAGCCAAAGGCTATAAATCGTCAACAGCAATTCCAGTAGATGAAAAAGGGAAAATTGATTTTGCTAAAAAGTATTATGAGGCTTTAGGCGAACACTACAAAGACCAAAACATAAAAATTTCATTTAAAGAACGTATCAATAAAACGCAATTAGCGGCATTGATAAAATAATAACTCAGCCATGAAAAAAGATATAGTTTATAAACTAACCGAAAATTTCGAGGATTTTTTGCACAAAACTGATGATGGTATAGAGTTTTGGTTAGCAAGAGATTTACAGCATTTACTAGGTTATGGTAAATGGGATAATTTTCAAAATGTGATTAGCAAAGCAAAAACTGCTTGCGAAATATCAGGACAGGATATTGCAGACCATTTTGCCGACGTCGGGAAAATGGTTGATATTGGTTCGGGAGCACAAAAAGAAATTGACGATGTGATGCTAACTCGCTTTGCATGTTATTTAATAGCTCAAAATGGCGACCCAAGAAAAGAACAGATTGCTTTTGCCCAAACTTACTTTGCGGTTCAAACTCGAAAGGCCGAACTCATTGAGCAAAAAATATTAGAAACTGAACGTGTACAAGCAAGAAACAAATTAGCTGAAACCGAAAAAGAACTCTCACACGTTATTTTTCAGCAAACAGGTGGTAATGATAACTTTGCTTTAATAAGAAGCAAAGGCGACCAAGCTTTATTTAATAGAACCACGCAACAAATGAAGGACAGATGGGGTATTAAAAATAAACCACTGGCCGATTTTATGCCTACTATTTTACTAAAAGCAAAAGATTTTGCTACCGAAATTACCATTTTCAACGCCAAACAAAAGCAAATGAAAACCGAAGGTCAAATTTCTAACGAGCATATAACCAATAATAAAACAGTTAGAAATACCTTAATTTCTCGTGGCATAGTTCCCGAAAACTTACCTCCCGAAGAGGATGTAAAGAAAATAGAACGGAAATTGAAATCAGATGAAGTAAAGTCCTTAAAAGACAAGAAAGGGTTTAATAATAACAACGAAGCATAATGGCAGAACAAGATTTTATAAAAGCAGGATATACAGTTGTTGGAACAGAAAACAACGAAAACAAACTATTGAGTTTTCTGAAAGAGAACTACCCAAGCGTAATTAAAGACAATGAAATTGACCTCAATGAACTCAAAGCCATTGCAGGTTTACCCATAGACGAAAAAGTAAACGGCTACGGTCTAAATTTTATAGGCAGAAACTTTGCAAGGGCAAAATATGCCCGAAAGACTGAAAAGGAATTACGGCTTAATACTAAGTTGAGCAAAAGCATCGTCACAACCGAAAATTTGGTGCTGAAAGGTGACAACTTGGATAGCTTAAAAATCCTAAAAAACCATTACACCAACAAAATTAAGTGTATCTACATTGACCCGCCTTATAATACCACAAGTGATGAATTTGTTTATCCCGACAAGTTTGATAAAGAAGAAGCCGAAGTTTTGGGATTGGCAAACTTGAGTGAAAGCGATTTTGCAAGGATGGATTTTAGCTTTAAAACTAAACAGAGCCACAACGGATGGTTATCGTTTATGTATCCTCGTCTATTATTGGCAAGAGATTTATTGAGCAAGGACGGGGTTATCTTTATTAGCATTGATGATAATGAACAAGCCAACTTGAAATTACTTTGTGATGATGTTTTTGGAGAAGAGAATTTTGTTGCAAATTTGATTTGGCAGAAAAAATATAGCCCTCAAAACGATGCAAAGTGGTTTTCAAATATGCACGATCATATTATATGCTATGCAAAAAGTAAAGAGGACTGGCGACCAAATCTTTTTGAAAGAACAGATGTACAGAATGCTAGATATTCAAATCCTGACAATGATGAACGAGGTGATTGGAAATCCAGCGATTTTTCTGTCAAGACATATTCGGCAAATTATGATTATCCAATAACTACACCTTCTGGTCGAGTTGTTAATCCACCTCCAAGTCGATGCTGGCGAACATCAAAAGATAATTTTGAAAAACTAGTTATAGATAATAGAATTTGGTTTGGTCCTAATGGAAGTAATGTTCCTTCAGTAAAGAAATTTTTAACTGAAGTAAAGCAAGGAATTACCCCTTCTACAATATGGTTTAGAGAAGATGTTGGCGATAACCAAGAAGCAGCAAAAGACATAAGTGATTTATTTGCAATCCCCCCTTTTGACACACCAAAACCAGTAAGACTAATAAATAGGATAGTTCATTTAGCAACTAAAGATACTGAAATTATCCTCGACTTTTTCGCTGGTTCAGGTACAACAGGTCACGCAGTAATGGAATTAAATAAAGATGGTGGCAACCGTAAATTTATTTTGTGCCAAATAGACGAGCCAATTAAAGAAGACAAGCCAGCTTATAAATTTTGTATTGACAACAACCTACCGCCAGTAATTTCAAGCATAACGATAGAACGCTTAAAACGAGCAGGCGAGATAATTGCCAAAGACGTTGAAGCAGAAAACAGCAAAAGCGGAATGTTTGAAGAACACAAAAAACAAGTACCCGATATTGGTTTTAAAGCATTTGACAGCGTAGAAGCACCAAAATTGAAAGTGGATGAAACAGGACAAATTGCAATCAATATAAATGACAGCGATGCTTTAAGCCGTATTTACAATATGATTTTCACCGTTGGTTTAGACGAGCCAACACAAGTGCCCGAAGAAGTGGTGAAAGATAGCATTTACAAAATCGGCAACCATTACTATATAACCAATAGTGAAAAAATTACAAGTGATGATTATTCACACGCCATTAAAAACGGCAAAGTATTTATTGACGGTTGGACAGCAAGCCTAAACGGAACATTGCAGAACTATAAAGAAGATGTGAAAATTGTGTTTTAACAAATTTTACAATTTTAAAAAGTTACCAAATTTAAGCCTAGTAGTTGTATAAAAAATAAAAGAGGAGCAGATAGGCTTAATAGAAAAAATGATTAAGCCTATGGTCTAAAATATGGACGAAATCAAAACGATAAGTTACCCGCCCTTTTTAGCAGAAATTCTTTCCAAAATTCAGCTGGCTTGCTATGAAATGATCAAAACTGTGAGCAAAAAAACGGTAAAACTTTATTGGGAAATAGGCAAGGCGGTAAGCCAAAAAGTACAACATGAAAAATGGGGAAAATCAATCGTAGAACAATTATCCAAAGACCTTCAAACGGTGTTTCCTGGTATCCGTGGCTTTTCGGCTTCCAATATTTGGCGGATGAAAACCTTTTATGAAGAATATAAAGACAATACATTTCTCGCACCGCTGGTGCGAGAAATTGGTTGGGTGCAAAACAAATTGATATTAGAAAAGTGCAAAGATAATTTGAAAAGGGAATACTACCTATGCAAAACCAAAGAAATTAGGCCATTTTTTGTGTGCAACAAACTATTTGAAAATTGAAAATGGTTCACAGCTTGTGAACTCAAATTCAAATGAACTTGTATTTCAAATTCCATGGGGACATCTCAAACATATTATTACCAAACTAAAAGATAAAGAAGCAGCATTTTTTTATGTCAAAAAAACCATTCAAAACCATTGGAGCTGAGAGGTTTTGGCTCTTCAAATAAAATCTGATTTATACCAACGTGAAGGTAAATCGATTAATAATTTTGAAAATAGTTTACCTAAACCGTTTTCTGATTTGGCAGCAGAAACGCTAAAAGATCCCTATGTATTTGATTTTTTACAAATGAGTGGGAACTTCAAAGAAAAAGATTTAGAAAAACAACTAGTAGGTCATATCAGAAAATTTTTGCTAGAATTGGGCAAAGGTTTTGCTATTGTGGGTCAACAGTTTCCAATAAAAATTGCAGAAAGTAAGTACTTTCTTGATTTGTTGTTTTATCACAACAAACTAAAATGGTATGTGGTTATAGAACTCAAAAACACAGGCTTCATGCCCGAATATGCCGGTAAGTTAAATTTTTATCTATCGGCAGTTGATTCTATTTTAAAAGACGAAATAGATAAACCTACCATTGGCATTTTATTATGCAGAGAGAAAAATAATATTGAAGCTGAATTTGCATATCCATAAAACCCCTTCACCCCAATCTCTCACTTCCACTTAATATTACATCCAATACTTGGTTTTTGATCTGCCGGAATACCTCGGTTATACAACACCCCATCTATGGCAATACGCAAGTCTTTGCCCGTTACCGGCACGTGGTTTTGGGGTCTGGAGTCGTCTAGCTGACCGCGGTAAACCAATTTGTTTTGGTTGTTAAACAAATAAAAATCGGGGGTGCAAGCGGCCTCATAGGCTTTGGCCACCGCCTGCGATTCGTCATAGAGGTACGGAATGTCTAGCCCGTTTTCAAAAGCAAATTCTCGCATGTTTTCGGGGCTGTCTTGCGGATATTTTACGGCATCGTTGCTAGAAATGGCCACAAAACCAATACCTTCTACGGCATAATCGTTGGTAATTCGCACCACTTCTTCAATCACATGATGCACAAAAGGACAGTGGTTGCAAATAAACATCACCACGGTGCCTCTTTTGCCCTGCACCATGCTGAAAGATTTGGGGTAATTGCCATTGGTGTCTGGCAAAAGAAAATCGGGAGCCAGCGTCCCAAGGGGTAACATATTAGACGGAGTTTGAGCCATTTTTTTGGTAATTATATGTTATTTATGAGACAAAAGTTACAAAACAAATGTAAAAATAATCTAAACAAAACCATCGCAAGTTAAAATCTTCAGTAAATTTGTTTAATGGAATTACCCTTGTTTGACTCCTCAATGCAGCACATTCAGCTCACCGATGCTCAGTTAATTTGGTGCCCTAATTTTATTGAAACCAACCAGGCCAATCATTTTTTTAAGTTACTCACCCAAAAGTTGCCTTGGCAATCAGATGACATCACGGTTTTTGGTAAAACCTACCCACAACCCCGCCTCACTTGCTTGTTTGGGTTAGACGATAAGCCCTACAAATATTCTAACATCACCATGCACCCGCACAAATTTACACCGCTAGTCATGGCTCTCAAAGAACGAGTAGAGGAGGTAAGCGAAACTTTTTTTAATGCCGTTTTGTGCAATTTATATCGCACGGGGCAAGACAGCAATGGGTGGCATGCCGATAATGAATCTGCTCTAGGGCAAAACCCCATCATTGCGTCGTTGAGTTTTGGTGCTGCCAGAACCTTTGCCATGAAACACAACACCACCAACGAATCTTATAAAATAAGCCTCACCAACGGGTCTTTGCTTGTGATGAAAGGCCCCATGCAACACCATTGGAAGCATGCCATCCCCAAAACAAAACAAAAAATTGAGCCAAGAATTAATTTAACCTTTCGTACATTAAAATAATTTTTATAATTTTACATAAACAACAAAAATGATATGAAGCTATTTCCTCCTGTCCGCTCATACGCTTCGTTCCGAAGTGAGATTTTCTAAGTTTTGCTGAGGAGCTTCTTGTCAGTCGCTCTCATCAAACCAAGAAAATTTCTCACTTCGGCACTGCAGGGTATCCGCTGCCATGAGGGCTACAAACCACCTATATGGAAACAATCATCAACTATTTTAGCCAAATTTCATCTTTACACCGGGCTTTGATTTTGGCTGGTGGCATCACCCTTTTTTGGTTGATAGAAAATGCCATGCCCTTGTTTAAGTTTCAATACCAAAAATGGTCTCATGCATGGCTCAATTTTTTCTTTACCGGCACCACCATTTTGGTTAATTTTGCGTTGGCTTTTTTGTTGCTGCAGTCAGCTGAGTATGTTACCCAAAAACAGTTTGGGCTGTTGCATTGGTTGCCTGAAATGAATGGTTGGTTGTTTGCAATCGTCGGATTAATGGGCTTAGACCTCATTGGAGCCTACACCGCCCATTGGGTGCAACACCGCCTAAAACCCTTGTGGCAATTTCACCTGATTCACCACACCGATACTTGGGTAGACACCACCACGGCCAACCGTCACCACCCCGGAGAAAGTGTGATTCGATTTGTGTTTACTCTCGCTGCCGTGTTTGTAATGGGCAGCCCCATGTGGCTGGTTTTTTTATACCAATCGCTCTCAGTGGTGTTTTCACAATTCAATCATGCCAACATGCCACTGCCCAAAAAAGTAGACAAATGGTTGAGCTATCTCATCGTGTCACCAGACATGCACAAAGTTCATCATCACTACCAGTTGCCCTACACCGACACCAATTATGGCAATATTTTTTCGGTGTGGGACAGGCTCTTTGGCACCTTTTCATACCTTCACAGAGAAGAAATCATCTATGGGGTAGATACCCACATGCAACCCAAGGAACATAACAACCTCAAGTCTTTACTCAAAATTCCGTTTAAACCCTATAGAAAACCCAGCACTTAAATTTTTATGTTAATTTTATGAGAAAGCACAAACTCAAAACGCTGACTCCCGAAGATTTAGAAAAGGTAGTAAGCATTGCTCAAGAAGAAAAATTTCCGTTCGAACTCCTCAAATTAGACTATGGTCTTGGCCAGACAGAAGTTGTAGACTTGATGAAAAAAACATTGTCTAAAGACGTTTTTGAAGTCTGGAAAAAAGCCAAAACCCTCAAACCCAAAACAACCAAACCCAAAATTGACGATGATTATGATGATTTGGAGGGTAAATATTATTTTAAAAATAAAATAGATTAAAATAACAACCGTTTTTAATCTATAAAATTGCCTTTATTAAAGGTTAAACAAACATTAACAACTGTTTTTAACAAGTTTATGTTCTAAATTATACTTTTGACTCATGAAAACATTTGATACCATCCAAATTGACCGCATCATCGAAATGGCTTGGGAAGACCGCACCCCCTTTGAAGCCATTAAGTTTCAATTTGACATCACCGAACAAGAAACCATCGAACTCATGCGGTTTCAATTAAAACCCCAAAGTTTTAAACGTTGGAGAGCCCGTGTGCAAGGTCGAAAAACCAAGCACTTGCAGCTTAGAGGCTCGGAGGTAGGCAGGTTTAAATGCAACCGTCAGCGACAAATCACCTTAAATAAAATTTCAAAAAGGTAAATTTATTTGCTTAGTTGTTTAATATTATTTAGTTTTGCTTAAATAAAATTAAAGTAAAACTAAATCTTTGATGTATTTCCCCAAAAATTGTCCTGCATGCAGCACCACCATAGAGGTGTCTGAGTGTACTTGTCCGGCTTGTAACACCAAAATACAAGGCAAGTTTGTGTTGCCTAAATTACTCACCCTAACGCAAGAGGAACAACAGTTTATAACCGATTTTTTGTTGTGTAGCGGCAGCCTCAAAGACATGGCCAACCAAATGGGGGTAAGTTACCCCACCATGCGAAACCGACTAGACGACCTCATCAAAAAACTTAAAACTTAACACATGCCATCTATCATCTTATTTTCAGAACAACAATACTTTAGGCAATGGTGGTTAAAGTTGTTATTTGTGTTTTTATACTTGCCTCTCCTTTATTTTTCTTTAGAGGAGTCAACCTCCGGATTACCAGTATATTTTCTATATGGTATGATGATTTTGTTTACCCTTTGGTTTTTTAATTTAAACCTTAAAACAAAAATAACAACCGCTGACATCACCGTCGTTTTTGATTTTGTTATTTATCGGTATTATCGTAAATTTCAATTAACCGATATTAAAGAAATTTCTGTTATTACCTACAATCCAATTATGGACTGCGGTGGATGGGGTATCAAATGGTGGAAAAATGGCCAAGCTTATAACATTGCAGGTAATAAAGGTTTTGAAATAGTGCTACAGGATAACAAAAAATATTTAATCGGAACCCAAAAAGCAGAGCAAGTTAAAAGAATCATCAATCAATTAATTGTGGGCACCCATGCATAAGCTGTTAAAACCCTTCGATTATTTTACCAACCAAAAAATGTTTCAAATTGGCTTGAGCATCTTATTGGTAGGTTTTGTATTGGCTGTTTTGTTTAAAGCACGGTATGATGGTGTGTTAGATTTGCATTTTGTTGATGATCTCAAATGGCATGAGCCTTTGTTAGATATTGTCATCAATCTTTTTAGCATGACGTTCGTTTTGTTTGTTTTTTCAAAACTTATTTCAAAACAAACCCGGCTTGAAGATATTTTATTAACGACTATTTGGGCGAGGCTATTTGGTTGTTTTTTGCCCGTTTTTAATGTCAATAATTTCATGAATCAACTCAATGAAGGCATTATGCACTCTTTTCAGGCAGGTAATTTGATGCCTCAACTCTCGACAATTGAATGGGGTGTCATGTTATTTTTTGCCCTGTTGGCCTTTGTGAAATTGGGTTTATTTGTTTGGTATATTTGGTACGGACTTTCGGTTTCTACTAATCAGAGGTCTTTTAAAACAGCCGTGCTTACCTTGATTTCTATACTGTTGGCTGAGGTGTTGTCTAAAATGATCATCTATTATGTTAATTGAGCCATGAAAACTGTCTTGACTAAAATAGGGGCTTTGCATTTTATAGCAATATCGCTTTTGGTTGGCATCATATTTTTGATAGCGGGCTTTGTGATGAGTAAATATCCACCAAAAAACATTAACGAATTGTATGGTTATCGTACAACTAACGCTATGAAAAATCAAGCTAATTGGGATTTAGCTCAAAAATTATCTACAAAATATATGACACTCTCTGGTTTTTTTAGTATTTAAATTTGATGAAACGAAGAGATTAATCATAGGGTTAGTTCTAATAGTCACAACCATTTTTGGGAAGTTTTATAGCATAGAAAAAAAACTAAAATTAAAATTATGAAACAATTATTTATAGTGTGTGTATTGATTGGCCAACTGGTTTTGGTTCAAACCACAAAAGTTCAAGCCATTGAAATTGGTGCATTCATCAAGGGGAGTTTATACGAAACACCTAAAGCTAAAAAACCAAATTTAATCATTATCACAGCTGGTTCGGGGATGACAGACCGCGATGGCAATGGGTCGGGTCTTAACAACAATTCATTAAAATTTTTAGCCCAATCATTACAATCTGAAACTGCTGTTTTTGCCTATGACAAAAGCGTCTTTCAAAAAATAAAATCTTCAAATTTTGAGGAGTCTACACACACGTTTCAAGACAATGTAGACGATTTATTGGAAATTATCAATTATTTTAAAAATCAAAAAAAATATAAACACATCATTTTGTTAGGCCATTCTGAAGGGGCTTTGGTGTCTTTGTTGGCAACACACCAAGCCGATGGGTTAATATCATTGGCAGGAGCCGGCAGAAGTATCGACAAAATTTTGTATGATCAATTGATGGCACAAGCCCCAATGCTCAAAGACGATATAGAAAAAGGCTTGCAAAGTCTCAAAAACCAAGAAACTTTTGCCAACACCAATCCCTTTTTAGAAGGATTATTTCGCCCTAGTGTGCAACCATACCTCATGTCTTGGATGCAAATTGAGCCCACCGAGGTCATCCAAAAATTAGACAAACCCACTTTAATCATCAATGGCACCAAAGACATTCAGGTAAGCGAAAACGAGGCTACCTTACTGAAAGCAGCTCAGCCAAAAGCAGATTTAGTGATTATTGAAAACATGAATCATGTGCTAAAAAACATCAAAGGTGAATTAACAGAAAACTACCAATCTTACACCAAAGCAGATTTGCCTATTCATGAAGACTTACCCAAAGCGATTTTAGAATTTATGAAGCAGCATTTTTAATTTGTGCCCTGATCATCCGGTCGTTGCCTTTAAAATCTTTTTTTAGTTCCAAGTTCACAAACCCTTTTTGACGCAACAATGCAAGCGTTGCTAGCCCCAAATATTGATTGATTTCAAAAAACAAATAGCCATTTTCGGACAAATGATTTTTGGTAAAATCGGCTATTTTATCATAAAACAAGAGCGGATTGTCATCGTCTACAAACAAGGCAGTGTGGGGTTCAAAGTTTAAAACGTTTTGGTGTATGCTTGCTTTTTCGTTGTGCTTTACGTAAGGGGGGTTAGATACTATGACTTCAAAAGTGTTTTTAATGTTGAACGGTTTAAGGATGTCTTGCTGCAAAAACTTGAGGTCAACCGTATTATTTTGAGCATTCATTTGGGCTATTTCTAGGGCTTTTTCAGAAATGTCTACAGCCGTCACTTGTGCAGATTTCAACTGCTTTTTAAGGCTTATGGCAATGCAACCCGAGCCAGTGCCGAGGTCTATTATCTGAGGATTGTTTAGAGCTACACCCAGGGTTTCTAAAATCCATTCTACCAACTCTTCAGTTTCGGGTCTCGGAATCAGGGTGTGTTGGTTTACCATCAACTTAAGGCCATAAAAATAAGCATAGCCCAGCACATACTGTATAGGCTTACCGGTTTTTAATGCCAAGATGGCAGCATCCCAATCGGCCTTGTTTTGAGGTAAGCCTTCTTTATTCAACACATAATTTATTTTGGTTTTTTGCTCAAAAGCTTCTAACAACAACCCAAAAAACGCCTCAATTTCATCTGGGTCATAAAGGTGAGCAAGTGCAGAGTGCAAATTATTTTTCAGGGTGGCTAGGGTCATGATAATTTAAAATATATTGGTATTTTTGCGGGGTGAATATACACGAAAAATACATAACTAGAGGCTTGCACTTAGCCAAAAATGGATTAGGGACAACCTATCCAAATCCGTTGGTGGGTAGTGTTGTTGTGCATCAAGGGCAAATAATAGGAGAGGGGTGGCACCAAAAAGCAGGGCAACCACATGCCGAAGTCAACGCCATTAGCAGTGTAAAAACCCCAGAATTACTAAAAGAATCTACCATTTATGTAAACCTAGAGCCCTGTTTTCATTTTGGCAAAACCCCACCTTGTTGTGATTTAATCTTGCATCACAATATCCCAAATGTTGTGATTGCCAACCAAGACCCTTTTGATAAAGTGGCAGGGCAAAGCATTCAAAAACTCAAAGCAAAAGGCAAAAACGTGATTGTTGGAGTGTTAGAAAATGCAGCATGGCTGCTCAACAAACGTTTTTTTACCTTTCATCAACAAAAAAGACCGTGGATTATTTTAAAATGGGCGGCATCTGCAGATGGTTTTTTGGCTCCTGCTCATCAACCAAACCAAGCTCCGGTTTGGTTGAGTAATGAGGTGTCTCGGCAAATGGTGCACCAATGGCGTAGTGAAGAAATGGCCATTTTGGTGGGCACCAATACGGTGATCAAAGACAACCCGAGCCTCACCACCAGAGATTGGTTTGGCAAAAGTCCTAAAAGATTCATTCTAGATTTGAATGGGAAGTTAAACCCAAATTACAAGGTGTTTGATGATTCAGCCGAAACACAAGTAATATCTTATCAATCAAATAAAAATTATCCTGCACATATCATTTGTCATGTGGTTGATGCTCAAAAAGATTTGTGGTTGCAAGTTTTTAAAATTCTTTACGACTTGCAAATTCAATCTATTATCATAGAAGGTGGAGCCGCTACTTTACAAAGTTTAATTGCCCAAGATTTATGGGATGAGGCCAGAATTTTTAAGACTGATATTACACTTAATCAAGGGATTAAAGCACCAAGCATCAACGGAGTTTTAACTCAAAAAACCAACCTATTAAATAACCAATTATCAATTTTATACCATGAATCCTATCAAAAATATCATCTTTGATTTTGGAGATGTTTTCTTAAACCTCGAAAAGCAACGGGCTGAAAATAATTTTAAATCTTTGGGATATCAATCCTTTACAGAGGCCATGACTACCGTAAATTTGTTGTTTGAAAAAGGTTTGGTAAGCCAGGATGAGTTTTTAGAAACCTTTAGGCAGTCATCCGCAGAGGCTAAAAACATCAACACAACTCAAGTAAAAGCAGCATGGAATAGTTTATTAGGCAATTTACCTTTGCACCGGCTTGAGTTTTTAGAATCGTTGGTAGGCCATTATCGAATTTTTTTGTTAAGCAATACTGACAGCATCCACATCCATCACTTTGAAACCACTTATTCTAAAGATTTGGTTAATAGATTTTATGCGTGTTTTAATCAAATTTATTTTTCGTTTAAAGTGCATCAACGCAAACCAGATGCGGAAATTTATGAAACCGTATTGAGAGAGCAAAATTTAGTACCAAGCCAAACAATTTTTGTAGATGATAAAGCAGAAAATACAGAGGCAGCCAAAAAACTTGGCTTGCATGTTTGGCATTTGCAAGTGGGCAAAGAAGATGTTGTAAACCTACCTAAGATCATCAAAGTGCTATGAGCTATCTTATTTTAAGTGTTTTGCTAAACTCTTTTTTGTTTGTGGTTTTTAAGTTGGTTGGCCAATGGCAAATGCCCACGTTTCAGGTATTGATTGTCAATTATTTTGTGGCTTTTTTGGTGGGTCTTTTGGTGATGCAAGTTGATTTTAATATAAAACAAATCATCACAGCCGATTGGTTTGGGTGGAGTATTTTTTTAGGATTTTTGTTTATTTCGGTGTTTTTTATCACCGGAAAAACTGCTCAAACCTTGGGCCTATCGGTGGCTTCTGTGGCCTCAAAGATGTCGTTGATTATTCCTGTGTTGTCTGGGGTTGTGGTATTTAAAGATCATTTAAACTGGGTAAATATCTTGGGGATTATTACTGCTTTAATTGCGGTGTATCTTACCACCAAACGAGACCAAGGTGCTTTGCTCACCAAACAGCAACTGTGGTTACCCTTGGTGTTGTTTTTAGGGGCCGGTATTATTGATTCTTTACTCAAAGTGGTGCAACATTTATATGTGTCGGAAGAAGACATAACCTTGTTTTCAGTGACCACTTTTTTTACGGCAGGTAGCGTAGGACTTGTTTCTTTTTTGATATCAATGGCAAAACAACAAAAAACCTTTAAAAAAAGTAGTTTTTTAGGCGGTATATTGCTGGGGGTGCCCAATTTTTTTGCCATTTATTGTATGTTTAAAATGCTAGAGCACCCCACTTGGAACAGTGCCACCATTTTCACGTTTCACAACGTGGCCATTGTCTTGGTGAGCACCCTGGCCGGGATAGTGTTTTTTAAAGAACAGCTAATCCGCTCAAACTGGATTGGGATAGCACTCTCAATCTTGGCTTTGGTGTTGGTAACGTTAAATTTTTAGTGTAAATTTGTTTGAAATTAAAGCTAAACTATTGAATGAGGATAGGTTTAAAATATAATTTTTGGTTGTTTTGTTTGGTGTCGGTTTTTTTAAATGCCTGCAGTGCAAAAGATGATATCATCAATGAACCTGTAAAAGATGCGGCTTTTAGAATAACCAAAAACATCAACTATAACGGGATTGCTATAAACGTGGTGATAGATAAGCCACAAGGCAATGAATTTGATGTGTTGCTGTTGTTTCATGGCACGGTGTCTGCAACGGGTAATCAAGACCAATTGATTTTGCAAGCAGCAAACAACACCCTCAATGTATTTAAGGATTTGTTGAACAACAAAAACAAACTTTTGGTGAGTGTGGCGTATCCTCAGGCCAATATTTTGTTTGGGGATAACCTCGTGCAGGCCGAAGCAGCCTTATTGTGGGTAAAACATCAAATGTTTGAGGAGTTTGGTATTAAAGCCAACAAAATTTTTATGGCGGGTCATTCGCAAGGAGGGTATGTTGTAACAAGACTAAACACCATGTATCAAACCAATGGGGTCATTGCCAATGCTCCGGGACCTTTAAATTTGGTTTACAGATGCATGCTAGAAGAAAATGGCCAAGTGAATGCTTCACAAGTTTGCACGATACTTAAAAACAATTATGGCAGCACTTCGCAAAATGCTGAGGCTTATTTTGAGCGGTCGTTATTGAATTTTACCAATGGCTTTAAGTCGGATATTTTGTTTGTGCAAGGCCTTGATGATTCGTTTATTCAAATGTATTCTTGGCCATTGTTTAAAGACAATTTGCAAAACTGCCCCAATTGTCAAGAAATTGAGTTTTTAGACTTGGGGGGCCTTGGGCACCAAGCGTTGTTTAACAGTGTGGTGGCCAGGTTAAAATTTAATGAGTTTATCAATAGCCGATTGTAGTGTTTGCAAACTTGCCTGTCGATTTTCTTTAGCCGCACAAGACCCGATAGCTTTGTGAAAGCAAGGGGTTGTTTTTGCGTGCAGGGTAAAGCGACCGCAGAAGCTCTTGCCATGCACCCTACAAAAACTCCCCTTGAGGAGCAAACTTAAGGGGATTGAGCGAAACAACCATTCGGATAAGCACCAAGCCATTGGGCTCCTAAACAATTTAAAATCTATGGTAGTTGTGATGAATATTGTTAACAATTAATTTAATGTTTTTAGATTAAATATTGTATTTTTACCCCTCAAAATTAAATCTAAAAATGGGAAAAATAATTGCAGTGGCTAATCAAAAAGGTGGGGTAGGTAAAACCACTACTTCGGTTAATTTGGCTGCCTCTTTAGGGGCTTTAGAAAAAAAGGTTTTGCTGATAGATGCAGATCCACAGGCCAATGCCACTTCTGGTTTAGGGATAGATGTGGATGGGGTGGAGATAGGCACTTATCAGGTGATTGAGCATAGCAACACGGCCCGAGAAGCCATTATGCCATGCAATGCCCCTAATGTAGATTTGATGCCTTCGCACATAGATTTGGTGGCCATAGAAATTGAATTGGTTGACAAAGACAAACGTGAATACATGATGTTTGAAGCTTTGCAAAGCATAAAAAACGACTATGATTTTATTATCTTAGATTGTGCTCCTTCTTTGGGGTTGCTTACCATTAATGCCCTTACTTGTGCCGATAGCGTTTTAGTGCCTATACAATGCGAATATTTTGCACTTGAAGGTTTAGGCAAACTTTTGAATACCATAAAGAGCGTGCAAAAAATACACAACCCTAAGTTAGAGATAGAGGGTTTGTTGCTCACCATGTATGACTCAAGATTACGGTTGTCTAATCAGGTGGTAGAGGAAGTGCAAACACATTTTCAAGACATGGTTTTTGAATCTATAATACAAAGAAATGTGAAGCTGAGCGAAGCACCAAGTTATGGTGAAAGCATCATTAATTTTGATGTAACGAGCAAAGGAGCTAGCAATTATTTGAGTTTGGCTCACGAAGTGATAAATAAAAATAAAGATTGGAAATAATTTTATAGTATGGCAAAAGCAGTACAAAAAAAAGCTTTAGGAAGAGGATTATCAGCCTTATTGAAAGACCCAGATAATGAGATTAAATCTGTGGAAGACAAAAATGCTGAAAAGTTGATAGGCAACATCGTGGAGATTGATTTAAACGAAATTGAAGAAAACCCCTATCAGCCAAGAACCAATTTTTCTGAAGAAACACTGCAAGAGTTGGCTTCTTCAATTTCGCAATTGGGGTTGATTCAGCCCATAACCGTTAGAAAAGTTGCGTTTAACAAATACCAGATTATTTCGGGTGAAAGACGTTGGAGAGCTTCAAAAATAGCGGGTCTTACAGCAATTCCTGCTTACGTAAGATTGGCCAATGATCAGGAATCGCTTATCATGGCTTTGGTAGAAAACATCCAAAGACACGATTTAGACCCCATTGAAATTGCAATTTCTTACCAAAGATTGATAGACGAAATTCAGCTTACGCAAGAACAAATGAGCGAAAAAGTGGGTAAAAAAAGATCTACCATCACCAATTATTTGCGTTTGCTCAAGCTAGACCCCATCATCCAAACGGGTATCAGAGATGGGTTTATTAGCATGGGGCATGGCAAAGCTATTTTAAATATTGAAGACTTAGAAGAACAAACCACTATTTACCAAAAAATTATTCAGCAAAATTTATCGGTAAGAGACACCGAAAAATTGGTGAAAGCTTACCAAGACGCTTTAAATAAACCCACTGCCAAAAAAACAACTACGGCATCAGCGGCCTTTGATGCTGAAAAGCAAACGGCTATTGACCAAAAATTTGGCACCAAAGTGCAAATAAAAATAAGTGCCAATGGCAAAGGTGCTATCTCTATTCCGTTTCGTTCGCAAGATGACTTAAATAGAATTTTAAAGATCATAGACCTTGAGGCATAAATGTTGGTTTTTGATGTGTTTATTTTTGTTGAGTTGGGGGTATGCCCAAGACAATGAAGATGTTATTAGAGAGCCATCAACAGAAACTAAAAAAAGCAGAAGCAAAAAAAAGAAAGACAACCAAGAAATTGTTTTTTTAGACAGCCTTAAACCCTCGGTGGTTATCAACCCATTGGCACCGTCTAAAGCTGCATTTTATTCGGCAGTTTTGCCAGGTTTGGGTCAGGTTTACAATAAACGCTATTGGAAAGTGCCCATTGTTTATGGTGCCCTTGGTACTGGTTTGGGCATTTATATTTGGAATAACGATAGATACCAAACCTTTAGAGGAGCCTATAAACAAAGAATTGAAGGACAGCGAGATCAGTTTCAGGGCATCCTTACAGATGATGTATTAATAAGGGCTCAAAGAAATTTTCAACGGCAAAGAGATTTGTCTTTATTAGCCACCGTGGGTTTGTATGTGCTCAATATCATTGATGCCAATGTAGATGCCCACCTCAAGCAATTTAACGTGGATGACACCCTTACGTTTTCACCACAATTAACGTTAGACCCCATTGCCTTGCGGCCACAATTTGGGCTTACCATGCAATGGTCTATCGAAAAAAGGAGTCAAAAAAAGTTGAGTGAATTTTAGAATAATAAATAAAACTGTAACGAATATAATTTAATCACACTAATACCTAAAAATAACTGCCAAATGAAGATAGCCTTACTCGGATATGGAAAAATGGGAAAAGTCATAGAGCAAATATCCTTAAATCGTGGCCATGAAATTGTTTTTAAAAAAGACATGCACAACAGTTTTGAGGGCTTAAGTAAAGCAGAAATGGCCATAGAATTTAGTGTGCCAGCAGCTGCGGTTGATAATATTTCGGCAGCTTTAAACCTAAACATCCCGGTGGTAAGTGGCACCACGGGTTGGCTAGAGGCTTATGACGATATGGTAAAATTATGCACAAACCAACAAGGGGGGTTTATATATAGTTCAAATTTTAGCTTGGGGGTAAACATATTTTTTGAGTTGAATGAATACTTGGCCAAAATCATGGCTAATTTTCCTGAATACCATTGCGGCTTAGAGGAAATACACCACACCCAAAAATTAGATGCTCCAAGTGGCACAGCCATCAGTTTGGCTCAGGGCATCATCAAGCACCACCCAGATTGGTCTGATTGGAGTTTGGAAGAAAACCAATCAGAAAAACTACACATTGCAGCCAAACGCTTGCCAGAAGTGCCCGGCACCCACAAAATAAACTATGCCTCGGCTATAGATACCATTTCATTAGAACACATTGCCCATAGCAGAGAGGGCTTTGCCTTTGGGGCCGTGTATGCGGCAGAATGGTTGTTGGGTAAGCAAGGCGTATACACCACAAAAGATGTTTTTTTTGGAAATTTAAAATAAAAAATTATGAGTTTAGCAGGTTGGATTATAGTCTTTTTAAGCATACAAGTCATTCACTTTTTAGCCACTTGGAAGCTTTACCAAAAAGCAGGCAGAAAACCTTGGGAGGCATTAGTGCCCATTTATAACGCAGTGGTGTTATTAAAAATTATTCAAAAGCCAACGTGGTGGGTGGCTTTGTTGTTTTTGCCCGTGATCAATAATTTGATGATAGTGGTATTATGGATACAAACCCTCAAGGCCTTTGGCAGAGTTCAATTGTGGGAAAAATTTGCCGTGGTGCTTACACTGGGGTTCTATTTATTTTATGTGAGTTATGCCACTAATGTCACCTACCAACCCATAGATGAAACCTTGGCCAAGAAGCAAAAAGATTCGTTTTATGGGTCTATCGTATTTGCCATCATTGTGGCAACCTTTGTGCACACTTATATGATTCAACCCTTTACAATTCCAACCTCTTCGTTAGAAAAAACCTTGTTGGTGGGCGACTTTTTGTTTGTAAGTAAAATGCATTACGGTGCCAGAACACCGTCAACTACCTTTGCAGTGCCCATGTTGCATGACAGTATCCCAATCATCAAAACCAAATCTTATTTAAGCTATCCGAGTTTGCCTTCATTCAGATTGCCCGGTTTTGAATCGGTAAAACGCGGAGAAATCGTGGTGTTTAATTGGCCTCAAGACACCGTTTACAAATTTTTTGATCTATCGGGCAAAAGAGCCTTCAAGCCACTTGATAAAAAGTCTAATTACGTGAAAAGATGTGTGGGCTTACCAGGGGATGTTTTAGAAATAAAACAAGGCGATTTGTATATCAACAACCAACCTGAAAAATTGCACGACCGACAAAAAATTCAATTGTCATACAAGCTCAAAATTATCCCAGAGCAATACCAAAGCGTGATGGACATGGTGCAACAATACACTAATGAGCCCATGGGCTTTGATCAAGACAAAAACCTGATTGTGCGTGCACTCACCGAAGAAGAAGCTGCTTTAATCAGCAAACATTCTGGGGTTTTAGAAATTAAGAAAAACATTACACAAGGCAACTTGGGAGGTAAATTCTTCTTTAAATACAAGCCGGATGTTAATGACTATCAGTTGAATCAGTTTTTAACCGGCTATGGCCTCACGTATAACCGAAATCCGGAAACTAAAATACTCACGGTGCATGGCATTAATGAGATGGATGCCCAGCAAATCATGCTGTTTCCATCGGTAGATAAGTACCGACAAGTACCGGCTATTTTTCCGCATGGTTCACAACAACTCAACTGGACACAAGATAATTTAGGTCCTATTCAAATTCCGAAAAAAGGCGATGTTGTTAACGTAACCGGAGACAATTTATATTTATACCATGCCATCATAAAAGATTATGAGCAAAACGACCTTAGGGTAGAGGGCAATCAGGTGTATATCAACAACCAATTGTCTACCACCTATACCATCAAACAAGATTATTATTGGATGATGGGAGACAACCGTCATAATTCTGAAGACAGCAGATATTGGGGTTTTGTGCCGCAAGAAAATGTTTTGGGCAAACCAGTTTTTATTTGGATGAGCTTAAAAAACATGATGAATGGCTTTAAGAATTGGAGCATCAGAACAGAAAGATTATTCACCACCGTGCATGGGTCTGGTGAACCAAAATCTTATTTTAATTATTTCTTGGTGCTGTTGGCTTTGTATTTTGGGTGGGATTTTTACCGTGGCTACAAAAAGAAAAAAGATGCTAAAAATAAGGCGTAGTTAGATGGCTTGTTTACTCTATCCTTCCTATTTTGCTAGTATTCATCAGTATGCAGTCATGGTGCAAAAACAGCCTGTGGTTTTTGATGTGCATGGTCATTTTCAAAAACAAACCAACCGAAACAGGCTCTATTTGTATAGCCCCAATGGGGTGCAAAAATTGTTTGTGCCTGTAAAGCACGGCAATAAAATGCGTCAGAAAACAAAAGAAGTGAGGATAGAAAATGATTTTAAATGGCAAAACCAACATTTCAGATCTTTAGAAATGGCCTACAGAGCCTCGCCGTTTTTTGAATATTTTGAAGACGACATCAGGCCCGTGTTTACCAAAAAATATGATTTTTTGTTTGATTTAAACCAAGAGATTTTTGAAATTGTAAATGCTATTTTAGGCATAGATTTGCCTTACACCTTTTCTGAAACCTATCAAAAAAATCCGGAATTTGCCGAAGATTATAGACACCTGATTGTGGGAAAAAAAGACGATTTTCAAAACACCCCCTATCCGCAAGTGTTTGAAAATAAACACCAATTTATCCCCAATTTAAGCATACTCGATTTGGTGTTTAACGAAGGTAAATATGCCGTTGACTATTTGAGGCAACAGGCCATTTAATTGAGCATAACACATTTTTTTTTGCTGATAATTATCATTGATTACAAATTTTAATGTTTTGATTTTAGAAAAATTAAATTTATTAAACTACAAATCGTTTGAGTCGATTGAATTTAACTTTAACCAAAAAATTAATTGTTTGGTAGGAGATAACGGCATTGGCAAAACCAACGTGCTAGATGCCATTTATCATTTAGCCTACGGCAAAAGCTATTTTAACCCCACGGCCATACAAAACATTCATCATCAGCATGATTTTTTTGTAATTGATGGTTCTTTTAGTGATAACAATCAACAAGAAAACATCATCTGTTCGTTTAAAAAAGGTCAAAAAAAAGTCTTGAAACGCAATGGCAAGATTTATGAAAAATTTTCAGAGCATTTAGGACTCATACCGCTGGTAATCATTTCTCCTTCAGATCAAGATTTAATTCATGAAGGCAGCGAAACCCGAAGAAAATTTATTGATTTAGTGATTGCCAATACCGATAAAATTTATTTGCAACAACTCATCAAATACCAAAAAGTATTGGCCCAACGCAATGCTTTACTTAAATATTTTGCACAAAACCGAACCTTTGATGCCACCACCTTAGGCATCTACAACAGTCAATTGATAGAATCTGGCTGTCCAATTCATCAAAAAAGAATAGAATTTATCAAAGAATTTATGCCCATATTTCAAAAATATTATGGCATCATTTCTTCTAATAATGAACAAGTGGCCATTAATTACGAGTCGCAATTAATTGACGAAGCCTTTGACGATCTTTTAGACAAAAACTTAGACAAAGATAAAGTTTTACAATATTCCTCGGTGGGCATTCACAAAGATGATTTTATCTTTTTACTGAATGATTATCCGCTCAAAAAGTATGGATCGCAAGGGCAACGCAAGAGTTTTATGATCAGTTTGAAATTGGCACAATATGATTTTTTAAAAAACGAAGTGAAGCAAAAACCCTTGTTGTTGTTTGATGATATTTTTGATAAGCTAGATGAACATCGTGTTAAAACGCTTGTTGATATGGTAAATAATGATACCTTTGGTCAGGTGTTTATTTCGGATACCCACCAACAACGCACAGAACAAATAGCCAAAAACACGCAACAGTCTTATCAAATTTTTAATCTTAATTTGCATTATGATTCAAAAAAGTAGTTTACAGTTTTTAGAGCAACTCAAACAAAACAACAACCGTGAGTGGTTTCAATCGCAAGCAAAAGCTTATCAGCTTTATAAGGCAGATTATCATCAAATCATTCAAAAAACCCTAGATGCCTTGGTGCCGCTTGATATCCAATTGGCCAATTTAGAAGTGAAAAATTGCACTTTTAGAATAAACCGCGACATCAGATTTTCTAAAGACAAGAGTCCGTATAAAACCCACATGAGTTTTTGGTTTACCCGCAACAAGCATCAAAAAAACTTTCCGGGTTATTATGTGCATTTAGAGGGTAATCAGAGTTTTGTGGCAGGCGGATTGTGGGGGCCCGATGCAGAGCAATTACAATTGATTAGAAAAGAAATTGCTTTTTTTTACGAAGATTTAGAGGCTGCTTTGCTGGATAAAAATTTTCTAAAATATTATAACGGACTAGATAGCGACCCCAATTTGATGCTAAAAACTTCACCCAAAGGTTTTGAAAAAGACCATCCGGCCATTAATTGGTTAAGGTACAAAAGTTTTACTTGTTCGTCTTATTTTGAGGCAAAAGAGGCCTTTGAACCCGAGTTTGTGTCGCAAATAGCACAAAAACTGATTGCCTTAAAACCCTTAAACGAATTTTTAGAAAGAGCACTTACCGAAAATTGATTTCATGATCATACAACACCATATTTCATTAAAGCCTTACAATAGCTTTGGGATAGATGCCCAAGCACACACCTTTGTAACCATAGATTCTGAAGAGGCTTTGCAAGCCGCTTTGTTAGCATTTAAAGATCAACCAAAATTTATCTTGGGTGGCGGTAGCAATTTATTGTTGCAAAGAGATTTGCATGAAGTTGTTTTGCACATCAACCTTAAAGGCTTAAAAATATTAGAAACTTCCGACGACGAGGTGGTGGTGCAATCCATGGCAGGCGAAAACTGGCATGAATTTGTGTTGTGGACTCTGCAAAATGACTTTGGAGGATTAGAAAATCTTTCCCTTATCCCGGGGAATGTAGGCACCACCCCTGTGCAAAACATTGGGGCTTATGGGGTAGAAATAAAAGATCACATGATAGCCTGCGAAGGTTATAAAATTTCAGACGGTAGCAAGCATGTTTTTTCAACAAGCCAATGTACGTTTGGTTACAGAGACAGCATTTTTAAATCTGAACTAAAAGATAAATTTATCATCACGGCTGTGCGTTTTAAACTCACCAAAAATAATCATCAACTCAGAACTTCCTATGGGGCTATAGAAGCAGAGCTTCAAGCAAAAGGAATATCACACCCTACCATTCAAGATATCAGTGAGGCGGTTATCAGCATCCGCTCTAGCAAATTGCCCGATCCAAAAGTTTTGGGTAATAGTGGTAGTTTTTTTAAAAACCCGGTGGTGCCTCATGAGTTAGTGAGTCAGTTGTTGGAATCGTATCCTGAGATGCCTCATTTTGCTGTAGACAAAACCCACACCAAAGTGCCAGCGGGCTGGCTCATAGAACAAACTGGCTACAAGGGCAAACGTATTAGCAATGCGGGTATGCACAAAAATCAGGCTTTGGTGTTGGTAAACTATGGCAATGCCACCGGAGCAGAATTGTGGCAAGTGGCACAAGAAGTTCAGCAAAAAGTTTACCAAAAATTTGGCATTGCCTTAGAGCCCGAAGTGAATGTGATAAGGTAAACTTATTTTTTGTTGTGCAAAGCATTTAAAACATCTCCCGGATTTTTGGGGTTGTCTTTGTTGCCTCTTAAAAATATCACCAAGCCATTCAAGAAATTTCTAAGAATTTGATCGCCACACTCTTGGTAGTTTGGGTGGTCTTCGTTTCTAAAAAATGCACCTAACTCAGATTTGGTGATTCTAAAGTCTACCAACTTCATAATTTCAACAATTTGATCATCTCTTAACTTAAGAGCTACCCTTAGTTTCTTAAAAATATCGTTGTTGTTCATGATGATTAATTTAATAGACCGTAAAAATAAGCGTAAACCTTGTTGAAACAAAACAAATTCTTACTTTTGCAACTAAATTTTTGATTTATGATATTACCCATTGTGGCCTATGGTGACCCGGTGTTAAGAAAATTGGCTACCCCAATCAATGCAGATTATCCGGAGCTCAAAACACTCATCAGCAACATGTTTCAAACCATGGATGCGGCTCATGGCGTAGGGCTGGCTGCTCCCCAAATAGGGTTGCCAATCAGATTATTTGTGGTAGATACCACACCTTTTTCAGATTTTGAAGACCTTTCAGCAGATGAAAAAGCCATGCTAAATGGGTTTAGAAAAGTGTTCATCAACCCAAAAATCATCAAAGAGGAGGGCGAAAAATGGAGTTTTAACGAAGGTTGCCTGAGCATTCCAGATGTGAGAGAAGATGTGTTGAGACATCAAACCATAACCATCAATTATTTTGACGAAGACTTTAAGGAAATAACCACCTCATATAACGGATTGATAGCCCGCGTAATTCAGCATGAATATGATCATATTGAAGGTGTGTTGTTTACAGACCACTTGTCGAGCTTTAAAAAAACCATGATCAAAAGAAAATTAAATAACATTTTAACCGGAAAGGTTTTTGCAGATTATAAAATTAAATTTTACAAAACAAAATAAAAATGGGATTAGATAAAATATTGTCGGTTGCAGGAAGACCAGGATTGTATGAACTCAAAGCACAAACCAGAACAGGTGTGGTAGCAGAAAGTTTAGTAGATGGCAAAAGAATTACCGTTGGCTTAAGAGACAATTTAAGTTTGTTGTCAGAAATTGCCATTTATACGCACGAAGAAGAGGTTAAATTAGCAGAAGTGCTTTTAAAAATAGCTCAAAAATCAAATTTTCAACCTACCATTTCGCACAAAGAGTCCAAAGAGCAATTGCAGGCTTTTATGCGTGAGGTGTTGCCTAATTTTGATGAAGAGCGGGTATATCCGTCAGACATCAAAAAACTAGTGCAGTGGTATAATTTATTGCAGTCTAAAGACTTGGTGTCTGAAGAATTTTTAACGGCTGCACCCGAAGAAAAAAAGGAAGACTAATGTCTGAGAAAGCACAGCATTTGCAGGCCCTAGAGCGTTTACTGATTATCATGGATGAATTGCGAGCCCAATGCCCTTGGGATCAAAAGCAAACCATGCAAACCCTCCGAACGCTTACCATAGAAGAAACCTATGAATTGTCTGATGCTATTTTAAACAACGATTTATTAGAAATTAAAAAAGAATTAGGCGACTTACTTTTGCACCTTGTCTTTTATGCCAAAATAGGAGAGGAGCAACAAAGCTTTGATTTTGCCAGTCTTACCCACGCTGTTTGCGAAAAACTTATCAGCAGACATCCACATATTTACGGGGATGTGGTTGTAAAAAACGAAGAAGAAGTTAAGCAAAATTGGGAAAAATTAAAGCTTAAAGAAGGAAACAAATCTGTGTTGGAAGGCGTGCCAACTTCACTGCCTGCTTTGGTGAAAGCCTTTAGAATTCAAGACAAAGTGAAAGGCGTTGGCTTTGATTGGGAACACCCAGAGCAAGTTTGGGAAAAAGTACAAGAAGAGCTGCTGGAGTTTAATCAGGAAGTGCAAAAAAACAATACAGAAGCCATGGAAGCTGAGTTTGGCGATTTGCTGTTTTCGATGGTAAATTATGCCAGGTTTTTAAACATCAATCCCGAAGATGCCCTAGAACGCACCAATAAGAAGTTTATCAAAAGATTTCAATACCTAGAAAGTCAGGCCAAATTGATGGGTAAAGACCTTAAAGACATGACGCTGGCAGAAATGGATGTATTTTGGGAAGAGGCCAAAAAGCTTTAAGCTTTTCTTACAAATTCTGATTTTAATGCCATAGAGCCAAAACCTTCAATTTTGCAATCAATGTTGTGATCACTTTTTGGGTTTAAGCGGATGTTCTTTACTTTCGTTCCGGCTTTAATAGGTTTTGGAGCACCTTTTACAGGTAAATCTTTGATAACAATCACCCCATCACCATCTTGTAAAATATTGCCATTTACATCCATTATTTTGATTAAAATTTCTTGATGTTCAGGATTCCATTCATGCCCACACATGGAGCAAATCAACAAGTTATTGCTGGGGTAGTGATATTCAGATTGGCAAGCTGGACATAGCATATTCATATAAAATCAGTTAATTAAACACCCCTTGTTGAGACAACCATTTTCTATAAACAGTGGCATTTCTTTCGTGTTCATCTAAGGTTTTTGCAAATTTATGGTAGCCAAAATTCGTGGTGCTGGCACAAAAGAAAATATATTCATGTTTTTCAGCATTCAATACCGCTTCTATCGCATTTACATCGGGTAAAAAGATAGGGCCAGGGGGCAATCCGTTGATTTGGTAGGTATTGTAAGGAGAATCTAACAACAACTGATTTCTCAGCACCCGTTTGATTTCTAAATCAAAGTTGTTTTCTTGTTTTTTTACTGCATATATCACAGTGGGGTCGGCTTCTAAACGCATGCCTTTTTTTAATCTGTTGAGGTAAACCCCCGCTACTTTTGGTCTTTCGTCTGCTTTTACGGTTTCTTTGTGCACTATAGAGGCCAAAATCACCACCTCAGTAGGGCTTAAGTTGAGTGCTGCGGCTTTGCTTTCTCTTTCTTCGTTCCAAAATTTGATGTATTCTTTATACATTTTGTCTCTAAATCCATTACCAGTGGTGTTCCAATAAAATTCGTAGGTGTTGGGTAACACTAGCGTCATCACATTGTCTTTATTAAAATCGTTCTCTTTCAAAAATTTCTCGTCCCAAAAAGCATTTAGAATCTCCAAACTGTCGGCTTCAATCATCATGCTCACTCGACCGGCTAGGTTTTGGATGCGTTCTTGGTTGTTGAATGTTACCTTCACGGGGATGTTTCTGCGAAGAGCCATCATGATTTGATAGTTGGTCATGTTGTTTTCTATCACAAACCTACCCGGCTTGATGTTTCTAAAATATTGTTTTTGATTGGCCCATTTTTCAAATGAATCCCAGTTCTTCAACAAGGGCTCCAACATGGCTTTTACATCATGATAATCATCTTCACTGCCAATATAAACATCGGCTTTGGCCTGAGCAAAATTGGTGTTGGGCGTTAGTACACTTCGGTAAACAACAATAGCAAAAATAATTAAGCCAAACCCCACCAACAAGGTAGCTATCAAAGTGATTTTTTTTAACAAAGGGTGTTTCATTTTTATTTAAAATTAATTAACTGCAACAATGCTTCATCATGCCATTGATGCCGATGATATATCCAATCTTTTTTGATGCCAACCAATTCAAAACCGAATGTTTGAAACAAATGCAAGCTTCTGTTGTTGTCTGTTAGGATGTTTACAAATATTTGATGCATCAACAATTCATCAAACACATATTTGCAAATCAACAGCAAGGTTTGCTTGCCAAATCCCTTGTTTTGAGACTCTTCAACTAAACAAATGCCCAAACCTACTCGTTTGTTTTTGGGGTCAAAGTCAAATAAATCTACAAAACCAATGGCTTGACGTTGCTCAAGGCTTTCTATCACCAATCTGAGCTGTTTAGCTTCATAAATATCTTGATGGGCATTGCTGATATATTGTTCTAAAGCATATCTGCTCCATGGAGTTTGCTGGTTAGACAAAATCCACAGCTTGGTGTCATTTTCAATTTGCATCAAAAAATCGAGGTCGGTAGGTTCCAAAGCCCTTAGTGTGATATGTTGGTTTTGCAATGTCATATCATCATGCTACCAGAAAAAACTTCTTGAGCCGGACCTATCAAAAATACATTTTTAAAAGACAATCCGTCAGGTTCAAAGCTCACTTGGAGTTCACCTCCTAATACGTTAACATTGATGGTTTTTTGAGTGGTTTGTTGGCTGGCATATAATGCTATGGCACAAGCCGTGGCTCCGGTGCCACAAGAGAGGGTTTCGTTTTCTACCCCTCGTTCGTAAGTTCTAATTTTGATGTTTTGGTCTGAGGCCACTTCAACAAAATTTACATTACTACCTTCAGGTCCATAAACATCATAACGTATTTTTTTGCCTTGTTCATAAACATTTTGCTGGCTTACGTTTTCTACAAACTTTACATGATGAGGTGAGCCAGTATTAAGAAAAAATGTCTTGTCTTTGTTTTCAACAGGCAACACATCAATCATTTTTAATGCAATGTTTTGATCGGCTAACAACTTGGCTTCGTGCAACCCATCAATGGCCATAAATTGTGTAGATTCACCAATAATGCCCAAGCGTTCGGCAAACTTTACAATTGCTCTGCCGCCATTGCCACACATGCTGCTTTCGTTGCCGTCAGAATTGTAATATACCATTCTAAAATCTGTCAGTTTGTCAATTTCTAATAAAATAAAACCATCTGCTCCAATCCCAAATTTTCTGTCGCATAAATGTTTGATGAGTTTGGTATCATTTTTGGGAAATATATTCAAACGGTTATCAATTAAGATAAAATCGTTTCCGGTGGCTTGATATTTAAAGAAATTGAGCTGCATTGCTATAAAATATTTGCAAATATAATCAACGGAATCTCTAAAATGAATGTTAAGTAGTGTTAATTTGCGTTAAATCATTTTGCCATGCTGATACATTCGTTAATTTTACATTGTTAAACAGTTTAAATTCAGTCTTATGAAACAAACCATTCAATTATTTTTAGTTGCTATGTTTAGCGGTGTAGTCACTTTGGTTGGCTACAAATATGTTGTTGAAAAAGAGGCTAACAACCCCAAATTTTTGGTAAATAGTCCACAACAAACCAGGTTAAAACCTGTTGGCTTGTCTTCTGATGTATTAGACTTTACAGAGGCGGCCGAAAAAACCATCAACCATGTGGTGCACGTTAAAAATGTATCTTACAGAACGGTGTATAATCCTTTTGATTTCATGTATGGTCAGGGTGGAGGCAGGCAAGTGCCACAAGTAGGCACGGGCTCTGGGGTCATTATTTCTGAAGATGGTTTTGTGGTAACCAATTATCATGTGATAAAAGATGCCAAAGAAATTGAGGTTACCCTCAATAACAACCAATCATACAACGCCACTTTGGTTGGCAATGATGCTAAAATGGATATTGCCTTGCTAAAACTTGACACCAAAGACCGGTTTAGTTATGCGGTGTTTGCCGATTCAGATCAAGTAAAAGTAGGCGAGTGGGTATTAGCAGTTGGTAACCCGTTTAACCTGACGAGCACTGTTACGGCAGGTATTGTGTCGGCCAAAGCCAGAAACTTATCTCAAGGCGGTTTGCAATCGTTTATTCAAACAGATGCGGCGGTAAACCCTGGCAACAGTGGTGGAGCTTTGGTGAATACCCGTGGTGAGTTGATAGGCATTAATACCATGATATCCTCAAATACCGGGTCTTATGTGGGGTATGCCTTTGCAGTGCCAGCCAACGTTACAAGAAAAATCATAGAAGACATCTTAGAATTTGGCAACGTGCAACGCGGTATTCTGGGCGTAGAAGGCGTTGAGTTAGACAGCAAAATTGCCAAAGAATTTAACAGCAAAGTGTCTCAAGGATTCCTTGTTAGAGGATTAAATACAGACTCAGGTGCAGAAAAAGCGGGTATTAAAAAAGGAGATGTGATTACACAAATAGACAACCGCAGGATTAATTCATTTTCAGACCTCACTGAAATCATCAACACCAAACGACCCGGAGAGGTGGTAAAAGTGAAAGTGTTAAGAGAAAGCAAAACCATGACTTTTGATGTTAAACTGATAAACAAAGACTTATTGCGTGTTGAATTTAATGGTTTTGAATTTGAAAACATTGATGATGCAGAAAGAAAACGATTTAATTTAAAAGAAGGTCTTAAAATAAAAAGCATTCAAAACGAACGGTTTAACGCCCATGCAGACAAACTTGTTGGCAGTATTATTTTGAGCATAGACGATAAAAAGGTCACCAACATGCAATCGGCTTCAAAAATACTCACCGAAAAATCAGACAGTGATAGTGTGGTGTTAGAAATCATCAACCCAAGAGGTAATCGTTATCAGTTGATTCTTTAAGGTTTATAATAACCCCCTCAAATTGAGGGGGAATTAATCTATTAAATTTTAAAATTAATCTTTCTTACTTCACTCACCCACCTATTACCACTTTCTCAACCACTTTGCCCCCATC
>DAIRDG010000014.1:0-48510 GCA_036796275.1 Flavobacterium sp.
ATCGCAAAATTACTACTTTTTTTTAGAACTAACTCAAAAATTATTGGGTTTTTGAA
This sequence comes from Flavobacterium sp., assembly GCA_036796275.1. Lineage (GTDB taxonomy): Bacteria > Bacteroidota > Bacteroidia > Flavobacteriales > Flavobacteriaceae > Flavobacterium. The sequence goes on from DAIRDG010000014.1 coordinate 57, forward strand.
ACAAAAAAAAGTTATCATAATAATGGATTTTTAAAAAACCAATTGGTACCCAACCCCTCTTTGATTAATAATTTTGACAGATGTGGGATGCATAGCAATTTTTTTTCTAAGTTTTGTGATATAAACATCAAGGCTTCTGCCCGAAAAATAATCAGTAGATTGCCATATTTTGTGAAGAATTAATTCTCTGTTCACTATTTGGTTTTGGTTTTCTAGCAAGAGTTTCAAAACTCTACTTTCTTTGTAAGACAAATCGTACTGATAGGTTTGATATTTTAAAGTTTGGTTAACTTCTTCAAACACAAAACCATCAAATTTGTATATCTTAGGTTCCGCTTTTGGTTTTTTAATTAATACATCTAATCTCGCAATTAATTCAAGAATACTAAACGGTTTTTTAAGGTAATCGTTGCACCCAATTTCGAAACCCAAAAGCACATCATTAATTTGGGTTTTGGCTGTTAAAAATAAAATGGGGATTTCTTGATTGAGTTTTCTGATTTGTTTTGCACAACTAAATCCGTCTAGTACTGGCATCATAACATCTAGTATTACCAAATCAAAACGTTGTTTAATAAAAATTTCATAGGCACTTTTGCCATCTTCTACCAAAATCACTTCATAACCTTTGGTCTCAATACTTTCTTTGGTTATTAGCCCTAATGAGGGTTCATCTTCTGCCAACAAAATTCTTTTTCTCATGAATTAATATTATTTTATTGGTAAAGTTAATATAAACTTAGTGTTCGAAACATTATTTAATGTCAAACTACCTTGGTGTTTTTCCACAATTTTTTTTGCATAATAAAGTCCGATACCATAGCCTTTATGTTGATGAATATTTCCTGTAGAGGTTCTATAAAATTTTTCAAATAATTTTGGTACTTCTGTATCTGATATTTTGCCACTATCCTCTACAGTAAGTTCGATATTTGAAATCTGATTCTTTAGCGTTATAAAAATTTGTTCTCCTCCATATTTAAGGGCATTATCTATAAGATTATTAAATACATTTGAAAAATGAAATTCATCAACAAACGTCTCTATATTGTTTTCTATATCAAATGATAATTGTTTTTCTTTAAGATTTTGATTAATGTTTAAAATGCTATTATTTATTAAATTTGATAGATTAATCTTATGTAAGTTCAGTTTCAACTCACCTACTTCTAATGTAGATAACTCCAAAATTTTTTCGACTACATGATTCAATTTTTTATTTTGACTATCAGCAATGTTTAGGTAGCGTTCTGTTTTTTCGTTGTCATGAGTCTCATTAAAATGCTTTATTCCCTCTATTGCAACATTAATAGTGGCTATAGGTGTTTTTAATTCGTGAGTTATGTTACTAATAAAATCATTTTTAATTTGATCTATTTGTTTTTGATTATTTATTGTTTTTATTAAAAACCACAAAAGTAATATAATGCCAAGCGTAAAAAGTAACGAAATAATTAACTCAAAACCCATTTGCCTTATTATCGTTTGATGACTTAAATTGTAATTTAATATGATGTCTTCGTTTGGTTTGATGAAACTTGATTTTAAATTTACAGGATTATCAAATAATTTTTTGGTTGCCTTTGGATATTGAATAGTGTCGCTTTGATTGATGATATGTAGAATTTGAAACTCTAAATCAAAATTAAGCTGTTCTAAATCTTGATTTATTGAATTGTACAAATCATCATATTTAATTTGATTGTCTGAAAAATTAAACGATATTCTGGATGGGAATTTTTTTAAAACATCTTCATCTAGTTTCCCTGACAAAATTTTAATTTGTTTACTTTGCCTAATAATAATGGTATCAAAAACATTTTTTTTGGTGAGGTTAATAGCATCTAACAATTTATCTAAATCAATATCATCTAACATACTGTCAAAACCAAAATCATTTTCAGATAGAATGTTTATGTGATTTTTTTTGGCTTGTTGATCAAAGTAAAAATCCAAACCTCTACTGCTAGTAGATATAATTTCTTGATGTGTTTTAATTTTGTAGTTTTTATAAGTGTTATAATTCCAATAAATTTGAATACAAATTACAAATAAAACCATTGTAACCGTGACGCCTAACAAATAATGATGTTTCTTCATAATTTTAATTTTACTTATTGAGATAATCAAAAATAAATAACATACCTTTAAGACTTCATCTATTAACATAAATTAACTTTGCTTAACATTGATAAAGAAAACTTTTAATTTCTTTTGTATCAAACTTTAAACTCCATAACCATGAAAAACCCAATAATCTTCGTTTGCCTACTATTTAGTTTGTTTACGCTAGCTCAAAACCTTACAGGTGAGGTAGTGTATGAACAATTGTTTAAAATGCCCGTGAGTATAGACGAGGACAAAGAAAGTGAATTAGATAAAAAAGCAATTTCATCCGGACTCGAAAAAGAATTTGCAGATGCCTTGAAAGAACAACTGAAAAAAGGGAATCAAGAAACGTTTACCCTCAATTTCAACAACCAAATTGGTTTATTCAAATTGCAAGAAAAGCTAGAGGATGCCATGCCAAGTATGGGGTCTTCGGGTGTGTCTATAAAAATAAGTAGAGGTAATGAAAACAATAAATTGTATGTAGACCTCAAAAACAAACAATACGTTGAAGCCGTAGATTTTTTTTCAAAAGAATTTGTGGTGGCCGATCAATTAGAGCCCATGGTGTGGACTATCACCAACGAAACCAAACAAATTGGCAATTACCAAAGCATCAAAGCCGTTTGTGTGATACCCGTTACCGAGGCACAACGCAAAGATTATGAAGAAGCCCTAGAAAAAAACAAAGACCAAAAAACAAACTTTTTTGGTATCAAAGAACCCAAAGACCGAGAAATTATTGCTTGGTTTACCCCACAAATTCCCGTTGGGCATGCTCCTGATAAATACCATGGTTTGCCCGGATTAATACTTGAGATAAAAGATGAAAACTTGGTTTATTTGGCATCAAAAATTACCTTGAATCCAAAAAACCACAAAGATATAAAGTTACCCAACACCAAAAAAGCCATGAATAAAAATGAATTTGAGCAAATGAGAGAGAAAAAAATAAAGAGTATGAAAGGTGGAGGTGGTGATGTCATCATATCGCCAATCATTTATCATGATTAATCTAAAACTTCCTCAAAAATTAAAGTTTTCTTAATAAATGTAACTTTTTGTAATTACAGTTATCAAATAATGATTATCAAACTAACTAAACGCAATGAATCTAAAACTAGTCAACCTGCTTTTCTTTTTTCCACTAATTATATTAGCCCAAAACATCAGATTTGATGGTATTGTAAAAGACTCCGAAGGCATCAACCTCGAAATGGCCAATGTAATTGCCATCAATAAAGATACCAAAGCCATGGATGGTTATGCCGTAACCGATGGCATTGGGAGGTTTAGAATCAACCTCAAAGCCAACACCACTTACACTATAAAAGTGAGTTATATTGGGTTTCAACCTTTTGAAGAAACCTTGGTAACGCAAACTACAGACATCCAAAAGGTGATTTCCCTCAAAGAAGGTGAAAATCTTGATGGGGTAGAAATTGTGCATGAAATGCCTGTTTCTGTGCAGGGTGATACTATCATTTATAATGCCGATTCTTTTAAAACTGGTGAGGAACGCAAGCTAGAAGACATCCTCAAAAAGTTACCAGGAGTAGAAATAAATGAAGACGGTGAAATTCAGGTAGAAGGCAAGCGGGTATCTAAACTCTTTGTAGATGGCAAACCATTCTTTGAAGGTGACACCAAATTAGGGTCCAAAAACATACCCTCAGATGCTGTAGACAAGGTGCAAGTGCTAAGAAACTTTAATGAAGTTAGCCAAATGAGAGGTCTCGAAAACAACAATGATGACCTGGCCATGAATATCAAACTCAAAAAAGGAAAAGACAAATTTTGGTTTGGTGACATCGGAGCAGGTATTGCTAATGACAATGGTTATATTGTGAATCCAAAAATATTTTATTACTCCCCCAAAACCAGTGTGAATACCATTGGTAACTGGAACAACATTGGGGAAGTATCGCTTACCTCAGGTGACTTTAACCGACTAACGGGTGGCTCACGAAACACCATCGGGAGAAGTGGTACGAGCTTGAATTTTAAACGTAATTCTATAGGCTTAGCCAATGGCGATCGGCTAGCCAAAATGTTCGACAGGTTTGGAGCTGCTAACGTAAACCATACGTTTTCTAAAGCCCTCACTGTGACTGGTTTTGGGGCCTATTCTTCAACCTTTAGCCAAAACATCACCAACTCAGAAAGAGGTATCTACCGCCCTAACACCACAGAAGTAGCTACTTTAGAAAACCGTAGGACTCAAAGAGACTCCAAAAACAAATCGTTTATTGCCAAATTAGGTTCAAAGTATAAGCCTAATGCAAATTTTCAATTAGATTATGATGCCTTTATGAGAAGATCTGGAGAAGAAGATGTAAATTTTAACAACACCACCTCTAGCACGTTCTTTAATGGCAGCGTGTTTAACGATGCAAACAACGTAATATCATTTGATAAGCAAGAACCCATTTCGTTTAACCAAAGTTTGAATCTATTTTACACCCAAAACCCAAAAACCACTTGGGTGTTAGAAATTCAACATCAATATGCCAACGAAGACCCATTTTTTAGACCAGAATTATCTAACAATCCTTATCAAAACTTTAGCTCTCCTAATCCGGATGACCCTAGTAATATTTTCATCAACGAAAATACCTTGACGATAGAACAATCTCGGTTTGTAAAAACCAACCGCTTGGATGCCAAAGTTGATTATTATTATCAGGTTAATAACAAAAGTGTTTTAAACTTAACGCTTGGCAATACCAATGCTTATCAGAGTTATAACTCTTCAATTTTACAGATTTTAGAAAATAATACGGCAAATCCGATTAACAATCCTAATTATATTAATGATGTGCAGTATTACTTCAATGATGCTTATGCAGCTGTGCATTACAAATTTATCTTGGGGAAATTTACTTTTAACCCGGGCTTATCATTACATCAGTACAACACTCGAAACGAACAGGTGTCTGGCAATTATCCGCTTAATTTCACCCGATTATTACCCGATGCTTTTGCCCGTTGGGACATTAAAAAATCTGAAAACATAACCTATGACTATGCCGTGAGAAACGTTTTTAACGACATCAACTCGTTGGTTGAAGGCTATGTATTTAACAACTTTAACAGTATTTCAAGAGGTAATCCGTTATTAGAAAATGCCTTAAGAAGTTCGCACAACCTGCGTTATTCTAAATATAATTTGTTTAATTATACCACCATTTTTGCTAACCTTAACTATACCACAACTAGAGACCCTATCATTACTAGTCCGTTATTTCAGGGTATATACTCAATTTCAGACCGTTTAAATTTAGATGCTGAAAATGAAAACCTAAGTGGCAATGTGTTTTATTCTAGAAACTTTAAAAAATTCTACAAAGCTTCGGCCAGAATAAACGCCAATTGGAACAGAGATTTTGTGCTAAACAGGCGAATTATTGGTGGTGATATAGAAGGCATTTTACAAGAAATAGAAACCATTAATCATGGTTATACCTTGTCATTTGGTACACAATTCAAGAAATTACCCAATGTTGATTTAAGCTATAACATCAGTTTTTCTGAACAAGCCAATAATAAGTTTACTAACCAATCGCCTAACATCCGCATGAACTATAACATCATTGAAGGCCTTAATGTGAGTTGGGATTATGCCTTAAATAGGTTTAAAAACGAAACCAATGGGGTAGCTAATGATTTTGAAATCATGTCGGCTGCCATCAATTACAACAAAAAAGGAAACAAAATGGAGTATAGAATTCAAGCCAACAACTTGCTTAATACCAGAGCTAGACTCAACAATGCCTTTAACGTGAATGGTTTTAGTGCCAACGAAAATTTTATCTTACCAAGGTTTGTAACGTTTATATTGAAATATAATTTGCAATAAGCAAAAAAACATATTAAACCAAAAAACTCCAAACTATTAGCTTTTGGAGTTTTTTTTTACCATAAATCGTATGATATCAAAGCGTCTTAATTTGGCATCTATTTGGGCCACAACCCATCCGTTTTGGGCCACAAGCAACCAAGATCATAACACCAGCACACAAAATGACTACGAGCTTAAAAAATGACCACGAACTTTGATTTTTTAAGAAAAATTTCATGAAAGTATTTTTATTAGATGACCAAAGTACGTTAAAAATAATTAAATTTGTTCTTTCATTAAAAATATGTTGAATTTTATTCAAGCTTTTAAGCAGTTATTAGATAGCAAAGACAATCCGAAACTCGTGATTGTATCTCACAAAAACCCCGATGGAGATGCCATTGGGTCTAGCTTAGGCTTATATCATTTTTTAAAGCAATTTAAAACCCAAGTGCAGGTTATAGTCCCCAATGATGTGCCAAGTTTTTTGCATTGGATGCCTGACAGGGAAGCTATCATGATTTATGAATATCAAACAAAAACTGCCCAAGAAACCATCAAGGCGGCTGATGCTATATTTTGTTTAGATTTTAATGCCTTTCACCGCATGGGAGATCAAATGGGTAATTATGTGGCTAAATTTCAAAAAATCTTTTTTTTGATAGATCATCATGAAGCTCCCGATCAATTTGCTCAACATCAATTTTCTGATACCTCATATGGGTCTACTTGTGAAATGGTTTTAGATTGTATTGTAAATTCTGGTCATCAAACACAACTCAACCAAGCAATAGCCACTTGCTTATATGTGGGAATGGTAACAGATTCTGGTTCGTTTAGGTTCCCAAAAACCAGGGCAACAACCCATAAAAAAGTGTCGGTGTTGTTAGAAACAGGCATTGATAATCCGCAAATTCACAACAATTTATTCAATAACAACACCCTCAATAGTTTGCAGTTATTAGGCTCTGCACTTAATAATTTAAAACAAATAACCCCCAAAGTCACCATGATTAGCCTGAGCAAACAAGCCTTAGACGAGCATCAATACCAAAAAGGTGATACCGAAAGTATTGTCAATTATGGGTTAAGCGTGAAAGGCACCTTGATGACGGCCTTTTTTATAGAAAACGAAGCCGAGCAAATCATTAAAATATCCTTTAGATCGGTAAATGATTTTGATGTTAATTTATTTGCCAGACAACATTTTGAAGGGGGTGGCCACAAAAATGCAGCCGGAGGCAAAAGTGCCTTAGGATTAGAGGACACCTTACAAAAGTTTATAACTATCGTAAACAGTTACCCTGAGTTATGCTAAAGAAAATTTGTTTTGTGGGCCTTGTTATCCTCTGTTTGCAAGCATGTCAAGAGCAGGCTGGCAGAAAACCGATTAACAAAGGTGGGAGCAATTTTTTAAAAGAATCGGTGTCTAGAAACATCAAGCTCATAGATTTTGAAGAAAACATCATCGACTCTTTAATGAAAACTCAACCGGAATATAAATTTATAGAGTCCCAAAAAGGATTTTGGTTTGCCGTAATCAAACCAAATATAAACGCTTTTTACTTTCCACAAAAAAATGATGTCATTACCTATCAATATGAAATTCAAGATTTGTTTGGTACTGTTATTTATCCTAAAGAAGAGTTGGGCACCAAAACCTATTATGTAGACAAGGAAAACATCATGATTGGTTTACGATATGCTCTAAAGAAATTAAAAAAAGACGAAACGGGCTTGTTTTATTTTCCGTCGCACATGGCTTATGGTTATCTTGGCGACAAAAAAAATATTCCGCCAAACATGCCACTGAAAATTATCATAGATTTAATAGACATTAAACCTGAAAATAAATTTTAAACAAAAAAAATAAATACAATGAAAAAAATTTTAATCATTATTGGCATAATTTTAATGGGTTGTAGCAAACAGCATGACAACTTAGGCGATGGACTTTTTGCGGTTATTGAAACCTCCAAAGGCAACATCATCACCAAATTAGAATTTGAACTCACCCCTATCACCGTAGCAAATTTTGTTACCTTGGCCGAGGGCAAAAACAAATATGTGACTTTAGAAGACAAAAAAAATGTTCCCTTTTATGATGGACTAAAATTTCACAGAGTTATTGCAGAGTTTATGATACAAGGCGGCGATCCAAAAGGCACCGGAGAAGGTGGGCCAGGCTATCAGTTTACTGATGAAATAACCGATTTATCTCACAGCAAGGGCGGTATTTTATCTATGGCCAATGCCGGACCAAACACCAATGGGAGTCAGTTTTTTATCACCCACAAAGAAACCCCCTGGTTAGATGGTCGTCATACCATATTTGGTGAAGTGGTAGAAGGCATGGATGTGGTAAACGCCATTGCACAAGATGATTTAATTATCTCTGTGAAAATTGTGCGAAATGGCGAAAAGGCTAAAAAATTTGATGCCGTAAAAGTGTTTGATAACCGTTTGGAACAAGAAGCTGAAAATCTTAAAAATTTAAAAGCCAAAAAAGAAAAAGAAGAGGCTGAATATATGGCTCAATTTCAAACAGTGATAGAGGCCAAGAAAGCAGAATTTGAAGCCCACCGTAAATCAGCAACCAAAACACAAAGCGGATTAGAATTTAAAATCATCAGTAAAGGCAGTGGAAAAACACCAGCCGCAGGATCAAATGTTTTGATAAGTTATGCCGGCTATTTTGAAAACGGCATTTTGTTTGACTCAAACCTCTTAGATGTAGCAAAATCTTATGGTAAATATGACGAAAGAAGAGAATCTATGGGAGGTTACGCAGGATTTCCGTTTACAATTGGCACCAAAGAGGGCTTAATCCCTGGTTTTTTAGAAGTTATAGAAAACATGAAAATTGGCGATAAAGCCATAGGGTTTATCCCAGCTTATTTGGCATATGGTGAAGCTGGTGCGGGTGAACTCATTTTGCCTAACACCAATTTGGTATTTGAAATAATTATGACAGAATAAAAATAAATAAAAATGATAACAGTAGGCATAGACGCCATCAATTTTGATGTTCCAAAAATATATGTAGATGTTGAAGAATTTGCTTCAAACAGAGGCATGGAAGCCGACAAGTTAAGATTTGGTTTGGGTATTAATAAAATTAGTTTCCCTGATGTGCACCAAGATGCAGTAACCTTTGCCCTCAATGCCATCACCAAACTTATTGACACCGAAAACATAGATTTAAACCAAATTTCTAGACTCTATATAGGCACCGAAAGTGCCGTAGATGGATCTAAACCCATAGGCACTTATGTGCAAACAGCTTTGACCAAAAAATACCCAAACAAAAACCTCGAACGCTTAGATGTAGCCGAGTTTAAGTTTGCATGTATTGGAGCCGTTGATGCCCTAGAAAATTGTTTAGATTTTATCCGACTCAACCCAGAGGCACAAGCCATCGTGGTGGCAACCGATATTGCAAAATATGATTTAGGCTCTTCTGGTGAATATACCCAAGGGGCAGGTGCTATAGCCATGTTGGTGAAAGCAAAACCCAGGATACTTGCCATTGATGCCAAAATTGGCGTATCATCTGAAGGCGTTTTTGATTTTTTTAAACCCCGAAGAAGTTATACCTCAGCCGAAATTAGTGTGTGCACTTCCGAAGAGCTAAAACAGATTAAAGAACATGAAATTAACATCTACAAAGAGCAACCCGTGTTTGATGGGGCCTACTCTAATAAGTGTTATATGAAAAGAACGCAATCTGCTTATGAGCATTTAAAACAAAAACTGCAAACAACCGAAAAACTATATGGTACTTGGGATGCCATCTTGATGCACCTCCCCTATTGTTTTCAAGCACGCAGAAGTTTTGTGGAAACCTTTGCTCAAGAAAATCCTGACCTTTTGCAACAACAAGTTGGTGATAATGATCAAGAAAAAATAAAAGCCCTAAGCAAAGCTCCTGAATACAAAGCCTTGGTGTCAGAAAAAATTGCTACACAAGAAACTTTTTCATCTGTAGTGGGTAATATTTATACGGGGTCAATTTTTTTAGGGTTGTTGGGACATTTGTATCATAGCTTAAAAAACAAGTCAGACAAGCAAACCATCGGTTTAATTGCCTATGGCAGCGGAGCAAAGTCTAAAGCCTTGCAAGGTTATTTATCAACCGAGTATGTAGAACCAGTTTCAAAACTCAATTTTGACGAAATTTTGGTCATGCCACAACCCATTACTTTTGAGGTTTATGAAAAATTACACACCAAAAATTTATCAATTTCTGTGGTTGCCCCAAAAAAGGAATGGATTTTGCAAAGCATAGAAACAGCTCAACCCAATTTGGTGGGAGCAAGATATTACGAATGGATTGATTAACTCATTAAACAAACAAACAATGAAAAGATTATTAAGTTTAGTCTGGCTAAGTTTTTACATGCTTACCGCACAACCTCAAGAAGGCATTTTTGTTGAATTTAAAACCAACAAAGGGGATATTTTGGCAGAATTATATTTTGAAAAAACACCCGTAACGGTGGCCAACTTTGTGTCGTTAGCCGAAGGGAATAACACCAATGTATCAGCAGCCATGAAAGGTAAAAAATTCTACAATGGCCTCAAGTTTCATCGCGTAATCAAAGATTTTATGATTCAGGGTGGCGACCCAACAGGCACCGGACAAGGCGAGCCGGGCTATAGATTCAAAGACGAAATTACAGATTTAAAACACAACAGTGCAGGGATACTATCTATGGCTAACTCTGGGCCAAAAACCAATGGCAGTCAGTTTTTTATCACCCACAAAGAAACACCTTGGCTAGATGGCAAACACACCGTTTTTGGCAAAGTAATCAAAGGACAAGAGATTGTAGACCTGATTGAACAAAACGATGTGATGTTAGAAGTTAACATAAAGAAAGTAGGTAAAAAAGCCAAAAGTTTTGATGCCCCTAAAGTTTTTGCCAATCACTTTAAAGCTGAAGAAGAAGCCGCCAAGCAAGCCGAATTAGCTAAAGCCAAAGAAAAACAAGATTATTTAGACAAACACAAAGCGGTTATTGAAGCAAAATTAAAAGAATTTAACAGCAAAAAAGCCCAAGGCACTAAAACAGACAGCGGTTTGGTTTATCATTACACCAACAAAGGTGGCACCACAAAACCTAAAGAAAACACCACCGTATACATCAAATATGCGGGTTATTTTGAAGATGGTCGTTTGTTTGATAGCAACATGGTAGATGTGGCCAAGGCCTATGGCATGTATGATCAAAATAGAGAAAACGGTGGTGGCTACAAAGCTTTCGGATTTCCGTATGGCAACAAACAAGGTTTGATTCCTGGGTTTTTAGAAGCCTTAGAATTGCTTAAATTTAATGACACTGTAACGGCTTTTATCCCTGCAAATTTAGGTTACGGAGCCAACGGTGCCGGTGAAGTAATTCCACCCAATAGCAATTTGATTTTTGAATTGGAAGTTTTGGAAAATCAGGATTAAATTTTAGATTTGACAACTTTTAAAAAGTTGTCAAATCTTTAATCCATCAAGAAAAGTTTGAAATTATTAATGTTAAAACTAATTTTATATTTTTTAGTTAATGTTAATTAAATTAACTTTGTATTAAATTTATTTTTTGAAAAAAGTTTTCTTTTTTGCTCTTTCAATTTTTATGCTAATCAAGCCAATGATTCCTTTTTTAGAGTTTATGCTTGACAAAAACTTTATTATTTCCGAACTATGTGAGCAAAAAGATGAAGAATTAAATATCTGCAACGGTCAGTGTCATTTAATGAGCCAAATTGAAAAATTTAATGATGACTTCCCCTCTGACAAAAGAAAACTGAAATCTGAAAAATCAGAAATTCTATTTATTGAAGATGTTTTAAATTTTGAAATAAAATTATTTCAAATCCACTTAAATTCAGCATTTTTTCTTTGCGAATTAAATGTATATGAATTTTATTTAGATATCCCTCAGCCACCCCCAAATTTTATTTAGTTTTTAGCGTTAACAAGTGTGTCATTTCTTTTGAAAAATCGAAAGAAAATATGGTATGCTTTATTTTAAATCATATTTTTTAACAAAAAAACTATTTACAAATGAAAAAAATAATCATAAGCCTACTGGCATTATCAATTATAACATTAAATTCTTGTTCAAACGATGACAATCAAGATGACATTATGGGTGAAGGCAGTTTAGAGCTATATTTTGACCACTCATATAAAGGAGATAAACTCATTTTAGAGGCAAATAATATGGCTAATTCAAATGGCGAAATTTTAAAAATAAGTAGGTTTTCATACATTATAAGTAACGTGAGACTACATAAATCAGACGGATCTACTTATACATATCCTGTTGATAAATCATATTTTATTATTAATTCTGAAACTAATAATATTTCACTTGATTTAAATAATATACCCTCTGGAGATTATAACAAAATTACTTTCGGGATTGGTGTTGATCAAGCAAAATACCTAAGAGGTGAGTCTGAACAACAAGTTTTTTGGGATTTGGCTCAATCACAATCTATGACTTGGGCTTGGATTACAGGCTATAAATTTATCAATTTTGAGGGTACTTTTACTTCAAATGAGGTTGTTGGCGAAAAATTATTTAGGGTTCATATGGGAAGTCATGGCACTGCTTTAGATAATTATCGTGAGCAAACTATTGACTTTCCAACGGTAGCAAAAGTAAGAAATGGTAATAAACCAAGTGCTCATTTTGTAGTGGATGCTAACTTAATTTTAGATGGCGAAAACAAACTAAAATTATCTGAAGCATTAAACCCTGCTGGCACAACAGCCATTATTATGGTTAATGCAGAAAAAGCACCTAAAGTAGCAGCTAATGCTCAAAAAATGTTTGAAGTAGATCACATTCATCTAGGAACGCACTCACACTAATAAAAATCTAATTTATCAACCTTTGCCATGTTATAAAATTCTATAATGAATTTACTCATGGTGAAGGTCTTGATAGTTAAATACTAATTTTATGATACGAAAAATATCGTTAATAATCTTTTTAGTTTTTTTAAATTCTTGTTCATCAAATGAGGAAGTATATGAGGATATCAACCGGCCAATTGCCTTTGAAAAACCAACTAACTTTCCTGATTTAGCTTATACTTTTAATAACAATCCGCTTACTGAAAAAGGGTATGAGTTAGGAGCTAAATTGTTTTTTGACGGGAGACTGTCTAGAACTGGGATTGTATCTTGTAACTTTTGTCATGAACAACCTTATGCATTTACTCATCATGGTCACGATTTGAGTCATGGAGTTGATGATTTAATAGGCATAAGAAACGCACCAGCGGTTCAAAATATGGCTTTTCAAACTGAATATTTTTTTGATGGAGCCTCTAACAACTTAGAAATGGTTTCTATTGTTCCTATTCACAATCCCGTTGAGATGGATGAAAATTTACCAAGTATAATAGCAAAATTAAAACAAGATCCCAGCTACGTTAGGTTGTTTAGTGCTGCCTTTAACGATGGTCAAATCAACTCAACAAATATGTTAAAAGCATTGGCTCAATATATGACCCTATTGATTTCAGATCAAAGCAAGTATGACAAACACGTTCGAGGTGAAGATGGAGGCACTTTTACGTCACTAGAATTGGAAGGAAAGCAAATATTTGCCAATAAATGTGCTAGCTGTCATTCAACTGATATTTTTACTGATAACACTTTTAGGAACACTGGTTTGCCAGTAAATCCATTAATAAATGACTTAGGAAGAGAAGAAGTTTCAGGTGATGCAAATGATAGATACAAGTTTAAAGTTCCTAGCCTAAGGAATATCGAATTAACTGCTCCCTATATGCATGATGGTAGGTTTGGAAGTTTAGAATCTGTTTTAAATTTTTATACAAATGGAGTGGTAAACTATCCAAATCTTGACCCTTTGTTGAAACAAAATGGACAACTTGGAATTGCACTTTCTTCATCAGACAAAGTTGCTTTAATTGCCTTTCTAAAAACCTTAACAGATAACGAATTTGTGTCTAATCCAAAATTTGATCCAAACAAAAGATGATAAAATATAGTCTAGTTTTAGTAATAATCAGTCTTAATGTATTATTTGCTCAGGATATAGCATTTTTTGAAGACCATAACACATCATCTTTTTTAGTGCCTGAAGACTGTGATGCTTGCGGTTGCAGTGCTACAGGTGGTAGCTTTGGTTTTGGTGATTTGCAACAAAAAAATAAAATAACTCTCAGATATTTAAACCAAAATTATAGGTCAAAAGAAACCATTTTTAATAATTCTCCATGGAGTGAAGAGCATTTTGGTACCATTCAAATGTTAGGTCTTTTTAGTATTGCCAAAAATTTAAAAATATTAAGTATAATTCCTTATCAGTTTTTAAGTAAAGAAACCAGCACCACAAATATAAATGTAAGCGGATTGGGCGACATTTCTGTGATTAGTATTTATAACATTTTGAATAAAGAAATTAATAAAAAAAATAAAATCAACTGGCTCTTTGGAGCTGGTGTTAAATTACCAACCGGAACATTTAATGAAAATTTTGGTGGTAGTTTAAACCCAGGTTTTCAACTCGGAACGGGAAGTTTAGATTATAGTTTATTAACAGAATTTAGTTTTAATTCTAATAATTGGGGCTGGCAACATACTCTTAACTATCTCTATAAAAACACAAATAAATTTGATTTTAAATTTGGAAATCAATGGAACTATTTTACCAATATTTATAAAAAGATAATTATCCAAAATTCACAAATCATTCCTATGCTTGGATATGCATATGAATTTAGTTATGAAAATGTAGATTTTGGCGTTTTACAACCAAACACACAAGCTAGAGCACATTTGCTAAAAATTGGTGTTGATTATAGTTTCAATAGCTTTCTTGTAGGATTTCATTACTTTCAACCAATAAGTCAAAATCTATTTAATGAAACCGTTGAACTTTCAAATCGGTTTAATTTAAGCTTGCAATATCTTTTGTAATTTTATATAATAGATTGAGCAAACAATAAAAAATTTGCTCAATCTTTTTTACTATTTTTTATTAATGTGCAAATCCATTTGCGGAAAGGGAATGCTCACCCCTTCCCTGTCAAAGGCTTTTTTGATTTGCTCGTTCAAATAAAAATGAACTGTCCAATAATCAACTGCTTTTGCCCATGGCCTCACTGTAAAATTAACCGAACTATCTGCCAAGGCAGTTACAAAGATATCAGTAACTTGGCTATGATCAATTAAATCGCATGAATCTATCACTTGCTTAATAACTTCTTTGGCTTTATCTACATCTGTACCATAACTTACACCAAATGTCATAACTACTTTTCTCATTTCGTTGGTTGTAAAGTTTTCTAACGGATTACCCATTACCAAACCATTGGGTATTACCACTTGCACCTGATCAAAGGTGGTGAGTATGGTGGCAAACAAATTAATTTCTTTTACGGTACCTCTGTGTCCGTTAGAATTGATGACATCTCCAACCTTAAATGGCTTAAATATTAAAATCATGATGCCTGAAGCCATTTGGCTTAAGTTGCCTTGCAAAGCCAAACCTATTCCCAAAAGCAAGGCACTAAACAAGGCAATAAACGAGGTGACTTCAAAACCAAACATGGAGGCCGCACTCAATAAAACTAAAATTTTGAGCGTAACCGCCAAAACCGTTGTTAGAAATGGAATAAGGGTTGGATCCACTTCTCTTTTTATCATAATTCTTTTTAGCTTTCTAGACATAATGTTGGCCATCCAAAAACCTAAAATTAAGGTAATAATAGCCCCTAAAATCTTAGGAGCATAGCTAATCATTAACTCTAAATGAATGTTTAATTTCGCAATATCATACATAATTTAATGGTTTTAATGCAAATTTATAACTTGTAAATAGAACACAAGCATTTAAAAAACTAAAAAAATGATAAAAAATTACGTTGTGGATGCTATTAATTTTTTGGTTAACTGATGAAACCGCCAAAACAATAAGACGGCAGCAACAGTGAGTCCAGAAAACAAGCCCCACCAAATACCCTTGGCCCCTAAATTGGTATACAAACCTAAATAAACTGAAACCGGAAAACCAACCAGCCAATAAGCCACAAAGGTATAATACATGGGTATTTTTACGTCTTGTAAACCTCTTAAGGCTCCTAGAACCACTACTTGCAACCCATCAGCTAACTGAAAAAATGCAGCAATAATTAGTAATTGCGAAGCAATGTTGAGCACCTCCTCAATGTTTGCCTCTAGCTGTTGTGACGATTCTATAAACAAAAATGGTAGGTACTTATGTAGCAGAATAAACAACAAGGCAAAAGCACATTGCAACAACAAGACCAATAAAAAATTACTCATGGCCACCACTCTTAACTTAGGGAAGTCCATCAAACCTTTTTGGTTGCCTACTCTTATCATCACAGCTACGCTAAAGCCCATGGCAAACATAAAGGTGAACGATGCCAAACTCAAGGCTATTTGATTGGCCGCTTGGGTGTTAGTGCCCAAAATTCCGGTAAGCCACACCGCAGAAGTAAATAAGGTTACTTCAAAAAGCATTTGCAAAGCACTTGGCGTGCCTAAAGCTGCAATTTTTCTAAGAATTGTTGCTCTAATGTCTTGCCATTTAAAACCTGTAAGAAAAAAATCGAATTTCGGATTGTATTTTAACAACAAATGAATCATCAACAACATCACTATTCTAGAGGCAATGGTGCCAATGGCCGCCCCTATGATACCTAAAGCAGGGAAAATCCAAATACCAAAAATCAGTAAATAATTAATCAGTAAATTCACCAAATTAGCCACGATGGTTGCCCACATGCTATATTTGGTTTCACTTTTGCCGTCTGCAAATTGCTTATAAGCCTGAAACATCACTAATGGGATGAGCGAAAATGCCACTATATCCAAATAAGGCTTGGCCAACACCACCACCTCTTCGGGTTGACCCATCATATAAAGCAAAGGTTTAGACGCAAAAATGATTAAAAACAACAAAACACCTAATATCGTACACAAAAACAAGCCATTATGAAACACGCTTTTGGCATGCTCTTTGGCCTCTTCTCTGTCAGATGCCGCCACTAGCGGGGTAATGGCCGTAGAAAACCCAATGCCAATAGACATGCCAATAAACACAAAACTATTACCCAAAGACACCGCAGCCAATTCGGTGGCTCCTAGTTGACCCACCATCATGTTGTCTATGATGCCCACCATGGTGTGCCCTAACATCCCCATGATGATTGGGTAGGCTAACAGAAGGTTATAGCCAAATTCTTTGGTGTATAGTTTAAGTTGCATTTGTTGTGATTATAACTTTGTGAGCCAAGAGGTAAAATCTATAAAATTTTGTGGGGCTACCCCATGCCCAACCGGGTATTCGAGGTAAGTGAGTTTGATGTTTTTTTGCAGCAATGTCTCTTTGCTTTGTCTGGCCCAATCTATGGGGATTACCTGATCATCGGTGCCGTGAGATGCAAAAATTTGCAAGGTAGAAAAATCATTTTGCCCATGACCTTCTAAACACATTTCTGCGTTAAAATACCCACTTAAGGCCACGATTTTTTTAAACATTTGCGGATAACTCAAGGCCAAGGCATAACTTAAAATGGCACCTTGGCTAAAGCCAATTAAGGTGATATTATCCTTGTCTACCGGATATTCTTGGCACAGAGCTTCCACAGAAGCTTTAATGAGTTGCAGACTGTTTTGGGCTTGCGGAATATCCGAAAATTTATCGCTGTTTTGATCAAAATATATGGCATACCAAGCAAAGCTGTTATACATGAGGCTATGGGGTGCCTGAAAAGACACCACATAAGCGTTTTGTGGTAGTTGCGGTGCAAAGCCAAACAAATCGTCTTGATTGCTGCCATAGCCATGCAATAAAACAAGGAGAGGTGCTTTTTCTGTTTTAACTTTTGGAGGCTTAATAAGGTATTGTAACATCTGATTTTTTTTGTGCGGCAAAGTTAAGCGAATTTTGGGTAATTAAAAGTTTATTTTGGGCAATTGCAAAGCACCGTGCTTTCCGTTATAGTCCGCCATCAAAACAACGGTTTTGTAAGGTTTTTTCGGAGCTCATAAAATCGCTCTCAAAAACCAACAAAACCAATTGTTTTGATTTTACGGGCTGCCACTGCAATCACTATTGCAAAGTGGAAAAGATTTTATAGATAAATTTTAAAGTATAAAAACAAACCCAACAGACTGTCAATAGCCCTGACAGAGCCGATAGCTTTGTGAAAGCAACGGCTTGTTTTTGTGTGCCCAACAAAGCGACCAACGGAAGCTTTGGTTGGGGACTCTACAAAAAGTGCCGTTGGGGAGCAAACTAAAGGCGAAGGCAGGCAAGCAAGTGTATGATAATTCCCGAGCGATTGGGCTGCTTATAAAAACTTTTCTTTGAGTTCGGGTGTTGGGATCATGCAAGCTGCTTGTTTGCCATACCACTGATAGCGGTTGTTGGCCACCCAATCATAAACCATGTTTTTTAGACCATTTGGCAACCACGCAAAAAGACCCAATAGCTGATAGATTCCTCCCATTTGTTTGGCAATTTCTATGATAGCATCTGCCTTGATATAATAGGCTTGCTGCGGCACATAAAGCACCACACTGTCTGTTTCTTGGGAGTTGATGCCCAGATAATAAAGTATGTCTTGGCCTAATACTGACTGCAAAGACACAAATCTAAACACATCTTTTTTGTCCAGAGCTATGATGCGTTGCACTGTTTTGTTACACAAATTACAAACCCCATCAAAAAGGATAATTTGTTTATTTTCTGGGAGGTTGAGCATAATCTTAAACGTTTGATTTTTTAAAATTGTGGGTATAAATGAGATTATTCAATACTTTTAAGCCATTTTTGAAAGAGTTTGCCTAAGATGGGCACTTCTCTGTATTCGTTATTGAGTGCTCCCATAAAGCCAAACAACCAAAGCAAAATAAAAAACAAATAAAAAGCCGACGTAATCATCCAGCTATCAAAATAGCCAATAAAATAACCCAATAACAAAAAAGATAAATTGAGTCCGAACCCTTGTCTTACATGAAATGACACCAATTTACTTTTATTTTCTTGGTTCATAAAAAACGCAATGATACTGCCAATGATGGTTAAATAGGCGACCACTGCCCAAGGATTATTTTGAAAAGATTGATTACTTTGCATGTTGTGAATAATTCTATTATTTAGGTTTTTAACTAAAAATAATTTGATTTTGATTGATGACAGCCAAGGGTTTGCCTTTCATGGCAACACCCAAAAACGCACTGTTTTTTGAGGTAGACAAAATATCTGTTGGGCTAAACTCCCACTCTGATTTTGTGTCAAAACAAGTAAGATTGGCTTGGGCACCAATTGCAATCTCAGGAGTTGTTTGTCCAAAAACAGCATACCCATTGGTGAGTTTATCTATGACAACATCTGTATTCAATAAGTTGCACAAACTGCCAAATATAGACTCTAGGCCTATGGTACCATAGCTTGCCAGGTCAAATTCGAGTTTTTTGTGTTCAATATCGAGTGGAAAGTGGTCAGATACTATGATATCAATCACATTTTCTTCAACTGCTTTAAGGAGGGCTTGTCTGGTTGCTTCGTCTCTGAGGGGTGGCATCACTTTATAATTGGCATCAAAAGTTTGCAAATGCTCATCTGAAAGCAGTAATTGGTGTGCCGCTACGGAGCAACTTACATTTAACCCATCAGCTTTGGCTTGTTTAATCAGCTCTACCCCTTCTTGGGTGCTTACCAACGGAATGTGCATTTTACCCCCTGTATACTTTAACAAAGTAAGGTTTCTGGCAATGGCCACAGCTTCTGCAATACTCGGAATGCCTTTTAGGCCGAGTTTAGTTGCGGTTGCTCCTTCGTTAGCATAACCTTTGCCAAGGAGGTATTGGTCTTGAGAAAATGGCATAATTAAGCCCTCAAAATCTTTGGCATATTGCAGGCATATTTTCATGAGCAAACTATCTTTGAGGGGCTTTTGATAATCTGAAAAAGCCACAGCTCCGTTGTTGTGCATATCAAAGAGCTCTGCCATGTTTTCGCCTTGCGATTGTTTGGTGAGGGCACCCACAGGCAAGATATTAACCAAATGTGATTTTGTTTTTTGAATGACCCATGTAATTTTTTGAGCATCATCTGCCACAGGTTGGGTATTGGGTTGCAACAGAAGATGGGTAAACCCTGATTTTGCAGCTACTTGCAATCCGTTTTGAAGGGTTTCTCTTTCTTCATAACCGGGCTCTCCAAAACTTACCATGCCATCTATCCAACCAATAGAAACTCCCAAATCAGGATTGTTTACAACATGATCTGCTGCATCAGTTAGCGAATTGTCTATTTTGGCAATGATGCCGTCTTTTACAAGTATGTCAACCACTTGATGATGATAGGCACTGCTAGAAGAATATACCTTGGCTTGTTTGAGGAGGATTGTCATAAAAATTATTTTAAGAACTTTTGAATTAAAGTTTCAACAACTAAAAATAACAATCCCAAAGATACAAACCATTTCCATAAATTGGTATTTTGCGAAGATGTTTTTAGTTCTGCAATATAATTTGTTAATGAGGGAATAACTGAAATATGGCTGTTATCTTTCCATAATTGCTTACTAATTTTGCTTTCTGTTCTTTTGATGTTCAAACTGTAAACATCTATTTTTGTTTTGTCTTGTAAAACATCATAATTACCTGGTTTTGTTGGGGCTTCACTTAGGTTTATTTTGGTTTTTTGCTGCAAATTTTGTTGAATGGGGATTACGTTTTCTCCATTGTTTTCAAAACTAACCAACTGATCTTTTGCCAAATTTAAATTTAAAAAAACAGGGGTTTCTTGCATTAGCCAGGCTGTTTGCATGCCAGAATTTGATGTTTGTAATGCCATGTTATAAAAAACAGGCACAATAAGCGGCGTTTGCTTAAAGTCGCTCCAAGGCTCATGTAATGGGGCGGTAAACACAAACAAATTGCCCTGACTATTGTTGCTAGAAACCAAAAATGGCAGGCCATCTAGGTAAGCCATCACTGTGGGTAAATTGGTAGAAACTTCAAAAAAACCTTTAATTTTAGGATAGGCAAAATTTTTCACTTCACTTTCAAAAACTCCCTGAAACAGTGGATGTGCAAAAAACACCTTTTGAATCATTTGTTCTTGAGTTTTAAAAGGCTTCCAAGAAATTCCAAAGTTTTGCGTGAGTGCTTGAAGGTTTTGAACAGAGGTTTTTTCGTCGGGTATCATCACCAAAGTGCCCCCTGCATCAAGATATGATTGTAAACTCAATGAAATTTCTTGCGACCATCCCACCAATTCATTGAGAATAATCACATCAAAATTGTTGTTTATTGCGTTTTGTGAAATTTGGTTAACTAGTGTTAAATCGGCATCTTCTGCTGTAAATATTTTTTGCAAATACGTTTGCTTGTTTGAGGGGCCCACCACCAAAACTTTAGGTTTTGGAGGATTGGTAATGGTAAAATAATATCGGTTATCATAATCTAAAGCGTTGTCTTGAATTTCTACAAAACCGTGAAAATCTGCTTTTGGCAAATCAAAATAGAGAATTTCTTGATTTTTGATGGTTTTAGTAGATTTTGCTACCAACTGATTATTGTTGAAAATTGCAATAGGCATGTCTTGATTAGCTTCCCCATCTACCATAAATTTAACTGCAATGTTATGAAACTGTGTATTGGTTTTGGTGAGGTAAACGGTGTCTATAGACACGTTGCTAGTTTGCTCTATTTTGGGTATAAAATACTTAATATTCCAGTTGCTTGATTGTTTGTTTAAATCGGGCAAATCATTAAGCCCATCTGTAATAACAATGATATCTTTGGGGGTTTCAGTATTTCTTTGGGCAATTTTGTTGAATATTTTATCTAAATTAAACGGCTGCGGAAAGTAATCTAAGGCCAGTAAATCTTGTTTTATGAGTGTTTTGTCTTTATTGAGGTATTGTTCATTGATACTGTATAAATCAAAAATAGTGTTGTCTGACAAACCTTCTAAAAGTTCCTCGATAGATTTTTTTAGCAACACCCCTTGCTTTGTTTTGGCTGCCATAGAGTGTGAATTGTCTAACACAAAAACCAATTCAGACGACTGCGTTTGTATTTTTTTGGAAGGAAAAAATGGTTGGGCAAAAGCCAAAATCACCATGATTAAAAACAAAAGCCTAGACAAAAGCAATAACCATTTTTTTAGTTGTGAGCTTTTATTAGATTGCATTTGCAATTGCTGCAACAGTTTTACGTTGGTAAAGTATTCTTTTTTCCATTGCCTCAATTGCAACAAATGCACTAAAATAGGGATTATGAGCAAAAAAAGAAACCAAAGTAAATTGGGATGTTTAAAGAGCATGCACGTTGATATTTAAGGTCAAATATAATGCTTTTGGGTATACTTTCAAGGGCATTAATGTTAGATTAACGCTTTTTACTTTTAAACTTATTGGCTCCTCTATTGCCTTTTGAGGCTGTTTTGGGTTTGGTTCTGCCGGGCCCTCCTAAATTAACTTTGGTGTTTTTTTCTTTTTTTTGATGAAAAGCAGCACCCAACTCTATTTTTGGTCTTTTGAGGAGCATTTTGGGTTTGACTTTGGTTTTTTCAAACTCCAATAATTTTTCTTCAATCAGTACATCTGGCATGGGCAAAAAAGCCAATTCAAGTTCCATCATGACTTCAATTTCTAACAAGGCCTCTTCGTCTTGTGGAGCTATCAGACTCCATGCAACACCGATTTTATTGGCTCTCCCTGTTCGGCCAATGCGGTGAATATACTGCTCTGGCAACAAGGGTAAATCTAAATTTATGACATGCGAAATATCAGAAATATCTAAACCTCTGGCCATGACATCGGTGGTGATGATGGCTTTTATCTCATTGTTCTGAAATTTTTTGATGGCTTGTAATCTGTAATTTTGTGATTTATTAGAATGCATCAATTCTATTTGGTCTTCAAAACCATCTTCTAATAGGTATTCGTAAACCAAATCTACCAATCGTTTGTTGTTTACAAATATCAGGGCTTTCTCTACCTCTTTTTGAGTTAACCAATATTTTAAAACATTTATTTTAGTTAAGAAATTGGGTACTTTTAGAGCTTCTTGCTTTATTTTTTTTAACGGTGTTCCAGAAGGTGCTAAGGATACCTCAATCGGAAAGTCAAAGTATTCTTCGAGCATTTCGTCTACCTCTTCGGTCATGGTTGCCGAAAAAAGAATGTTTTGTCTTTTGCTTTTTATGAGGTTAAGCAGCTGAACCATTTGCGGTTTAAAGCCCAATTGTAAAATTTCATCAAACTCATCTATCACTAATTTTTGCATGGCATCTGTTCGCAAATAAGCATCTAGCATTAAATCTAAAACTCTGCCAGGCGTGCCAACCACCACATCTACACCTTCTGCTAGGGCTTTTTTTTGGGTGTTGATGTTGGTGCCCCCATACACACCTAATACCTTAAGGCTCATGTATTGGGTTAGTTTTTGTACTTCTTCGGCTACTTGCACCACCAACTCTCTGGTTGGTACTATGATCAAAACATTGGGGATGTCTGAGGCTTGAAATTTCCAATGCTTAAGTATAGGTAACAAATAAGCCCATGTTTTTCCGGTGCCAGTTTGGGCAATGCCAATAACATCTCTGCCAGAAGCAATAGCCGGCATGGCTTTAATTTGGATGGGTGTTGGGATAGTATAACCTACCTCCTCTATGGCTTTTTGTAAACTTTTGGGCAATTGTAAATCAAGAAAGGTCATGCTTGTTTTTTTGCAAAGGTAGTTTTTTTATTCAGGTTTTGGATGATGTTGCCATACTGATTGATTTTTACAAGAGCCCTAGGACTACAAAAAACCATTTTTTTGATAAAAAATGAACTATAATTGAAGGATTGCCAAAGGGTTTGGACAATTGTTTTTGTAAAATTCTAAATCATTTGAAGCACTAACTCCGGGGTAGTCTCCTTGGTATCCTTGTAAATCTAAAATTAACTGAAAATGCAAATGTGGGGGGTAGCCTCCGTTTACTTGATGATTGCCAAGATAAGCAAGTAATTCTCCTTGTTTTACGATTTGGTTGGGTTTGAGGTTTTGAATCGATTCTAAACTTAAATGTCCAAAAAGCGTATAAAATTTAAACTGATTGATGTGGTGTTCTAAGATGATGGTTGGGCCATAATTACCACGATCGTCATTATTGGCAAAACTGTGAACAAGCCCATCATAAGGCACCAAAACAGGCGTGTTTTCTGCTACCCAAAAATCTACTCCCAAATGAATGTACCTCACGTTTTGCGGATTATCATTAAACCGTTCGCTAGATTGATACAAATTCCTTTTTTCAAGATAGCCTCCATAAGCCCCGTTGGCATTAGCACTATGGATATACTGAAAAACAGTGTCGTGAAACAAGTTAAGCGACATATTGGGTTGAAAATAAATACTATCAACAGACAAATCTATGGGCACCCACAAGGCATCTTGTGACTGGGTTTGAAAAAGGGTAGTCTTAGGTAATGAATTTAATTGTGACACTACAGCAATTTTTCTATAATTTTTTCAATGGTAAGGCCTTCAGCTGCAGCTCTGTAGTTTGGCACAATACGATGTCTTAAAATACCTTTGGCTACGGCTTTCACGTTTTCTATATCGGGTGAAAATTTTCCGTGAAATAAGGCATGCGTTTTGGCAGCTAATATAAGGTTTTGTGAAGCTCTTGGCCCTGCACCCCAGTCTACATAAGTTTTAATAAACTCTGAGGCATCTTGAGCATTTGGCCTTGAGGAGGCTACTAACCTGACGGCATATTCGATCACGTTATCTGCTACAGCTACCTCGCGAACTAATTGCTGAAATTGCAAAATTTCGGTTGAACTAAACAAGGGATTGATAGTTTCAATTTTGGTGGACGTGGTAGATTTCACAACATCTACCTCTTCTTGAAAGCTGGGATAGTCTAATTTTATAGAAAACATAAAACGATCTAACTGAGCTTCAGGCAGTGGGTATGTTCCTTCTTGTTCTATAGGATTTTGGGTTGCCAACACAAAGTAGGGTTTATCTAACTGATGTGAATGCCCGGCAACGGTTACCGATTTTTCTTGCATGGCTTCTAGCAATGCGGCTTGTGTTTTGGGTGGTGTTCTATTAATTTCGTCTGCCAATAGAATATTGGTAAACACCGGCCCTTTGATGAATTGAAACTTTCTGTTTTCATCTAAAATTTCGCTCCCTAAAATGTCTGAAGGCATCAAATCTGGGGTAAATTGAATGCGTTTAAAGTTAAGCCCCAAGGCAGAGGCAATGGTTTGCACCATCAAGGTTTTAGCCAAGCCGGGTACTCCAACCAACAAGGCATGACCACCAGAAAAAATACTGATTAAGATTTCTTCTACAACTTGGTTTTGACCAATGATTATTTTGCTGATTTCAGATTTTAATTGGTGGTGCTTTGCCACCAAATTTTCTACGCTTTCTACTTTCGACATATTACAATTTTAACCAGTTGTTTAAAAAATCGCAATCTTTATATTGACTATTGATTTGTATAGAGGTTTCCTTAATTTTTTCGTCGGTCCATTTGGCAATAGCATTTATTTTTTTCTCTGTAAGGGCTAGCTCTCTAATTTTCACGTAATCTTTGGCATAATCAGCAATGTGCGGATCGGTTCTATTAACTACTTTGAAAATGGCAAAATGCTCACCAGACGAGCGGTCTTCTTCTTTTACAACTCTTGAAATTTCTCCAAGTTTTAGTTCAGAAACATAACTGTAGAGCAATGGTTCCATTTTAGTTAATTCAAATTTGGTGTCCATTGATCTTGGGTTTATCATGATACCCCCATTGGCTTTGGTTTCTTTTTGGTCAGAAAAATTTCTAGCAGCTTCTTCAAAGGTAAGTTCTCCACTCACAATTTGTTGTCTGATTTTATTAGCTCTTTCCCTAGCATCTTTCAAGGCTTGTTCTGTTACTTTCGGTATAATTAAAATGTGCCTGACTTCAATTTCTTGACCTCTAACGCGTTCACAATAAATGATATGAAAGCCATATTCAGTTTCAAAAGGTTTTGAAATTTCGCCTTCTCTGAGTCCAAAAGCTACTTCTTTAAATTCTTTTACAAACTGAGTTTTTCGGTTCATTTTATAATATCCACCATTAGATCTAGACCCAACGTCATCCGTATTTAGCACTGCTTGTGTTGTAAAGCTTGAGCCTGCCAAAACTTCATCTCTTATTCTGTTTAGTTTGTCTATGGCTTTTTGCTTATCTTCTTGGGTAACTATTGGTTTTATTTGTATGGTGGCAATTTCAACTTCAGCTCCAAATTCTGGCAATTCATCTTGGTCTAAATTTTTAAAAAATGTTCTAACTTCTTCGGGTGTAATTTCTATTTCGTTCACTATAGCATTTTGCATAGAAACAGTTAGTTTATTATCTTTTGTTAATTCAAAAACAAACTCTCTAAGTTCGTCTTCATTTTTTTTATTGTATAGTTTTACTACTTTATCAATTGAACCAACTTGACTTACAAAATAATTTAATCTTTCTTCCACATCTTGTTTAATTTCGGCATCAACAACGGTGATTGTAGTGTCTAATTTGGCATGATGAGCATATAATTTTTCTTCCATAAGCCTCCCAAGGAGTTCACATCTTGTAATTTGACTGATATCAAAATCATTCTTTGTCATTTCTATATACTGCAAATCAATGTCGGAATCTAAAATAATATAGCTTCCTACAGAGGCTACAATGCCATCTATTTTTCTTTTACCTTCTTTAACAACGGGATTATACGTTGGTTTTTGTTTTGGCAATTCTTCCTCTAAAATTTCTTGGCCAAATGCCATGATTGAGGTTAAAAAGAATAACCCCAAAAGTTTAATAAATTTCATATTTTTTAGATTTAATAGCATCATCTGTGATGTCTTTTTCAAATTTTTTAATTAATTCTCTCTGTCTAGTATTAATAATAACTTCTTTAAGTGTAGGTTTAATGAATTCAAAAGGGCTTACACTGTTTGTTGGAATTACCTGATTTACTTTCACCAAATATACATCTAATGAATCTGCATATTGAAAAAAATTACCCGATATAAGATAATCATTTTTATTTTCTGGGGTTATAAAAGGTAACTTTGTGAAAATTTGGTTCATATCTATCCAAATACTATCATTTAAGGCCGAAGCTTTAAATTGCATTTTATGGGTTTCCCAAAAATCTTTGTCTTTTAAATTATAGTTTCCAAACTTTTGTTTTATCAATTCAAACTTAGTATGATTTTTCGGCAACAGTATATATCTGATCCTAGACAAGGTACTGTTGGCTCTAAAACTATTTTTGTTTTCGTTGTAATAACTAATCATTTGATTGTTTGTGACAATGGTGTCTAGTTCTCTTTTAATAATTTGTTCAATATAAGCGTTAATGTAAAGATCTCTTTTGTATTGATCTATCAATTTTTGAAACTCATTTTGCTTTTCTTCACTCAAGTTAATCAAAGCTTTATCTATTAACAATTGTTCTTTTGCCCATTTGTTAATAAAATTCATCACAAAGCTTAAACTATCATCCGGATTTGTTTTTTCTGGTATTAAACCTTCTAGGTCGTTTTTATACAAAAACTTTTTATTGACTCTAGCAATGGCTTCATCGTCTTTTGGTGGTTGGCAATTAGAAAACATCAAAACCAAAAATATAGTTATCAAACTATGTGCCATGAAAGACCTCATCTGCTTATTTTAGTTGGTTTTTAACTGTTTCAAAAACTGCATTGTTAAGATCAACTTTAAACTCTTTTTTAAGCTCTCCTACCCAGTTAGTTTCTAAGATTTGTTGATATTCATTGATTACTCGTCCTTTGGCTTCTTCAAATGTTTTGGGGCTTTGCGGTAGTGTCTCTATTAAATTGATTAAGAAAAAATAATTATTTTGTTCAATAACCTCAGAAATTCCGGCAGTAAAATCGTATGATTTAGGAAAAACCCCATGATCTTTTTCATATAATCCCTCATTCACCATGATGTTTAATTTATCTTCTGTATTTAGAGCTTCTTTTATTTCTTGTATTGTTTTTTTGGCTTGCAACATTTTTTTAGCTTGCTCTACTTGATTTTTATTCACGGAGGAAAATACTTGCACATTGTATCTGGTATTCCACACATATTTATCTTTATGGAGGTTGAATATTTTTTGCAAGCCTATAGAATCATTTTTAGCTTTGTCCCAAATTTCTTTTTCCATCAAATCAAACAACAGCAACCCTTCTTTATATTCTTGCATAACGTGTGCAAAATCTTCGAATTCATTTTCTAAGTTATCTAAGTTATATTCGTTTAGTTGATTGTTAAGAAAACTATTGTATTGGTTTTTAAGCCATGCACTCAGTGGCTTGGTTTGATCTCTGTTTTTTTGGTTTTGCTCTAAAAAACTTAAAAAAGTTTCACCGTTTATCACCTTTTTTTCGATGGTTAAAAACTTACCTGAAAATGGTTTTGCGTTTTCAGGTTTTTGCCATGAGCCTACATAAACACTGTCTGTGAGTGTTTTAAAAATTCTTTGGTAATTAGCATTATCTAGAGAATGTTTAAATTTTTTACGCAAATGGTTATTAAATGATTCGCTGATTAACCTAGATCTCTCGTCGCGTTCTATTTTATTGGCAATATCTGTTTTTTGTTCGTCGATACTTTTGGACGGGTGTTTTTGTAAAACTTTTACAATATGCCAACCATAAGCGGTTCTGAAGGGTTTAGAAAATTCATTTTCATTAGTTGAAAAAGCTACATCTTCAAATTCAATACTTGAGATGTCCCCTGAGGAAATTCTATCCATGGCTCCACCCCTGATAGCCGTATTTTTATCATCTGAGAACTGACTGGCAAGAGCCGCAAAATCTTCACCTTGCAATAATTTCTGATAAATATCATTTATTTTGCTTTCATTTTGCTTAAATTTTTCTTCATCTCCAAAACTAGACAGCATGATGTGTGCTACTGTAACATCTCCGCGGCTTGGTCTTTTATCGTGTATAAAGAGAATATGGTAACCAAATTGAGTTTTTATAATCTCTGATACTTCGCCAACTGGGGTTTTGTAAGCAGCTGTTTCAAAAGGATAAATCATTCTAAATGCAGAAAAATAGCCCAAATTACCTTTATTTTCTCTGGCAGAAGGATCTTCAGATAAGGTTGAGGCCAGCTTATTAAAATCGGCTCCTTTAAGAATTTGTTGTCTTATGTCTGCAATTTTTTTGTAAGCTTCAATGGTATCGTTTTTATCGCCTTCAGGAAATTGAATTAAAATATGTGATGCTTTGATTTCAAATTTAGAACGTTCTAAAGCTTCGGCAATTAGCTCGTCAGTTACTTTGGTGTCCGTAAGGTATTTTTTGGAAAGTTGATCTTTATAAGACTTTAATTCATTGACGTGCTTGAGGTCTTGATGTAAATTGAGCTTGTAAGCCTTTTGAATTTTGAGTTTATAGGCCAAGAACAAATCAAGATAATTATTCAAATCTTTTTGAGATTCGTCTTTCACTAAATCTAAATTTTTTTGGTAAACTCTTAGGAATTCATCGGTGTAAAAAGGTGTTTTATCAATAGTAAACAAAACTTGTTTTGAGTTTTGTTGAGCGTATCCTAGAAAAGCAATGAGCAATAAAACTACAGAACTTATTTTTTTCATGATTATGAGATATTTAAACAAGCAACAAAAATAACAATTTGTGCTAATTGAACAATTATGTGGTTTAGTATTAACAAAATATTATTAACAAATATAAGCAGTTTTTATGAACTTTATTAACGCATAAAAACAAAAAATATTTTATGGTATTTGGTATTGAATGTGTTTGTTCAAAGCCATATTTTTATTAAAAATCAATTACCTTTGCACTTTCAGAATAAATACAGATGAACTTTACAGAAGAGTTACAACGCAGAAGAACCTTTGGCATTATTTCGCATCCAGATGCTGGTAAAACTACTTTAACAGAAAAATTATTGTTATTTGGAGGTGCCATTCAAGAGGCGGGAGCAGTTAAGAGCAACAAAATTAAAAAAGGAGCAACTTCAGATTTTATGGAAATTGAAAGACAGAGAGGAATTTCGGTGGCCACCTCTGTTTTAGGATTTTTTTATAAAGACAAAAAAATAAATATTCTTGATACACCTGGTCATAAAGACTTTGCAGAAGATACTTACCGCACCCTTACGGCTGTAGATAGTGTAATTGTGGTGATAGATGTAGCCAAAGGAGTTGAAGAACAAACAGAAAAATTGGTGGCTGTATGCCGCATGAGAAACATTCCGATGATTGTTTTTATCAATAAACTAGATAGAGAGGGTAAAGATGCTTTTGATTTGTTAGATGAAGTTGAACAAAAATTAGGATTAACCGTAACCCCTCTTAGCTTTCCGATAGGAATGGGTTATGAATTTCAGGGAATTTATAATATTTGGGAACAAAACATTAATCTTTTTGCCGGAGATAGTAAAAAGAATATTGAAGATGTGATTTCAATTTCAGACATCAATGCCCCAGAAGTTGAACAATTTATTGGCACCAAAGCAGCCGAGAAACTAAGAGAAGAATTAGAGCTTGTAAATGAAGTATATCCTCCGTTTGATAAAGACACCTATTTGAATGGCGATTTGCAACCTGTTTTTTTTGGGTCGGCTCTCAATAATTTTGGCGTAAGAGAATTATTAGATTGTTTTATTGAAATAGCTCCTTCTCCAAAAAACAAAGAAGCCGACAATAGATTGGTGCTATCAAAAGAAACAAAAATGACAGGGTTTGTTTTTAAAATTCATGCCAACATGGATCCCAAACACAGAGATCGATTGGCATTTTTAAAAATTGTTTCAGGTACTTTTGAACGCAATAAAAACTATCTGCATGTGCGGTTAGGAAAACAACTAAAGTTTTCTAGTCCGAATGCCTTTTTTGCTGAAAAAAAAGAAATTGTAGAGACTTCTTATCCTGGCGACATAGTTGGGTTACACGACACTGGTAACTTTAAAATTGGAGATACTCTTACAGAAGGCGAAACTTTGCTTTTTAAAGGCATTCCTAGGTTCTCACCAGAGCATTTTAGATACATTAACAATGCCGACCCCCTCAAAGCAAAACAGCTAGATAAGGGCATTGACCAGTTGATGGATGAAGGGGTGGCACAGTTGTTTACGATGCAAATGAACAACCGAAAAATAATTGGGACTGTGGGTGCACTGCAATACGAAGTAATTCAATATAGGCTAGAGCACGAGTATGGTGCTAAGTGTACTTATGAAAACTTTCAGGCATTTAAGGCTTGCTGGGTGCTGCCAGACAACGATAAAAATGACGAATTTAAAGAGTTTTTACGCATAAAACAAAAATATTTGGCTCATGATAAATACGGTCAATTGGTATTTTTGGCCGATAGTCAATTTACCATACAAATGACTGTAGATAAATATCCTAGTGTAAAATTGAGGTTTACCTCTGAATAAAAATATTGATAAACGCGAGGAAAAGTTTTTAAATTAAAAATATGTTTTTTAGAAAAAAACCATTGGTAAAAGATTTGTTAGGAACATTGGAGGTTGATATTCACTCTCATGTGTTGTTTGGCATTGATGATGGTGCAAAGACTGCAGAAAACAGTATCGAGTTAATTCAAAACCTTGAAATTTTTGGGTACAAAAAACTGATTGCTACACCGCATATCATCAAAAATTTGTGGGACAATGACGGTCATACAATTCAAACTAAACTTGATGAAACAAAACATATTTTAACGTCTATTAACAACACTGTAAACCTTCAAGCTGCTGCAGAATATATGATGGATCATTATTTTTTTGAATTATTAAAATCAAATAGCAAATTATTGACTCTAAAAGATAATTATGTATTGGTAGAGATGTCTTACATCAATCCACCCATTCAGTTGTTGGATATCATCTTTGAATTATCACTCAATCAATACATACCAGTACTAGCCCATCCGGAGCGATATGTATATTATCATCAAGATTTTAAAACTCTTTATAAACTTAAAGAATTAGGTGTTTTGTTTCAAGCAAATATACCATCTTTATCAGGTTATTACGGTCCGTACATCAGCAAATGTTTAGACCAATTGTTAAAAGAAAACTTAATAGATTTTTTAGGCTCAGATGTACATCATACAAGACACATCAATACCTACAACAACCAAGTGAAATTGAATAATTACAAGGGTATTGAAAAAATTATTCTAAAAACTAATCAAACTTTTTTATAAACTAAAATTAAAAATAGTTTCTCTGCAATCGGCTTTTTATCTTTTGGAATAAACTCTTAGGTCTTTCATTCTCGGCTCCATAACCGTAGCCGTATCCATAGCCATAGCCGTAAACTTTATTTTGATCTGTTCCGTTTAAGACAATGCCAACATTAGTTAATTTATTTTCCTCTTGTAATGTTTTGCAAATTTCGAGCATGTTTTTAGGGAGATAATTAGCTCTTACTACATATAAAAACACATCTGTGAATTTATTTAAAATGATAGTATCTGTTACCAAAGCCGTTGGTGGTGTATCTATGAGGATAAAATCATACTTCTTTTTGAGCTCTGCCAAAGTATTGCTTAACTTTTCAGACATTAAAAGTTCCGTAGGGTTAGGAGGCACCGTGCCCGAGGGAATAATATCAAGATTAGGTATATCTTTATCATTTTGTATGTAATCTTCTATAGAACCTATTGGTTTTGATAAATAGTTAGTTAAGCCTATATTGTTTTTTAATGAAAGATAGTCTCCTAATTTTGGTTTTCTTAAATCCATACCTATCAACAGAACTTTCTTACCATAATGAGATAAAGCAACTGATAAATGTGCCGTTACAAAAGTTTTTCCTTCTTTGGGTATGGTTGAAGTAATTCCAACAATTTTTGCATTGGTATTATTAGAATTTGCAAACATAAACTCAAGGTTTGTAAGTAGAATTCTAACAGATTCGGCTTTGCTAGATCTGCTACTTTTAGTTTTAATATCGTTTTCTTGATTTGGAGAATAAGGTATATCACCCAAAAAAGCAGCATTAATTTCTGAGGTAACATCTTTTTTGTTTCTAACTTTATCATCTAAAAATAAAACTACAGAAATAACCAAAAACGGAATTAACAAGCCTGCTAAACCGTGAAAGAAATAGATTAAACTGTTTTTGGGGTAAATAACTCCAACGGTTGTAGGGTCACTTAAAACTTTTGCTTTTGGTATTGAGCTAGCTAAATTTAAGTTATTTTCTTCCTTTTTTTCAATAAGGTACTGATAAAGCTTTTCGAAAGTTTCCTGACGTCTTTGAAGTTTTACAAAGCTTTCTTCGTTTCTTGGAGCACTTTTAAATTCGTTGATAAACAGCTTGTATTCAGATGAATATTGATTTAATTTGGCTCTATTTTTAAGTTCATAGTTGTCTAAAGATTGTAAGATATTATTTCTGACCATTTCAATTTTGGCATCAATTTCTCTAACTTTAGGGCTATTTGGGCCACTAGAAGTAAGTCTTTCAGTTCTTAACAAATATAATTCGTTAAGTTTATTAACTTCATTTAATTGATCATAATCAGTTGGTAAAAGACCTTCGGGCAGTGTAGATGTAAAACCATCATTAATGATTTTCTTTTTAACTTCTCTCACAGAGTTGATATTTGCCTCTATATCTGAAACCATGTTTTTATAAACGCTACTCTGCGTAAGGTTATGATTGGTTGTGTTGTTGATTTCGAAAAAGTTATTGTTGATTTTGAGATTTTTAACGTTAAAATCTATTTTACTCAACGTATCTAGAATATCTGTAATTCTTTTTTCTATAAGTATTGCGGTGTTATTGTAAACTATGTTATTATCTTCAAGATTGTCTTTGTTGTAATAATCTAATAAAAGTTTTAAGAAATATTCTCCATTTTGGGGGTTTTTGTCAAACACAGATGCCGTTAAGATATTTGATCGCTTTCCAATATTAGTTACTTGTAAATTTCCATATAAACTTGCCACCATTTGAGCCACAGGAAAAATTTGTATTTTTATTTGAGCACTATAATCTAAGGGGTTTGTTTTTTCTACAAATATTGTATCACCATTTATAATTAGTTGTGAGGGAAAGGCATATTGTTTATTGTTTAAAGATGTTTTAAAAGTATTATTACTAATAAACATATCAAATTCAATATTTTGGGAAACTCCTGCAATATTTGAGATTTTTACGGGTGACTCAACATAAGCTATGCTTGTAGATTTTATTTTTCCTTCAAGAAAATAGGCTACATTAAGATTATTTTCTTCTACAATTTTTTGAATAATTTTTTTAGATTTGAGGTGCTCGATTTCATCTTCCATGATGGTGCTTTTGTTGTATTTTTGCACCTTGTCTATAATGGCGAAATCCTCTTTTATTTCTTTTACTCTAAAAGTTGTTTGGATATCATAAATTTTATCAGAATATTTTATTTTAAAGTAGGCAATTGAAAGCAATACAATGAGTGAAATTGCAAACCAAATCCAGTTATTTAAGTACTTAAACAACAATTCTTTAAATTCATTTCTATTGAGAGGATTCATGTTATCTTAAAATTAAAAATAAGGTAGTGAGGGTTACTAAAATAGATAAGGTAGTAGTGATGTTACCACTAATAGCGGTGTTATCAGCTTTTACTCTTCTTGGTTCTACAATCACAACATCATTTTGTTGTAAAAAATAAAAATCTGACTTCATAAAATCGCTGCTCGTAAGATCAACTGTATAGGTTTTTATGATATTGTTTTCCTCTCTAACGATTAAAATATTTTTACGGTTGCCAAAAATTGACAAATCACCTCTTCGAGTAATAGCTTCAAGCAGACTGAGCCTTTCCCCATTGGCAATCACTTCGCCTGGCTGGTTTACTTCTCCTAAAACATTTACTCTAAAATTAGCCAATCTTACATCTAAATAAAAATCTTTTAAATAGCCTTCATTTAATTTGTTGGTTATCAATTCGTTTAATTGGGTTGTTGTGAGACCAACAACTTTAATTTTACCTATTTCCGGAAAAGTAATGTTACCCTCTTTATCTACTAAATAACCTATTTGAATACCCGCTAAATTTTGTTGTAAACCAGCATTTAAGTTAAAAAGATCAGAAGACTCACTATCTGTAGTTTTTAATTGAATATGCAATAGATCGTTGGGTTTAAGTTTTGGTATGTAGTCCGGTATCAACTCCATTTCAGTTGGGATATCTTGGAGGTAAATAATTTTTCTTTTAGGCACACATGAACTGAAAATTAAAAATAGGGCAAAAATAACTGTATAAATTAATTTCATGTTGACTGTTTTTTTTTATCTAAGATTTCATATTTTGAATTTAAACTTTTAAATTCAGGTACGATATTTTTCATTAAGGAAACTATTTGTGTAGAATCTTTTACTTTAATTAATTTTTCTAATATATCTGATGGCAAATTTACAAATAATTCCGTAGCAATCATTATTTTATGATGGTAAGTTGGCAAGTTTTTTGATTCGTCTTTTAGTAATTCTTCGTAGAGTTTTTCACCTGGTCTTAATCCAATATATTCAATATCTATATCTTCTTTATATTTGAGTCCGGCTAATTTGATCATCTTTAAAGCCAAGTCTTTTATCCGGACTGGTTTACCCATATCAAAAATAAAAATTTCACCACCATGCCCCATAACGCCTGCCTCCAATACTAATTGACAAGCCTCGGGTATGGTCATAAAATACCTGATGATATCTGGATGCGTAATGGTTATTGGTCCACCTGCTTCAATTTGTTTTTGAAATAAAGGCACTACAGAACCATTAGATCCCAATACGTTGCCAAATCTTGTGGTGATAAATTTGGTAACACTTTGTTGTTTTTGGAAATTACTAACCATTATTTCGGCAATTCGTTTGCTTGCTCCCATTACATTACTGGGGTTTACAGCTTTATCTGTGGAAACCATTACAAATTTCTTTATCTCATATTTCATGGCCAATTCTGCCAAATTTTTGGTGCCTAAAATATTTGTTTTTACAGCTTGCTCGGGGTGTTCCTCCATTAAAGGCACATGTTTGTAGGCTGCAGCATGGTAGATTATATCAATTGTATTATGCTCAAAAATTGCTTTTAAGGTATCTTGTTCTCTAATGTCTTTTACTTGAAGTTCGATATTTATTTTTTGCGATAAACTATGTAATTCTATTCCAAAGTTATGAAGTGGAGTTTCTGCTTGGTCTAAAATAATAATTTTTTTTGGATCAAACTTAGCTAACTGTCTTACGATTTCGGTACCAATAGATCCAGCTCCTCCAGATACAAGTATGGTTTTGTCTTTAAGTTCATTTTTTACACGTTGCTTGTCTAAAATAATTTCTTCGCGGTTTAGTAAATCTTGAATTTTAATGTTTTCAATAGTTTTTGAAAAACTTTTACCATCATCCCACTTGTCTATGGAAGGGGCTCTATATACTTTAAAATTAAAATCTAAACAATCATTTACAATGCTTTGCAACTCATCATTAAAGCTTATTTTGGTGATGATAATACCATCACATTTATATTTTCTCAATATGTTTGAAACTTTTCTGGTTGCACTATAAATTGGCTTGTTCAGTAATTTTTTATTTATATTTTTATCAGAAATGGTGTAAAAACCAACTAAATTGAATCTCTTTGGAACTTCTAATTGCAATGCATTAGCCACTGCTATGGCATTTGAATCTAAACCATATACCAAAACATTTTCTAATTTTGACAAACTTGAATTTTTTGCAGTATAATCAAAAAATAATCTGATGGCTATTCTGTAAAAAAATAAAAAAATAAATGAAAATATAAAATTGATAAACAATCCTATAGTTAAGAAAAATTTGTATTCTGAAGTAAATAAAATAGCGTAGTTAATTGAAACCAAAATAACAAATGAAGTCAGTTGTAATAATAAAATATTGATGGACTCTACAATATTAAAATGTCTTACAATAGCATGATAAGTTTTATAAGTATAAAAACAAATGATGTTTACAAACAAATATAATGAATAAGCCAAGGGAAGATTTGAATAATCTACATAGGTTTTTCTGATAAGTTCAAAAAGAAGATAGGTGATGATAAAAGAAGCCGTAACCACAATAAGGTCTATTACAAAAATAATTGAAATAGGTACATATTGGTTGTTATTGATGATATTTCTTTTAAAATTCTTAAGCATTCACCTTTTCTAAAACATTAAAGACATTTGATATTTTATTTAAATCATCAGTGGTTAAGCTTGAACCAGATGGCAAACATAGACCTTGATTAAAAAGGTTTTCGGCAACCTCCAAACCATAATAATCATATTTTTTAAATAAGTCTTGCATATGCAAAGGCTTCCAAACTCTTCTTACCTCAATGTTGTTTCTGCTCATTAGGTTAATAAGTTCGTTTAAAAAGTGTTGATCTTTTATCAAGATACAATTCAACCAAAAATTTGATTTAACATCTGGTGAATATTCTTGAACAAGACTTACAGAAGAATCTTTAAAAAGTTTTTGATATTGGTTATGAACTTTTCTTTTATTTTCTAAATGCAATTGCAGCCTTAATAATTGTCCTCTTCCAATACCTGCTAATATATTACTAAGGCGATAATTATAGCCTAATTCTAAATGATTATAAAAACTAACCCCTTCTTGTTTGGCTTGAGTAGCCCAACTGATGATTTGTTTTTTTTCTTCTGCACTCTGGCAAATTAAAGCACCGCCTGCAGAGGTTGTAATTATTTTATTACCATTAAAAGAAATTACACCTACCGTACCCAAGGTTCCACAAGGTTTGTGCTTATAACTACTCCCCAAAGATGAAGCCGCATCTTCTAGGATGGGGATTTGGTATTTGCAAGAAATAGCCAAAATTTCGTCATGTTGATGAGGCATCCCATAACTATTACCTACCACCATGGCTTTTGGTTTTATCCCTTTGTTGTGCAAATCAACAATAGCAGTTTCTAAAAAAAATGGAGATATGTTATAAGATTCCATTTCACTGTCAATAAAAACAGGGATGGCTCCTAAGTACAAGACCGGATTCACAGAAGCCACAAATGTACTGGTTTGACACAATACATAGTCATTTGTTGTAACGCCAAGTAGTTTTAATCCTAAATGAATGGCAGAGGTGCCGCTGTTTAAAGCCACTACTTTTTTTGTAGGGAATATTTTTTCTAAATCTTGTTCAAAACCATCAACGTTTTCACCCATTGGGGCAATCCAGTTTTTATTAAAAGCATCTGCTATATAACGCATTTCTGCATCACCCATATTTGGAGGAGAGAGCCATATTTTTGAACTCATAAAAAATGCTTTAAAGTTTTTAGCATGATTTGCAAATCTACTAAAAAATTCCTTGTGTAGTAGTAATTTAAATTTAGTTTTACTTTATCAGGAAAAATAATTTGGTCATTAAAAGCTTTAGAATTTATCTGATTTTGCAAAAGTAAGTTTTCATTTTTATACAAAATAGCAGCCTCGGAAGTTAAGCCTGGTTTTAGTTCTAATATTTTTGCATATTCTCCCTCTAATTTATCATAGTAGCCCGGAACATCTGGTCTGGGGCCAACAAACGACATTTGCCCCATAAAAATATTAACCAATTGAGGGAGCTCGTCTAGTTTATACTTTCGGATAAAACCGCTAAAGCCATTAATATATCCGGATGCATCCATGCTTTTAATTTTAAAAATAGTGAATAATTTGCCATGCTGACCAACTCTTTTTTGCAAAAAGAGCCCAAAAGATTTGGTGTTAATGCTGGCTAAAATAATTAATAGCATAATAAGCCAACCCAACAAAAGTAGGCATACCAACGATAAAAAAAAATCGAAAATTCGTTTGCTCATAATTTGCTAAAACGTTCTACAAATTGGTTGGGTGCAATGGTTGTTTTTTCGGAGAGGTGGGTATTTGAGCCGATATAGCAAAGTGCCCTTAAGTGAACAAAATCCTCTAAAACCACCTCGTGATCAACCACCACCGAAGGATTAATAATAGCAAACTTTCCAATCTTTGCATGGCTTTGTATTACAACATTTTGCATGATAATACTCCCATGCTCTACCATTGCATTTGGTGAAATTTGAGCAGTTGGGTGAACAAGGCTAATGGGTTTATGCGAAATTTTATTTGCAATTTGTTCTCTTATGTTATTATTGCCAATGGCAATGATTATAGGGGTGTTAGGATAGGTTTCGGGACAATAATGGCCTAAAAAGTGTAAATTAACGTCGGTGTATTGGTTTGCAATTGCATCGTCAAATATCCCGAAATGTTGGTAATGCAATGTTATAGCAATGTCTATGATTACTTTTGCCAATCCTCCGTAGCCATAAATTAACAAATCCATTAGTGAGTAACCCCTTTTGAAGTGAGGATGTTGGTAAATGTTTTTACAATAATTTTGGCATCCATCCAAAGCGATTTGTTTTGGAGGTATTCTTTTTCAAATTGCACCTTAACAGGTAATTCCAATTCGTCTCTGCCGTTTACTTGAGCCCAACCCGTAATGCCTGGTTTTAATTTGTCTACACCTGCCTCTACTCGCAGTTGCATTAAATCGTCTTGGTTATACAAAGCAGGTCTTGGACCTACAAAAAGCATTTCGCCTTTTAAAATGTTAATTAAATTAGGAAGTTCATCTAAGCTAAGTTTTCGGATAAATTTACCTATTTTTAGTAAGTACTGTTCAGGATTGGTAAGCAAATGAGTGGCCACATTTGGGGTATTTTTTTTCATGCTTCTAAACTTATAAATCATAAAAAAAGTATAATTTTTGCCCACTCTTTTTTGTTTAAAAAACACCGGAAATCCATCTTCCACCACAATAAAAATTGCTACTACCAAAAATACTGGAGACAGCAACACAATCATTATAAAAGCCAACAATTTACTTATCATGAGGTTAAAGATTTAATGGTTTTTTTTAAACCTTCCTGTGCAGTTAAAGGCAGGTTTTTAAGGTTTAAAATGGTTTTTATTTTTTGGTTAGAAACTAAAAAGTTTTCGGTTAGTTTTTGTAATCGGTTTGTGTTTAGTGGCAAAGGTAAAAAATCTCCAATTTTGGCTATGCTTTTTAAAACAAATTTTGGCAATACCAACAGTTTTACTTTTTGGTTGGTTTCTTGCCCTATGAGTTCTAGTATTTTTAAAGTCTCTGTAGGTTCATCGTCTGCTAAATGATAGATTCCATTGTAAAGTTTGTTTTGATTCTGCAGTATTTCATGCATTAAAAAATTAAAATTGTCTATACCAATAAACGAGCGTTGGTTGTTAAATTTAGCTAGCGGATATGGAATTCCTTTCTTAATTAATTGAAACAATAGGTTTAAATTACCCTTATTGCCGTTGCCATGAATCATGACTGGCCTTAATACCAATACTTTTTTGTTAGCAGGTGCATTTTTTAAAATATACTCC
Organism: Flavobacterium sp.; assembly: GCA_036796275.1. Taxonomy (GTDB): domain Bacteria; phylum Bacteroidota; class Bacteroidia; order Flavobacteriales; family Flavobacteriaceae; genus Flavobacterium. The sequence continues at coordinate 40,468 of DAIRDG010000014.1, forward strand.
TCGGCTAATGCTTTGGTTTTTCCGTAGGGAGTTTGTGGATTAATGGGGTCGTTTTCTGTAAAAGTAGTCTCTACTTTGTTTATAACCGCAACCGTGCTAATAAAAATAAAACATTTGCTTTGTGGAGATGCCAAAAACAAGTCGAAGAGCTTTTTGGTTAATTCAAAGTTTACTTTATAATAATCTTGATAAGTGTATTGGTTTTGAAGGTCGTGAGCCAATCCAGCTAAATGAATTATGGTGTGCTCTTTGATTTGCGTGATGTTGCTAAAGTTAATAGAGGTATTTCTGCCCAAAAAAAACAACTCATACAAGTTTTTTGTTTGCAAATATTGGCACAAATTTTTACCTACAAATCCTGTGTGTCCGGTAATTAATATGCTATTCATGAGTTTATGATAGATTGATAAAGTGAAATATACCAATGTTTGTTTTGCTCCATGTGGTATTTTTCTTGAAACATTTTAATAGAGTTTTCGGAATAAGTTTCGATGTTTTCGATTACTTTCAACAAGTTTTCTTTTATGCTCTTCGGATGGTTTTCGCACAAAGCTCCATTTTCATCAATTAAGGGTTGATGCCCTTTGATGTTGCTCAACAATAATGGCATGCCACACGACATGGCTTCTAAAACCGACATGGGCAATCCTTCGGAAAGCGAAATCAACGAAAAAATATCGTAATGATTGAAATCTTTAAAATTTGGAACTTCGCCTAAAAGATGCACATTGTTTAGTTGTTCTCTATCTTTTAAGTTTTGATAAAAAGCATCCTCCTCACCAGTGCCTACTATATAAACCTCTACTTGAGGTAAGTTTTTAGCCGCTTGCATTAATAATTCTGGTTTTTTGGGATGACTTAATCTGCCTAAAAATAAAATTTTATACACTTCTTTTTTACTTCTTTTTACAGGAGTTTCAATCGGATAAATTTGATTGGGTATAAATGCAATTTTATTTTTGGGCACTTTAATGATTTTTTTTGCTAAATAAGCATCATTTTCCGAAATACATAACACTTTATGGCCCAAATAAGCCAACAAAGTTTCTACTCTGTTCAAAACTAAACTAAACTTTCCACCATTATAAATACTGCTCCAACCGTGCGATACATATATAGATTTTTTACCGGCCAAAAAAGCAGCCAACCTGCCATACAAACCACCGTTGGCAGAATTGCAAATAACCAAATCGATGTGGTTTTTTTGCAAATAGTTTTTTAGTTGAAACAAATGCTTTATGGATGTTTTGCTTTGAATGCCTTGATGGATAAAAGCATCTTGGAGGTATGGCTTAACTTGTTGGGTTAAATAGCCATGATCTGCAGCAGCTAAATACAATTCAAAGCCTTCTGCATGAAGCATTTTTATTTGATCGGTAATGAATTTTTGGGCTCCACCAACAATGGTTTTGGTAACAATAAATAATATTTTTGGTGGTTGAGGCATCCTTTATACTTTTAGTTTGTTTTTGATATAATAAAATACTTTTTTCTCAAAAATTTGACAGTAGATATAGCTTACAACCAAGGTTATTATAATACCAACCAAAAAAGAAAGGATGATATTGGTATGCGGAAATACTCTAAAAAAAACAATTTGAACAGGTATGTGAATTAAGTAAAGCGAATAAGAGTAATTGCCCATTTGCATAAAAAAATTGCTGGGTTTTAGCTTAAAATCTTTAAACTGATAAGCCAAAACAATTAACCAAAAACTAAACCCAGAAAATAAAAGTTTTATAATAAAAGAATGATAACCAATAAAATAAACCACTAAAAATAAACCTAAACACAAGCCCGACATCAAAAAGCTTAATTTGATGTTTTTAAGTTGATCAATTACCAAAAAGCACAAATATCCCAACATAAACTCAAAATTATAAAGATGAAGAATTTTGTATAAAACAAAATCTATTAGCCCTATGTTGGTAGTAAAGTTAGTTAGATTATAAATTACAATTAAAATACTCCAAATAATTAAAAATACGTTATATTTTTTATAACTATAAATAGCTATTACAAAAGCAAAGTAAAAAATAATTTCGTGCACCAAAGACCAAGCCACCACCAATGAAGTGTTTCCGAAAGGAAGCAAAGTTAGGGTAGCTAGCCAACTAAAATTTACCCCTCCTACAAAAGATAAATCTCGGAAAATAGTATAGCCTATGGCAAATAATATTCCTAATGGAATGTAGGGCACATAAATTCGCAAATAACGGTTTGTTAAATATTTTGGAACCGTAATAGTTTTGCCTAAATAAGAATAACTGATAATAAAACCCGACAACACAAAAAAGAAATCTACTCCATAAGCCCCCATAGAAGTAATTTTTCTGATGTTTCCAAATTCATTTTGAAATACATGCGACATGTGAATCCAGAAATGAAAAACAGCTACCATTAAAGAGGCTATGCCACGGTAGACTTGAATGATATCTAGATTTTCTTTTTTCATGGAGCGTAATAATTTTTTGCAATGTTAATTAACTTGTAAACATTTTTGGTAATGGGCTATGGTTTTTTTGATCATGTTATTAATATCATACAATTTTGATCTTTCTAAACAGTTTTTAACGGTGCTTTCGTAATATTCTGAATTTTCTAATAGTCCACTAAAAATAGTAGCCAGAGCTAAATGGTCTTCTTTATCAAACAAAATGCCTGCTCCATCTACTACTTCTTTTAATCCCGTCACGTTGCAAGCTACAAATGGTTTTCCAGAAGCCATACCCTCTATACTCGACAAAGATAAACCTTCGTAGTGAGAGGATAAAACAACCACATCTGCACCTTTTAATAATTGAGGCACCTCCATACTTTGCCCTAAAAAATAAACTCTATTGGCTAAATTTTGTTGTTTAGCAAATTGTTCAACCTCATTTTTTAAAACACCAATGCCAACCAAAACCAAAACCACATTTTCGGGCAAATGTTTTAATGCTTTGATAACGGTTTTTTGATCTTTTGGATATTGAAAAGAAGACACTTGAATGATGACTTTTTTTTGATTTCTATTTTCAATAAACGCCATATCGCTTGGCAAAGCGTCTTTTATTTTGGCTAAATTTACTCCGTTTTCAATTCGTAAAAATGGGTTGTAATTAAATTTTAAATGCCTTTGAATAGATAATTCTACTTTTTCTGAAATGGTTATAATGGTATGGTATTTTTGATAAATCCAACGATCTAGGTATTTTAAGAATGGTATTCGAATGCGTTTGTTGGAGGTGCTATGTTCGGTAAAAATTAATTGGATATTTAATTGGCCAATCCATTTTGCAAAGGCCACATAATACAAAGCCGGAAACAAATGTACATGAGCTATTGGATATTGTTTTAAAATAGGGATGAGTTTAAAAATTAACAACGGATTATAAAGACTACCGTTGGTTAAAGCATAAAATTTTATTCTTGGGTCTTTTTTTAAAGTATGTAAAAACGGGGTTTCTTTTCCGTTAATTAACAGTAAATCTGCAGTAACTTGTTGGTTATTGAACAACGGAAGCGTTTCTAATAACAACTTTTCCGCTCCTCCGGTAGCCAAATTATTTATTACATGTATTACTCGCATTATTTTTCTGGAACAGGATATACAATAAAGGGAGCTGTTGGGTTTTCCTTAGCAATTATTTTAGCCGGATTTCCGATGACTATGGAATGATCGGGCACATCAAAATCTACAAAAGTTAATGGAGCTATTAATACATTATTGCCAATTTTAATGTTTCCTACCACCACACTGTTGGGTTGCACCGAAACATTATCTCCAAAGGTGGGTTGACCATTTTTTTTGCCAACGCCTTGCCCAATAGTAACCCCTTGTGCCACATTAAAATTTTTACCGGCTTTTACTTCTGTGCCAAATACAATCATTCCAAAATGACCTATTTTAAAACCTGGGGCAATGTCGTTGCTCTCCGGAATTTGAATGCCAACCCTAAGCATGGTTTGTCGCATTAAAAATTTCCAAAATAATCTTGTAAGTTGTGTTTTGGCACTTTTGGTGTTTCTCCAATAAACCAAATAACGAAAAGCGGGTGTAAAAAAGAAATATCTAAAAAATAAAAACCAGCTTTTTTTTCCGGTATAGCGATATAAATCGTCAAATAAAATAGAGTTTTTGAACATAGTTTTATTTTTTTATTTTAAAAAGAATGTAAATATGAAAAATATATCCGAAAGGAAGCAAACAAAACGTTAGCAATTTTTTTGGGTTGTTTTTAAAGAATTTAAAATCACCAATAAATAAGGTAGAGGAAATGTAGTGCAAACATTTAATTACATGGGTTTTAAATTTTTTATAGCATTTTAATTCAATTTGCCTGGAGTATCTAAAACCTTTGGGGTTGCGTTGGTATTGTTTAAAGATATTTCGGGTAGAGCCATCTTCCATATATTCTACGATACAAAAAGGATGGTTGATGCATTTTAGTTGATAATGTTGGTCTATCATCAAATATAAAATACCTAGTGGTACAAACTTTTCCCCTTCAAATTCAGGGTATCTGGGGTATTGGTTAACTACTTCGGTTTTGAGCACTAATTTTTTATCACCGCTTACATGGTGAGTTTCATAAATCGCAGTTAAGGTAGACAAATGTAAATCTTCCGGAAATTGAGTTCCAACAACGGCTCCAGTTTTAAAAACATCTAAACCAACGATACCTGCAATTTTTGGGTTGTTTTTAATGTCTTCATAAGCTTTTAAGATTTCTTCTACGGCATTATTTGGCATGGCATCGTCCGAATCTATGCACGTATTGATAGGTGAAGTAATATGGTTGTATGCAGTGTTATGCCCGGTGTGCATGCCACCGTTTTCTTTATACACATATTGAATGGCTATTTTTTGTTCGTTTTGCCAAGATGCTAACAGGTCTTTGGTATTATCCGAAGAACCATCATCTATTACTAACCACAAAAAATCTTGATTGGATTGGTTGCACAAGCTTTGGTAAAGTTGGTCTAAACAATAAGCTCTGTTGAATGTTGGTGTAAAAACGGTGAGTGTTGGCATGTTAAATAGAAGCTAAAAATTTGCTGACTATAGACTTTAAATCCCTTTTGAATCCAAATTTTTTAATTTCATTTTTTATAATTACTTCAGCTTCTGTTAATTGATTGTTTTGTAGGGCATCAAATAATCGTAAATTATCAGAATTTGATTTTGTTCTATAGGCATACATGTCTTGAAATGCCTCATTAGTACAAAAACCATCATAAATTTCTTTAACTTTAGCTATTCTTAATTTATTTAAATATACACAATCTACCAAAAATAAATAATATGAAAAGTCTAATTCGGGCATCATATAAGTAAGTGCCTCTTCCTTCTTAGGATGGTTTTTTAGTAAATCCATACGAAGTAAATATAAGGTATTGATATCTTTTGAATATTCTAAAACAATTTTTTGAGAACCTCCCCCGTATCGATAATAAATTAACACATCTTTAATGAACGAAACACTTTTCACGTTTCTAAAAACTAACAAATTTTGAAACAAATCGTTGCTTTTAATTAGCCTTGGATTTTTATTTAAGTATTCAAAAATTTCTTCACTATATAATGATTTTTTATAGAGTTTGGCCCAATTAACTACCGGAAATTTTATTTTTCCAAAAAAACTTAAACTAAAAGCTTCTTCAAATTCGTGCTCATTATAAACCCTTTCAATTGGTTTTGCATAGTAGATATTCCATGGTTTATTGGCTATTATTCCGTAATTATCAAAAGTAAATTTCCAACTGCCACAAACCACATCGGCATTAGTTTTTAAATAATTATTTACTAATAATTCAATAGCTTTTGGAGTAAACCAATCATCACCGTCAATAAAGGTTACTAGTTCCCCTTTGGATATTTTTACGCCATATAACCTGCAGTAAAGGGCCATTTTATTGGTGGTATTAGTCACAACCTTTAGTTGTTTTATTTTAGCATGGTATTTATTTACTATTTCTAAAGTATTATCGGTGCTACAATCGTTTACTAAAACTACTTCAATGTTGGGGTAAGTTTGTTTAATGATAGAGTCTAACGTTTTCGAAATAGTTTTTGAGACGTTATAACAAGGAATGATAATGGACACTAATGGCTGCATGATTTTTTGTCTGTAAAATAGAAATATAATTTAAAATACGCTTCGGTTTTTAATTAAGGTAAAACCAGCAAATACAATTAAAACAGTTAGATATAAAAAATTTTGGTTCTTAATTAAGTTTTGCTGTTTAACTAATGGATAAGATATAACGATTCCTAAAAAAAACCAAGATAAATAGGCAAAACGGTTGGTATAGTTTACCCCTATAATTAAAATCCAAGCACTATTGGCAAACAAATAGGCGTTATAAATTTTTTGATAAATAATATCCTTAAAGTTTAAATAATAAATATAAAACCAACCCAAAAATACCCCTAAAAAACTATAAGCCACAAAATCCCACCTAAAACCTGTCTCAGAGAAAATTTCGTCATAATAGCCCTGAAAATACTCTTGTAATTTTTCGTCGGGATAATAAATTTCTAATTGTGCTTCAAAAAGCTCTCCATAAAGAAATGACAAGGGTATGGTCAAAAACCAAAAAGCAATATAAAAAATTGAATTATTGTTTATGAAGGTTAGCAGATAAGCAACAGCTGGTAATAAAATAGATTTATGCACATTAATAGAAAGATAAATAATTAACAATTTTAAATATATATTTTTCTTACTAATACCTAGCAAAAAAATGGAAGTTGCTACGCCGTTTCTTATTCCATTGATGCCATAATTTAAAAACTCAAAAGCACAAATAAGCATGATAAAACCATAAAACCAATCATTTTGCAACCAGTTTTTGCAAGCATAGAAGACCCCAAAAACATAAACGACACCAATAATTGCAAAGTAAAACTCAGGCAACATGACTTTAGAAGTAAGAAAGGTGAAATAGGCAAAAAACATTTCGCTTTGCTCCCAATCAAAATAATATTGTGTTTTAAAATCGTTAAATCTATGGATGTAACCATATATATCCCCGGGCAAATGATAAATTGGTTTAAATGCAATTAAAAATGTAATGACTAATAAAAAAGTATATCCAAAAAATTTTATAAAGTCTTCCCTATTTTTTTGGTTAAAGTCTCTGTTCAAGAAATACATGATTGTAAACAACACAAATAAAAACAACAAAGTATAATATACTCTTAAATAAAAAGACGGATCAAAAAAATAATTATTCATGATAAATAAGTATTAAATAATCCACGCCACTGTTCCATTACCTGATCGGGCAAAAATCTTTTGGCATTTATTTTGGCTTGGTGGCCAAAACTTAATCGTTTGTTTTCGTCTGCTATTAAACTAATGATAGCCTCAGCTAATTGAGGTATGTTGTTGTTTTCTACTACCAGCCCATCTTGGTTGTTTTGTACAATATTTGCTGGTCCATAGGGGCAATTAAAAGTTATACATGGCACGCCGCAAGCCATGGCTTCTATGAGTACCATACCAAAACCTTCAAACCTTGAAGACATAACATAAATACTACTTTCTAAATATTTTTCTTGAATTTGTTTAGTTGCAGAATAAAATTGTATGGTAGATTTTATATTTAATTCTTTTGCTAATTTTTCAAATTTATTTTCAGGATGGATGGTGCCATAAATCTTTAAAATCCAATCTGGGTGTTGGGCTGTAACCAATTGCCATGCTTTCAGCAAGCGGTCGTATCCTTTTTGATAAGATTGTTTGCCAACTGCAATAACTGTTTTGTTTTGTAAGGTAGAAGATGCTTCCGAATAAAAACTAAGCGGGTTTGGTATTACCACTAAATTTGTTAGTTGCCATTCTTTTTTATTGTCTTCGGTAAGCACTACAAATTGATTGAAATTTTTACCTAAATATTTCATTAATTGAAACTTTAGGTTGGTAAATGTAGTTTTAATAAAACCCGGATTCTCGCCTAATTCAATGATTTTAGACACGTGTCTTTCATAAAAAATGGGTACTTTTTTACCTAAAATTAATGGAATAAAAAAACCTTTTAAACCATCATCGCAAA
>DAIRDG010000015.1:0-19928 GCA_036796275.1 Flavobacterium sp.
TCTAAGCTTACAATTTCCTGTTTAACTTCTGTTGCTGGTCGCAAACCTTGGTATTCATAAAAATACTTGGTAAAATTGATTTCGTAGCCAATGCGGGTTTTGTCAAAATCTATCCAAGCATCGGGTACATGAGGCAACACTTCGGTTGCAAAGTACTTTTCGATATCGGCTGTTAAAGGCACGTTTTCTTTGTCACGCTTTTTGCTGTCGGGTTTTGGGTTTTGGTTTTTATCTAATACTATTTTGCCGTTTACCTCATACAAAGGTTGCTCTACAGTTAATTGAAAATAGCCAAAATGCTCGTTATCAAATATTTTAGAGTGTTTAGTAGTAGCAAAATCGGTATATAATTTTAAGATTTCGGCAATGTGGTCGTCTGTAATTTCGTTGCGTTTGTTGCCTAAGCTTTTTTTGTTGCTACGGCAAAAGTCAACCGCATTAATTAACTGTACTTTGCCTTTGCGGTGTTTGTCTTTTTTATTGGTTAAAAACCAAATGTAGGTGTTAATACCGGTATTATAAAACATGTCTTTAGGCAAAGCCACTATACATTCTAACCAATCGTTTTCGATAATCCATTTGCGAATATCGCTTTCACCACTACCGGCATCTCCGGTAAACAATGGTGAGCCATTAGTAACTACTCCAATACGACTTCCTTCCCGTTCCATTTTAGAAATCATGTGTTGCAAAAACAACAACTGTCCGTCGGAACTTCGGGGCAACCCAGCATAAAAACGACCAGCAGGGTTAAGCGATTCGTTTTCTATAAATCGTTGGTCTTTTTTCCAAGTTACACCATAGGGAGGATTTGCCATCATGTAATGAAAATGCTTCCCCTGAAATTGGTCTTCCGAAAACGAATTACCGTGTTTGATGTTGTTGGCATCTTCGCCTGTAATCAAAGCTTCTGATTTGGCAATGGCATAGGATTGTTCGTTCAATTCTTGCCCATAGGTTTGAATGGTAGGTTTGTGTTTACTATCTTTTAAAAGCGTGTCTAAAATATAGTTTTTGCCAAGGTTCACCATGCCACCCGTTCCGCAGGCAGGGTCAAAAAGGGTGCGAATAATGCCGGGTTTAGACAAGTCTTCTTTTTCTGTAACAAACAAAATAGCGTTCATTAAGCCAATTACATCGCGTGGGGTAAAATGCTCTCCGGCAGTTTCGTTAGATTGTTCGTTAGAAATACGAATTAATTCTTCAAAAACATAGCCCATGCCATGATTGTCGATGTTTTCGGTATGCATGTCTATTTTGCAAATGGCATCAATCATTTCATACAGCAACTTGTTTTTTATTAAACGGGCTACAATTTTATCAAATTGAAAGTTTTCTAAAATATCTCGTACTTCCTGATTAAAACCGTTTAAATAGTTATTAAAGTTGATTTCGATGTTTCGGGCATCCTCTTTTAACGATTGCAAGGTGTGTCTAGAGGTGTTATAAAATTTAAGTCCTCCAGCTGCTTTTCGAAGAATTGGATCTAATTTATCTTCTGCAACTTTGTCTTTAAAATTTTGGTAGGTAGTACGAACATTTTCGTTAACAGCATCTAAAATACAATCTAACCTTCGGATAACCACAAAAGGAAGCACCACATCGCCAATTTCGTTTTTCTTAAAGGCATCACGCAAAACATTATCGGTAATTTGCCAAATAAAACCTACTTCTACTTTAGTGTTGTTATTGTTGCTATTCATGTTTGTTTTAGTTTTGTTTTACAAAGGTTAGGGTGAAGTGGGTGTGGTGAGGGTTAGTTTAATAATCTATTTTTTATTGCTTTTGATTTCCCTTGATTTACTTCAATTCCGTTTAGATAATATCTGTAGTACCTATTATTTGGTCCATTTTTATTCAACTTATCTATACAATCATCAGCTATTTCTTTGCATCGATGAGAACCGTTAAAGTGAGTCAATAAATTTGTATTCGTATCAGGTATTGAATTTAGTTTATTGAAAAAACAGACTAAACTAAAACTGTCATCATTTCTTGTATTATTTGAATTTCTTATTTTGAAAGAAGCTAAACTATTTTCAGATTTACCATATTTATAGTTAGAATATATTCTTCTATTATGAGTTCGTTCAAAATGGTTAGTACCTCTGCAATAAAACAGTATTTCAATTTCAAAATTATAATTTCTTAATTTTCTAATCTTACTATTTAAATCGGAGGCAATCTGGTCACATTTAGCTTTATTTCTAGGGTCATCTTTTTGCTCAGATTGTATAAGGATGTGATAATCCGTTTTTAAATTTTGAGGCAATAGGTTATCAAGAATTCTTATTAAATTATCAACTCCAATATTTTGAAAAGTGCCCAAAACTCTTTCTTCATTTGAGAACAAATTACGATCATTAATTATCAATGAATTTGAAGGAAAATTATTGAATGGATTTAGAATTGAATTCCAATTATCTTTTACTTCTTCATCAGCCAACCAATCTAAATTTATACCCTTAGTCAAAATATCTTCGTCAATTAAATCTTTACAATTAATAATTATACCCGATTCCTCTTGGAGTTTTTTAGCGGCTGAATTAGATAAGTTTAAAAAATAAGCAGCAGAAGGATTTTCTAAAACAGCTTCAAGATTTGTATAAATAGTTTGAAAATAATTATCTGAAGGAATTATTTTAATGTCTCTGGCATTGGCTTGCAAAAAAAGAAATAAAAAAGTATCTGGATTAGATATTTCAATATCCAAATCAGCTTGATTGATGTCTAAACAAACAATTGAAAAGTCGTTAATTATTTTATTCCAATTGGGATAATCCAATGGTGAAGAAATAATGTTTTCAAAAACATCTTTGTCAGAGTAAATTGTAAACATAAACTTATCTTTTTAATTTGTTGGTTTGAATTAGTTGCATAGTGTGTTTTGCCGCTTCGTCGTAAAAACCTTCTTCAAAATTCCTGTCGAATTTTCCATTCTCTAAAATTTTCATTTCATATGGTCCTTCTTTACCAAAATAAAAAACTTTAAAAGGGTTTGAGTTCAAATCACCTGATTTCGTATGTTGGTTTTCGACAAAAATTAATTGAGTTTTTCTTATAATATATTCAGAATGAGTCTCAATAATAAATTGTATTTCGTATTCAACTGATACAATATGAAATAATTCGGCTAATTTAGTTTGAAATTTAGGATGCAAATTAGCTTCTGGCTCTTCAATTAAAATAATTGGTTTTGATTTTAAAAATCTTGAACTACCTGTTTTGTTATAAAAATTATTTTTGTTATTGATTACGTTAGCAATTCTAAGCAATATTGTAAAAATTTGACCTGCACCAAATCCTTTGTCAACTAAATTAATCCAATAGTTACCCTCTTCTATTTCTATTATCGATGCCAATCCTCCGATTGTTTTTATTCTATAGTCTTTACCAATATCAAAATATTCCATCCATTTTAATAAAAACTTTTTGGCATCAGAATTTTCTTTTATTGGATTTTCTGTATAAATTTTCAATATATTATAGACATCATTTATACCTCCATCATTCACATATAATCTTGTTTGAGAGTTTCTATTAGGACTTAAATGTGTTGTTTCAATTTTTAATAAATCTACTAATTTTTCAGCTAAAATAGAAATTCTCATGATTTCTTTATTGGATGATAGTCCAACTTTTTTTTCATTCTCTCTGAAATACTTTGATAAAACTATTCTAAAAATCCTATCTAAAGTAGTAAATCCTTCAATATCGTTTAGTTTAAAAACTGGATTGAATATTTGCTCTTTTTTTATACTTTTCTTTTCAATTTCTTTAATTTTTAAATTAATATCTTTTAATTTATCTTTTAATGAGTTTATTACATTTAAATGGTAAATTCTGTCAATATCATTTTGTCCAATTTTTTTTATGATAGTTTCGTTTTTAAGCAATTCTTTTTCTGTATCAGCTTTGTAATTTTTAAGTTTTTCTAACTCATTATTCTGCGCTATCAAATCATCATTAGTGTTTTTCCCAATAACAAAACTAAGATCAACGGTTAATTGATATTCATCACTTGCTAAATGAATAATTTCCAATGTAGAATTATCAATATTGTTAATAATTTTTAAGTTTTTAAGTCTACCAGTTTGAAACTTTTCATCTATTTCATCAAATTGATTAAAAACTATAGAAATTTTGTAGTCTTTACTATCGTAGTTAAAGTCAACATCATATAGTTTATTTTTTAAATTATTTCTATTAACAGCATTAGAATAACAATCAATTTTGTGGTTTTTGGAATCATTCCCATTAAATTTTAACAAAAAATGATTATTTGAGTTACCGAAATCATTTAATAACATTAATGCTTTTAAAACACTAGATTTACCAGAATTATTAGTTCCAACAAAAAAAGTTACTGGTGCTAAATCAAACTCCCATGTTTGTTCAATTTTTCGAAAATTACTAATTGTTAATTTTTCCATTAAATCACTTTTAAAAAGTTTATTTCTGTTTAAAAAATATATTGTTTTTTTTATTCTCTGCAAACTTACACACCAACTATGCATTTATAGTGCATAGTTGTTTTTATTTATTATATTGCTTCAAATTTAATTAAAAAATATTGTTTTTTTTATGGCTGCTACCAAAAAACCGCTTATTCGCTATAAAATATTAGATGCTTGTTTTAAAAACCCTTACAAGAATTTTACTATAGATGTATTGCTGGAAACGGTGAATCAAAAACTATATGATTTGTATGATAACGGCATGCTTAGTATTAAACTCAGGCAACTGCAAGATGATATAGCCTTTATGCGGAGTGCAGAGGGATGGAGTATAGAGCTCGCAGAGCTTTATGATGGTAAAAAGAGAATTTATAGGTATGAAGACCTAAATTTTTCGATAAACAACACTCCTTTAAACACCTTGGAGTTAAATGAATTTGAGTCGGCTATAGAAATTCTTTCACAGTTTGAAGGAATGCCTCAGTTTTATGGTATTCAAGAAATTCTTGCTAAACTAAAATATGATTTAAAAGATAAAAATAATACACAACCCTTTATTGGTTTTGATAATAACCAGGATTTAAAAGGATTGGAATATTTTAGCTTATTGTATCATGCAGTTAAAAACAAAACTCCTTTAAATATTACCTACAAGGATTTTAAAACAGCGGAACCCTATAGTTTTTTGTTTCACCCATATTATTTAAAGCAATACAATAATCGTTGGTTTCTTTTTGGTTTGCATCAAGCATTTGAAAAATATGATTATAATGTGGCTATTGATAGGATAGAAAAAGTAGATCCAAGTCAGGTAATTTTTATACCAAACACGCAAATAAATTGGCAAGATTATTTTTCGGACATGATAGGCGTAAGCAAGCCAATAGATGGTAAAATTGAGGAAATTGTTTTACAATTTAGGCAATTAACCGCAATGTATATGATAAACAAACCCATCCATGAAACACAAAAACACAAATGGTTAAATTCAGAAATTTTAGAGGTTAAAATTAAAGTAATTCCAAATTATGAATTAGAACGTTTTATATTGAGTTATGGTGAAACTGTAAGTGTTATAAAACCAATTGATTTAAGGAACAAAATATTTGGAAGATTGTCTAGTACTATACAAAACTTTCCAATTTAGTAAAAGTTTTTATCCTAGCATTTTTTTAAGACTTTCTCCCTCCCCCAAGTAAACTTTGCTTTGCCATCACAAATTAAATATGTTTATTTGTGGGCATAAAAATAAATGTTCATGAATCCATTAGTTTTAATGACCTTGGTGTTGGGGTATTTTTTGATGCTTATCATCATTTCTAGGTTAATTTATAAAAAAACTGATGACAACGAGGCTTTTTTTAAAGCCAACAAAAGTGCTCCTTGGTATTTGGTTGCCTTTGGGATGATTGGGGCTTCTTTGTCTGGAGTCACCTTTATTTCTGTGCCGGGCAAAGTAGAAGTCTCGCAGTTTGTTTACTTTCAAATGGTGTTAGGCTACATTTTAGGCTATTTGGTTATTGGTCTTGTTTTGATGCCAATGTATTATAAATTGCAACTCACCACCATTTATACTTATTTAAAAACGCGTTTTGGAGAATTTTCTTACAAAACCGGAGCATGGTTTTTTATCATATCCAGAACAGTGGGCTCTAATCTCAGATTGATGTTGGTGGCAGATGTTTTGCAAACCCTCATTTTTAGTCCGCTTGGGGTGCCTTATTGGGTAACGGTTACACTCACCATTATTTTAATTTGGGTGTATACCTTTCAATCGGGTATCAAAACCATTGTTTTCACTGACACTTTGCAAACCATGTTTATGTTAATTTCAGTTGGGGTGAGTATTTATGTGGTGTCTTCTGATTTAGGGTTAAATTTGTCAAACTTTGCCAGTTTTGTATCCGAAAGTAGTTTTTCTAAAACTTTTTTCTTTGACAACCCCCAAGCCCCCGAGTTTTTTTGGAAACAATTTTTTGCCGGCACCTTTATGGCCATTGCCATGACGGGATTAGATCAAGACATGATGCAAAAAAATCTTACCTGCAAAAACCTCAAGGAGGCTCAAAAAAACATGTTGTGGTTTACGGTGGTGCTGGTAATTGTTAATTTTGCTTTTTTAATCATGGGATTATTGTTTACAGAATATGCCATTCAATTTGGGATAAATGCCCATAAAGATCAACTATTCCCCATACTTGCCAATGAATACCTTGGCCTAGGAGTAGCGTTTTTCTTTACCATTGGTATAATTGCTGCCGCATATTCGAGTGCCGACAGTGCTTTAACCTCGCTTACCACAAGTTTCTGCATTGATATCTTAAACATTGAGGAACGCTATGATGTTAAAAACCAAGTAAAAACTAGAAAGTTTGTGCACAAAGGTTTTGTGGTAGTTTCGGTAGTAATCATTTTATTTTTTAAGTATTTAGTGGCCGATGATAGCGTAATTGATAAGGTTTTTCAGTTTGCAGCCCTCACTTATGGTCCGTTATTGGGTCTGTATGCCTATGGTTTGTTTACTAAATGTCAGGTGATTGATAAATTAGTGCCTTTTATAGCATTAACATCAGTAGTTTTTAGTTATTTGCTAAGCCAATATAGCATGGTTTGGTTTGGATTTAAGTTTGGCTTCGAATTGCTCATCATCAATGGTGGGATTACCTTTTTAGGATTATGGCTAACCCATCTCATTAAATCTCAGAAAAAATTTAAAGCAGTTACTTAGACTATAATTTTCCATCAACTTCAAACGGCAAAAAACTCTTCACATCATAAACCACCGCGGTGGGTTTCAGCAAGCTCTTGAGGTTAATTGACAAAAACGCTTCATGTGCCACAGCCAAAACGATGCCGTCAAACGTTTGGTTTATGATGCTTTCTGAATTTAAATTATTTTCTGAATGGAGGCCATAATTAGACATTACTTCTTCGGGGTTTGCATGCGGATCTAAGATGGTAACCAGAGTGCCAAAATCTTGCAAGGCATATATGATATCAACT
This sequence comes from Flavobacterium sp., assembly GCA_036796275.1. Taxonomy (GTDB): domain Bacteria; phylum Bacteroidota; class Bacteroidia; order Flavobacteriales; family Flavobacteriaceae; genus Flavobacterium. The sequence continues at coordinate 7,461 of DAIRDG010000015.1, forward strand.
ACTTTGGTGTTTCTTACATCGGGACAATTTTCTTTGAAGGTAATGCCTAAAACTAATATCTTAGCTTGGTTAATGAGGATGTTTTTTTTGGTCATTAATTTAATAACCTGAGAGGCAACGTAGTCTCCCATGCTGTCATTGAGGCGTCTGCCGGTTAAGATAATTTCTGGATGATACCCTAGGTTTTGGGCTTTTTGAGCCAAGTAATAAGGATCTACACCAATGCAGTGCCCGCCAACCAAACCGGGTTTAAACGGCAAAAAATTCCATTTGGTGGCCGCTGCTTCTAGAACGGCTTCGGTATCAAGCTGCATCAAATTAAAAATCTTGGCCAGTTCGTTTACAAATGCAATATTGATATCTCGTTGGGCATTTTCTATCACTTTGGCAGCCTCAGCTACACGGATACTTGGAGCCAAATGCGTACCCGCCTCTATGACACTTGCATACAGTTGGTTTACTTTTTCGGCTGTGCTTGGTGTTGAGCCTGAGGTAACTTTTACAACATTTTTGATGTTATAAACCTTGTCTCCGGGGTTAATTCTTTCTGGAGAATACCCCACAAAAAAATCTTGATTAAAAATCAACCCAGATTTTTTTTCAAGTATGGGTACACAATCATCTTCTGTAGCCCCCGGATACACGGTAGACTCATAAACTACGATGTCATTTTTTTTAAGCACGTTTCCCACGGTTGCACTAGCACTAAACAGTGGTGTTAAATTGGGTTTCTTGTTATGGTCTACAGGTGTTGGCACCGTGATGATATAAAAATTACAGTTTGCCAAATCGTTAGGAGAGGTGGTTAAAAACAACCCTTTTTGAACATGAATATCTTGCGTAATTATATTTTTTAACACCTCTTTTTCAACTTCGTTGGTGTTGTCATGACCGTTTTTGAGATCGTTTACTCTTTTAAGATTAATGTCAAAACCAACAACACGGTATTTTGTGGCCAATAAACTAGCCAAAGGTAAGCCTACATAACCAAGTCCGATAATGCCGATAAAGGGGTTATTTTCCTGTGCCAAAGTATTTAAATCCGATAGTTTCTAATGCTTTTTTATCTAATAAATTTCTGCCATCAAACACAAAGGCGGGTTTAATACAGTTGTTAAATATTTTTTGCCAATCTAAATTTTTAAATTCGTCCCATTCGGTTAAGATTAAAATAGCATGGGCCTCTTGGCAAGCCTCATAAGCGTTTTGATGGGTGGTTAATAAGTTTTGGTTTAGGGTTTCGTCTCTAGTTTGCAAGTAGTTTAGGTCTTCTACCATTTGGTCTCTAGAAACTTTTGGGTCATACACATGGATGTTTGCATTTTCGTTAATCAAATTATCCGCCACATAAATAGCCGCAGATTCTCTGGTGTCATTGGTGTCTTTTTTGAAAGCCCAGCCCAAAAATGCAATTTTTTTGTCTGATACCGTATTGTATAAGGTTTTGATGACCTTTTTAGAAAACCTATTTTTTTGATGGTCATTCATCAAAATAACTTGTTCCCAATAATCTGCTACTTCCTGCAAACCATAACTTTTTGAAATATACACCAAGTTTAAGATGTCTTTTTGAAAACATGAACCCCCAAACCCTACAGAGGCTTTTAAGAATTTATTACCAATTCTGGAGTCTGTGCCAATGGCTCTAGCCACTTCTTCCACATTAGCACCTGTAGCTTCGCAAAGTTCTGATATAGAATTTATAGACGATACCCGTTGAGCCAAAAAAGCATTAGCAGTAAGTTTTGATAATTCTGATGACCACAAATTGGTGGTAAGGATGTTTTCTTTGGGTACCCAATGGGCATAAATATCTGCTAAAGCTTGTATGGCTGCTTGTCCTTCTTCGGTTTCGTCTCCACCAATTAACACCCTATCAGGAGCTAATAAATCTTCAACCGCCGTGCCTTCGGCTAAAAACTCAGGATTTGATAAAATTTGAAATTTGATGCCATTACCTGTGTGTTGCAGTATATCTTTGATGGTTTGAGCCGTTTTTACAGGCAGGGTAGATTTTTCCACTACTATCTTATCCGTTTTGGCTATGCGGGCAATCTGACGGGCACTTAGCTCGATGTATTTAAGATCTGATGCCATTCCTTTGCCTATGCCATAGGTTTTGGTAGGAGTGTTCACAGAGATAAATATCATGTCGGCTTCATCAATAGCTTGCTCTACATTGGTTGAAAAAAATAAATTTCTTCCTCTGGCTTCTCCAACAATATTGGCAAGACCGGGTTCGTATATAGGGAGATTATTTAAATCTTGATCATTCCAAAGTTCAATTCTTTTTTGGTTTAAATCAACCACCGTTACTTGGATGTGCGGACATTTTTGGGCAATTACAGACATCGTAGGGCCACCAACGTAACCAGCACCAATGCAACATATTTTTGATATTTTCATAGGTAATATTATGTATTTATTTGTTTTATAGATGATTATGGTACCAACTTGCGGCATCTTTTAAGCCATCTAAAAAGGTTTTTTTGGGTACGTAATTTAGTAATTTTTTTGCTTTTTCTATGCTGGCCAAAGAGTGAGAAATATCTCCAGCTCTTGCAGGGCCAAATGTCGGTTTTATGTTTTTAATTTTAGCATTATGTTCTGCTAAAAAATCTCTTAAATAATCAAACATTTCTATCAAACTTGTCTGATGTCCGGTGGCTGTATTGTAAACGGTATTCAAGGCACTTTTGTTTTGTGTGGTCAGTGCTAATTCATTCATCAGCAAAACATTGTCTATGGGCGTAAAGTCTCTAGAAAAACTTCCATCACCGTTAATCACCGGTGATTCAAGATTAATGAGCGATTTTGCAAATTTTGGAATCACCGCAGCATAGGCTCCGTTAGGGTCTTGTTTTTTGCCAAATACGTTAAAATATCTAAGCCCAATGCAGTCCAAACCATACGTTTTATGAAAAATTTCGGCATAGAGTTCATTCACATATTTTGTAATAGCATAGGGTGAAAGGGGCTTACCGATGTGGTCTTCTACTTTGGGTAAGCTCTGAGAGTCTCCGTAGGTTGATGAGCTAGCGGCATAAACAAACCGTTTAATTTTTTGATCTCTTGCTGCTGTAAGCATGTTTAAAAATCCGGATATGTTGACGTCATTAGTTGTTAAAGGATCATTGATAGACCTCGGCACCGACCCCATAGCCGCTTGGTGCAACACAAAATCTTGATTTTGGCAGGCTGTTTGGCAAGTCGCTAAATCTCTGATGTCACCTGTGATTAATGTAAAGTTATTTAATTTTAGAAATACTTCAATGTTATGATGAAATCCTGTAGCAAAATTATCAAGACAAGTAACAGAATAATTTTTATTTAAAAAATACTCACATAAATTAGATCCAATAAAACCGGCACCACCCGTAATGAGAATTTTCATATTCAATTATTTTTATTCTTCTTCAAGATTTTAAAAATATTGCTATACCATTTTTCCTCCGCTTCCTCTTCATGATAGCCATAGCTGTTATAATTGCCGTAACCATAACCATATTTGGCTTTGTTTTGAAATCCGTTAAATACAATGCTTACGTTTTTTAATTCTTTTCTTTGTACTCTGTTGTTGATGTTACTGATCATCTCTATTTTTGTAACGCTTTGTCTAATCACAAACAAGGTAACATCTGCGAGGTAAGACAAGGATAATGCATCGCTCACTAAGCCCACAGGGGCAGTGTCTAGAATAACATATTCATATTGTTTTTTTAACTCATTAATCAGCTCTGTTAAGGTTTCGCTCATTAAAAGTTCAGAAGGGTTGGGCGGAATAGGCCCTGAGACTATTAAATCTAAGTTTTCTAAACTGGTTTTTTGAATCACTTCATCTAATGTTTTATCACCTATAATGTAGTTTACCACCCCGGTTTGGTTATCTAAATTAAAATCTCCAAATATTTTGGGTTTTCTAAGGTCTAAACCTACCAACACTGTTTTTTTGTGACTCAAGGCATAGATACTCGCCAAATTAATAGAACAAAAAGTTTTACCCTCTCCACTGATAGAGGAGGATAACATGATTACTCTACCTAAATTTGTGTCATTTTTTTGTAATAAAAATTGTATAGAAGTTCTGATGGTTCTAAAGGATTCAGAGAGAGCAGATTTTGGTTTAGTTATCACAGATAAGTTATCATCAGTATTCTTAAGACCCACGATGCCAATAATTGGCAAAGTGGTTTGGAACTCAATATCTTCTATTTTTAGCACACTAGTATCAAAAAAGAATACCAGTAAAATAATGATCAATGGAATCAACAAGCCTAATATAAAAGCCAAAATATAATTTATTTTTGTGTCTGGCCCCACCAAGCCATTGCCGGTATCTTTGGCTTTGTCTATAAAATGAATGTCGGCAAGGTTGGCCGCTCTTACAATTTCAGCTTCATTTCTTTTAGATAAAAATGTGGTATAAATGTTATCATTTAGCTGATATTTTCGAGTGATTTTGAGGTATTCTTGCTGTTGCACTGGTAACTTTTGCATGGTGCCTTCAAACTCATTTATTTTGCTATTAGCAAGACTTAAATCATATTGCACATTTTGCATGGCAGAGCCAATGTTGTCTTGAATGGTTTTTTTAAGCGACTGCATTTCGTTGTCAAGTTCATCAAACAGCAACTTGTTTTTGCGGGTATATTGAAGTTCGGTTTTTTGATTAGATAAATTAATAAGTTTAGACACATTCATCACTACATTAGGGTCATCTATACCCACTACAGTGGGGGCAGGCAGCTCAGAAAAATCAAGACTAGAAGAGCTTAAATAGTTAGTTAAGTTTTTATAATAAGCCATTTTCCTTTTCGCTAAATCTCGTTCACTCTCATAGGCCAAAATTTTTGAAGAGGTATTAAGACCACTGCTTTCAATTTCGCTAATATTTTTATTTTTGGTAAAACTTTTTAAATCTTCTTCGCTGTCTTTGAGGCTAGCATCAATGGCTATCAAGGTGCTGTCTATAAAATTGATAGTGTTGGTTGCAAATTGGTTTTTTCTGTCGAGTTGTCTTTTTATCAGCACTTCAACGCTGGTGTTTAAGTAATCTACTAGGCGGGCTTTGTTTTTGCCCACCAAACTCAAATTGATAATTGAGCCTGCTTTGGCATCGGTGTCTACTTTCATGGTTCTAAGAGACTCCACCGTTTGGTCTAATGATTTAAATTGCAGCAGATAGGTGACATTCGTTTTTAATTGTTTTTGCGGATACAAATAAATAGTGCCGTTTAAAAAAGGCAACTCAATAAGTTCGCCAACCCGATATTTTTTTTGATAAATTTTTGGTTCAATCAAAATCTTTTTTTTCAAATTATCTTGGTATACATGTCCCATAACGTCATCAGATACAAACTCTGTTTTAACTACAAAGTTGTTTGCAGACTCAAAGGTTATTTCAATTAAATGATCGGCCACTTGAGGCTTATTTTTATCAGCCATAAAATAAAAAGGGCAGTGGCCATACACGTCTGTTAAATGATACTTGCCTTGTTGCCAATAATTGATGTAAAATTCTAGTTTGTCTACCACCATTTCGTGGTGCGTTCTAGACTTGAGCGTTGTGGTAATATTACTCACCTGATCTGAGGTGCCTCCCCAATTAAACACCAAGCTAGTATTTGAGGTAAAAAACGGATTACTTTCCTCTTTTACAGCAATGCTTGTTTCGAGGGCATAAATTTTTTCTTTGCGAATATTGATTTGATATGCCACCAAAAACGCAATGCCCCAAGCTAATAAAAACCACTTATAATGCCCAAATAGCCTAATGAATAGTCTCCTAAAATTTATTTTAGAAGCACCATCCGATAAAACAAAATCTGAAGCGTTTATCATTGACTAAAAAATAAGTATGTCGTAGTAATTAGTGTCAAGGCCGAAATGGCAAGGCTAATGGTTTGCAATCCATTGGTGCCAAAACCTAAGGTTTTTTGTTTAAGTGGTTTAACGTAAATTAAATCATTAGGCTGCAAATAAAATTGAGGCAGATTCATGGCGTTTTTATCTGTTAAATCAATTGCATAGGTTTCAGTGCCATGCGGATATTGCCTGTATACCATTACGGCTTTGCGGTCCCCAACTATGGTAATGTCACCAGAATTCGCAATAGCATCCATGATGGTGGCCTTGTTGTTAAAAATAAAATTAATCCCTGGCCTAGCCACTTCACCATTTATTACATATCGGATGCCTGCCATTTTTACTGCCACAAACAATTGGGCATTTTCGGTAACATAGTCTTCATTGAGTTTAGTTTCTATCAGTTCGGTAACTTCATCAGTTGTAAATCCTAAAACATTCAATTTGCCTAATACTGGTATTCTTATGTTACCCTGATTATCAAGACTATAACCGTGAAAATAAAGCCCCTGTTCGCTAAATTGGTTAATGCCTAGATTGGCCATTTGGTCATCAGAAATAATTTCGAGCAACTGATTAATTTTCGGATCAATGGTTCTCATCTGAATACTCAGCATGTCATGAGGTTGCAAGCGATATGATTCATTTATTTTTTTAGAAACTTCTACAGATTTTTTAGCATCACCGCCCTTGTCCTGAAAATAAACTAAATCTTTTTGCGTAATGCATGAGCTAAGCCCAAACAACACCAAAAAACATAAAAAAAAGTAACGCATCCTATGAATTTAAAAGTTTTCAAATATATTGAATATAAACATTTGTAAGCCATCCATACCTTGTTTTTTTTACATTATTTCAACCTCATATCACATGTTTTTGACAAAAATGTGCCCCAAAAAAATAGTAACATCAAAAAAATTCTACAATAATTATAAGCATCAGAAGCCAAAACGTTTAGGCTTTTTAAGTCACCCTCTTCACGCTTTCCGTTTTAGTTGTTTTAGCCAATTTAAGTTTTGTAAAGTTTAAAAGTAGCTTCCGTTGGTCGCTCTTTTGAACCAACAAAACTAGCCATTGGCTTTCAACAAGCTATCACTTCAATCGTGGCTAATATGAGTCATAATAAGGGTTTTTAGAACTTTTTAAATCAAATTTATTTAAATAACGAACTGAAATTTCATGAAATGAAATTGAAAATATTTTTTTAAAACTAGCAAACCAACACAGTTCATACATCAGGCAGAAATAAACTACCGGCACAAAATAGCTTTAATTTCTAAAAAAACATCAAACAAATTGACCCCAAAATTCAACAATTTAAGCCGTTTGGGCATTTAAAACCAAGAAACGTAAAACATTAAATACTAAATTTGAGATGGTTTTTTAGTTAGTTCTAAACTAAAATAACCTTGTAAAATTTAAATAAAAATCAGACAACCTAAAGTTTTTTAGAGTTATAACCAAAAAATAATGCCACAAATAAAACCATCAAAACTCCAAAATAATAGTTGCGTTTTTGGCAAACCTATTGTTGATTTTATGACTTTTAAAAAAAACAGTTTGCCATTATTTTTTAAGTTTTTGTGCCTTATTTTTTTGAGTTCATTTCAATTTCAGTTATCAGCAAATTCAATAAAAAAGAGTCACCCAATCAAACATTTATCGCTTGACCAACCAAACAGCACAACTATAAATTGCGATTCTGTTGAGGTTTTTAACGTCATTTCACCCAATAACGATGGCATTAATGATGTTTTTGTGATTAAAAACATCAACAACAACCCTTGTTATCCCAAAAATTTTGTTGAAATTTATAACCGTTGGGGCAAGGTGGTATACAGAGCAGAAAATTATGATAACAATTCAGTAGTTTTTGAAGGGTTTTCTAACAGTGCTTCTGCCTTCAACAAAGGTGAAAGACTGCCTGATGGTACGTATTACTATATGATAAAACTTATCGATATCAACAATAACATATCAGAATTGAGCGGCTATTTGCAAATTCTCAGATAATATGAAAAAGGCAATAAAACATATCAACCTAAGCCTCCTACTGTTGCTAAGCTGCTTTGCAATGCAAGGCCAACAAGATGCTCAGTTTACGCAATACATGTATAACACCATCATCATCAATCCTGCTTACGCGGGTTCTAGAGGGGTGTTAAGTATCTTTGGCTTACACCGCTCTCAATGGGTAGGTTTGCAAGGAGCCCCCACCACCAACAGTTTTTCTATAAATGCCCCAATCAACAACAGCAATTTAGGGATTGGTGTTAGTTTGCTCAACGAAAGCATAGGGCCAACTTCAGAAAATCAAATATCAACAGACATTTCTTATTCCATACCGTTGTCTACCAAATATAAATTATCTTTTGGTGTAAAAGGCACCGCAAATTTATTTAATTTAGACACCAACCAACTCAACCCAGAAAACATAGCCGACCCAAGTCTGCAAGACCTTAATAATTATTTTTCTCCCAATTTAGGGGCAGGCCTGTATCTGCATTCAGATAAACTATATTTGGGTTTGTCTGTGCCCAATTTTTTTGAAGTCAACCGGTTTTCAGACAACACCCAAACCATAACCAAAGAACGTATGAATTTTTATTTTATAGGAGGTTATGTGTTTGACATTAATCCTAGCATTAAATTTAAACCAGCCTTTTTATCAAAGGTAGTAGAAGGAGCTCCAATTCAAATAGATGCTTCAGCCAATTTTATGTTTAATGACAAATTTGTGTTAGGAGCAGCCTATCGATGGGAGGCAGCCTGGAGTGCTTTGGCCGGTTTTCAAGTCAATGACCGTTGGTTTATTGGCTATGCTTATGACAGAGAAACAACAAATTTGGCCAGATTTAATAATGGTTCGCATGAATTGTTCTTAAGATATGAATTGTTTGCCAAAGTTGATAAAATAATATCACCAAGATTTTTTTAATCAAAATATGATCAAAATGTTAAAATTAATAGGGTTGTGCTTGGCTGTGTTTTTGCTCAATTCACAAGGGCTATTGTCTCAAAATACGCTAAAGAATAAAGGCGACAAAGACTTTGAACGAAAAGCCTACATTGATGCCATTGCTTCATACGAAAGAATTGCCAACAAAGGCTACAAAGATCAAACCATGTTTAAGCGATTAGGTGATGCCTATTTTTTTAATGGAACCTACCAAGAGGCTGTAAAGTGGTATACAGAACTCATGGCCATGCAAACAGAGTTAGAACCAGAATATTATTTTAGATATGCTCATGCCCTCAAGGCCATTCAAGACAATGCCAAAGCCGATGAAATGATGCTGAAGTTTCATCAAGTAAACGCTTCAGATAACAGAGGTATTCTGTTTAAAAGTCAAAAAAATTACCGTGAGGTTATCGAAAACAACTCACACCGCTATCAAATACAAAATGCAAAAATCAATTCGGCTTTCATGGATTTTGGGGTCACGGTTTCAGACAATCAACTTATTTTTGCCTCAACCAGAGACACCATGTCTTTTGTAAAAAGAAAACACACCTGGCACAACCAACCTTTTAGTTCGCTGTATAGTGCCAAAATCACCGCCGATGGCAATTTAGAAGAACCCAAAAAATTTGCCAAAGAACTAGAATCTGCCTATGATGAATCGTCGGTTTGTTTTTCAAAAGATGGAGAGTTTATTTATTTTACCCGAAGTAATTTTCTAAAGAAAAGAGGCAAAAGCTCGGAGGGTACCACTTTGTTGAAAATTTACAGAGCTCAAAAAATAGACAACAAATGGCAAAACATCACTGAATTACCTTTTAATAGCAACGAATACAGCTGTGCTCACCCAGTGTTGAGTGCTGACGAAAAGCTGCTCTATTTTTCATCAGACATGCCCGGTACGTTGGGGTCATCAGATATTTTTAGCGTAAGTGTTGATGCCAATCACAGCAATTATGGAACGCCACAAAATCTTGGAAAGCCCATTAATACCGAAGGGCGAGATAATTTTCCGTTTATCGATGAGCAGGGCAATTTGTATTTTTCATCAGACGGACACCCCGGTTTGGGTGGTTTAGATGTTTTTAAGGCCAATAAAAAAGATGATGCGTTTGATGAACCTAAAAACGTTGGCAAACCCATCAACAGCACTTTTGATGATTTTGCTTATTATAAAATACCAGAAACAAGCATTGGTTTTTTTACCTCAAACAGGACACAAGATAATTTAGGGTTTGATGATATTTATAAGTTTTTTGAATTAGAACCCATCAAAACTGTTGAAGAGCAGTTGTTGGCTGGTGAAATTATTGATGAACAAACTAAAACACCTATTACAAACCTTGATGTAACCTTGTCTGATGACCAGTTTAATGACCTAAAAAGCGTAAAAACAGATAAAAATGGGCGTTATGACTTTGGAACTTTGCCAACAGGTAAAAAATACTACATCAAAGCCGAAAAGGAAGGTTATGAAACCCGACAAGTGCCCGTATTTTTTGAGTCATCGTCTACGCAAGAAAACTTGGCTGTAGAATTATCACCCCGTGTAAAAGCCTACAAACCAGGAGACGACATCATGAAAGCCTTCACGTATGCTCAAAACAATGGCACAGATTTTAGGTGGGTAATCATTTATTTTGATTTAGACAAACACCAAATTAGATCAGATGCAGCGTTTGAGTTAGAAAAAATTTTAGATGTTTTAATACAAAATCCAAGCATGCACATAGATGTGCGATCTCACACCGATTGCAGAGCTCCCATGGCTTATAACGATAAGTTGTCAGATCAAAGAGCCAAAGCTACCATGGCATGGCTTATTAAAAATGGCATTAGCAAAGATAGACTCACTGGCAAAGGTTATGGTGAACGCCAGTTGGTGAATGATTGTGCCTGCGAACCCTCTAATCAATCGCCATGCACAGAAGAGGAACATCAGCTAAACCGCAGATCGGAGTTTATCATAACGAAGATGTAAACTTAAAAATAAACAATTTTCTTGATAAGATTTTTTGTTTTCAAAAAAAGTCTTATATTTGCACCCATATCGCGGGATAGAGCAGTAGGTAGCTCGTCGGGCTCATAACCCGAAGGTCACAGGTTCGAGTCCTGTTCCCGCTACTAAGACCCTGTAAACCTTTGAAAATAAAGAGTTTACAGGGTTTTTTAAAAAAATAAGTGTCAAAAATGTGTCAGTTTTTATAGTTCATTTGAATAAATGAGCCATAAAAAAAAATGCCTACAAACGAAAAAACACCTCACACGCAAAGTAATAGTGTATTTATACATTTTAAACCTGCGGAACTACGACAAAACCAACGTTGGCTTATTGTTTATTATGCTCTCAATCCCTTGACAAACATCATGGAAAGGTTTAGAGTAAACGTACCTGTTATAAAGTCTAAAACCGAAAGATTGAAAATTGCTAAAAAGATGCAATTAGAAATCAATAATAAACTGTACAGCGGATGGTTGCCCTATTACAATAGCAATCAAACACAATTCAAAACGTTTGAGCAATGCAAAGCTCTTTATCTTAATATTATTGATAAAGAGGTTAAAACTGGAGCAAAGAGAATAGATACCAAGAGAAGTATAGCAAGTTTCTTTTCTATGTTAGAAAAGTATGTAAAAGAAAAAGGAATCAACATTAATTTAATGTTACACTTTAATAAATCATTCGTGGTTAATTATTTAGATTGGGTATATTATGAAAGGGAGAATACAGCCAGAACCTACAATAATCATTTGATGTACTTTAATATTTTTATAAACTGGTGTTGCCAACGTGGGTTTGTAACCGAAGTTTTTACAACAGGCATCAAAAGACTGCCAAAAGAGGTGAAAAAACGAAAGGTTTTAACCGATGAAGTCAAACTAAAAGTAAAGCATATTGCAAACATTGACAAACATTACTATACGCTTTGCATGATGACTTATTATTGTTTTGTTCGTAGAACCGAACTAACCAAGTTAAAAGTATCAGCTATTAACTTAAACGGTGGTTATATGATGATAACAAATGATGAAAGCAAAAACAAAAAAACCGAAGCTGTAACAATACCAATACCATTACTGGAACTTCTGGCAGAACACTTGCAAAAGGCAAAAAATGATGATTATTTGTTTTCGGCAGATAATTTTAAGCCTGGTAAAATTCAGTTGGCTCCAAAAAAAATATCTGATGAATGGAATAAGTACCGCAAATTAATGAACATAGGCACAGAGTTTCAGTTTTATTCCTTAAAAGATACTGGCATTACAGATTTATTAAATACAGGCATACCAGCCATAAAAGTAAGAGATCAGGCAAGGCATCACGATTTAAGAATTACAGAACAATATACCTCAAGAAACCAAAGCAAAGATGAAGCAATTACAAACGCAAACTTTAATTTTTAATCACTGCACTACAAATAAGTACAAAAAAGTTGAAAACATTGGAAACATGAAAACAAGTAATGTTAAAATATTAATTATCAATTAATTATAATTTTTTTTTGTGTTTTCAAGTTGATTTTTAACTTGGAAACAGGGTAAAAAAACTTGGAAACATTTGGAATCAACTAAGATTTTAATCACCGCACTACAAATAAGTACAAAAAAGTTGAAAACATTGGAAACATGAAAACAAGTAA
>DAIRDG010000015.1:20028-45327 GCA_036796275.1 Flavobacterium sp.
GCACTACAAATAAGTACAAAAAAGTTGAAAACATTGGAAACATGAAAACAAGTAATGTTAAAATATTAATTATCAATTAATTATAATTTTTTTTTGTGTTTTCAAGTTGATTTTTAACTTGGAAACAGGGTAAAAAAACTTGGAAACATTTAGAAACAATCAAATTTTAATCACTGCACTACAAATAAGTGCAAAAAAGTTTGAAACATTGGAAACATGAAAACAAGTAAAGTTAAAATATTAATTATCAATTAATTATATTTTTTTATGTGTTTTCAAGTTGATTTTTAACTTGGAAACAGGCTAAAAAATGTTGGAAACATGATATAAATTTTGAAAACATTTAACAAAATATATTACATTTGAGAGCGGTTTTAAAATAGTATGAGATATTTATAAGACACTTTAAAAATATAAAATTATGGTAACTATTCGAGTTAAAGAAAACAGTAAACAAGCAAAGCTATTAGTTGAAATGCTAAAAACTTTTGATTTTGTTGAATTTGTAGATGGGTTAAATAGACCAACTGCAACAGGTAAAAATTCCAAATTAATGCAAGATATTGAAACTGGATTAAAACAATTGAAACAAAAAAATGAGGGTAAATTGAAGTTTAAAAAATTTGCATTAAATGGCAAATAGTATTGTTTTATCGCCAATTTTTGAAACACGTTTTAAGCGATTCAAAAAAAAATTTCCAACACTGGAGAGTGAGTTTAATAAATTTGCACTAAAGTTGTTAGAAAATCCCACAATGGGAATTTTAATAACCGAAAATGTATATAAAATTAGAATTGCAAGTACTGATAAAAATAGTGGTAAAAGTGGCGGTTTTAGAGTAATAACCTATTTAGTTAATAAAATAGAAAATAACACTGAAATTAATATAATCATTATTTATGATAAAAGTGAAGAAGCCAATTTTAATAAAAATCAAATAAAGACAATGCTTAAAAATTTAGGACTTTAATAAATACTTCCTTGCAAAGAGTTTAATCTGTTTTCTTTGATGAGTTTTGCTCCTAAAATTTAATCTTTTTTAATACTCATTTTCAATATTGTTAATTATTGCTAATGAATCATTTTTTATAGATGGATATTTTTTTGCTAATTTTTTTAAGCCCTTATCAAAATCAACATTAGTTTTTATATTATAGTTCATCTAAAAGCTCATTTATTGGTCTAAACATTTTTGTATTACCCTTATCTGCATTACTTTTAACCCTTTTTAATGTATTGATTAATTTTTTTTGTTTTGGAGTTATTTTTTCTTCTGTTTTGCCAAGTTCTTGTTTTGTCTCAACATCAATGTAAGGTAAATTTTTTAGATATTCAATTAATGCTTTAGCTTCTTTTTTACGCTGATCTAATCTGATTGTAATTTCCATAGCTTTAAGATTATAAACACAAATATACAAAAATCGTGTTACAAGACTGTAACACGATTTTAGGATATTTTATCAGAGTTGTTTTTTTAAAAATAGCAACCACCTGAATGCCATTTTCTAATATGTAATTTTTCTATTTAGTAACCTAACTTCGGTTGGGTTTTTTTGTTAAGATAGTAGTGTTATTGATTTTGCGATTAATTAAAAGTATGTTAAAGAGGTTGGTTTTTTCTTCTGTTTTTATTTTTGAGGTCTACTTAATGGTAGATTTCTGTATTAATACCTTAACCTTTCTTCATCAATTGATCAAAAGGCACCCGGTTGATGATGCTTCGGCCCAGAGTAATTTCGTCTGTATATTCTAATTCGTTACCTACCGAGATGCCTCTGGCGATGTTAGAAAATTTAATTGATAAATGCTCTAATTTTTTGTAGAGATAAAAATTTGTAGTTTCTGCCTCCATGGTTGCATTTAGAGCAAAAATTATTTCTTTTACATCTTTGTTCTGGGCTTTGTTGACTAAAGTATCAATGTTTAGCTGTGAAGGGCCAATGCCATCCATAGGTGATATTTTGCCGCCTAAGATATGATATACGCCATTAAACTGGCCCGTATTTTCTATGGCCATTACATCTCTAATGTCTTCTACCACGCAAATCAATTGATGATTTCTTAGATCGTTTGCACAAATATGGCAAATTTTTGTATCAGAAATATTATGACAACTACTGCAATGTTGGATATTTTCTTGCAAATCGACTAATGATTTGGCCAACAAAAAAGTTTGTTCTTTGGGTTGTTTTAGCAAATGTAAAACGAGTCTCAAAGCTGATTTTTTTCCAATACCAGGCAATTGAGCCACTTGGCTTACCGCATTTTCTAACAATTTTGATGAAAAATCCATTTTTTATTTGTTTTATTAACTCCTCAGCAAGGGTAGGGTAGAACACCTTAGCAAGCCTTCTTGTTTAGCTATCTCTGCATACGGAATTTCTTCAACCATCATATCTTGAGCACGAAGCCAGTCATTGAGTCTCGTAAAATTCTTTTCAGACACCACCACATTCTCAGCTATAGAAAACACGTTAGAAAACATATGATACATTTCTTCGCGGGTGATGTGAAACAAATTTTCTTTACCAAATAAATTAACCAAATATAAATAATCTGATTCTTCTCTAAAACCAGCTTTATAAATGATGCCCTTGTCTTTACCTACGGGTTGAAAACAACAATCTAAGTGTAAGGCATTGTCTCTAGGTTCTATTTTTGACTTCACCAAGTCAAATTCCTTTACAATTTTGTTCGGAAAAAACTGTTTGATATAATCTACCCCTTGCCAATTGGTTCGGGCGGTAATGTAGTTCTTATAGTCACTGCCTTTGTAGGTGCCAATAAAAACATAGTCATGCCACAACATCACATCGCCTCCTTCTATATGAACTTCTTCTGGAGGTCTGTGCACAAATGCCGGATTAATTTGATTTATGATATACTGAATAGCCTCAAGCTCTTGTTCTCTATCAGGTAATATATTGGCTTTAAAGAAATGATTGTCTATCACAAACCCAATATCTCTTGTAAAAATTTGATTGCAGTTTTCAATTAGCTCCGGCCTATACACGGTTACTTGGTGTTTTTTGAGCACTGCTTCAAAGGCACTCATCTCTAAAATCATATCAGATTCTACAGGATAAGTGCCTGCTAAAATGTGTTCTAATGATTTTGGATCATAAGCTTCTTCTGCTTTGGGTGTTGGGCCATTGCTTTTGGCAGTGCCTAAAATTACGGCTTGCAAAGCCGATGTTTCGTTTGTGATGTTGAGGTCTAAATAAGTTGACATAAATTTTTATTCAATAAACGGAATCAATAGTTGGTCTTCTTGTTGAATAACTTCACCCAAATACTCAATTTCCCAACCCAAAGTGTTTGAAACAATAAACAGACTGGCCAATTCAGACAATAATCTGTTTTGAGCATTTTTGATCATATCAGATTTCATTATTTTTTGTTTGATATCTTTGGTTACTTTTTGGGTAATTTTGTTGTAATCTTCTCCTTTAAAAGGGTTAAAGTAACTGTCTTCAACATCATAAAATTGGATGCTGGGGTTAATTTTTATTTCTTCTTTTGGAATGCCCTTTATAATTATTTTTTTGTTGTTGACATCAATAGTATAATCTAGTTTTTTTAAATCATATTGAACAGAAACTTCAGAATTAACAACCATGAGTGCCTTTTTTTGAAAGCTGATTACCTCAAAAAAGTATTTTTTTTGATCTTTAAAATTATACACCTGCGAAAATGTGCCTTCAGTAACCACCAATTTGCTAACGTGCCTGATTTGTTTTTCTATCAGGGCACTTTGTTCTTCAATAGACAATGTTTTTTCTTTAGTTTCACATTGTTTATAGACTAAAAATACAACCAAAATTACTAAGACAATGCTCAGTAATTTAAAAATGGTTTTGATGTTAGCTAATTTAAACATGAAATTAATTTTCTACCCAATGAGGTTCTATTAAAAATTTTTCTGTAAAGTTAATCACATTTTCATCCTCCTTAGAAATGTTGATTAAAAATTGTGTTTTTTCGATGCTCATAAATAAGCGTTGAAATTGAGTATCTAGTCTATTTTTAAGTTGTTCATTTAGATCATCAATGACAACTAATTTTACGGTATTGAGGTTAAAGCCTGCAGACCCAAACAAATCATTTAATCTTTTGATGGTGCCAATTAAGATGTCATTGCCTAAAGAAATCATGTTTTTGTCGTTATCAAAATCTTCTTTTTCGCTCGAAAAATAGATTTGTAGTTGATTTTTTTTGGCCATTCTGCTCATGGTTTCATACACTTGCAATCCTTCAGTATTGTTTGCTACCACATATAAAATTCTGGTGCTGCCCTCTGCTGGCTGTTTTAGTTTTTGAATGCAGTGCATCATGGCATTAGTGGTTTTGCCGGTTTCAGAAGCACTTAGTACCACTACATCTGCTCCGCTTTTTATAACACCATAACTAGACAATTGTATGTCATTGGGTTCTGTGAGTTGCATTTCACTTAAAGAAGATTGCAACAAGGGGTCTAATTTTTTTAAATTCAAAACAATTAATTTTTGGAAGCAAACATTTTTACATCATTCTCTGAGATGCTAGATCCACCCAAAATGATTAAGCGTTCTACTACGTTGCGAAGTTCACGAATATTTCCCGTCCAGTCATATTGTTGCAGCAATTCTATAGCTTTGGGTTCAAAAGTCTTGAGGCTATTACCATATTCTTCGGCAATTTTTTTGGTAAAAAAGTTAATTAATTCTGGGATGTCTTCCCTTCTGTCATTAAGTGCAGGTACCTGAATGAGTATCACGGCTAGTCGGTGGTATAAATCTTCTCTAAAACGGCCTTCTTCAATTTCTTTTTTTAAATCTTTATTGGTAGCTGCAATTACCCGCACATTCACCTTGATGTCTTTGTCGGCTCCTACGCGTTGCACCACATTTTCTTGCAAAGCTCTGAGCACTTTTGCTTGAGCAGATAAACTCATATCGCCTATTTCATCTAAAAAGATGGTGCCATTTTGAGCAGCTTCAAATTTTCCTGCCCTGTCTTTAATGGCAGAGGTAAATGCTCCTTTCACATGACCAAACAATTCACTCTCAATAAGTTCTGATGGAATGGCAGCACAATTTACTTCAATGAGCGGAAAGCTAGCCCGATCGCTTTTTTGATGTAGTTGATGGGCAACAAGTTCTTTTCCGGTACCGTTGGGCCCAGTGATCAATACCCTTGCATCTGTTAGTGCTACCTTATCAATCATCTCTTTGATGTGATTGATGGCTGTGCTGTTACCAATGATATTGTATTGTTTACTGATTTTATTTTTAAGTGTTTTGTTTTCTATTATTAGTTGCTTTTTGTCTAAAGCATTTCTCACGGTGTTTAATAGCCTATTGAGGTCTGGTGGTTTTGAGATATAATCAAAGGCTCCTAGCTTCATGGTGTTTACGGCAGTTTGCAAGTCACCGTGGCCAGAAATCATTACAAACGGGATTTCCGGTTTTAGATTTTTTACTTCACCAAGCAATTCTACGCCATCTATTTTAGGCATTTTGATATCGCATAAGACCAAATCATAATCGTCTTGTTTAATTTTTTTTAAACCTTCTTCACCATCTGAGGCCTCTTCAATAATATAACTTTTATTTTCCTCAGACAAAATATTTTTGAGCACTCTTCTGATAGCATCTTCATCTTCAATGATTAGAATTTTAGGCATAATGATTTTTTTGATTGGATACAAATATAATTATTTTTTTGAGCTTTTAAATTTGACTTGAGATTGTATTGACATAAAAATCCTCAAAACTTATTAAAATAAAAAGACAGCTGTTTAATTATCTTATTTGTATATTGTAAAATAGCTAAAGATTGATTAAATGAGAATTTACAGTAAATCTTCCAATGCAATTTTCACGTCTTGAAAAAGAAACTTGAAACCTTTGCTTGAGATTTTATCAGCACTTACCCGATGGCTATAGAAAAGTATTTGGTGCATTTCACCTAAAATAATCGACATAACAAATTTTGGAATGGGGGGCAACCATAATGATTTTTTAAGATGCTCTGCAATAGCTTTTGTGAGATATTTATTGGTAACTGGGTCGGGAGCAACGCCGTTATACACCCCACTTAATTTGTTTTCGGCCACGAAGCAAAACAAACGAGCCAAATCTGTAACATGTATCCAAGATTGCCATTGCTCACCCGAGCCAAAGTAGGCTCCAACACCCATTTTGATGGGTTTTACCATTTCTTTGAGGGCTCCACCTTCTTCTGCCAAAACCAAACCAATGCGTATTTTGGCTACAGGAATGTTTAGACTATTTATTTGGTCTACTTGAGTTTCCCATTGGGTTACTACATTACCAAGAAAGTTATTGGCAGTGGCTGATTGATCTTCTTGATAGTAATCAGTGAGACTATCTGGATAAATGCCTATGGCAGATGCACTGATTAAGTGTTTTACTTGGTGCTCATTGTTTTGGATTACTTTGAATAGTAATTGAGTGCCTTGTACTCTGCTATCTAAAATTTCTTTTTTGTAAGAAGACGTCCAGCGATTAGCTACAGATGCTCCGGCTAAATGAAAAATTACATCAACACCTTCAAGGCATTTGGGGTCTATTTCTTGGGTTTTTGGATTCCAATAAAAACCTTGGACAAAGGGTTGAGTCAATTTATCTTTAGACGTAGTTAAAAAATTAATTGACCAATTTTTTAACTTAGCTTGTTCAATAAGATGATGACCAACTAGCCCGGTGGCTCCTGTAATTAAGATTTTCATTTTGTATTTAGAATCAATTAGTTGAAACAAAGTTAACCTTGTTTGTTTTCAATATTCCCTATTAAAATGTTAATTTGTTAAATTTTAACCACTTTCAAACCCTCTTCAAATAGTTATGTTTAAGCATCAAAACTGACCAGTTCTTAGCATCACAAGGGTGCAGGCAATTTCAAAATTAATGTGGTTTTGAGTTAGCAGTGATTCAAATTCCGGATTTTCTGTACCAGGATTAAAGATGACTCTTTTGGGGTTTAGGGAAATAATTTTTTGATAATAGTCGGGTTGATTTTTTGCTCCAATATATAAACTAACGGTATGGATGTTATTAT
This sequence comes from Flavobacterium sp., assembly GCA_036796275.1. Lineage (GTDB taxonomy): Bacteria > Bacteroidota > Bacteroidia > Flavobacteriales > Flavobacteriaceae > Flavobacterium. The sequence goes on from DAIRDG010000015.1 coordinate 27,092, forward strand.
TTTTTGGAAATTCTGTTTCAATTTCAATTGACTCAATATTGCCAGCTTTTTGCCCAAATGTAATCACTGGAAATTGATAATCTAACAACATTTTGGTTGCTATGTGGCTATATCTGCTTGGGTTTTCTGAGGCACCAACGATTAAGGTTGTTTTGATCATGATTATTAAATTAAATTGTTACAAATTTAAGTTATTACGTTCACCCACTTCTCAATAAAAAAGATAAAATTTCTTTATTTTTTATAAAACAATTTAACATTTAAAAACCTAAATTTGTAAAACATAAAAAAATGATAGATGCAGTGGTTCGTAGTATACACTAAGCCAAAACAAGAATTAAAGGTTGAAGAAAGGTTAAAGGCATTTGGTATTATGGCTTATTGTCCTACTATCAAAGTAATGAGACAATGGTCTGATCGCAAAAAGAAAATCACCAAACCTCTAATCAATTCTTATGTTTTTGTATGTATTGATTCGGCAAAGCGGGCTGATGTTTTTGCGGTGCCGGGAGTAGTTAGGTATTTGTATTGGTTGGGGGTGCCTGTTATTGTAAAAGAAGAAGAAATAGAGAGACTACAAAGAACGGTAGAAGGAAAGTTATTTAGTAGAATAGAAATCAGTAATTGGCAGCTTAATCAGCAAGTAAAAATATCTAATGGGGCATTTGAAGGACTACTGGCAGTTGTGCAAAAAACTTCAAACAATAAAATATATTTAACACTAGAAAGTTTGGGGATGACACTTATTTTAGAATATTAGTTATGGTATTTAAAAAGAGAATAAGTCATAATTCTAGCCGAATGATTTTCTTGTAGATTATTCAGTAGCAAATAATAGACAAAAAATTAAGATTTTATTAGTATTTTTGTCTAAATGCCTTAAATTTGCTTTCAACTTAATTTAATTTTGTGACCAATTATCTTTATATCGCCGGAACTTTATTTTTTACAATCTATGGCCAAATTATTCTTAAATGGAGATTAAATCAAATTGATTTTCAATTACCGGAATCATTACAACAAAAATTTGTTAGTTTAGTGAAATTAATTTTTGATCCGTTTATTTTTTCAGGCTTTGCCTCGGCATTTATTGCTTCGTTATTTTGGATGGCAGCCATGAGTAAATTCGAAATTACCAAAGCATATCCGTTTATGACTATTGCACCTGGATTGGTATTTGTTTTTGGTATTTTATTTTTAAACGAGCAATTTACCTGGGGAAAAGTAATAGGTTTAGGATTAATTGTTTTAGGTACTATTATAACCGTTAAATTTTAGTACATGAAGCCATTTATTTCTGTAGTTAGTCTGGTTAATAATGCCGAACAGAAATTACCTGAATTAGTAGATAGAATAAAATGAGCATTTCAATAATAAATGACTCTATTTAAAATATATAAGTAAATGAATTATCAAAAATTTTGTAAATTATTTTAATTAAAATAAAAACAAATATTAATATATTTATCAAAATAAATTATAAAAATTATGATATCAATAAGTATTGTTGTTCCAGTTTATAGAGGTGAAAAGTTCATTTTTGACTTATTTGATGAAGTTAATAATTTTAGAAAAAACCTAGAAACTATAAATTCACCATATCAAATTTCAGAATTAATTTTTGTAAATGATGATTCAAAGGATGGTAGTTTATTAAAAATTTATGAAATAAAATCTAACAATCCTTGGGTTACACTTGTTAATCTTTCTAAAAATTTTGGACAACATCAAGCTACAGCCGCTGGAATTATGTACTCAAGCGGTGATTGGGTGTTAACAATTGATGAAGATTTACAACATCATCCTTCTCTTTTAGAAGTTATGTTAAAAAAAGCTGTAGAAAAAAACTCTGATATTGTATATGTAAGTCCAATATCTGGTGTTCATGATTCTATGTATAGAGATTTATCTTCAAAATTGATAAAAAAATTAATTTCAAAAATAACAAAGAATAAACATATTGCTAAATTTAATAGTTTTAGACTTATACGAGGTAATATAGCTAGAGGGGCTGCATCTTCTTCAATTGATCAAACATACCTAGACATATCATTAACTTGGTTTACAGATAGAATCATACAAATTAAACATGAAATTAAGGATAATAGATATATTAATGAAAAACAAAGTGGATACTCATTTTTTAAATTGATTTCCCATGCAAAAAGATTAGTATTAAATTCAGACATCAAGATTATTAGAATTATTCCAACATTTGGAGTAATAACTTCTATAATATCGGTATTTCTAATTTTGTATGCAATTTTTAAAAAGATTTTTTTTCCTGATCTAATTAATTCTCAAGGATGGACATCCCTTTTTGTAATGATTTCATTATTTGGAGGTATAAATGTTTTTATAACTGGCATTGCTTTAGAATACATTTCAGTTATTTTAATGCAAACTCATGGTAAACCTAAATTTTTTGAAATAGATCGATCTTCAGATGAAATATTAAGAAATTGGTTCTTTAAAAAATGATTCTAATTGTAACTAAAAATACCAATAAAGCAATTCTCATAATAGGTTTAGGATTAGTTGGAACATCAATATGCAGAAAAATTCTAACCCAAATTGAAACTAATAATATTATAAGTTATAAAATTAACTGGAGTGATTATAATTATTTTATAGAGATATTAAAAGATGTCTCTCTTGTGCTTAAAAAAGAAAATATTCAGGATATTCATATAGTTTGGTCTGCTGGTAAATCAGGTTTTTTAACTCCTGAAGAAAATTGTCAAAGTGAGTATGTTTTTTTTAAAGAAGTTGTGCTAAAAATGAGTATTGTTTTTTCAATTTTTAAAGTTTTTTTCCACTTTATAAGTTCTGCAGGAGGACTTTATGAAGGTAGAATTAATATATCAAACTCAACTAGTTTTAATTTGTTAAGACCTTATGCTTTTTTAAAGTTTGATCAAGAAAATCTTATTAAATCTTTATTTTCAAATCCACAAATATACAGAGCATCCAACATATATGGGTTTGTAAAAGAAAAAGAAACTAGAAGTGGCTTGATTACAACTTTAGTAAAAAATACACTTAAAGATAGGGTAACAACTATATATGGTGATGATAGTACACTTAGAGATTATATTTATGTTGATGACTTAGCAAATATAGTTTTATCAAATATAAAATTTAATAGCAATACATTAAAACATGAATTTGTGGTATCAGGTAAACCATCTTCAATTTATGAAATTAGATTACTTGTTAGAAAAACAATTGGTAAAGAACCTATGATTAAATTTGTTAAAAAAGTATCGGATCTACCAATAACTTTTTCAAAAAATGTTGCATTGGATAATCCTACTAGTCTAACAAACGGTATAGAATTAGTAAAAAACAATTTTTTTTTTAATAACAATTAAGACTAATGGTGTTTTAAAGTGGTATTAAAAAAACAAAAATCAAAAAAGATGAGAGAGGGTTATTTTGAAATAAAACATAATTTCGATACTGAATTTAAAGCAAAACGTAAAAATACATTTACCTTAAATGAGGTTTATAATTTTATGAATTTTATTTTGATAATTTTAAAAACTGAATATAAAACCGAAAAAATTTGGTAAATAATATTAAGTGATGCTTTTTAAAGGACTATGTAATGCAAGCAAGTAAATCAAAAAACTTAAAGGGAATCTTTTAAACAGGGATTTGATTTTTTACAAGAGGCAACACAAATGCAAAACCATCACACCATGAATTTGTACCAAAGAAAAGGTTTATAATTGTAATTATTTGAACTTAATGCTATTAGAAAGCCCCATTATCCATTTCGCTAAATTTTTAACCATTTTAATTTTGGGAATGGTTTTTTTTGGCTTGCTTGGAAAATTTCTCCTAAAAACTTTAAAAATATCTTTTGATAGAAAAACTACCAACTATTTTTCTTTCATTTTGGTTGGTGCAATTTTTACCATAAGTGTTTATGCAGTGATTAAAACATACTTGGCAACTGTGATGCTTTTGGTTATTTTGTTTTTTTTGGGAATGTATTTTTCTAAACAAAAAAATGATTCAATACCTAAACAATCCAAAAACTACACATTTGTAGTACCGTTTTTTTTGGTTTTGTTGGCCTGTTTTACTGTTTTATTCTACTTAACTTATTACTACTCTAATGCCCACGTGTTTGGTGATAATTTATTTTATGCTAATGTGGCACAAAGTTTAATAGACACGGGTGTGGAGAGCAATAATATCGATTGGACTTTAGCCGAAAAAACACCCGTACCATATCATTATTTTGAAGCTTGGTTTATTGCTTTATTTACCGAAATTTTTAAATTGAATACCATTGCGGTTTACAGCTTAATTTATGTACCGTTTGGTTTATCTATGCTTTTTTTAGGAAGCTATAGCATTGCAGCAACCGTTTTAAAAAGCACCAAAGTAAAAACCTTTCATTTAGTGTTATTAGCTGTTTTGTATTGGTTTATTCAAATTTTTGATGTGCCTTTTAGTTCCTCAACTCCATTATTAAATTATTTTTTTATTGGCAGTGCTATTTATCATATTAAATATGCCATAGTATATTTAATTTTTATGATTTGCTTTTTATTAATTCTCGAAAAAAAATACCTCACTGCCTTTTGGTTTTGCACCATGTTAGTTCCACTATATTCTACTATTGCTCCAGCAGTTTTAACCGGTTTGTTTGTGCTCCTTTTATATTTGTTTGTTAAAAGACAAATTATATTCCGAAAATTTATTTGGCTAAACGCCATTTTGTTTAGCACAGCTGCCTACTATGCTTTGTTTTATTACTTGCAAAAAAGCAATGAAACCAATCAATCCTTTAATTTTGCTAAATTTACCGAAAGCTTTGCCAAACTAAGTAAAATTTTCGGCTTCTTAGCTTTGCTACTATTAATGGCTGTAGTAGTATATTATTTTTGGTTTAAAAAAACCCGTTTTTTAAATAAATTCTATCCAACTTATTTGTTCTATGCCAAATCGTTTTTATTGTTTATGTTAGGAGCTTTTTTAGCTATTTTTTTAATATTCCCAGTGGTTAATGCAGTGAGCCACGATGCATTTCAGTTGCTCTCCAATTTTTTAACACCCATTTACTCGTTAGTAGTTTTTGTTGGGATTTTATATTTAGTTAAGTCAAAATCATCTCAATTTATCACCATCAGCTCATTAGGTTTTTTAATTTATTTTGTGCTATTATTTCCTAAAAACAAAGCATTTTCTATTAATTACTCTCCACTACCCGAAGAGGAAAAAGCCATTGATTTTGCTTATTATCAGTTCATTAAAAAAAACATCCATCCCGATTCCAGATTTGCGTATTTTAGAAACTACGAAGATAAAAGCATCATGTATGCCAAACCTTTTTTGTTTTTACCCGATAGTCGCATTGCACATTTCACCAACCACTATATCCCTTTAGGACTTTCAGTTTTTGATTTGCCAAAAAACAAAGACAGTCGTTATGTGCAGCCCGAATCGTTTGCTTTTTATACTTTTGTAGAAAATCAGAAAAAGAATAAAAACTTTAAGGATTTAAATCAAAGTGCGTTAGATTTTATTTTACAACAAAAAATTAATTGTATTATTGTTGAAAAGGGTGTTAATCGTTCCTTATGCGTAGATAGTTTGGTGAAACTTTCTGTAGAAAATCAATTTGATAAGAATAAGTTTTTTATGATTAATTAGCTTCCTTTCTTATTTTTAGTTTTCAAAAAAATCTGTAGTCTATTAAATAGTTACATTAAATTAAATTAAACTCTTTTAAAATTTACTATTTTTGACGTCATATTAAGTCCTTTGCTGTTTTTAGTACATTAATATCCAAACAATTTTAAAAAATATTTTTAAAAACTAATAATACAAATTGAACACAAGTAACTTATTTCTTAAAAGTGCCCTTACCCTGCAAAACAAGTTTAATGATTTGTTATTTATCAAAAACTGGATTGCCCAACAAAACAAAAGCGTTCACGTAAACATCAATAAAATAGCATTCGATGATTTAGTTGGTTGGCATTTTGACGAAAACAAGACCATCCTTAGCCATCAATCGTCAAAGTTTTTTTCCATAGAAGGCATCAACATCAAAACCAATTGGGGGTTAGTATCTAATTGGCATCAGCCCATTATTAATCAACCTGAAATTGGCTATTTGGGTTTTATCACCAAAGAGTTTGACGGAGTATTATACTTTTTATTACAAGCCAAAATTGAACCAGGTAATGTAAACTATGTGCAACTATCGCCAACCTTGCAAGCCACCAAGAGCAATTATACCCAAGTGCACAAAGGAAAAGCTCCAAAATATTTAGATTACTTTGTAAAAGCTACTTCCAATCAAATTATTTTAGATCAATTACAATCTGAGCAAGGAGCCAGGTTTTTAAAAAAGAGAAACCGAAACATTATTATAAAAATAGAAGAAGACATTTTATTAGAAGACAACTTTATTTGGCTTACTTTGGCACAAATAAAATTGTTGATGCAAGAAGATAACCTCATTAATATGGACACAAGAACCGTAATTTCTGGTATTCCAATTAATTATGATACAACTATTTGTGCCACAAATACCAATGTTTTTTTGCAATCTAAACAACAAAACAACCCTTTGCATGGGTTTGATGAGCTTATACAGTTTATTACCAACCGAAAATGTTTTTATGAATTAGATGTTACCTCTATTGCCCTCTCAAAAATGAATGATTGGGTAATAGAAAAAGATTGTATAAGACACCAAGCCAATAAATATTTTAAAGTTATTGCCACGCAAGTTTCTATAGAAAACCGAGAAGTTACCCAATGGACACAACCCATGGTAGAGCCAGCTCAAGAAGGTATTTGTGCTTTTGTTGGCAAAATGATTAATGGAACCTTGCATTTTATTGTTCAAGCAAAATTAGAAGCCGGTAATTTTGATATCATTGAATTAGCTCCTACCGTGCAATGTTTAACGGGAAATTACCGCACTGATGGCCATGAATCTCTGCCGTTTTTAAGGTATGTGCTGCAAGCCAAAAAAGAACAAATTATTTTTGATACCCTGCAGTCCGAAGAAGGTGGTAGATTTTTTAGAGAACAAAATCGCAACGTACTAATTTTAGCAGATGATGATTTTTCGATAAATTTGCCAGAAGATTACATTTGGATGACCTTGAACCAAATAGACACTTTTATTAAATTTAACAATTACTTTAATATACAGGCAAGAAGCTTAATTGCAGCCATTTCTTATACATAACATGAAAAAAATTAAAATAGGAATATTAGGTTATGCCAACATTGCCAAAAAAGCAATTATCCCTGCCTTGCTGCAATCTAACCAATTTGAATTGCATGCCATTGCTACCTCTAACCAAAAAAATATTGAACAAATAAAAGAAACACTTGGCGTAGAAGTTTTTAGTCAATACCAAGATTTAGTAGACCACCCAGCCATACAAGCCGTATATATCCCATTGCCTAATGCATTACATTTTGAATGGGTAAAAAAATCGTTAGCACAACATAAACACGTTTTAGTAGAAAAATCTTTAGCTTGCACCGAGCAAGAGGTATTGGAACTTTGTGCGTTAGCCCAAAAAAACAACTTAGCTTTGGTAGAAAATTTTCAGTTTAGATTTCATAAACAACTCGATTTTATATTGCAACTAATCAATAATGGAACGATAGGTGATGTAAGAAGTCTAAGAAGTAGTTTTTGTTTTCCTCCTTTTGAAGACAAAAACAACATCCGATACCAAAAAAATTTAGGCGGAGGAGCGTTGTTAGATGCTGGGGCTTATCCCATAAAATTGGCACAAATACTATTAGGCAATAATTTGCAAGTATCGCACGCTCAAATGGCTTACGACAATCAGGAAGTAGATATTTGGGGCAATGGCACCATAAGCCAAAAAAATGGTAATTTATCCTTGCAATTTAGTTATGGATTTGATCATCATTACCAATGTAACTTAGAAATTATTGGCAGCTTAGGCAAAATAATTGCCAATCGAATTTATACTGCACCTCCTGGGTATAATCCAGAAATTATGATAGAAAAGGGCAACAAAACCGAAAAGCATTTAATTGAAAATCAAAATCATTTTGCCAATATGCTCAATCATTTTTATCAATGCATTCATCAAACGGAACTTAAAAACATAGAGATAGAACAGAACATCCTTCAATCTCAATTAATTAGTCAATTTAACAAAAAATCACATGAATAAATCAATCTTTGTTACGCAACCATCTTTGGCAAGCATTAGTGAATTTACAGATTTATTGCAAGGCGTTTGGGATCGTGGCATTTTAACCCATAATGGGCCTTTGGTTCAGCAACTAGAGCAATCATTAGAAAGCAAACTAAGTATTCCGCATTTTACGGTAGTAAACAATGGCACAATTGCCTTGCAAATGGCTATTAAAGCATTAGAACTTGAGGGAGAAATTATTACATCGGCATTTACTTGGATTGCCACGGTATCTGCTATTAAATGGGAAAATTGCACCCCTGTTTTTTGTGATATTTGCCCAGAAACTCTAAATATTGATGTCAATAAAATTGAATCTCTAATCACCAAAAAAACGGTTGCCATTATGCCCGTTCATGTTTTTGGCAACCCTTGCGATGTAGAAGCCATTGAACAGATTGCTAAAAAACACGGGTTAAAGGTTATATACGATGCTGCTCATGCCATTGGCAGTACTTATAACAACCAATCGTTATTGCAATTTGGCGATATTTCGGCCACTAGCTTGCATGCCACTAAGTTGCTAAACACAGGCGAAGGAGGAGGATGTATAACTACGGATGAAGTTTTAGATAAAAAAATAAAACGAATTAGATTTTTTGGCCACTCAGACGATAAAACCGATATTGTTGAAGATGGTTTTAATGGCAAATTAACCGAAATTCATGCTGCACTTGGCTTGGCAAACCTTAAATATTATGATGAAGTACTGCAAGACAGAAAAGAGAAATATTTATACTATAAAAGTGAGTTAGCTAACTTGGATGTTGTGTTTCAAAAAATAGCTTTAGGCACTTGCAACTACTCTTATTTTCCTATTATTTTTAAATCTGAAGCAGTTTTACTAGAAGCCGAAAACAAACTAAAAAGCCATCAAATTTTTGCCCGAAGGTATTTTTATCCATCGGTAAACACTTTTACCAAAGTGGTAAACTGCCAACCATGCCCTATTTCAGAAGATATTAGCAAGCGTATTTTGTGTTTGCCCTTGTATTGGAAACTGTCGCAAGAAGAGATTAATTTAGTTGTTGAAATCTTAAAGAATTAATTTAAAAAACTATACGCATCATAATTTTATAGCAAAACCAATTTAATGATACCTTTTAACAAACCTTATTTAACCGGCAAAGAAACTCATTATATTTATGAAGCCGTGAACTCCGGAAAAATTTCTGGCAACGGTATTTTTACCAAAAAGTGTCAGCAATTTTTTGAAGAAAAATATGGGTTTAAAAAAACCTTGCTCACCACATCGTGTACAGATGCCCTCGAAATGGCTGCTATTTTAGCCAATATTGAGCCAGAAGAAGTTAACATGCCTAGTTATACATTTGTGTCCACGGCTACGGCATTAGGTTTTGTAAGACAAGGAGCCAAAATTGTTTTTGCAGATATTTGCGATAATCATCCCAATATAGACGCCAATAAAATTGAGGCCCTCATTACCCCAAAAACCAAGGCCATTGTGCCAGTACATTATGCAGGAATTTCTTGCGATATGGGAAAAATCATGCAAATAGCCCACAAACATAAGCTATTAGTTATAGGAGATGCTGCCCAAGCTATTGATAGTTTTTGTGCTTTTTCCGATGGAACTAAAAAAGCATTGGAAACCATTGGGCATTCATCAGATTTTTCGTTTCACGAAACTAAAAATATTATTTCGGGAGAAGGAGGCATGCTAGGAATTAACGACGGAAAATTTGTAGAACGCTCCGAAATTATTTGGGAAAAAGGCACCAACCGAAGTCAGTTTTTTAGAGGAGAAATTAATAAATATGGTTGGGTAGATACCGGAAGCAGCTTTTTGCCTTCGGAAATTGTTGCTGCATTTTTATTGGCTCAGTTAGAAAATTTAGACAACATTCAAGCCAAAAGAAAACAATTGTGGCAGCTTTATTACTCGCTTTTAGAACCATTAGCCACTAAACTTCATTTTAGTTTGCCACATTTCCCTGGTTATGCCAGCAATAACGCACACATGTTTTATGTGATCTTTGATAAACCAGAATACCGAGATAAAGTATTGAGTGTATTAAAAGAACATAAAATTTTAGCTGTTTTTCATTACCTATCGCTACACAGCAGTGATTATTACCAAAACAAACACGATGGTAGAGATCTACCTAACTCCGATAAATTTACCAATTGTTTGCTAAGATTGCCTTTGTTTTATGAGCTAAAAGAATCTGATATTAATTTCATTACAACAAATTTAGTTAATATCTAATGTCAAGAGTAAGTGCCTCTATAACTAATGCAAAATATAGTGCATTTTTATTTATAGTAACCGCATTTTTAGGGTTTTATTCTAGAGACTTTTTTTTGCAACATCTTGGTCCCGATTTTATGGGGGTAGTTGCTATTTTGCACAATATTATTGGGGTTATAGGGGTAGCCGAGTTGGGTATTGCCACTAGCATAAGTTATCGGTTATACAAACCAATTTTAAATATTGAAGAAAACAAAGAAGAAATAAACCAAGTAATGGGTTTGTTTGGTTTTTTGTATAAAAGAGTTGCTATTTTTATTTTAATTTCGGGTGTTGTAATAAGCTTATTTTTAAAGAATATCATAGCAGATGACACTTTTTCAACCCTACTTATTTATTATTTATTTTTTCTGTTTTTACTAAATTCTGTTATTGTATTTATTTTTAATTTTCAACAAATTATTTTTAGGGTAGATCAGAGTTATTATAAAATTCAAATATTTTCGTTATCCATTAATATTATAAAAATCATCACCCAAATGGTGGTTTTGTTTTATACTAAAAACTTTTTTATTTGGGGTTTTATAGAGCTTATGTTCCCGGTTATTTATTCATTAATTTTAAAATATAAACTAAACCTTCATTACCCTTGGCTAAAAACACAACGCACTTTTAGCAAAGCACATTTAAGTGATTATAACGAGATTATTACCAAAATTAAGCAAGTAGTGTTTCATAAAGTAGGCACCGTAATGCTTACCAACACCGATAATTTATTTATTAACTGGTATTCAGGTCTAAAAACAGTTACCTATTACAACAACTACTTAATAATTTCGCATACTATAAGAGTTTTACTATCTAATTTATTGGTAAACTTGCAATCGAGCATAGGCAACCTAATTGCCGTAGGCAACAAAGAAAACACCCTTAAAATTTATTTTGAAGCTTTTGTATTAAAGTTTTTTATAGCATCTATCTTATCTATTACGCTATTTGTTACCATTGATAGTTTTATGATTTTGTGGCTTAAAAATCCTGAGTATGTGTTGCCAAAATCTACTTTGTATTTTGTGGTTATATTATTTTTTATCACCGAAATTAGAGAAATTACAGATAACTTCATCACCGGATTTGGCTTGTTTCAAGACACCAATGCCATTATCGTTGAGTTTGGATTAAACCTAATTTTATCTATTATTTTAGGATATTATTTTGGTTTAAATGGCGTTTTAATGGGTACTTTAATAAGCTGTAGTTTAGTTATTTTACTCTGGAAACCCTATTTTTTGTTTAAAAACGGGTTTAATACAAACATTCATCTATATGCAAAAAAATTTACATTGCTATTCTTGATATTTTTGGCTGTTTTATGGTTTATTTCTGTTTTGCCAAACTATACACCCACCAACTTTTTGCAATGGATGCTATATGCTGCCACTATTTTTTTAATAACGGTAGTATTAACAGCTTTACCATATTTTATTCTAACTTCGGAGTTTAAAATATCCATGGGAAGAATTTTAAAACTCATTAAAAATAAATTAAAATGACACAACCTTTGGTAAGTATTATTACGCCATGTTATAATCAGGCAATTTATTTAGACGATTGTTTAAATGCTGTAATAAATCAAAACTATACCAATTGGGAGTGCCTTGTTATTAATGACGGCAGCACCGATAATAGCCAAGAAATTGCTGAAAAATGGTGCCAAAAAGACCATCGTATAAAGTTATTAAACTTACAAAACGGGGGTGTTTGCCGGGCAAGAAACCAAGCCATAAAACAAGCCAATGGTACTTATATATTGCCTTTAGATGCAGATGATTATGTGAGTAATAATTATATTTTAGAGTGTTTAAACACATTTAAATTACATACAGATGCAAAAGTTGTTTACGGTACAACGCAATTATTTGGCGTTGTGAATAAAAAACTAACACTACAAGCATTTAACTTCGAAAAACTTTTAGAAGAAAACATGATTGTTAACACTGCCATGTATTTAAAATCTGATTGGGAAACCTGCGGAGGTTACGACGAAAAGATGACGCATGGTTTTGAAGATTGGGAATTTTATATCAATTTACTGAAAGCAGGAGGTAATGCTTTATGTAATAAAAACTGCATTTATTATTATAGAATTAAAGAACAATCTAGAAATGCAGACATTATCAAAAATAAAAATCAAGCAAGAGCCACACAAAAATATATTTTTAACAAACATCAAGAAGCTTATTTAAAAAAAGATGTTTATGAATATTATCTTCAAACCAAATACATTAAGTTATCCGATTTACTCAAAATGACTTACAACAAAATCTTAGAAATATTAAAGCGAAAATTAACGTAGTAGAAAACCCAATTCCTCTGCCATAACTTTAGCTCCAATAGGGCTCCAATGAGAGTCGTCATAAAAATACACATCTTTGTGCGTTTTTACCATTTCTTTTAATCTCTTTTCGGAGGGCACATACCTATAGTTTTTTGGTAAAGGATTAAAATTACTAAAAAAACTAGGTTTAGGGTAAGGGGTTTTATCTAAAATATAATCGTGATAAATTTGGTATTTATCAGGGGCTATCAATAAAATTAATTGAATGTTTTTTTGTTGTAGGAGTTGGTTTATTTGATTTATGTTCTGATTGGCTAATATTACATTTTTATCGTTGTTGTTAAACTTTAAGTAGTCGATATCGTCTTGAAAAAATAAAATATTGTTAGGGTTGTTGCTAAACAAAGCTGTGTTATTGGAAGCCGTTTTGTAGGTAGAAGAATAGATTGGTTTGTCTGTAAAATAATATTGTAAATTGTTAAGCGGAATTTTAAACATCGCATCCGAAAAAAACTTCATTTGATATTTCTCCGTTGGTTTTGTTTTGAGCGTTTTTAATTTAATTAAATCTTTAGTATCGCATTTACTTTTAAAGTTGATGTTGAATGCTCTGCTAACAAACATTCTTTCAGCACATTGCAGCACCACATATTCCACCTTATTTTTTTCAAAAAAGTCGCCATTAATTAAATCGATTAATTGCTGAAGGTTATTTTCGGATGCCAAATATCTGTCAAAATGCAAAACAGAAATAGCTTGATGGGCCAAAAAATTTTGGTAGCTAAGAGAATCTTGTTCAGAAAATGAATCTCCAATGTTTAAAACCTTAAAATGTTGAGGTTCGTTTAAATTTACTTCAGACAGCAAGTTGTATTTTCTTTTTAATGAAAAAGATTGTATAACATTTTGTTTCGGACTAGGGTTGTTATAAAAATATCCAAGTCTAGCCAAATCGCCATCGTTAGATTTAAAGAATATCCTATTAAACCCAAAAAGTAAAAAAAATGGGACTGTAAAATATAAAATTTTTACGATAATTTTTTTCATCCTATTTAAAATTGAAAATAAATAAACTGTTGTTCTTTACCACCAAACCAGAATATAGCAATAATAATAGCATAATAAAGAACGTATCTGTAAGGACTTTTCCAGGTGAGTCCTGTAGTTTCTATGGCAAATTTATTGGCTCTGCCATGCCATTCAAACAGTAAAAAAACAAGGAGTAATACAGCTATGGTGAAAACATTTTTATAACCTAGCAAAGATAAATCGGGTATGGAAAAAAAGGATTTATAAAATATACCATTAATGTAGCTAAAAGCATGTTGTAAGTTATTTGCCCTAAAGAAAATCCAAGCAAAAACCACTAATACAAAAGTAACAAAGATGTTAATAAACTCTTGTAAAGTCGGAAAAATTCTGTTTTTTGCCACCACATCAAGGTTTGCTCTGTTTTTATCTAATAGCAATAAAGGCAAAAAATACAAAGCATTTAAAAAACCCCATGCCACAAATGTCCAATTGGCACCGTGCCAAAATCCGCTCACTAAAAAAACAATAAAAGTGTTTCTTATTTTACTTAGTGCTCCGCCTTTGCTTCCGCCTAATGGAATGTATAAATAGTCTCTAAACCAAGTAGAAAGCGATATGTGCCATCTTCTCCAAAACTCTGCAATATCTCTAGAGAAATAAGGAAAATTAAAATTTTGCATCAAGTCAAACCCAAATAATCTGGAAGTACCAATAGCAATATCGGAATAGCCCGAAAAATCGCCATAAATTTGAAAAGTAAAAAACAAAGCTCCCATAATTAAAATCCCACTGGGTTGCTCGGCAGAATTATTAAAAATTTGGTTAGCCATTTCGGCACAATTGTCGGCTATGACAATTTTTTTAAACAATCCCCACAAAATTTGTCGCAAACCATTAACTGCCAAACCATAATCAAATTTTCTTTTATCGTAAAATTGAGGTAATAAATGGGTAGCTCGTTCTATTGGGCCAGCCACCAATTGCGGAAAAAAGCTAACAAAAGCCGCAAATGCTACAAAATCTTTGGTGGGTTTTAGTTTGTTTCTATAAACATCGATGGTATAACTAAGGGTTTGAAAGGTATAAAAGCTAATCCCGACAGGTAAAATGATGTTTAAGGAATGGATTGGGATAGTTTTACCAAAAAACGAAAAGGTCTGAACAAAACTATCAATAAAAAAATTAAAGTATTTAAAATATCCTAAAAACCCCAAATTAATGAGCAAACTCGCCCAAAGTAATATTTTTTTTTTCGAAGGTTTATCTGTTTTAAAAATCAACAAACCAACTGAATAGTCTACTATCGTGCTAAAAAGTATAAGCGATAAAAACTTCCAATCCCACCAACCATAAAATACATAACTTGCAATGACTAAAATGACGTTTTGAATTTTTGTTTCTTTTTTAAAAAACCAATAAATCAAAAACACCAATGGTAAGAAAATAGCAAAATCTAGAGAATTAAACAACATGGCTGTTTTTTTTGCAAACCTAAAGATAAATATTTAATTTTGGAAAAATTTAAGAAATACAAATGGGTTTTTCACCTTTCAAGTCTTAAAGTGATAAATCAAGATGGTAAAAGTTTAAACCTAAAACTGCACATAAGTAAATTATAAAATCTAATGAAATGAGCATGACCAAAAAAATGGTCGTAAAACCAAATTAAGATATGCGAATTACATATGACCAAATAAAAATTAATAAATTTATATGAAACTAAGCATCTTGATTGCTTCCTATAACCAGGAAAATTATATAATACAAGCCATAGAGGGAATTTTGATTCAAAATTTACCTTTTGAATACGAAATTATTTTATCAGACGATAGCTCTACAGATAGCACCATTGAAGTAGCAAAAAGTTTATTAAAAAACCAACCCCTAATAGTGCT
This sequence comes from Flavobacterium sp., assembly GCA_036796275.1. Classification (GTDB taxonomy): domain Bacteria; phylum Bacteroidota; class Bacteroidia; order Flavobacteriales; family Flavobacteriaceae; genus Flavobacterium. The sequence continues at coordinate 42,791 of DAIRDG010000015.1, forward strand.
TGAAAATAATGGTAATCTCGGAATATCCAAAAATTATAAAAGAGGTTTTGCTGCTTGTAAAGGTGAGTATGTAGCGGTTTTGGAGGGCGATGATTATTGGGTGCATCCTAATAGAATTCTAAAACACATTGAATTCTTAGATCATCATAGGGAGTGTGTGATGAGCATGAATAATTTGATTAAATTTAATGAAACCACCCATAGTTTTAAAACCCAACCTTGGGCCTATCCACAAGATTATCATTATTTTACAACTTCAGATTTGGTTAAAGGCAATAAACTTGGCAATTTATCGGCATGTGTATTTAGAAATTCTGAACTAAAAAAAATAGACCCTAGTTTTTATGACCTATACATTGCAGATTGGTTGTTGAGTATAGTATTAAGCAAACATGGTTTTGTGGCGGTTTTTAAGCAAGCAACCTCGGTATACAGAGTACACGATAAAGGCGAATGGTCTAAACTAAATAAAGCAAAACAATTGCAACAAACTTTTGACAACATTAATGATTACAATAAATTTTTAAACTATCAATACCATAAAGAATTTGAAATATGTAAAAAAGAATTGAACCCAAGTTTTTTTTATAGATTAAAACGCTTGCCAATTAAAGATTTTATACCACCTATTTTAAACTTATTTATACCAAAAGTAATTCATAAACTATTTCAAAATAATTAGATATGCTGATAGTAGGAGCCAAAGGTTTTGCCAAAGAAGTTTTAGAAATATTTCATCAAGAAAATAATACCGAAAATTTAGTTTTTTATGATGATGTAAATCTTGATATAGGAGACACCCTTTTTAATCGTTTTAAAATTTTAAAATCTGAAAAAGAAGTTTATGATTATTTTAAAAAAATTGATAATCAATTTACTTTAGGTCTAGGAAATCCTATTTTAAGAAAAAAAATGTTTGATAAATTCACAAAATTAGGTGGCAAAGTCACCTCTACTATAAGCAATAAATTAAGTATGGGAAGTTTTGATATTACTATTGGCAATGGTGTCAATATTTTAAGCAATACTGTTTTTTCAAATAGTATTATTATTGGTAATGCAACAATGATTTATTATGGAGTGACTATAACACATGATTGTAAAATTGGCAATTTTGTAGAACTTTCACCAAATGTTACCATTTTAGGTAACGTTTTTATAGACGATTATTCTCAAATTGGTGGTAGCTCTACTATTTTGCCAAAAGTTAAAATTGGAAAAAATGTTATTGTTGCAGCTGGTAGTGTGGTAACTAAAGACGTACCAGATAATTGTATGGTGGCAGGAATTCCGGCTATCATAAAAAAAGAATTACCTAAGTTAGATTTTATATGAGTAATCCCCTACTAAGTGTAGTCATGATTTCTTATGGTCATGAAAAATACATTAAACAAGCTATAGAGGGTGTATTAAACCAAAAAACTAATTTTAAGTTTGAGCTAATTATTGCTAACGATGCCTCGCCCGATAAATCAGCTGAGATTATACATGGCCTAATTTCGGAAAACAATAATCAAAATTGTTCTATAGTTTTTAAAAATCACACCAAAAATTTAGGCGTAATTCCTAATTTTTTAGATGCTATTAACTCCACCAAAGGAAGATACATAGCCTTTTGCGAAGGCGATGATTATTGGACCTACCCCAATAAATTACAAAAACAAGTAGATTTTTTAGAATCCAATACAACTTATTCCTTTACGCTTCATCACAGAGAAAGATTACAAAACGGCGTTTTATCGTTTCAACCATGCAATTCAGATTCTATTTTTTTGCAATGCATCGTGTTTAGAAACTTTGAATTAGACGAATTTTTCTTAAAAACCATTCATCAAATGGTATACGGAGATGCTTTTTTGTTTTATAAGTTACTCTCATTAGGAAAATGCAAAATTTTTGATTTTAATGGTGCAGTATACAGAGTTCATGAAAACGGTATACATTCGGGGCTTACAAAAATCAATGCCTTAAAAATAAATCTAATAGCCCTAAAAAAAATAAAAAGTTATCATCAAACACTAAAAAATTACCGTATTGTCAAATTATTAGACCTTGAAATTACCAAGTCGTATGTAGTGCAATTACAGATGTTTTTAAAAAATTTAGAGGTGTTTGGATTTTTTAAATTATTTTTACAGTCGTTAAAAGATATAAGTATATTGGATTACCTTCAAATTCTAAAAAATAAAATTTCAATCGATGCCTAATAACAACCATTTGTTATACATTACCAATGCAATTTCAGGATCTGGGGGCTTAGAGCGGGTTTTATCCATAAAAACAGCGTATTTAATAACAGAATACCACTTTAAAATTTCTATCATCACCCTAAACGAACCCAATCCAAATACTTTTTTTGAGTTTCATCCCATTATTAATAATTATTCCATCACCGTTAGTGGTTATCCTGTAAAGTATATATACCATTACGCCAAACAAATAAAAACGCTGGTAAATCAGTTAAACCCCAATTTAATTTGTGTTTGCGATGATGGTTTAAAAGGTTTTTTTATTCCATTAATTTTAGGTAAAAAAGT
>DAIRDG010000016.1:0-45162 GCA_036796275.1 Flavobacterium sp.
AGTTTTTGGGGAGGATCTAGCCATCACGGCGAAGATTATGGTTTTGGTTGGTAAAATGAAATATATAAACAAAGAGGTTAGAGCTGTATCATTTAAACAAACAGTGGTTTAATACCAGCCCGACATTTGTTTATAGCAAAGCAAAAATATTGACATTTCTTATATATTTGCGACATCAAAAATTAAAAGTCAGGTTGATGGTGGGCTAAACCATAGGGGTTATAAACTTTTTGAAATATTTTTTCTCACAGCAATTTGAAATCAATTCTTAAAAACCATGAAAGCAGTTCCACAATCAATAGACGACATTTTAACCAACCTGCCTGAAGACCGCATCAAACCATTTCATGTGCTTCATGAGGTTATCACAAAAAATTTGCCACAAGGTTTTGTTGCAGCTATCAGCTATGGCGGTTTAGGCTATGTGGTGCCACACGAAATTTATCCTGCGGGCTACCATTGCAAACCCTCTGAACCTCTGCCCTTTGCAGGCATTGCCTCTCAGAAAAATTCGATTAATTTTTATCATATGGGTATTTATGCTGAGCCATCTTTATTGCACTGGTTTGTAAGCGAATACCCAAAATACACGAAACAAAAACTCGACATGGGCAAGAGTTGCATACGCTTCAAAAAATTAGATGACATTCCCTATCAACTCATTGGCGAACTCATGCAAAAAATGAGTGCGGAACAGTGGATTAAAATTTATGAAACCAATTACAAAAAGTAAAGTTTAAGCTTTTAAAAATTAAACCCCCTTAAACTTATTCAGTTTTTTGTATTTAAAATATACCACTATCACAAAAACTGTGATAATACTGGTGGTGATGTACACAAAATTTGGAGTAATCACTTTGTCACCACTCGCATAAGAATGTAAGCCGGTGAGGTAAAAATTAACCCCAAAGTATGTCATTAAGATAGAGGCAAAGGCAAATATGCTCATCACATTATAGGCATATAACCCTCTAAAAAATGGCACAAAACGAGCATGAATCACAAAAGCATACACCATAATACTAATTAAAGCCCAAGTTTCTTTTGGGTCCCAACCCCAATAACGACCCCAACTTTCATTAGCCCACTGACCACCCAAAAAGTTGCCGATGGTGAGCATCACCAAACCAATGGTTAAGGCCATTTCGTTGATGTATGTAATTTCTTGAATGTTGAGTTTCATCACCGCTTTATTTTTTTCGGTGGTTAGCAACATCAGTAGTAATGCTACTATGCCAAGAATAAAACCTAAGGCAAACGGCCCATAACTAGCCACGATAACCGACACGTGTATCATCAACCAATAAGAGTCTAATACCGGCACGAGGGTAGATATGGCAGGGTCTGTCCAATTCCAATGGGCAATCATCAAAACCATAGAAGCCACAAAAGCACCAGACGACATGGTGAGATATGACTTTTTGCTAAAAGCCAAACTAAAAAACATGGTAGCCCAAGCCACATATATCATCGATTCGTAGGCATCGCTCCAAGGGGCATGGCCGGAAATATACCAACGCATGGCCAAGCCGAGGGTGTGCAACACAAAAAACAAAATGAGTAATCCTTGAAAGAAATACAAGCCATATTGTAAGGGTTTTCTCGGAATAATGATGTGAATGATGGCCAAAATAAGCATTAAAACACTAGAAATCATATACCAAGAAAACAGTTTTTTAAACACATCATACTTGTTATAAAGAATTTCGGCTTTCACTTTTTTGGCATCTGGCATCACTTGCGAGCCAAACTTTTTTTGAAAGTTGTTGATGCCCTCTAGAATATTATCGGCATCCGTGAGGTTGTTTTTTAGTACCCCTTCTTCTACCCTGCTCAAATAAAGAGGTACAGAATTTCTCATGATTTTGATGTCTTCTTGCTCTAATTCAGACGAATCTGAAAAAGACACCCAAGTATTATTGGCATCGCCAGGAATGGGCAACACCCGCAAAATACTGCCAGACAAAGCTGTGTTGAGCAACACCAGACGCTTGTTAATTTCTATAAAATCTTTTTGAAACTGATTGGGCACCATGGCTAATTGAGCTTCCTCTACATAATCATTGAGCAAATAGCTCCCTCTTTCGTCAAAAAACTTAACAAATGGGATATATTTTTCATTTTTTTCAACCTTTAGGATCTTGCGGATGCTGTCATTTTGTTTTTTTACATACACCAATGGCACTTCCATCCAATACTGAGGATATTGCACCATCGACAAAAATACCTGATCAGAATTAAACGATTTGTAATGGTCTTTTTTGGTGATTTTTCGCAATAATTCAGACGAAAAGGTGTTTACCGGTTTCATCCTTCCGCCATCATCCTGAATAATGAGTCTGCCAAAGGCACTAGCATGCTCTGGAGTTGCCATGCGGTCGAACAAAAACTTTTCTATTTCTGGCAAATCTGGTGCTTTTGGTCTCTGAAAATTCTGAGCATTGAGCAAGCCAACCGACAACAATAATATGGTAAGGGTAGATTTTTTTTGAATAATTTTGGCTAATTTATCTTTGATACTAGCAAAACGGGTGTTTTTGGTAAACAAAATAAGCATCAAGCCTAAATATAATAAAAAGTACCCAATATAGGTAATTACTGTTCCAACTAAATCATGATTAACAGACAAGACGGTACCCGACTCATCCGGAAAAAACGATGCCTGAAAGAAGCGATAACCTCTGTAGTCTAATATATTATTCATGTAAATTCTTGCATCAAAGTTTTTGCTTTTATCATTGTCCACTATAGTCACTTGGCTTTCAAACGATTTGTATCCAGTTAAAGTCCCGGGATACTTTTCGGCTAAAAAGTCGTTTAACTTTACTTGAAAAGGCAATTCGTGCACTTTGCTCCCATAAATTAGGGTAAAATCTAAGTCATCTAATTTAAAACTCACGGGAATTCCCATTTTGCCTTTGGCCCCCAATAATTCAACCGTTTCTGTTTTGCCGTTGTGAGACACTTCCACTACAAGCATGTCGTCTGATTCTGTATCTTTCCAATCACCATTTGATTTTCGGGTTATACTGCCTTGCTGAACGGGCTCAGGCACCACAAATTGTAAACCGGCAATGTTGTAAAGCGATCTCAGCTTAAGCAAAGCCTCTTCTTTACTTACCACCAAATCTTTGGCTTGGGTGGCCATGGTAAGCACATCACCCCCAAAAGGTGATAATATTCTTAATTCATTGTCAACTTCATAAATATTGATAGCCCCTTCGGTAAATTTATTAAAACTCACCAACAAATTGGCTATGTTCATCACGGTACTATCTTTTAGGTAAACTTCGTTACGCTCACCAGTAGAGGACTCAACAATTTTTAGAAATCTCTCGCCAGTCTCACTAGGCTGAAAAGTTTCTACGGCATTCATCACAAAGTTTTGGTATTTTATTTCAAACAATTTACCGTTAAACTGTTTTTTAAACTTAAAGTTATTGTTGGTGCGTTCAGACAAGAGCATCTTTTCATGAAACTTCTTGCGTTTCATTTCTCCATTTACGTCACCGTCAATATAATAGGTTAGATAAGCCTGGTCTGAAAAAAAAGTTTGTTCTGTGGCCCCTTCTTTGATGGGCATAACCCCTTCAAAACTGATGTAACGGGTGATAAACGCACCAAGAATAATAAAAATAAAAGATAAATGCAATAATAATGTAGCCCATTTTTCTTTTTTATGCAGTTGATATCGTTTGATGTTTCCTGCAAAATTAATCACAAATATCAAAAGAATTAACTCAAACCACCAAGCGTCATAAATCATAATTTTAGCCGTGGTTGTGTTGTATTTGCTTTCTATAAAAGTTCCGATGGCCATGGCTGTAGCATATGATATAAACAAAAAAGCCATGAGCCTGGTAGAAGAAAGAAAATTATATATTTTTGTTAGCATGGTAGATTTTATATGGATACAAATTTACTTCATTTAAGAGATTTGGACTAAATTTTTATCAATATTTTATTATTTATAAAGCAAAGAAAACGCAAATTATTGAAACAATTTTTGTGTTAAAAAGTTTTGAGCACTTCAAAATTTAAAATATCAGTTAAACTCCTATCTTTGCCAACATGCAAACTGTTACAATTATAGGATTAGGTAATTTAGGATATCATTTGGCTGAAAAACTCTTGAAGCTAGAAGAGTCATATTTTCAATTAACACAAATTTATAGTTCGCAAAAAAATCTAAATTTTAAGGGTCAAAACCAACTCTTAATAACTGATGATTTCCACAAACTGCTCGAAACCGACCTTGTTTTAATTACCGTGCCTGATAGTCAAATCTTGGAAGTAAGTAATCATCTCAAATTATTTAAATCTTTGATAGTGCACACCTCTGGCAGCACTGATATAAACGTTTTACCTAGCCTACGAAAAGGCGTGTTTTATCCTTTGCAAACCTTTAGCAAAGCTAAAACTGTAGATTGGCTTCCAATACCAATCTTTGTAGAATCTAATACCAAAAAGGATTTAGACTTGCTTAAACAATTTGCCCAAGTGCTGTCTGAAAAAGTTTATGAAGTGGACTCGCATCAAAGACAGTTTTTGCATTTAGCTGCCATATTTTGTTGCAATTTCACCAATCATTTATACCATCTAGGTGCTGAAATTTTAGCACAAAATAATTTGCCATTCAACATGATGTTGCCTTTGATAAAAGAAACCACCGAAAAGGTTTTTTCATTGTCGCCAAAAGCCGCACAAACCGGACCTGCTATCAGACGTGACCTCTTAATCATGCAAAAGCATGAAAATTTATTAGCAGAATCTCAAAAAAACTTGTACATACAATTGTCTGACTCTATAATCAAATTAAATGAACAAAAATAAAACAGAATTTAAATCATTACTCAACAACATCAAATGTTTTGTATTTGATGTAGATGGTGTGTTAACCAATGGTTTAGTACACATTACCGAAACAGGTGATTTACTCAGACAAATGCATGTAAAAGACGGTTATGCCCTTAAGACTGCCTTAGAAAAAGGCTACGAAATTGCCATCATTTCTGCCGGATTTAACGAAGGTGTAAAAATTAGATTACGTGATTTAGGCATCACCAACATCTATATGGGAGTTTCAGATAAAGCCCTTTGTTTTGATGAGTTTTGTGATATATACCAAATAAACCGCAAAGAAGTCTTGTATATGGGAGACGACATGCCAGATTATCAGGTAATGCAACAAGTTTGTTTGGCTTGTTGCCCTCAAGATGCTGTGGTAGAAATTAAAAGTATTTCGCATTATGTATCGCATCAAAAAGGTGGGTTTGGTTGTGTGCGAGATGTAATAGAACAAGTTTTAAAAGTGCAAGGCAATTGGTAAAATAAAACAATACAATGAATCAGCTTTTTAAAATCACCAAAATTACCCGACCGCTTAATTTATCTTTGATTGCTATCTTTATGTATACGTTTAGATACGGCTTATTAAAGCCAAATGATATCTTATTGAATTTAAGCTCATTAAATTATTTATTGTTAACAATAAGTTTAATATTAATTACCGCTGCAGGTTATGTTATAAACGATATCACTGATCAAAAATCGGATGCCATCAACAAACCACACAAGGTAATTGTAGGTAAGTTAATAGACGAAAATTTAGCGTTTAATTTATACATCATCCTCAATGTGTTGGGTGTTTTAATAGGCTTTTGGGTTTCGCATGCCATCAACAAACCCAATTTTGTAATTTACTTTATCGTAATGGCTTCAATGCTTTACTTTTATGCTACCTACTTACAAAATCAATGGTTTTTAGGCAACCTTACGGTAGCCCTGGTGGTGGCCTTAGGGCTATGTAGCATCATTATTTTTGACCTGTTGTCTATTGACATCAATCAGCTAACAACGCAGCATGTTATTGTGATAAAAGTGATGATGGACTATGTTTATTTTGGTTTTTTAATCACCTTGATACGCGAAATCACCAAAGATTTGCAAGACCAAATGGGTGATCAAAAACTTGGTGCCAACACTTTGCCTATTTGGTTGGGCCAAAAACCTACAAAACTCATTATCACTAGCCTCATTGTGGTACTTGTCGCTTTAGTTTTTGGATATGCTTATGAAAATTTAATCCCAAACAATCTGTATCTCAGCACCCTTTATTTGTTTGCATTAATCATTGCACCGCTTATTTGGAGTCTCGTATATTTGTGGCAACAAACATCTCATGATAAATACAAAATTTTAAGTCAAATTTATAAACTCGTGATGCTTTTTGGTATCATTTCTGTGGCAGTTATCAATTATCAAATTCAGCACAAACTATAAACTATCAATGACCGCATATCAAATCATTTTAGGCAGTGCCTCTCCCAGACGAAAAGCTTTTTTAGAAGCCATGGGCCTAAACTTTCGTGTTGATATAAAACCCGTAGACGAAACTTATCCAAATCATTTAACAGGCAAAGCAATTACCGAACACATTGCCTGTAAAAAAGCCAGTGTGTTTGAGGTTTTAGACACCAAAACAGTGGTCATGACCTATGACACCTTGGTGAGCATAGACCATCAAATTTTGGGTAAACCAAAAGATTTATCACAAGCCAAAGACATGTTGAAAAGCCTATCCGGAAAAACCCATGAAGTAATTAGCAGCATTTGCCTCAAAACCAAAGACCAAATATGGGTTGACTCAGACGTAACATTGGTTACTTTTGATGATTTGTCAGAAGAGATGATCAACTATTATGTAGACACCTTTAAACCACTAGACAAAGCCGGAGCCTATGGCATACAAGAATGGATTGGTTTGGTGGGTGTTTCAGAAATAAAAGGGTCTTATAACACCGTGGTGGGCCTACCCACACATTTATTGTTTAACATGCTAAAAAAATTACCATGATTAATTATTTAGAAATTTATAAAAATGAAATTCTCTTCACGGCTATTGTCCTTGCGGTGGGGTCTATCATTAAATATATCCTAGAGAAAATTATTAAAAGATTTGGCAGAAAAGCTTCCTTTGATGAAAATCGAATCAGGCTAACCATTAAATATTTGAACTTTTTAATTAATTTGATTTTACTATCTGCACTTTTTGTGTATTGGGGGGCTAGCACTGAGAATTTTTTGCTCACCATGTCGTCAATTTTTGCAGTTATTGGGGTAGCCTTGTTTGCACAATGGTCTATTTTGAGCAACGTCACAGCTGGCTTCATTTTGTTTTTTAATGCCCCATTCAGAATAGGCAAAAAAATTAAATTGCACGACAAAGATTTGCCAGACAATGCAGAGATTATAGACATACAAGGTTTTTATACCTATGTGAAAACGGAAGACAACAACATAGTAATCATACCTAATAACTTATTGCTTCAAAAAGCCATTACCATCGTTGATGATTCGCATCATGACGAAAGCGATTTAGAAAACAAAACCAACACCAATGAAGTTTAAATTTTTACTAAGTTTTTGTTGCTTTGGGCTAATTTTTTCGCAACAGCACAAGCAGTTAAACCCCTCAGAAATTTTTCATGAAATCAAAAAACTTGAGGTTTTGGCTTCTGTATTATACCTCGCAGCCCACCCCGACGACGAAAACACCAAGGTGCTCTCTTATTTTGCCAACGACCTCAAAGCCAACACCGCCTACTTGTCTTTAACCAGAGGTGATGGTGGACAAAATTTAATTGGCAACGAACTCAGAGAACTCTTGGGGGTAATCAGAACACAAGAATTACTAAAAGCCCGACAAGTAGACGGAGCTCAACAATTTTTTAGCAGAGCTAACGATTTTGGGTATTCCAAAGAACCCACAGAAACACTCAACATCTGGGATCAAACCACGGTAAAAGAAGACATTGCTTATGTAGTACGAACGTTTAAACCAGACATCATCATCAACCGATTCAACCACCGAACCCCCAGAACCACCCACGGACACCACACGGCCTCAGCCATGCTGATGGTAGATTTGTTTGAACAAGTTGGTTTGACTACCTACTTTCCAGAACAAGCCAAAAGCATCGGGACCTGGCAACCCAAACATTTGTTTTTTAACACCTCTTGGTGGTTTTATGGTGGCAGAGAGCAATTTCAAAAAGCCGATAAATCTAACTTGGTGGGCATCAACGCCGGTAAATTTATCAGAGAACTGGGAGCTTCCAACCAAGAAATTGCTTCAAAAAGCAGAAGTCAGCACCAATCTCAAGGCTTTGGCAGTGCAGCACAAAGAGGCGACGACATCGAATATTTAGAACTCATCAAAGGTAATATGCCCCAAAACAAAAACCTCTTTGAAGGCATCGACATCAGTTGGAACCGCGTGAAAAACGGTTCAAAAATCAAAATATTGGTAGAAAACATCATCGCCACCTTTCAACACCAAAATCCGGAAGCAAGTTTACCCAAACTCCTAGAAGCCTATCAACTCATCAACCAAATTAACGATTATTATTGGAAAAACATAAAACTCAAAGACCTGAAAAATATCATCCATCAAATTCTTTGCTTAGTTGCAGAAGCCACTACCCAAGAGCCGTTTGCAACTCACTTAGACCAAGTAAACCTCAGACTAGAATTCATCAGCAGAAGTAGCACAAAAGCCAGCATCAAAGAAGCCAAATTGCTATTTAATGAACAAGTTATACTAGAAAATTTAGCCCTAACACCCAACGAACCTTATCAAGAAACCATTTCGTTTACAGTGCCAAACAACCTGGCTTTTAATAGCCCACATTGGCTAAAAAACAACTACACCGAGGGCATGTATAACACCAATACCCCAGAATCTGTGATGCCAGAAATACCAACGGCTATGCAAATGCAATATGTGGTAGATCTTAATGGGGTGCCGCTCAACTTCACCACACCAATCACCTATAAGTTTACAGACAGGGTGCGAGGCGAATTGTATGAACCCTTTGTGATTACCCCAAAAATTAGCTTATCGTGGGCAGAATCAGTTACCTTGTTTGCAGACAATAAACCCAAGGAAGTGGCGGTAAATGTTACTTCCTACAAAGACAAACTAACCGGAAAACTCAAAATTAATTATGATAAAACCCTGTGGAGCGTTCAACCAGAAAGCATCGAAATCAATCAACTGAGCAAACAAGCTTCAACCACGTTTCAATTCCAGGTAAGTCCACTCAAAACTGCAGTGTCAGAATTTCCCACGCTGAATTTTGAAGACATCTATGGGCAAAATTTTGAACACACCCTCCAAAAAATCAACTACCAGCACATCCCTCATCAATATGTGATGCTAAAAGCCAAAACCAAATGGAGCAGCGAAAACATCAAAATTGGCAAACAAAAAATTGCCTACATCATGGGAGCAGGCGATGAGGTGCCCAACAATTTAAGCATGATGGGCTATGACGTGAGTGTGGTAAATGCAGCAGATTTAAACGAAACCAATGTAAAAGCTTTTGATGTCTTTATCACTGGCATCAGAGCCTACAACACCGACAGGGCTTTGGTACAAAAACAAGCCTTGTTGCTAGAGGCCGTTAGCCATGGCAAAAAAATGATAGTTCAATACAACACTTCCGATGTCTTGAGTAGAAACATAGGCCCCTTCCCTTTTCGCATTTCTAGAGATCGGGTAACCGAAGAAGATGCCCCCATCACGTTTTTGGCTCCAAATCACCCGGTGATGCATCAACCAAACCAACTTACAACCAAAGATTTTGACGGTTGGGTGCAAGAGCGAGGGCTCTATTTCCCAGACGAATGGGATGCCCGCTACACCCCTATTTTGGCTGCTAACGACAAAGATGAAAGTCCCAAAAATGGCATGCTACTCATTGCAAAACACGGCAAAGGACATTTTATTTACACCGGCATCAGCTTTTTTAGGCAACTTCCCGCAGGCGTAGAAGGAGCCTATAAGCTCATGAGCAATCTGATTTCTTTTTAGTAGCCTCAACGCTGTTGACTTATCCGAATCATGGTGTCGTGCCTCCCCCTTTAGTTTGCTTGCCAAGCGGTGTATTTGTAAAGTCCTCACAAGAGCTTCCGCTAGTCGCTTTGTGAGGCCAACAAATACAACCCCTTGGCTGCACAAAGCTACCGGGTCCGTCACGGCTAAAGACAGACTCTAGTCCTTGTTTGTAATCGTCGGAAAACTTCAGCAGAATGTTCAAAATATTTCATCAAAGCATTTGAAATAAAATGCAAAAGATAGTATATTTGTAAGCTATGGAACAATTTATTGTATCAGCCAGAAAATACCGCCCCCAAACCTTTAAGGACGTAGTGGGTCAAGCCCATGTAACCAATACGCTCCTGAATGCCATCGAAAACAATCACTTGGCTCAAGCCATCTTATTTACTGGCCCAAGAGGTGTAGGCAAAACCACCTGTGCCAGAATTTTGGCCCGAAAAATAAACCAACCAGGTTATGACGACCCCACAGAAGATTTTGCTTTCAACGTTTTTGAGCTAGATGCCGCTTCAAACAACTCTGTAGACGACATCCGTAACCTCATAGACCAAGTGCGGATTCCGCCACAAACAGGCAAATATAAAGTTTACATCATAGACGAAGTGCACATGCTGAGCACCTCTGCCTTTAATGCTTTTTTAAAAACCCTTGAAGAACCCCCTGTGCATGCCATTTTTATCTTGGCCACCACCGAAAAACACAAAGTAATTCCCACCATCTTGTCTCGCTGTCAAATTTATGATTTTAAACGAATCACCGTGCAAGATGCTGCTGCTTATTTGGCCTATGTGGCCGAAAATCAAGGGGTAACCTTTGAGCCTGAAGCCCTACAAATCATTGCACAAAAAGCCGATGGTGCCATGCGTGATGCCCTCTCAATATTTGATCGGGTAGTTACCTTTTGTGGCAATCATTTGAGCCGTAAACAAGTGGCCGAAAATCTAAATGTGTTAGATTACGATACTTATTTGGAGCTCACTAGCCATTTATTAGAAAACCACATCCCCAAAAGTTTGGTGCTTTTTAACCAAATGATGCACCGTGGGTATGATGGTCATCACTTTGTGCAAGGCCTAGCCAACCATTTTAGAGACTTGCTGATGACTAAAAATCCGCAAACCATCAATTTGTTAGATTTGGCCGAAAACACCAAACAAAAATTTATAGAGCAATCACAACAAAGCCCAGAAGACTTCTTAATCAAAGGGCTCAACTTGTGCACGGAAACCGACCTAAAGTATAAAACAGCTCAAAACCAACGCTTGTTAGTAGAATTATTGCTTATGCAATTGTGCTCGCTAACCCACAACCCTGAAAAAAAAAAGTTGATGGATACATAATGCCCGCTGAAAAGTTGGCAGACCCTAACCCACCACAAGCAACCATACCACAAAAAGAACCGCAAAAAGAAGTGGTTGAAATTAATGAGCAAATGTTTAAATCGTTTACGCTCAAGAGCATTCGCGAACGCAAAGAAATTTTACAAAAACTTAAACCCCTTGATGACGCCAATCAACTAAACCTGCTAAAAGAGCCCTTCTCAGAAAATGATTTGATGATAGAATGGTTTAATTTTGCTAAAAAAATGGAACAACAGGGCGAAAAACTCATTTATAGTTTATTTACACTCAACAAGCCACAACTTGTTAATAATACAAAAATAATACACACCGTTCCCAATGCCAGCTCAAAATTAGAGTTTGATCGCATCAGACTAGATTTATTAGGCCATTTGAAAAACAAACTGCACAATCATTTGATAGAACTAGAGATCGAAGAAGACCACGAGGGCGAAATAGCTGCCACCAAATTGTTTAACAAAGAGGACAAACTGAAACGCTTTATCGAGATTAACCCCGATATTTTGCTCCTCAAAAAAACCTTTGATTTAGATTTGGGGTAAACAGTGCAATATTTTATGTCATACATCCACTTTTATTCCTTTTTATTTTTAAAATTATATCTTGCAACAAAGTAACCGCAAAGGTATCCTAATGCCCAAGTTGAAGGATAAATTAAATGGTCTAAATCAAATACAAGTGCAAACATAATTTACCATTAATAGTTTAGAAATTTTTAGAAATCAATTCAGTTTACTGCAAACAACTAAGCCTTACAAGAACACAGCAAACCCAAAGATAATCCCTCCCGATGAATTTCCTGTCACAGGATTTTTTTGGTTGTTTTTTAAACTGATTACGTTAGATTGCAAACCTAAATTAAACGAAACGTTTTTATTAAAAAACAAAGCTACCCCTGCAGAGGCAGCAACAAAATTTCCGGTATAAACTTGCGTTTCATCAATGTCTTCTAAAAAAAACGGATTAAAAAAAGGATCTTTTTCAGTTTGCCTAGCATAGCCATAACCTGCACCCAAAAAAAATCTTGCAATCCCTTTAGAATTAAAAATATATCCTATTTGAGGGCCTATCAACATTGTTGAAGAAGAAGCATTGAGTGGCATATCATTATTTGTAGTAATAAACTCTTCATTTTGAGACAAGTAATTAGCCAATACCCCAACATGAAAATTTTTGAGAACAAAATACGAAACCGAAGGATTGATATTTACCGAATTAATTGATTGTCTTAAAGCATCATTGTTTAAATTACTTTTGGTATTGCTAAAATTAAACCCTGCGTTGCCGGCAAACAAAAAGTTACCTTTATCAGTTTGTGCTACAGTAGAAAAAACTACCATAAAAAATATCCACATATATCTTATTTTCATAAAAATATTTTTTGAGCGTTAAGAAATTATAAAAAAATAGAAAAGCCAATATTGGTTATAAACTGATTGGTAACTGCAATGTTTTCACCAAAATTTATATGGTTATAGCCAATCCCAAAATCTGCAGATATTGTGTTGTTAAAAAAATATGACATACCAACCACACCTCCCAAAACATAACCATAATCGTTTGCGTCTCTAGATCCATTATTGAAGCCCTGAAAGGCTAAACCTCCTTTTACCTTACCAAAAGCTTTTAGTTTTTCGTTGATGCCATAAAAATAAATTAACTGTGGGGTCATTAAATTTGTGGCACTAGATAACTTTACCTTCTGAAAATTAAAACCCCCAGTGTTTTCAAAAATACTTCTAGACCTTCTCTGATAATCTACACTTAAGCCAATTGCAAAATTATTAGCTACAAAATAGGAGATTTCTGGCTGTATGTTAAAAGCATTTTCAGATTCTAAAGACAAGATTGCTAAATTTGTAGACGAACTAATTAATAGCTTTCCTTTTTCGGTTTGTCCGAACTACAAAAACATAGCAAACAATAAGCAATAGTAATTTAATTTCATAATAAAAAACTTTAATAACAAATTAAATAAAAGAAAAGACTTTTTGAAAACTTTAAAATTAAATTTTAAAAAATTTTAATCAAAATTTCAGCTGTAGCCAGATTGGTTGCTAGCGGAATGTTATGCACATCGCAGACTCTCAACAGCATGTTAATATCTGGTTCATGCGGATGATTTCCTAGGGGATCTTTAAGAAACAAAACCATCCTTATTTTATTTTCAGATACTTTAGAGGCAATTTGAGCATCGCCTCCTAAAGGACCTGAGAGCATTTTTTTTACTTTTAACAAGGTGTTTGCTTCAATCAAGGCACCGGTAGTACCCGTTGTTACAATTTGTAAAGACTTAAGTATAAATTCATGCTTTTTTACAAAGTCTACCATTTTTACTTTCATGCCATCATGGGCAATGATGGCTATGGTTTTAGATTTAATCATGAATTCTGTGGTAGTCAATTAATCTGTCTATAGGTCTTCTCAGTACATTGCCAATTTTGATGCCGTGTTTTGTTAACTTATCTTCTAGTTCTTCTTTTAGATAAAACGCAATAGACCCTACAAAATGCACAGGTACGGCTTGATAATTGGGGTATTGTTTGATGTAATTTTCTACAAAGTCATCCATTTCAGATTGAATATAGACACTACAAGTAGGGTTTTCTTTGTTTTTAATCAGAAATTTAGCAAATTTGGCCAAAAAGGCATTCGGATTTGGTTCTTTATAAAGGTGATGCTTAATGTTGTCTACATCTAAATCAAATTCTTTTTCAAATTTTTTCTTGAGTTTATCATCCATTTTATTGTAATAATAAGCCCTAAGCAGGTGTCTTCCGAATCTGTTGCCGCTGCAATCATCCATGCACATATAACCTAATGATTGCACTTTTTGATGCAAAACTTCACCATCATAAAAACTACAATTGCTGCCCGTACCCAATATGCAAACAATGGCTTCCTCTCCTTTGGGTGTGGTGGCAAATACAGCTGCATAAGTATCTTCATAAACTTTTACTTCGGCATTCGGAAAGTAGGCTCTAAAAACGTTGGCTAAAAATTGTTGCATACGCTCTGTGCCACAACCAGCTCCGTAAAAATACAAATAATCTACTTTTTCTTTGTTGTGCTCAATGTCAAATTTATCATTTAGTCTTTCAATGATTTCAGATTCAGACAATACTTCTGGGTTTAAACCCAATGACTGTGTGGTAAAAAATATTTTTCCTTGATTATCTAAGGCAATCCAATCGGCTTTGGTAGAGCCACTATCAACTAATAACTTCATAAGATATAAATTAAAAAATCTGTCTGAAAATTGATGTTGTATTTATTCAAATGTTTAAATTAACATTCAAACAAAACAAAAAGCTGTATTCAGACAGATTAGTGATTAATTAATTATAAAAAACTAGATACTTTGGTGGCTAAATCTACTAATTTTGATGAATAACCATATTCGTTATCATACCAAGACACTAATTTGAAGAAAGTGCTGTTGAGGCCAATCCCTGCACCGGCATCTACAATTGAAGTTCTTTTATCACCAATAAAATCTTGAGACACAACCATGTCTTCTGTGAAACCTAAAATTCCTTTCAAATTAGTTTCAGATTCTTTTTTAAGCACAGCCATCACTTCTTCATAAGAAGTTTCTTTAGCTACTTTTACGGTTAAATCTACCACAGAAACATTGGCTGTAGGCACTCTCATAGACATACCCGTGAGTTTACCATTTAACTCGGGAATCACTTTGCCTACTGCTTTGGCTGCTCCGGTGCTTGCCGGAATAATGTTTAACAACGCTGCTCTACCCCCTCTAAAATCTTTTCTAGATGGACCGTCAACGGTAAGTTGTGTGGCAGTGGTGGCATGTACGGTAGTCATTAACCCTTCAACTATACCAAAATGATCGTTGATTACTTTGGCTAATGGAGCCAAACAGTTGGTGGTGCAAGAGGCGTTAGAAACAATGTTGTGCTCTGCTGATAATTTTTGGTCGTTTACCCCCATCACAAACATGGGTGCATCTGCTGAGGGAGCAGAAATAACCACTTTTTTGGCTCCACCATCCAAGTGGTATTGAGCGGTTTGCAAGGTGGTAAAAATCCCAGTACATTCTGCTACAATATCTGCTCCAACTTCGTTCCACTTCAGGTCTTGCGGATTTTTTTCGGCTGTTACACGGATGTGTTTGCCATTCACATATAGTTGGTTGTTTTTGACTTCAACTTCACCTTTAAATTGACCGTGAACAGAATCGTATTTTAATAAATAAGCTAAGTGATCAACTTCTAAGAGGTCATTAATAGCCACAACTTCCACGTTGTCTCTACTGGTAGCTTCTCTAAAAACTAATCTACCTATTCTACCAAATCCGTTGATACCAATTTTTACTTTAGACATAATATAATTATTTAAATGATTTACAATTTTATACTGAAACAATATCGGACACTCTGAGAAGTTCTTTATCTACTCGTGTATGCCCTTTGATGGCTTTGTCTAGAGGTGTTAAAGCCATTTTATCGTTGATTAAACCAACCATATAACCCGATTTTCCTTCTATGAGGGTTTCAACGGCCTTCACGCCCATTCTACTGGCCATGACTCTGTCAAAACAAGAGGGCGATCCACCACGTTGCATGTGCCCAAGAACAGACACCCTCACATCATAGTCTGGTAAGTTTTCATTTACATAGTCTTTAAGTTCAAAAACATTTTTACCGGTTTTATCACCTTCTGCTACAACCACTATACTTGACGATTTGCCAGACAATCTGCTTTTCTCAAGAGATTCTAATAAGCGTTCTAAACCCAAATCTTCCTCTGGTATCAAGATTTCTTCGGCTCCTGAGCCAATACCCGCATTCAAGGCTATGTGACCAGCATCTCTACCCATTACTTCTATAAAAAATAGGCGATTGTGTGAACTTGCGGTATCTCTAATTTTATCTATGGCTTCAACAACTGTGTTTAAAGCAGTATCATACCCTAAAGTATGGGTGGTGCCAAAAATATCATTATCAATGGTGCCGGGGATACCCATAACGGGCAAACCAAATTCTTCACAAAAAACCTTGGCTCCTGTAAAACTACCATCACCACCAATTACCACTAAGGCATCTACTTGTTGGTTTTGCAAATTAGTAAAAGCTTTTGCTCTGCCTTCTTTGGTCATAAATTCTTTAGAACGTGCAGATTTTAGAATGGTTCCACCTTTGTTTACAATATTTTGTACAGACCTCGGACCCATTTCTTCAAAATCACCTTCAATCATCCCTTGATAACCTCTGTATATGCCTGTGCATTTAATGTTATGATATTTGCATGTTCTTACAACTGCTCTGATGGCTGCATTCATGCCTGGAGAATCTCCGCCAGAAGTAAGTACTGCAACATGATTTATGTTATTTTTCATTATGATTTTATTGTTATTGTAAAATTAGTAAATTATAATAATATTTTGCAATAAAAATTGCCATATTAATAATTTTTCAATATTTTCAATCGATTTAGTTGATAAAAAACAAATTTAATCTAAATCTGGTGGAATATCTGCCGGACGTTCTTTTTCAATTTTCTTACGGTCTTGTTGTCGGTAGGCTTCAAATTCTACTGGGAAAGAATCAGGTAAATCTGATTGACCTTGGTTGGTTGATTTTAGTATTGATTGTTTTTTAAACAATTTTTTTGACAATTCTTTTAGGTTATTAAACTCTACTTGGTAGGACAGGCCAATCCCTTGCGTAAACCCAATGCCTTCACCTATAAAATTAATGTCATTTTCTCTATTAAAAGCTCTTAGATTTAACGACCCATCATCATTTACACGGTACAAAAATTCTACATTACCAACTACCGAAGTTTCTGTTTGTGTACCTACTGGCACCCCAAACTGACCGTTTACAGTGATTCTTTCGCTTATTGAAAAAGAGGTTCCCAAATTAAAAATAGCATCTTGTTGAAAGCCATCAATGTTTGTTCCGGGATTGTAACCTAAATTAAAAGTGAAATCACTGTCGGCTTCGTTGCTTCCAAAAAAGTTTCCAAAAACGCTGCTGGCCGTTTCAAATAAATTATTATACACCAAATCCTGATTGAACATGCTGTTATTGGGGTTAAAAAACGACCCCATGGCAAGTAAATAAATGGCTTGTTGTTGTTTGGTGTCTTTGTCGGCCAATTGGGTGTCTAGTTCGGCTTGTAATACGGAACTTGTATTTGGAAATTCTATGGTAAATTCCGGATTTGGATTTTGTAAATCGCCTTTAATTTCTATGCCTACCTCAACCGGGATTCTTCGGTTTGAGAGCTCTGAATTAATCAGCAACGCTGAGGGGTTAACTTGTGCTTTATAGATAGCTTTGAGGTCTAACTGAGCTCTTAAGGGGTCTCCATTCCAGGCGATGCTACCATATTTGTCTACTTTAAAACGTTTTTTAATCAAATTTCTGTAAACATAATTATATGTGCCTTCATAAACCTGAAAATCTCCCCACATGTTAAATTTGCCATTGGTGTTGATGTCCATTCTCAAAACACCCCTACCCCTGCCTCGCATGTGATGATCTGAATCTGTATCGAGTATTATTTCAATCAGGGCATTTTCATTGATGTCTAATTCAAATTGCAACTCTAATCCACTAGAATTAACCGTGAGAGATTTATCTTGGTTGATATTGTATTTTTGTTCGGGGGTAACAAAATTTATGAATGAATTTTCACTAACATCTAATGAATTGTTGATGGGAATTCTTACATGTGTATTTTTTTCTGATGAAGCATCTACATAAATAAACAACGAATTGATTGGGCCAGATATTTTAGCATTTCCGTTTACAAAGGCAGTGCCATAATATAAACTTTCTGGTTCAAATTCGGTATCAAGCACCAGTAAATTATTGGTGTTGAGGTCTAAATTTAATGACCAATTGGTAAGATTTCTGTGCTGAATTACACCATTTAAAACTCCTTTTGATTTGTGTTTGGTGTCTTCAAGATTAATATTTCGGAAAATAAACTGCCTTGGCGTGATATCAACTATAGAATTAGCACCCATTTGATAATCTACATTGATGTAGGGGATTCTTAACCCGGTTTGATTTAAAAATAATCTACCATTGATGTCAGGTTGTGTCCAATCACCTTTGATGGTGGCGGTGCCAGACACCAAACCATGCACGTTTGAAATTACATCAGCCCCCAAATCTGTGAAAGCCTCAATATTTAAATCTTTTAACCTTAAGTCCATGTCCCATCCCTTGTTTTTGCCTAAATTAACCAAGCCATCTAGGGTGAGTAAATCTTCGTTTTTGTAATTTAAACTACTGCTAATTTCAAATTCGTTAAACTTTTCATTACCTATAACATCTAGATCTAGATAGCCAAAATCAATTTTATTGATGTTTAAGTCGTTTATATTTAGTTTAGTAAACGGATCATAAACCCCATTTTTTTGAACAATGCTAAATTTGCCATTCAATACCCCATTGATGTCAAAATTTTCTATTTGCGGAATGATGTTTTTTAATTCAACCTCGTTAAAAAGCACCTTAAAGTTTTTATCAAACTCGTTGGCATAGCCATCAATACTGATGAGTTGGTTTTGATTTTCTATCACAAATTCATCAAACGAAAATTTCTTAAAGTCTTTATCAAATTTCAGTTGATGTCTTCTGTTATTCTGCTTGTTGATTTTCCAATCAAAATTATTAATTTTAAACTTAGAAGGTAAAAACCCAACCACGTTTTCTTTTGATTGATTGATGGTATGATAAAAATCAAACACAAAATCATCTTGACTAAACTTGCCACCCTTGAACTCTGTTCTAAACAACAACGTGTCATTTTGTGACACATTTAGTAAATTAAAATCCTTAAAAGTATAATATTTGGTTTTGATGCTATCAATAGTGGTGTAAGTGAAATAAAAGGGATTTTTGTTATCTAACTGAAGGTGAATATTGCTCATCAAAACATCATTGGCGGTGAAATCGGTTGTTTTAAAATCTAAATTAAACACATTGTTTACAGATTTAATAGATCCTTTTAAATTGGTTTCGTTACCAAGCACCAAATCTGGATAAAAAATTTCTAAAGCGTTTTTATGAATATTAAAATTAAAGTCTAAAAACTGTTCCTTTTTTATTTTATGTGGCACGTAGTTGGTATACAAACTACCCAAAGCATTCTCTATCATATTGTTTAAAGCACCAAAACTGAACTTGCCTATCACCTCTCCGTTTATCAAATCATCAGATTCTACAATCATGTGACGCTGGTTGGCTTCATTAAAGGTGGAAGTAAAATTTACCTCGTCAAACAAATATACTTTTTTTGAATTCTGATAAGATAAATGGCTAATTTGGGCATCTCCTTTGATGTTATCTATAGAATTACCCACCAAATTTGTAATGATATCTCCCTTAAAAATAGCCGTTTTATCAGTTTTGATCCAATTGGTGGTATATAAATCAAAATAATCAACCAAAGCTTCAAAATTATACACATTTTCCTTGTCTGATAAATCTACTAACCCTTTAAAATCCATAAAAACATGAGGATCATTGATGTTGAATATTCCCTTAAAAATGGGGTTTTTAAACAACCCATCCACGTTGATGTTGTTATAAGTATAACTGTTGTAGGTTACTTGATTTACATACCCAATAACAGATAAATTCAAATTCTTATTAGAAAAACCTTTACCATCCAACTTGGCATTCATGGTTATGGTTTCTAATTGCTTAATGCTTAAGAGCTTACCCACATCAAAGTTTTGGGTAATCACATTACCTTTATAGGAAGCATTATTAAAATCTGAAACACCCAAAAAATTCATTTTGGCTTTGGCATAGCCAATAGATGAATTTAAAACAACATCGGTTTCTAACACATTGTACCTTAAATTTACCATTCCAGAAAGCGTCATCACCCCAAAGGCTGCTAATTCATCTGGAAAAGTATTGTTGAGTATTTCTGGTAAAATTTTTATTAAATTTTGTTTAGAGGTAACCATTTGCTTAAGATTAGACTCTATCTCAAATGTTTGTATTTTTTTGTCAAATAGGTTTTTAAACCTTAAATCTCCGTTTAGGTAAGTTGCATTTTTATCCTCAATTTTTATGTTGATGAGTTTGAAATCGTTTAAGGTACCATATAATTTTCCGTCAAACTTAAAATTGATGTTTTTACCAATACCGTCAAAAAAATAAAAAACATCATTTGAACTAATTTGGGCATCTTGCAAATGGATGTCAAAATTTACTTTGTTATTAAAGTCCTGAAAATCTTCACGTTTGTAAAGCAAGTTAACTTCCCCTTGCATTTCAGAAAAAACCGTTTTTATGGCTAAATCTTTCAATGAAATTTGGGTTTTGGTATAGTCAAAATCTGTATACAATTGTTTAACTTCTAAACCTCTAAAGTCTGTAAAAGACATTTTTGTAATGAGTCCATGCACATTGGGTCCCTTAATTTTAAACTCTTTTACTTTTGCATTTATTTTTGTGAAGTCAACATCTAAAGGATCTTTTTTGTTGAGGTCTGACATCTTAAAACGAGAGTTTTTTAAGATCAGTTGGTTGGCCAACATCAAAAATTTTCCGCTACTCTCTTTGCCATCGTCTAGGGCTTCTACAAACAAATCGAGATTAGTATCTTTTTCTCCTTGGTATTGCACAATGTTTAAGAAAAGTTTGTTGGCCTCTATGTCATCAAAAATTACATCGCCGCGTTGCCATCTATTTAAATCAATAAGATGAGTTTTGAGTACCGCAACAGCAATTAAAGTATCTTGCTGATGGTCTTTTATAAGTAATTCTTTTATTTTCACACCACCAAAAACATTGATGGCTATTTTATTTAAACTCACTTCAATACCCGTTTCTTTTTTTATATAAACCGTGGCTTTCTTGGCCAAAAATGTTTGAACAGGTGGTAATAATAACAACAAGCCACTAATGAATATTAACGCCAAAAGCCACAAAAAAGTCTTAAATAATATGTTTAGTAACCGCTTGATGTTTAAATGTTTTTTAAATTTGTAAAAAATATAACAGATACAAAAGTAGCTATTTTTATGCCAAAAAATAATTCTGAAGACATCTATATCTTGTCTATTGAAAGTTCTTGTGACGACACTGCAGCAGCCGTTTTAAAAAACAACGAAGTTTTGAGCAATTTAATTGCCCGTCAGCATATTCATGAGCAATACGGCGGTGTAGTGCCCGAGTTGGCCTCTAGAGCCCATCAACAAAACATTGTGCCGGTGGTAGAAGTAGCCTTGCAAAAAGCGGGTATTCATAAACAACAACTGCATGCCATTGCCTATACGCAAGGGCCTGGCCTTATAGGTTCACTCCTGGTTGGTGGGGCATTTGCTAAAGCCATGGCACAAGGATTGCAAATTCCACTCATCAGTGTGCATCACATGCAAGCCCATATTTTGGCTCATTTCATTAAAGATGAGGCACAAAAAATACCAGAATTTCCTTTTTTAGCTGCCACTATTTCCGGAGGTCATACCCAATTAGTTAAAGTTTCGAATTTTTTTGATTTTGAAATTTTAGGCGAAACAACAGACGATGCCATTGGAGAATGTTTTGACAAAACTGCCAAAATTTTAGCCTTGCCCTACCCAGGTGGTCCATTAATTGATAAATTTGCCCAAGAAGGTAATCCTGAAGCCTTTACATTTACCATCCCTAAAGTGCCCGATTTTGATTTTAGTTTCTCTGGACTCAAAACCCAAATCATGAATTTTGTGCAAAAAGAAACCCATAAAAATCCTCAATTTATTGAAACAAACAAAGCTGATATTTGTGCCTCTGTGCAACACATCATTATCAAAATATTAATGCGAAAAATTGAAGCGGCTGTAGAGCATACCGGCATAAAATCTGTAGCCATTGGAGGTGGAGTTTCTGCAAATTCTGGCATCAGAAATACTCTAAAAGCTTTCGAAAATAGTCACGGTTGGCAAACTTTTATCCCAAAATTTGAGTACACTACAGACAACGCCGCCATGATTGGCATAGTGGGCTATTACAAGTATCTGAACAAACAATTTAGCCGTCAAGACATCTTATCTAAATCTAGAATGCCTTTATAACCATCAACATGCAGTTATTTTATAACCCGACCTTAAATACTAGCCAAACCGAAGTTGTTTTTGATGCAATAGAAAGTAGGCATTTGCATAAAGTCTTGAGAAAACAAACCGGTGATGCGGTACATGTTACAAATGGTGAGGGATATTTATTCAACTGTCAATTAACCTTGGCAACCGACAAAAAATGTGTGGCAAACATCATCAATCATGATTTTAAAGTCTCTCATAAACCAAAAACAACCTTGGCTGTGGCACCCACCAAATCTTTAGACCGGCTAGAATGGGTACTCGAAAAAATTACTGAAATAGGAATTGATGTATTTGTACCCATTTTATGTGAACACAGCGAAAGAAAATTACTGAAAACAGATCGACTTCAAAAAATTGCCATCTCGGCCATCAAACAGTCTCAGCAACTTTGGATGCCCAAAATTCATGAATTAACGCCCTATGCCAGCTTTGTAAAGCAAGCCACCGGCACCAAATTCATAGCCCATTGTGAAGATGATACTGAAAAAAATATTTTGACTTCTCAACTCAACAATGCAGAACATTACACCATTTTAATTGGACCTGAAGGAGATTTTAGCCCCAAAGAAATTGCCTTGGCCAAAACAAATGGCTTTATACCTGTTAGCTTAGGCAACAACAGATTGCGAACCGAAACTGCAGCCCTAGTAGCCATCTGTGGTATAAGAATGGCTCTTTAACAAATTTATTTCAAGTCTTTTGATACATTAACAGCTAATATCAAAGCAAGTAAACAATTTATCTGCAAAAAAATACTAGTTTTGTAAAATAAATTAATCTCATGATGTTACGTTTTAGTATACTTTTACTTTGCTTTAAATTATGTTTTAGTCAGCCACCTGCCAATTACTATGCCACTGCTACCGGGAGTGGATATGCTTTAAAAACCCAGTTGTATAACATCATATCCACAGACAATAATGTGCAACCCTATAATGGCATGTGGACATTTTTTGAAATCGCAGATGTCTTGCCAAACGGAAAAGTTTGGGATATTTATGCCAATTGCAATTTCACTTTTGGGTTACCTGCTAATGGGGGCAATCAGGATGTAGGAACGGGTGGTAATGTAGAATGTGAGTTTTTTAACAGAGAACACACCGTACCCAACAGTTGGTATGGCAACCAAGAGCCCATGAGATCAGACGTTGTTCATATTTTACCCGTAGACAAAAAAGCAAATGCAGAAAGAGGAAATTTGCCTTTTGGCACTGTAAATATTGCTTCATACACAAGTAGTAACCTATCTAAAAGAGGTAGTAGCAGTATTATTGGACCAACCGGACAAGTTTTTGAAGTGATCAACGAATATAAAGGAGACATTGCAAGAATCTTTTTTTACATGGCTACACGCTATGAAAACATCATTGCTGGATGGGCAAACCAAAGTGCAGAAGCTGCACAAATGCTAGATGGTTCTTCTAACAAAGTGTTTAATCAATGGGCATTAGATATGCTGTACCAATGGCATTTGCAGGATGAAGTTAGCCTCAAAGAACTCAACAGAAACAACGACATTTATAATTACCAAAACAACCGCAATCCGTTTGTAGATAACCCGCAATGGGTTGAGAGCATTTGGGGCAATGTGTTGAGCAAAGAAACTACGCAAGGTTTTTATGATTTGGTGATATACCCAAATCCGAGCAGTCAATCTGAAGTTTATATCTCTACCTCTCAACCCGTAGATGCTATCTTGGTATATAATTATCAGGGGCAAAAAGTTTTAGAAATTAATCATCCTCCATTAATCAATAACAAATATACCTTAAAAGACCTTGACAATGGCTTTTATTTGGTGAATATCAAAAACAGCCAGAGCCAATCTACTGTTAAGTTAATTAGGTACTAATAATATTTTAAAGGCTAAAATTTAACCCAGAGTTTAAATCGTTTGCAACATCATGGATAACTCAAGGGGGCATCTGGACCGATAGGAAAATCAAATAACATCCAAAGGGCTAATAAGAGAGTCCATACCACAAAAAATACCACACTGTAAGGCAACATGGTAGAAATAATGGTGCCTATACCCGCTTTTTTGTCATACTGCTGCATAAAGGCTACAATGAGGGCAAAATAAGACATCATGGGTGAAATGATGTTGGTAACCGAATCACCAATTCTATAAACCAATTGTGTCATCTCTGGGCTATAACCTAATAACATAAACATGGGTATGAATACCGGAGCCATGATGGTCCATTTGGCAGAAGCACTGCCCATTACCATGTTGATGATGGCCGTGAATATGATAAAGCCTATCATCAACAAAATAGGATGTAAATTTAGAGCTCCTAAAACTTCGGCCCCATTAATGGCAAAGATTAATCCTAAATTTGTCCATTTAAAATAAGCCACAAATTGGGCTGCAAAAAACACCAATACGATATAAGACCCTAAAGTTTCCATAGATTTGCTCATGCCTTTCATGATGTCTGCATCATTCTTGATGGTGCCTGCTCCCAAACCATAGGCAATGCCTAAAAGAGCTGCTAAAATAAAAATAAGCGAAACTATACTTTTCATAAACGGCGAGTCTAATAAACTGCCACTTTCGGGATTTCTTAAAATTCCGTTTTCAGGAATCACTGTCCACATTAATATGCCAGCCAACACTACAAACGTGATTAAAGTATATTTTAATCCCTTTTTTTCGGACGCGGTCAGGTTTTTTATATCATCAACCTTGGCTTCTCCGGTATATTCTCCTAATCTTGGGGCTACAATTTTTTCGGTAACCCATGTGCCAGCCAATGCAATAACAATGGTTGAGGCAAACATAAAATAATAATTGGCGGTGGCATTTACCACATATTCCGGATTGATGATATGAGCAGCTTCTTGAGACAAACCTGCCAACAATGGATCGATAGTCCCCAAGAAAAAATTAGCGCTATACCCTCCAGAAACTCCAGCAAAAGCAGCAGCCAAACCCAATAATGGATTTCTGCCAACCGACAAAAACACAATGGCACTGAGGGGCACCAACAACACATAGCCAACTTCACTAGCCGTGTTTGATAAAATACCTGCAAAAACAATCACAAACGTGAGTAATTTTTTGGGGGCCGACAATACGAGCAACCTTAAGGCGGTGCCAATTAGACCACTGCCCTCTGCAATGCCAATACCCAACAAGGCCACTAGCACAACCCCCAATGGAGCAAAGCCCGTAAAATTGGTTACCATTTCGGCAAGTATCATGTGCAAGCCCTCTACAGAAACTAAACTAAACGGCTTAATTACTTGGTTGTTACCAGGATTAATAGCCTGTATGTCAAAAAAAGAAACCACCCAAGATATCACAATAACCATGAAAGCAAAAATGGCAAACAAACTGGCTGGATGTGGTAAGGCGTTGCCCACTTTTTCAACATAATAAAGGGTTTTGTTAACTAATCCTTTGGGTTTAATGACATCACTCATAAAATTAAAATCTAAAATTTAAAAACCCAAATGTATCATAAAAAAATTATTTTTGACCTATTTTAGCGTTTTAAACTTCATTAGATGTCCGTTAAAAACCAAATAAACAAACTGCTTGTTATTGGCATTGTATATCCGCAAGCCCATACAACTGCTGCTGGTTTTAGGATGCTACAAATTCTTAATCTATTCAAAAATCAAGGATACCATATCACTTATTGGTACACCAATCAATCTGACAATAATTCACCAGCCCATGAGGTAATAGACGAATCTTTGCGAATAAACATCAACGATCAGGCGGTGGAAAACTTGCTTAAACACCTGATACCAAACGTGGTGATGTATGATCGGTTTATAGCAGAAGAGCAATTTGGCTGGCGGATTAAGGCCAAATGCCCAGAGGCCTTAACTATTTTAGATACCGAAGATTTACATTTTATAAGAAAGGCCCGCGAAATTCAAGTTAAAAGTCAACAGCAAACGCCACTCAACTTGCAAAATGATGTTTTTGTGAGAGAGATGGCGAGTATATTGCGATGCGATTTGAGTTTGATCATCTCCAAAGTAGAATACCGTTTGTTGGTTGACGAATTTAAAATTTCTGAAGCTCAATTGTTTTATTTGCCCTTTTTGTGGGACGGCAAAATGATTCATCACAACACAGCATTCGAAAACAGACAGCACTTTTTTTGTCTCGGAAATTTTTTACATCTGCCCAATAAAATGATGGTCACAGAGCTTTACAAACATTGGCCACTCATCAAGCAAAAACTGCCTCAAGCCCAGCTGCATTGTTACGGAGCTTATGCCGATAATAGTATTTTACAGTTACATCAACCCCATAAAGGGTTTTATATCAAGGGAATTGCCAACAATCTTAATACACTTTATCAAAATTATAAACTCATGTTGGCTCCGCTAACCTTTGGAGCCGGGCTAAAAGGTAAAATTTTTGAAAGTATGCAAAACCAATTACCCGTTTTATCAACCCCCATTGGTTGGGAAGGTTATGATTTGTCTAAAAATAACCTTTTATGCAGCAATTTATGGGAAGAATTTATTCAAAATGCCATAACACTGTATAACAATCAGTTCATTTGGGAAAAATCTATAGCAGATTATTCAAATGTTCTGCAAAATATGCATCAAAAAGCATTTGAAGATGTTTTTATAGCAAAAATTAATTACCTTACTGAGCATTTATCTGAGCATCGGCATAAGCATTTTTTTATGGCCATACTCCATCAAGAAAACATGCAATCTAAAAAATTTATGAGTTTATGGATTGAGGCTAAGAATAAGTTATAGTCTTTTTACAAGTTTTTGTTTTATAATCCTATGGCAAGAAATATTATTTAATCAAAAAAATAATTTCATATCGCTAAAATTACAAAAAATTATATTTCTTCTATTTCATGAAAAATGCAATAATATCATAGAGAATGACAAAACTGACATTATAATTTTAAAAAACATAAACTTTACAGCATAGTGTCGTTATTCTTAATGCGTCTAAAAGTAAGTATTCACCACAAACTCAAATTGTTCAAAAAATATTTTCTTGAAATTTGAGATATTATTTTTTTCGAAAAATAAGAGCATTGCTTTTTTAAAAATAATTTGATGGTGGTTTCTTTACTTATTGGTTAAACTGTTGATTTAAACCATATAATTTAATAAATCCTTCATATTCCTGCTCAAATGTTTTCTTTTGGTGGTGCGATTTCTGATTTTTAATGTATTGAAAAACCTTATCAACAACCGATTCTGAAACTGAATAGGATGCATAACCGGTTTGCCAAGAAAATTTTTCTGAAATGAGATTATTTTGATTTATAAAATGAGAACTACTTCCTTTAATCTGTTTGATTACCTCTGCAATTGATTTTTGTGGATTGAGTAGAAACAAACAATGAATATGGTCTGGCATTCCGTTTATAATTCTTACCGGACATCCCATCTCACGCAATTGTTCTAAAATAAATTAATATACCTTATTTTCAATGTTTTGTTGAATCAATGGTGTTCTTTCTTTGGTAGCCCAAATGGCGTGTATCCAAATTTTATTGAATGAATGTGGCATAATTTGTAATATTTAATTTAAATTTAAGATAGATAAACCGTTGAAACGGTTTTCAATACCTTAACCTTCTTTATAGCCCACGGTTTAAACCGTGGGCTATTGAATGTCCGTGATAATTTTTGAATGGTTTTAACCATTTCAATTTTTTAATTATCTAAAAAATCATTCGTTATTAATCCTATACAATTTTAAAAACCGTTTAATAGGTTATTATTATCCTTATAGTCTTTATAGAGGCAAAAGCAAATCCTGTTTTTTTGTTACAAGTTGTGCTATTTTTTGTGGATAGCCTTTTTTGATAGTCTTTTCGTTTGCTTTAGGTTTGCCGATAATATTGCAATAACAAATTAATTTAAAATTAAAAAAAATTAAAACACCTTAAACAAATTACAAATTACAATACAAAACCTATTTTTGTAATTAATACATTTTAAGACCTGTAAAACAAACTTAATACTCAATTAATCATCAACACCCCAAAAGCATTTCCTAACCTCACCCCAGCCAAATAGCAACGCAACTCGGCCACGTTTTTTAAGATTTTAGTATAATTATTTGGTAAGGCTACTGCACCTTCTTTGGCTTTAGAGCCTATCAGTTTCCCATGTTGGTGAGCGTCTTTTATAGCATGCTCAAAACTCTCAATGCTCCAAGCTTTAGCATCAAAATTATTGACATCATATTCAGACAGCATTTTTTTATGATTTGTAACAATTCTTGTGGCTTGGCTTTTTAGGTTATTCATCTTTTTTCCGGTACCTAACGCATTGTCCCACAATGTATGTAATTTTATGCCCTTGTTTTTGGGCATTACAAAAAAATCATTACCACCCCTGTCGCCATTTGGGTAATCGCTATTAAACAGCGAACCACAATGCATGGGTTGATGCACATCGCCAATCAAATGAATAAGCCAGGCCAAATAAACCGCTCTAATTGTTTTGTTTTGTGTTTTTTCATTCACCATCTTTTGAGCAAAATCTATGCCTGTTAGGATGGTCTCACGGTTTTTACCATAAACTCTGCTAGAGTCGTGACCATTGTCAAAATCAATTTTATAAGTAATATAATGCCAAGGGTCTTTGTGGTATTGGTGGTTTAAATTATTTTTTTTTCTAATCACATCAGGCCAAGTGCTGGCTCTCATCATCAAATAAACATCTAAAGGCAATTCAGATTTCAGTTTGTTGTAGGCTGGCAGCCAAATGGTTTGGTAATCTGGATGGTGCTTTAGTAAATCAGTCATGTTTTGCCTCTGCTGCACACTTAGCTGATCGTAGGCAATTAAAACGGTGATATGATGAGCTCTTTCGTTCCAAGCAAAGCTTAACTGCATGATTAATATGGCAAAAACTAGTGGGTATTTAAATCTCATTTAGATGGTTTTATATTTTCAAAAATAAAAAAAACCCGACCAAAATAGCCGGGTTTTAGGGTAATTTTAAAACTTAATTATTTCACTTCCTCAAAATCAACATCTTCTACAGCATCTTGTTCTGCACCATTAGCTTGTGCATTAGGTTGTTCTGCAGAAGCACCACTTTGTTGTTGTTCGGCTTGTGCTTTATACATTTCTTCCGAAGCGTTTTTCCAAGCCTCGTTAATTTTATCTAAGGCAGGCTGAATAGTGGCAATATCTTTGGTTTCATAAGCTTTTTTAAGCTCTTCTAAAGCCGAATTAATTGCTAATTTGTTGCCATCTGATAATTTATCACCAAATTCTTTGAGCTGTTTTTCTGTTTGAAAAATCATGCTGTCAGCTTCATTGATTTTATCTACTTGCTCTTTGGCTTTTTTATCGGCATCGGCATTGGCTTCTGCTTCGCGTTTCATTCTTTCTATCTCATCTTGGGTAAGTCCTGAAGACGCTTCAATTCTAATGTCGTGCGATTTGCCTGTGCCTTTGTCGGTAGCAGAAACTTTGATGATTCCGTTGGCATCAATATCAAAGATTACTTCAATTTGTGGCACCCCTCTTTGGGCTGGGGGAATACCATCTAAGTGAAATCTTCCAATAGTTTTGTTATCTTGTGCCATTGGTCTTTCGCCCTGCAACACATGAATTTCTACAGAAGGCTGATTGTCTGCTGCGGTAGAAAACACCTGAGATTTTTTGGTTGGTATGGTGGTGTTAGACTCAATAAGCTTAGTCATGACCCCACCCATGGTTTCAATCCCAAGAGATAGTGGCGTTACATCTAATAACAACACGTCTTTTACATCGCCTGTTAAAACCCCACCCTGAATGGCTGCTCCAATGGCAACTACCTCATCTGGGTTTACCCCTTTTGAAGGCTTTTTGCCAAAAAACTTTTCTACTTCTTCTTGTATTCTTGGGATTCTGGTAGACCCACCAACCAAGATAACTTCATCAATGTCAGATTTTGACAATCCGGCATCTTTCAGGGCTTTTTCACAAGGAATCATCGAACGTCTTACCAAGTCGTCTGATAATTGCTCAAATTTTGCTCTGGTTAAGGTTTTCACCAAGTGCTTAGGGCCAGTAGCCGTAGCCGTGATATAAGGTAAGTTAATTTCTGTTTGGGCAGAAGATGATAACTCAATTTTTGCTTTTTCGGCCGCTTCTTTCAAACGTTGCAAAGCCATAGGATCTGCCTTCAAGTCTACGCTTTCTTCGGCCTTAAACTCATTGGCTAACCAATCTATGATTGCTTGATCAAAATCGTCTCCACCTAAATGAGTATCTCCGTTGGTTGACAACACTTCAAATACCCCATCGCCTAATTCAAGGATAGAGATGTCAAAAGTTCCGCCACCTAAGTCATACACCGCAATTTTTTGCTCCTTGCCAGATTTGTCTAAACCATAAGCCAAAGCTGCTGCAGTTGGTTCGTTGATGATTCTTCTTACAGTTAGGCCCGCAATTTCACCTGCCTCTTTAGTCGCTTGTCTTTGGGCATCGTTAAAGTAAGCCGGCACGGTAATCACAGCTTCTGTAACCGTGGTTCCTAAATAATCTTCGGCTGTTTTTTTCATTTTCTGAAGTGTCATAGCCGACAATTCCTGTGGGGTATAAAACCTGCCATCTATGTCTACACGTGGGGTGTCATTGTCGCCTTTCACCACCTTGTAAGCCACATTGCCTACTTCTTTAGATGATTCAGAAAACTTATTCCCCATAAATCTTTTAATAGACGCAATCGTTTTGGTTGGGTTTGTAACGGCTTGTCGCTTAGCAGGGTCTCCTACCTTAATTTCTCCACCTTCCACAAAGGCAATTACAGAGGGTGTTGTTCTTTTTCCTTCGGCATTGGCAATAACCACAGGCTCTCCACCTTCCATCACCGAAACACAAGAGTTGGTTGTTCCCAAGTCGATTCCAATAATTTTACTCATGATATGTTTATTTTAATAGTTTACAAATATTTGCTAACCATTATTCAATAGTTGTGCCATCACACAAAACCTCATTAAATGTCATAAAAACTAGAATTACTTCAAAAATCAACTGACAAACTGACATATTTTTTTAAGAAGCCAATCGCTCGGGCACAAAATAATGGTCATTCCCGCTTTTCGCTACAAGCCCCCAAACCAAAACCCTGTTTTTGTATAGTCAACCCAATAGCTCCCGTTGGTCGCTTTGGCTAGTCATCAAAAACTAGGGTTTTAGACTTGGTGTCTTTTCACTATAATCGGGGCTAAAACCGAAATGCCTTGGTTAAAAACAAACTAAATTTTGTAACTTTTATCAAAAAAATTAGTAAAACAATAAAAATTAATTGATATGCCATTTTTTAGAATCCTTATTTTATTAAGCATTTTCCTCCTAATCTTTTATGCCTTAAAAAACATCTTTGTAACCAAAAAAGATTTACGCAACAAAGAGGTTTACATACTCCCTGAAAACAACAATAGTATTTTTATTGAATTGGTTTGCACCGTTATAGGCGTTGGCCTAGGATTGTTAATTGCTGTATTGGTTAACCAAAGCATCTCAGCCGATTACCGAGAAATGTTTAACATCGGTGTAATCTTAATTTTTGGCGGCTTGGGGATGTTAGCCGGAAATATAATAAAAAAGAAATTTTGATGATTTACCTAAAATTTTGTAGATAAATCATCAAAATAAAATGAATGCCGTAGTTTCTATAACTTCTTAAAAAGTAAAATAAACATTCAAATTAAATTACACCAAACTCTTTAACGTATTGGCTGCAATTTCTGGGCTGATGTCTCTTTGTGGAGTGCCAAACATTTCGTATCCTACCATAAATTTTTTAACCGATGCACTCCTAAGCAAAGGCGGATAAAAACTCATGTGCCAATGCCAATGTGCATTATTTGCTCCGTTGGTTGGTGCCTGATGAATTCCGGCAGAATAAGGAAACGAGCAATTAAACACTTTATCATAAGCTTTGGTAAGTTTAGATACCGCTTCTGCAAACATAGCACGTCCGTTATCATCCATGGCCATGATGTCATTTTGATGATTTTTGGGTAAAATCATGGCTTCATAAGGCCACACTGCCCAAAACGGCACCAACACCACAAATGAATTGTTTTCAAAAATTATACGTTCGTTCAGGTTTAATTCTTGTTGCAGATAATCACCCAACAAACTGCTTTTTTTATCCTCAAAATATGCCTTTTGGTGTTTGTCTTTTTTAGCTACCTCATTTGGTACGGTAGATTGACTCCAGATTTGACCATGTGGGTGCGGATTACTACAACCCATCACATCACCTTTGTTTTCAAATATTTGCACGTGATTGATGCCTTCCATGGCTCCCAAGGTTTTAAACTCATTTTGCCAAGCAACAACTACATTTTCAATTTCATCCACTGCCATATCGGCTAAACTTTTTGAGTGATCCGGACTAAAACAAACCACTTTACAAATGCCTCGTTCACTCTCCGCTTTAAGCAACCCATCGTGAATTTTAAAATCTTTACTGTCTGATTGCAAGGCTGCAAAATCGTTATCAAAAATATAAACATCCTCATAATTGGGGTTTATTTCTCCGTTGGCACGGGTATTGCCTGGACACAAATAACAAGTAGGGTCAAAAGTTGGTCTTTGATTTCCAAGTACTGTTTCTTGTTTACCTTGCCAAGGTCTTTTGGTTCTGTGGGGCGACACTAATACCCATTCGCCAGTAAGAATGTTGTAGCGTCTGTGCGAATAATTTTGTAAATCTTGGTATGACATAATTATAAATTGATTACTCTGGTTCCGTCTGATAATTTTACTTTATACAATGAGCAAGCTCTGTTGAATTGTTTCAGATAAGCTTCTGATATTGCTATCCCAAAAGATTTAACCTCAGCTTTGTGTACCAAATTGATGGTGCAACCACCAAAACCGCCACCCATCATCCTGCCACCTACTACTGCCGATGTTTTTTTGGTAAAATCAACTAAAAAGTCTAGCTCTTCACAACTCACTTTGTATTGCTCACTCAAGCCTTGGTGAGAGGCATACAATAACTGACCGCAAGTTTCAACCTCTCCGGCTTTGGCTGCCTTGATAAAATCTAAAACCCGTTGATTTTCTTCTATCACATATTTTGCTTTTTGATAATCATCTGCAGTTAATTGATTTTCTAGTTTTTTTAATTGCTCTATATTGGCATCTCTTAAGGCTTTTATTCCCAATAGACCAGACACCTCTTCGCACACAGCACGTCTGTTGTTGTAGGCACTTTCAGATAAATCGTGTTTCACGTTGGTGTTAATCAGTAATAATTTGTAATCCTTAAAATCTACTTCATAGGTTTCTGATGTTACCGTTCGGCAATCTAAAAGCAATGCACTGTTTTTTAGACCAAACATGCTGGCATATTGGTCCATGATACCACAGTTGACCCCCGCATAATTGTGTTCGGCTTTTTGCGAAATCAAAATCATTTGATTTTTGGTTAACTTAAGATCAAACAATTCATTTAATGCAAAAACAATACTATTTTCAAGGGCTGCCGAAGATGACATGCCAGACCCATCCGGAATGTTGCCCGAAAAAACCAAATTAAAATTACCCATTTGATAACCTAATTTTTGGGTTTCGCCAATCACCCCTAAAACATAATTTCGCCATCCGCCATTAGGCAAGGGCTGCACCGAAGCCAAATTAATTTGATGTGCTTGATTAACATCTAATGCCACTACATGAGAAAAGTTTTCGTCAGTTTTGCAAACGGCCACTCCTATCCCCTTATTAATAGCCCCGGGCATAGCAAAACCATCATTATAATCTGTGTGTTCTCCTATTAAATTGATTCTGCCAGGAGCAAAAATCAATAGTGGCTCTATTTTAAATTTTACCTGAAATGCTTCAGATACTTTCTTCATCAACTTGTTTTTCATATCATGCAAAATAATAATAAATTCCTATTACTAATAGGGTAATAGCTCCTCCTACTAAATAAACAGGTTTCCAAGGGGTAATATCCACTTGTTTGGTATACTCTTGCACATAGGGCTGAGCCATGGGTTTTAGCTTGCCAATAACTAGCATGATCACGATATTCAAAATAAACAAAATAGTCATGATGTCTAAATAATGCGGATAAGCCTCTGCTTTTATCATTGCCAAGGCCAACTCATCAGTAATGCCATCGGCTTTTGCACTGTTTAGAGCCTTGTTTATCATATAAGGTTGCAACAAAAACTGGCTGATAATATATAGCAAACAGCCAGTTAGCAAGCCTATTTTGGCCGCTATGGCAGGCACGCGTTTGGTGGCAAAACCCACCACAATAATGGTTAAAATAGGAATACTATAAATACCGTTAACTTCTTGCAAGTAGGCAAATAAACTGCCTGCATTGGCAATAAATGGCGCTATAATCATAGCAAAAAAGGCCAAAATAATCCCAAAGATTTTACCTTTTTTTACCACCAATTTTTCGGAGGCATCTTTGTTAAAGTGTTGTTTGTAGATATCTAACCCAAACAAAGTAACCGAACTGTTTAGGGCTCCATTAAAAGAACTTAAAATAGCACCAAAGAGCACCGCTGCAAAAAATCCAACAAATGCTTTGGGCAACACAGCATTCACCAACATCGGATAGGCACTGTCTGAATTTTCTAATTGCCCTTCAAAAAGATGATATGCAATAATACCCGGTAAAACGACGATAATGGGACCTAGAATTTTAATAAAACCTGCCAATAATAAGCCTTTTTGACCTTCTTGCAAATTTTTGGCAGCCAAAGCCCGCTGAATAATTTGCTGATTGGTTCCCCAGTAAAATAAATTCACCAACATCATACCCGTAAATAAGGTATGAAACGGCACAGGGTCTGTTTGGCTTCCCATCGAATTAAATTTATCAGGGTTTTCGTTCATCAATGTGCTGATGCCTTGCAAAATGCTGCCATCGCCTACCATCATTAAGCCAAATATGGGGATTAATAAACCTCCAATTAACAGGCCAATGGCATTGATGGAGTCTGAAATTGCCACGGCTTTGAGACCGCCAAACACCGCATAAAAAATACCTGCTATGCCAATGCCCCAAACGCAAATCCAGATTGATTGCGTGTGGCTTACATTTAATAAGGCAGGGATGTCAAACATGCTACTGATGGCCAACGAACCCGAATAAAGCACTATGGGTAACAACACAATGGCATAACCCGTTAAAAACAAAGCTGAGGTGAGTGTTTTGGTGGTAACATCAAACCGATTAGCCAAAAACTGCGGAATAGTGGTTAGCCCACTTTTAAGATACCTGGGCAGTAAAAAAATTGCCGTGAGTATCATGGCTATGGCTGCCAAAGTTTCCCAGGCCATAACCGATATGCCACTGGTGTACGCAGAACCATTTAACCCTACCATTTGTTCGGTAGATAAATTTGTGAGCAGCAAAGAGCCTGCAATCACCACTGCCGTGAGGCTTCTGCCACCCAAAAAATAACCATCAGAATCTGTTTTTGGGGTGTTTCGCGTTTTGAGGTAGGCTATAATGGCCACCAACGCTGTAAACAAAATAAAAGATAAAATTTGCATAAAATAAAATTAGTTAGTGTTTAGTATATTGAATCGTAATTTGTTGTTTCATAGAAGATTGAGCATCCAGAACATGAAGACCCTGCAGATTATTAAAACTATTAGCAGCTGCCGTCATGGGTTCTATGGCCACAACCGCTTGGTTGGCCGGGGTGTAAATTTGCAAAAATTTGGTATGTTTATCAAGCAAAAATGTTAGTTGATATTTTGGGGTATTAAACGTTAATTGGGGAGAGGAAAGTTCAAATCCATCATCAAAAAAATCTTTAAAATTTAGTTGAACCGTTTGGTTAAAATCTACCGCATCAACCGGGATGTTTCTGGGATTATTGATAAATTTTTTAACTGCATCAAATTGCAAAAAAGAATTGTCTCTGTTGTCTGAAAAAAAATACGGATGCCACCCCAAAGCCATTGGAATTGATTGCATTGAAAGGTTAGTTACCTCTACTATAACTTTTAGGCTTGTGTTTTCTAATCTGTATGTTAAGTTGATAGAAAACACAAACGGATAACCCTTAGCCTGACCATTGTAATGACAAGTGAGAGCAATTTCAGAAAATGTATCTTCTTCTACAAGATATAACAACTCAAAGGATTGATTATAAACCAAACCGTGCAAGGCATGGTTTAAGTTTTCTTCATTAATTTTTAATTGATATTTTTTTTGGTTAAAGTTATAGGTACCATCCTCAATTCTGTTGGTAAATGGGCATAGCATTGCCCCTGCATAACTTGCTGAGTAATCACTGTTTTTAGGCTCGGCTATGATTACCTGATCTCCAAGAGTCCAATTAACAATTCTGCCCCCTTCATGCAAAGAAATTTGTAAGCAAGAATCCATAGGTTCTGAGACATTTATTGTGTGCCTTAAAGTTTGATTTATTGTCATATCTATAAGGAGTGACGCATGATTAAACGGTTTGGGTTTTCTATCTGACCTTGGTAATCTTCAGCAATAATTTTGGCCAAATTCTTTCCCATCAAATAAAAATCTGTTGAAATGGTTGTAATGCCATCTGCAATAATCTCTTTTAGCATGGTGTCATTGTATGAAATAATGCCAATGTCTTGGCCAATTTTAAGATTGGTTTTTTTTATGATCTTCACTAGTTTTATCAAGTCCTCATCATCAAGTAAAACATAAACTGACCCTTTTGCTGGCAAATTGTCATCTAAGTTGGCAATCACCTCCGTTTGAAGGTTAATTTGTTTTTTAAACTTTTGAAAACCGCTCAACATGCCATAGGGTTGTTTGCTTTTGGGGAAAAGTAAGATAATTTTTTGGTATTTTTCTACCAGTGTTTTTGTTTGAATTAAGCTTTCATAAATCCCTTTTTCAAAATTTTGATACACTGCAGGGAAATTCATCAAATCCTCTGGTAGCTGATCTAAAATAACAACTTTTTGGTTGTTAAGGTGGCTCAAAATTTTGGCTGTATTTTTTAAATTGGCCGGCATGATGACGTAATGGGTGTAGTTGCCAGCATGATCTGAAATTAATTTTGCAAACAATTCAACATTAAAATGATGAAAAAATATATCAACTTGTGCATCCGGATTGATGTGCGATAAAAAAGAGTTATACAAATCTTGTTTAAAGGCATTTAACTCATCAAACAATAAAAATATCTTTTGCTTTACATTTATGGAGGTGCTTTTCACATAATAGCCTTTTCCCGCTACCGCATACACTATTCCTCTTTGCTTTAATTCAGAAAAAGCGATTAATACAGTATCTCTAGAAAGTTGAAACTGTTCTTTTATATTATTTAACGATGGTAATTTATCTCCTACTTTTAGTTGACCACTCATGATAGATTGCTCTATTGATTGAATAACCATTCTGTAATTTGGAATATATTGTTTTTCTGCTCCTTTTAACACTTTCATAAGACAAATGTAAAAAAAAAACTGGTAGGTACTGGTAGGCTACATCGTTTTTTTTGTTAAATTTGTAAATTTAATATTCATAAATTGTAATAAAATTAAAATATTTCCATTTAAATTTTAAACTATCAATATGTTAACACAAAATTTTTTAAAGATCCTTTGTTGCCTAATTTTGCTTAATTTGGCAGCTTGCCAAAAAAATGAGCTAGAGAAAAACCAAGAAATTGTAATCAATGAACCTGATTTTTATCGTGGAGCCGACCTATCTTATGTGAATGAAATGGAAGATTGTGGGGCAATTTACAAAGATGCAGATGGGGTTCAAAAAAATCCTTATACTATTTTTAAAGAAGCTGGATGCAATTTAATTCGGTTAAGGCTATGGCACAATCCTGATTGGACCAATTACTCTAATTTTGAAGACGTTAAAAAAGGCATCCAAAAAGCAAAAGCACAAAACTTTAAAGTGTTGCTAGATTTTCATTACTCCGATACTTGGGCCGATCCTGAAAAACAACAAATCCCTGTAGCATGGTTAGGTGTAATAAACAACACCGCTGTTTTAGGAGATTCTTTATACAATTACACACTCAAAACCCTCAACCAATTAGAAGCTCTTAACTTAACGCCTGATATGGTGCAAGTAGGCAACGAAATTAACCCTATGATTCTTCAAAACGGTGCATTGCAATGGCCTATTAATTGGAATAGAAATGCAACTTTAATCAACAGAGGATTGCAAGCTGTTAGAGATTTTTCTGCTCAAAAACAAAAAAAAGTGGAAACTATGTTGCATATTGCTCAGCCAGAAAATGCTCTGTGGTGGTTTGAGCAAGCCACAGCCAACGGGGTGTTTAACTATGATTGGATTGGGATTTCATATTACCCAAAATGGTCAACCTATCAATTTAATAACCTCGGCAGTGCCATTAAAACCCTCATAAACACCTATCAGAAAAAATTTATGGTGGTAGAAACAGCCTATCCTTACACATTAGAAGACATCGACGATGCCGGCAATATTTTGGGCAGTGATGCCTTAATAACGGGCTATCCTGCCACCCAAAAAGGGCAACTAGACTATATGAATCAACTTACAAAAATTATTTTTGATGCCGGTGGAAAAGGGGTGGTTTATTGGGAACCTGCATGGGTGTCTACCCCTTGCTCTACCCTCTGGGGACAAGGCTCACATTGGGATAATGCCACCTTTTTTAATCATCAAAAAAAAGCCAATTTGGCCTTTAAATTTTACAGTCATCCGCTAAAAAACTAAGATGAATATAGTACAATATTTTAAACCCATTATTTTAATATCTCTGTTAATGGGTTGCCAATCCAATCAAGAAAAAAATTTGAGAACAGAATTGCTCCTTACAGAGGGTTGGAAGTTTAGCCGTGGGGATTTTCCGGCAGCCACAGTAGCCGATTTTGACGACAGCCAATGGCAAAGTATTAACGTGCCTCATGACTATGCTATTTATGGCCCTTTTGACAAAGCAATAGACAAGCAAGTAGTGGCTATTACCCAAAATTTTGAACAGCAAGCCACAGAAAAAACTGGGAGAACAGGAGCTTTGCCCTACATTGGTAAGGCATGGTATAGAAATGAATTAAGTTTACCCGAAATTAAGCCCAATCAAAAAGTCATCATTCAGTTTGATGGAGCCATGAGCGAACCCGAAATCTTTTTGAACGGTAAAAAAGTTGGGGAATGGAAATATGGCTATGCTTATTTTTATTTTGACATCACGGAATTTATCAACTTAGAAAAAAATACCCTGGCTGTTAAACTCAATAACCGACCGTTATCTTCGAGGTGGTATCCTGGAGCAGGCCTATACAGAAATGTAAAAATCATCATCAAAAACAAAGAGAGCATTGATCATTGGGGCACTTTTGTGACTACCCCTATCATAACTAAAGAGAATGCCAAAGTCAACATTAAAACTAAAGTTACTGGCAACAACCTTACATTAGTAACCAAAATTTTGGATGCTGACCTCAAAGAAGTTGCCAAGGCAGAGATTAATCAACAATTCGGTGGCGAATTTGATCAAAATATAGCTGTGCCAAATCCAAATTTATGGGATGTTGACACACCCTATTTATACACGGCTATATCAGAACTATACAAAGGAAAAGAGTTGATAGACAAAGTGGAAACCACCTTTGGCATCAGAGACATTCAATTTGACCGTGCCACGGGCTTTAGACTTAATGGGAAAGTTACCAAATTTAAAGGAGTTTGTTTGCACCATGACTTAGGGCCGCTTGGAGCTGCCATTAATGAATCTGCTCTCAGACGTCAACTCAACATACTGAAAGATTTGGGAGTGAACGCCATCAGGAGTTCGCACAACATGCCAAGCCTAGAACAACTAGCCTTATGTGACGAAATGGGTTTTATGTTTTTGGCCGAAAGTTTTGATGAATGGAAAGTGCCCAAAGTGGAGAATGGCTACAATCTGTATTTTGATGATTATGCCGAAAAAGACATTGTGAATTTGGTGCATGCCACCAGAAATCATCCGTGCATAGTGATGTGGAGTTCTGGCAACGAGGTACCCGACCAATGGGGCAGCGAAGGCGTAAAACGGGCCAAATGGTTGCAAGCTATTTTTCATCGTGAAGACCCCACAAGACCCGTCACGGT
Organism: Flavobacterium sp.; assembly: GCA_036796275.1. Lineage (GTDB taxonomy): Bacteria > Bacteroidota > Bacteroidia > Flavobacteriales > Flavobacteriaceae > Flavobacterium. The sequence continues at coordinate 40,391 of DAIRDG010000016.1, forward strand.
GGGCATGGATCAAGTGCAAGCGGTGATGTCTTCTGGCTTTGGGGCCATCATGGATGTACCTGGATTAAATTATAGAGTTCATTTGTATGAAGAAGCTTATGAACGTTTTCCGCAAGGCTTTATTTTGGGCTCAGAAACAGCTTCAACGGTTAGTTCGAGAGGGATTTATCATTTTCCGGTGAAGCAGGGCATCATGAAAACCCACCCAGATTTGCAATCGTCGTCTTATGACTTGGAGTATTGCAGCTGGTCTAACCTGCCTGAAGATGATTTTATTTTGCAAGATGATAAGCCGTGGGTAATCGGAGAATTTGTATGGACTGGCTTTGATTATTTGGGAGAACCAACGCCTTATGATGAATTTTGGCCTTCGAGAAGCTCTTATTTTGGTCTATGCGATTTGGCCGGCTTACCCAAAGATCGGTATTACCTTTACCGCAGCAGGTGGAATACCAAAGAACCTACCTTACATATTTTACCCCACTGGAATTGGGAAGGCAGAGAGGGCGAAACCACCCCAGTTTTTGTGTACACCAATTATGACCGGGCCGAATTATTCTTGAATGGCAAAAGTTTGGGAATACAAGAAAAGAGAAAAAACGGTTCGCCTCAAGAACGCTACCGCCTGATGTGGATGGATGTGAAATACCAACCGGGCATCCTAAAAGTGGTGGCTTATGACAAAGGCAAACCCGTGGGCGAAAAAGAAATTAAAACAGCCGGTAAGCCACATGCCCTCAAACTGACCACCGATGTGCAAACCCTGAAAGCCAATGGAAAAGACTTGGCATTTGTAACCGTTGAGGTGGTAGACAAAAACGGTATCCCCTGCCCCACTGCCACAAACCAACTGCAATTTGAAGTAACTGGTGCAGGCCAATACATAGCCGCTTGCAATGGCGATGCCACATCCTTAGAAATGTTTCATTTGCCTACGATGAAACTATTTAGCGGCAAATTGGTGGTGGTGGTGCAAGCCAAAAAACAAACGGGTGATGTCACTCTAAAAGTGAGCGGTGAAAACTTAGAATTGGGAAAAATTGCAATCAAGGTGATTTAAAAATAGTGGGGTTATTAAGATAAGTTTTTACAAAATCCAAAGATTTAAACTAGCCCGAAAGGCCGTGATAGCTTGTTGTTGTGGTTATTTTGGTTTTGTTAGCCAAAAAGAGCGACCAGCGGAAGCTACTTATTGGGTTTTACAAAACCTATAAACACAACAACAACTATAGCGGCATGAGGAATATGGCTTATTAAAATGCCCAAGCCTTGATGCTCCTAAAAATATTAGCCTTGTTTGAGGTTATTGATGCTTTGCTGTATGGTTGAAATTTTATTGAGAGCATCTTGCTCTTTGGCTTTTTCATTGTTTAAAACCTGCTCTGGGGCATTGTTTACAAATTTTTCGTTTGATAATTTTTTTTGCACCGACAGCAAAAAGCCCTGGGCATAGGTTAATTCTTTTTGCAATTTTTCGAGTTCTTCGGCTACATTTACCTGATTGGTTAATGGCACAAAATATTCGTTAGATTTTACCCTGAACGAAAAAGCACCAGAAACGGCATCGTCAACCACTTCAAAAGCATTGAGATTGGTCAATTTTTTGATTACCAAATCAAATTGATTGCCTTGATTTTCAGGGTTTTGAAACTGAACCGCTAAGGGGTCTTTAAACGAAATGTTTTTGTCTTTTCTAATCGTTCTTAGGCCCGAAATGACTTCTGATGCAAAGGTAAAAGCCTCTAAAATTTGTTCATCAAAGGCAGTTTGTTTTGGCCATTGGTTGATGATTAAGCTTTCTTGTGGACTTCTCTCGGTGATGTGTTGCCAAATTTCTTCGGTTAAAAACGGCATAAACGGATGCAATAACCTGAGATTGTCTTCTAAAAATTCGATGGATTTTTGATAGGTAAGTTCATCTATGGGTTCGCCATAAGCTGGTTTTATGATCTCGAGATACCAAGAACAAAAATCGTCCCACACCAATTTGTATATGGCCATGAGGGCATCGCTTAGGCGGTATTTGGTAAAGGCATCTTCTATTTGCAACAAGGTTGATTGCAATTTGGCATGATACCACTCTACAGCCACTTTATTTTCTTCGGGTTGTTCTTTTGCGGTAACTTCCCAACCTTTAATGAGCCTAAAGGCATTCCAGATTTTGGTGGCAAAAGACCTGCCATTGTTACACAATTCTTCGTCGAACATGATATCGTTACCAGCCGATGAACTCAGTAACAAACCAACCCGGACGGCATCGGCTCCGAATTGCTCAATGAGATTGAGGGGCTCTGGAGAATTGCCCAATGACTTAGACATTTTTCGTCTTTGTTTGTCTCTTACCAAGCCAGTGAGATACACATGGCTAAAAGGTTTTTGACCTCGGAATTCGTAGCCGGCAAAAATCATACGGGCCACCCAAAAAAACAAAATATCGGGGCCGGTAACCAAATCGTTGGTTGGATAATAGTAATTAATTTCTTTGTTTTCGGGATGCCTGATGCCATCAAACACGGCTATGGGCCACAACCATGACGAAAACCAAGTGTCTAAAGAATCTTCATCTTGTTTAAGGTCACTTTCCGTAAGGTTTAAACGGCCAGTTTTTTCTTTAGCCAAGCTTAAAGCCTCTTGCAAATTTTGGGCTACCACATAGTCTTCTTTGCCAGTACCATAATAATATGCCGGAATTTGCTGTCCCCACCACAACTGTCTGGAGATATTCCAATCCCTGATATTTTCGAGCCAATGCTTGTAGGTATTGTTAAATTTTGAGGGCACCAAAGTGATGTCTTCTGATGATAACACGGCATCTAAGGCAGGTTTTACGAGGGTGTCCATTTTCAAAAACCATTGATCAGACAACCTTGGTTCAATAACTGCTTTGGTGCGTTCAGATTTACCTACATTGTTGAGGTGGTCTTCTACTTTATGCAGAGCACCTAGCTCTAATAATTCTTTTTCGATGGTTTTTCTTACCACAAAACGGTCTTGCCCTTGGTAATGCAAGCCGTGAGCATTGAGGGTGGCATTGGGGTTAAAAATGTCTATCACTTCTAGCTGATGTTTATCTCCCAGTACTTTATCGTTTACGTCGTGGGCGGGGGTTACTTTGAGGCAACCTGTACCGAAAGCTCTGTCTACATAGTCGTCAAAAATAATGGGGATGGTTCTGTTGGCTATGGGCACGATAGCCTTTTTACCTTTGAGGTGTTGGTATCTTTGGTCTTCGGGGTGAATGCAAATGGCGGTATCCCCAAAAATAGTTTCGGGTCTGGTGGTGGCAATCACCAAATAATGGTTAGTGTCTTGTATTTGGTATTTGATGTGGTAAAGTTTACCTTGCTGTTCTTCGTAGATTACTTCTTCGTCAGATAAGGTTGTGAGTGCTTCCGGATCCCAATTTACCATGCGATAGCCTCTGTAGATTAATCCTTTTTGATACAAATCTACAAAGGTTTTTATCACCGATTCGTTCATGTCGTCATCCATGGTAAATTTGGTGCGGTCCCAATCGCAAGAGCAGCCCAATTTCTTGAGTTGTTCTAAGATCATACCCCCATGCTTGTGGGTCCAATCCCAGGCGTGTACTAAAAATTCTTCTCTTGATAAATCATTTTTTGAGATACCCTCTGCTTTTAGTTTGGCTACTACTTTGGCTTCGGTGGCAATAGAGGCATGGTCGGTGCCAGGTACCCAACAGGCATTAAAGCCTTTGAGTCGGGCTCTTCTGATCAACACATCTTGTATGGTGTTGTTGAGCATGTGCCCCATGTGTAGCACTCCTGTAACGTTTGGCGGCGGAATCACAATGGTATAGGGTGTTCTGTGATCGGGCTCAGAATGAAAAAAATTGTGCTCCATCCAGTATTGATACCATTTGTCTTCTATGGCATTGGGTTGATATTTTGATTCTATTGTCATGATTTGTTTTTGGAATAATTTTTGGATTACAAAATTAGTCATTTTTTTGGTTAACAGAAATAAAGTCGAGTTTTTGCAGATTTTGAAGTGTTCAATTAAAAAAATGTTTAATTTAGCTATCATGAAAACACTACTACACACTTTTTTTATTTTATTTACTTTGGTTGCATTGTCTCAACAAGGCCCAAAAATTTTGTTTGAACAAACCACCATCAATTATGGTAAAATTACTCAGGGCGAAGATGATGGCATCTGGGTGTTTAAGTTTAAAAACAACGGCGACCAACCTTTGCTGATTGTAAATGCCCAATCTACTTGTGGTTGCACTGTGCCTATAATCCCGAAAGACCCCATTGCTCCGGGAGATAGTGGCAGCATTGAAGTAAAATACGACATGCGTTTAGGGCCTATCAGAAAAAGCATTACCATCGAAACCAACGAGAAAAACAAAGATGGCGGCAGGGTGTATTTAAGAATTATTGGAGAAGTTTTGGCCAAAAAAGAGAAGTCTTGAGAGGGGGTTGGGGTTTTTAATTTATACAACCAATCTTTAAAAAAAGTTTCAACCAAACGATCTTAAAAGCATATTTAGTTATTTTCAATTCTTACGCCAATACTCAAAAAACAAAAGATATTAATCTTTTTTTCCTGAGAGTTTGCCCTAGTCCAACCTTAACAAAACCGTGAATATTTACAGAATCAAACAATGTATTTTAACTATCTTTGACGAGTATAAAATTAATTAGACTTTGAATGAACAGATTTAAAGAAGTTTATAAAGAAGAATAATGAGCAAAGAGAATCAAATAGAAGAAAATCTAATCGAGCAACTAAAGGGGCTGAAATAC
>DAIRDG010000017.1:0-41594 GCA_036796275.1 Flavobacterium sp.
AACAATTTTATCAAAACAATAAGATTAAACTACCAATAATGTAAATTTGTTTAAAATTGAATAAGGATGAAAAAAAAATTATTATTTATCATAACATTCTTTACTTGTGTTTTAACTTCTCAAAACAACCTGGTTAATCCACCTACCATAAATAAAAATGTTGAATTATTGAGCATTGCTTTTAGACTGGCAGAGGCACAAGAATATAATAAAAATATATTTGAAACCTATGTTGATAAAATCAACCTGCATTTTGGAGAATTCAAAGACAATGATTTAATAAAATATATAAAAAAAATTAGGATTAATAATGCTATTGGCTATGATGCTGTGATGTTCATGGCAGTGTATTTAGATGAGGATTTGAATCCAAAAACTGAATTTAACGAAAATATACCAGAAAAAAGATGGGGTTTAGAAACGTCTTTTGAATTTATCCGTTTATTAAAATCATTTTACGAAGACACCAATGCATCGATGTTTTTTAATAACAACGAAGAATTTTATCAAGAATGTATTTCAAGATTTGATAAGGTATATAAAAAGTTCAATGTAAACTGGTATGCCGATTTTTTTGGGCAAACTCCTAACGAAAATTTTAATATTATTTTGGGCCTAGGCAACGGCGGTAGTAGTTATGGCCCCTCTGTTGATATTGCAAACAAAAAAAAAGAAGTCTATTCTATTTTAGGCACTTGGAAAATAGATAATGAAGGTATGCCAATATTTCTTGAAGAGGATTATTTAAATGTTTTAGTGCATGAATTTAATCATTCATTTATCAATTCAATGGTTGATTTTATGTATCCTGAAATAAGAATGAGTTGCAAGGTGATTTTTAATGAAGTAAAACAAAAAATGGAAAAACAAGCTTATGGTAGTGCAAAAACCTACGCTTATGAACAGTTTGTAAGAGCTGCTGAAATCAAGTATTTTATAGACAATAATTATGATAAAGATTTTATCAGTAAACATTTGATTACACAAAAAAATAGAGGATTTATACTAACAGAAATTATTTTAAATTCTTTAATAGCCTATGATGAAAATAGAGAATTATATGAAAATTTAAAGTCATATTTGCCAAAATTAATTGAGGTTTTCAATGCCTCAGCCAATAATAGTCAAATGATTTTTGATGAATTTAATCTCCAAAAACCTAAAATATTAAAAATTAAAGAATTAAAAAATAATCAGAATAAAATCTCCTCAAATGTAAAATCAATTACGATTATATTTGATAGAGACATTCAAAAAAATAATTTTTATGTTTATAAAAGTAAAAAATATGATATGCCAAAAGTTACTAAAATATCACTTTCGGATGATAAAAGGGAATGTACGCTTGATGTTGAATTAGAACCAAGTAAACAGTATGAAATTAATCTTTGGCCTTATAGCTTTTTAAGCTTTGATGGTGTTGCTATAGATGATTATAAAATAAAATTTAAGACGACAAAATTATAATATAATTCATGTTAATTCTCTTACTCTTTAAACACTAAAATTATCACATAATAATTTTCAAGGAGTATAACATATATTTTCTTGATGTGTGTTGAATGATTTCGGTATTTATAGCTTCCATCATAAATTAATAAGCAACCCAAGGCAAAGACTAAAAAAACTTTTTTAAACACATTTTTATACTTAACTTTATGCATTATTAATTAATTGTAAATCAAAATAAACATGGCAAACATCACATTAGGCGGAAATCCCATAGAGACTTCAGGTTCATTACCTGCAATCGGCAGTCAAGCGATTGATTTTGAGTTGGTAAAAAATGATTTATCTGCTGCTAAATTAAGTGATTTTTTGGGTAAAAAAATTATCATGAATATTTTCCCAAGTATTGACACTGGCACTTGTGCTACGTCTGTAAGACAATTTAATGCTATGGCAAATCAAATGGAAAATACAGTTGTGCTTTGTATTTCGAGAGACTTGCCATTTGCACAAAAAAGATTTTGCGGTGCAGAAGGTCTTGATAATGTAGTGACGCTTTCAGATTTTAAAAACGGAAAATTTGGCGATGATTACGGACTTATAATCACATCTGGCCCACTCGCTGGATTACATTCAAGAGCTGTAGTAGTGATTGACGAACATGGCAAAATTAGTTATACAGAACAAGTTTCAGAAATTGCCAATGAGCCGTCTTATAGTTTTTAGTTTCAAGCTATAAAACTTCTGAATTGATTTTAACTGTCATCGTCGCAAAGTTTATAATCTAGACCTTAAAAATTTTAGATTTAAGTCACTAGGATTTAATCATTACAGTCAAAAGTCACCAATTCAAATACACCATTTTTTCTAAATTTTATGAGTAATTATAAAACCACAAGTGAAATTTTTAAAAAATGGTATGTTTTCTTTTGAGGTAGGTTACTTGTATACGATTGAATATCACAGCCGAATAATTTGATGCAATAAAAGAAAATACTCAAACTTAGTTATATCATTTTTTTTATAGACTAAAATTCAATTTTTGTGCGATAGTGTATTTACTTTTTAAAAAATCTCGACTTTTTAAATATTAAAATTATCGCATAAGGTAACATTAAACCAATTCCAATAACTAAAGGATAAATTTGGCTGATGTCTGTTGTATGATTTCGGTATTTATGACTTCCTCCATAGGTCAAAAACAAAACTAGGCACCCTAACAGGGCTAAGCCAAAGAAAAATTTTTCTAAAATTTTGATGAGCATCATAATACTTTTATAAAAAAACAATGTAAAATAATTAACGACCTCCAAAAATATCACTCCCAATTCTCACCATATTGCTACCACATTTTATCGCAATCCCATAATCGCCACTCATGCCCATTGAAAGGGTTTGCAAATCAAAGTTTTGATATTTGGTGTTTTCATATAAATCAAACAACGATTTTAGCGTCATAAATTCTTGCTCTATTTGTGCTTCGTTATCTGTAAAACTTGCCATTCCCATCAGGCCAACCACCTGTATGTTAGGATATTTTTGCAACATTGAAGGCTGTATAAAATCTTTTAATTCTTGGGCATCAAAACCAAATTTACTGCTTTCTGTGGCAATAAAAACTTGTAACAAAACCTTGATTATGCGGTTGTTTTTCTCTGCTTGTTTATTGATTTCTTCTAAAAGTCTCTCGCTGTCTACACTGTGAATTAAGTCTACAAACGGTGCAAGGTATTTCACCTTGTTGCGTTGCAAGTGGCCTATCATGTGCCACTGAATATCTTTAGGCAAAACGTCATATTTAGCTTGCATTTCTTGAGCTTTGTTTTCACCAAACACCCGTTGACCTGCGTCATAAGCCTGCATGATTAACTCAACTGGTTTGGTTTTACAAACCGCCACCAAGGTTACTTCTTTTGGCAAAACCTGCAAATAATATTTAATTTTTTCTTGTACTGACATAACTTTAAAAATAGGGATATACAAACAAACCACTTCTGAATTTTGGTAAGATATAAGTGCTTTTAGGCGGCATGACTTCATCTAAATTGGCAATATTTTTTATCTCATCAATAGAGGTAGGATAGGTCATAAAAGCTATTTTATAATCATCATCATCAACCTTTTTTTTAATATCCAAAAATGATAACTGTGCAGGATAATATCCTATCCGTTCATCATTTCTTAAATCTGTAATGCCAAAAAAGTTTTGTAATATTGTTTCGTGCAAAATATAACAATCTAATTGTTTTGATGAAAAATCTTCATCAGCCAATAATTTTTTGTATTTAATTAAATAATATTTTTGTTTGAGGTACACCACAAATTCAAATTTGTCTTGTGGGTAAATTAAACTAGACGATGTTTTTTTTATTACATAATGTTCTGCCACTAGAGTTAAAAACTCGTTGACAGATTTAAACGGAAAAAATTTTACCAAACGGTAAAAACTATAAATTTTTAGTTGACTTTCTGGCAACAAAAAAGCCATAAAACTCTTGGCTTGTTCATCATTTGGATGTTCTTTATAATAGGCTTCTGCAGAAGCTAATCGGTGGTGACCATCTGCAATGTATAACGATTTTATTTGTTCAAAATTGTTCTGAATCCATTCTAAATCTGACACTGTTTCTAGTGTCCAAATTTTGTGTTGTTGATGGTCTGTGGTAGAAAAAAAATAATTTGGGTCTTGTTGTTTCTTCAGCTGAACCCATGTATTAATGTTTGCACTGTCAGGATATGTAATCAAGGCAGGTTCGGTATTGATTTTGGCATGACTTAAAAAATCTTTAAATACATTGACCCGGTAAGACAAAGTATTTTCGTGCTTTTTGATGATTTTTTGTTGATAATCTTTCATAGCAATAGCTCCTACGATGCCCGTAAAAGATTGGTTTTCGTAAGAAATTTCATACAGATAAAACACTTCTTTTGATTCGCTAATCAAGGTTTTGTTACTCAAAAACTCTAAAAATTTTTGATGCACGAGGTTGAATCTTTTCTCATGACTAAATTGTTCAACTTTTTGATATGCCAAGTGCAAAACATTCAAAAAACTATAATTATTATACTCAATGGAAGCTGCTAGCTCAGACGGATGATAATCATCATAGGAACGACAAGACACCAAGCCAAATTTATCTGAACTTGGTCTGTATACCTTTATGGGAAGTAAATCTGCCATTAGCCTCCAACTCTTTTGGTTTTAAATCCTATAGATTTTAAATAATTCATCACCTGGTCTCTAAAATTTCCTTGCAAGATAATCTGCTGATTTTTTACACTACCACCTACAGAAAATTTTTCTTTAATTTGCTTTGCCAATAATTTATAATCTGTGTCGTCTCCTTCATAACCTTCTATGATGGTGGTGGCTTTGCCGTGTCTCTTTTCAAATTTGCATATCAACACATCTTTGGTAATTTCAAAAGACAACTTTTCATTCGATTCGTTGGTTTGAATTTCTGGCTCATGTTCCGGAAAAAGTTGTTTGAGTTGATCTTTTAAATCCATATCACTTGATTATAAAACAAAAATACCAAATCCTGATAGAATTTGGTATTAAGTTTTCTTAAAATAAAATTATTTTACAAGACCTAGCTCTCTTAGTCTTTCATTCAAAAATTCACCTGCTGAAATGTCTTCAAATTGTTTTGGATTTTGATCGTCTATGCAACTGGTCAAGCAATTAAGTGGCATATCGCTCACAGGATGCATAAAAAACGGTATGCTATAGCGTGAAGTACCCCACAATTCTCTTGGAGGATTAACAACTTGATGGATGGTTGATTTTAATTTATTGTTGGTATGTCTTGAGAGCATATCACCCACATTAATCATCAATTCATCGGGCTCTGCAATGGCATCTATCCATTCGCCTTGATGATTTTGCACTTGCAAACCTTGGCCTTGAGCCCCCATTAGTAAGGTAATCAAATTAATATCACCGTGGGCAGCTGCTCTTACAGCATCTTTGGGTTCATCTAAAATAGGAGGGTAGTGAATTGGCCTTAAAATACTGTTGCCATCTTTGATAAAATGATCAAAATAAAACTCATCTAAGCCTAAATACAATGCCAAGGCTCTTAATACATAAACCCCCGTTTTTTCAAGCATTTGATAGGCTTCTTTACCAACAATATTAAAGTTTGGTAGTTCCTCAACATTCACATTGTCTGGATATTCATTTTCCCATTTTGATCCTTCGGGCACATACTGTCCAAAGTGCCAAAATTCTTTTAAATCTCCAGTACTTCTTCCTTTTGCAGATTCCTTTCCAAAGGAAACATAGCCTCGCTGTCCACCAATGCCGGGTATTTCATACTTTGCTTTTACCTCTAATGGTAAGTTAAAAAAGTTTTTAACTTCATCATATAAATCAGCAACTAATTTATCGTCTAAAAAATGACCTTTAAGGGCCACAAAACCAATGTCAGAATAGGCTTTGCCTATGGCTTGAACAAAACTTTGCTTTTTTTGAGCATCATCTGATAAAAAGTCTCTTAAGTCTACACTAGGTATTAGATTCATTTGAGTTTTTTTTGAAATTATAATTAAACTCTTTTAATTTGTTAAAGGTTTTTGTTTTGTTTTGTGTCTGCCTTTTTTCAAATTCTGAAACGATGTAATTTTCAGGATAAAATAAATTCTGATTTTTAAGCAAAGACATCAAATCTGAGAATCTTTGTTTGTTAAAGGAATAAAAAGAATTTTTACCCACATTTTCATAAGTTACAAACCCTACTTTTCGCAACTCTAACAAATGTGTAGAGATTGTAGATTGTGCCAAAGGTAGTATGTTTACAATATCTGTAGTATTGCATCGCGTTTTATCGATTAAAATTTTAAGGATGTCTACACGGGTTGGATGACTGATGGCTTTGCAAATTTTTGCTATTTCTGGAGAGTCATTTTTTTCTTTAGTATGCTTCATAACATCAAGTTTTAATTACATTATCGTAAAAATACGTTACAATTATAAGATTAATTTTTTTAAAATAATCATCCAAAACATAATTTTATCATTTTATCAATATATTTGAAACAAAAAAACATGAATTTTGATCGGCACGATTTATCTAACAATCAATTAATTGAACTTTACAAGCAATTATTAAAGCCCCGACTCATTGAAGAAAAAATGTTGATATTATTACGTCAAGGCAAGATTTCTAAATGGTTTTCGGGTATAGGACAAGAGGCCATAGCCGTTGGAGCTGCTTCAATTTTAGATGATGATGAATACATTTTGCCCATGCACAGAAATTTGGGAGTTTTTACAACAAGAGAGATTCCGTTGGTCAAACTTTTTCTACAATGGCAAGGCAAAAAAGACGGATTTACCAAAGGAAGAGACCGCAGTTTTCATTTCGGCACCCAAGAACATAAAATTATTGGCATGATTTCGCATTTGGGACCTCAATTAGGCGTTGCCAATGGCATCGCATTAGGGCATTTACTTAATAATGAATCAAAAGTTACGGTGGTTTTTACTGGCGAAGGTGCCACTAGTGAGGGCGATTTTCATGAAGCACTCAACGTAGCCTCAGTTTGGCAACTGCCCGTGATGTTTATCATAGAAAACAATGGTTACGGATTGTCTACACCCACCAACGAACAGTATTTTTGTCAAAACCTCATAGATAAAGGCATTGGCTACGGTATGGAAGCCATACAAATAGATGGCAACAACCTCTTGGAGGTTTATCATCAGTTAAAAACTTTAAAAGCTTCTATGAAAGATAACCCAAGGCCCATATTAATAGAAATGCTCACCTTTAGAATTCGAGGTCATGAGGAAGCCAGTGGCACCAAATATGTGCCGAAAGAACTCATGGAACTTTGGGAAGCCAAAGACCCCCTCAAAAATTACGAAGATTTTTTAATGAGAACTGCCGTGTTAGATGAAACTACTAAAAATGAAATTCATCAAAGCCTAAAAAGTCACATAGACGAGCAGTGGACTCTGGCAGCCAACACCCCCATGCTTGAAGCCAATGAAGAAGAAGAACTGCAAGACGTGTATGCTCCCCATCATTATCAAGAGTTTAAACCTGATGGCAAAACCGAAAACATCAGATTTATTGATGCCATAAAGCAAGCTCTAACGGAATCTATGGAAAGGTTTCCAGAATTGGTGTTAATGGGGCAAGACATTGCAGAGTATGGTGGTGCCTTTAAAATTACTGAAGGTTTTGTAGAAAAATTCGGCAAACAACGGGTCAGAAATACCCCAATTTGCGAAAGTATTATTGTGTCTACTGCCATGGGACTGGCCATAAAGAATACCAAATCGATGGTTGAAATGCAGTTTGCAGATTTTGTGTCTTCCGGATTTAACCCCATTGTAAACTATTTGGCAAAAGTGCATTACCGTTGGGGTCAAGCCGCAGATGTTGTGATCAGAATGCCCGCAGGTGGAGGCGTGCAGGCGGGTCCGTTTCACTCACAAACCAATGAGGCTTGGTTTGCCAAAACTCCAGGTTTAAAAGTTGTATATCCTGCCTTTCCTTATGATGCCAAAGGTTTGCTTAACACCGCTTTTCAAGACCCAAATCCGGTGATGTTTTTTGAACACAAAGCCCTTTACAGAAGTGTATACCAAGACGTGCCACAAGATTATTACACCTTGCCCTTTGGCGTTGCATCTTTGGTGAAAACTGGTGAGCAATTGTCTATTATTACTTATGGAGCAGGCGTGCATTGGGTTTTAGAACTATTAGCTGAAAACCCGAACTGGTCATTAGATTTAATAGACCTCAGAACATTACAACCGCTAGACAAAGCATCAATCATCAAATCAGTACAAAAAACAAATCGGGCTTTGGTATTGGTTGAAGACAGCTTGTTTGGCAGCTTGGCAAACGACATTGCAGCTATGATCATGGAAGCATGTTTTGAGTATTTAGATGCCCCTGTAAAAAGAGTAGGGAGCCTTGAAACCCCCATACCGTTTAACAAAGGATTAGAAGACCAATATATGGCAAAATCAAGATTAGAAAAATCTATTTTAGAAGTTTTGGCTTATTAGTGAAAGGCATTATAGAATAGTTAATTTAGCTAGTCAATTTTTATTAATTTTAAGAAATTGGTAAGATTTATTTTTTAAGTCAACAAAATTTTATAATTTAGTGTTATTAAATTTTAAAAAAACTTTATCATGAAAAAAAATATTGGAAATGCCGACAGATTTGTGAGAATCTCATTGGGTATTATTGCATTGTTAGTTTTTTTATCAGAACCGTTTGAAACATTAACGAATAATCTCATTATTTTAGTTGTCAGCATCATGCTCATTGCAACCTCCTTCATGAGTTTTTGCCCTGCTTATACTATATTTGGTGTTAGTACCTGCAAAGCACCTAAGAAAAAATAAGCTTTATGATTTCTAAAGAAGCCTTTGAAGCTGCATTACAACATCTTATCAGCAATGCCCTTTTGGAAGATATTGGTCCTGGCGACCATTCCTCTATAGCTTCTATTCCTCAAGATGCTACCGGTAAAGCTCACTTGCTAGTAAAAGACAAAGGCATCATTGCTGGTGTAGCATTTGCTAAAATGGTGTTTGAAAGAGTAGACCCAAATTTAGTTTTTGAACCTCTTATGTCAGATGGAAGCCCCGTTGAATATGGAGATTTGGTTTTTAAAGTTTATGGGTCTTCACAAGCGATCTTGAAAGCTGAAAGGCTGGTGCTAAATGCCATGCAACGCATGAGTGCCATTGCCACCAAAACCAATCAATATGTACAATTAATTGAAGGCACCAATTGCAAAATATTAGACACCCGCAAAACAACCCCCAATTTTAGAGCTTGCGAAAAATGGGCGGTGAAAATTGGTGGGGGAGAAAACCATCGGTTTGCTTTGTATGATATGATCATGTTAAAGGACAACCATATTGACTTTTGTGGTGGCATAGCCAAAGCAATTTTAAAAACCCAAGCTTATTTAAAGCAAAATCAATTAGATCTTAAAATAATTGTTGAAGCCAGAAATCTACAAGAAGTATCAGAAATACTTGAAACTGGCGGTGTCTATAGAATTTTGTTAGACAACTTTGACTTTGACACCACCAAAAAAGCAGTTGACATCATTGGTAATCAGTGTTTAACAGAATCTTCAGGCAACATCAATGAGAACACAATTAGAGCTTATGCTGCTTGCGGTGTAAATTATATATCATCTGGTAGCTTAACCCATTCTGTGCACAACATGGACTTGAGCCTAAAAGCGTTTTAATTAACCAATGAACCTTGCTAAACTTCCGATCATACAGCATATTTTAGGTATTCTTAAGGCCATTAAATTACCTTTCTTGCAAGGTTTATCACTGCTAGATTTACTCAATCTTTATGTAACAGGCATCGTTCAAGGTGCCTTGTCAAATAGGGCAGGAGCCATAGCGTTTAGTTTCTTTATGGCTTTGTTTCCGTTTACCTTGTTTATCCTGAATTTAATTCCTTTAATTCCAATCAACAATTTTCAGGATGATTTTTTGGTTTTTATAGGCAATAGCTTACCACCAACCACCTTTGAAGCCGTTAAAACAATCATAGACGATATCTTGAACAATAGTTACAAAGGCTTATTGTCTACAGGGGTTATTTTGTCTTTGTTTTTAATGGCCAACGGGGTTAATGCCATATTTGGGGGGTTAGAACATTCTTATCATGTAACAGTTTCGAGAAATTTTATCAAACAATACCTATGGTCGTTGTTAATTTCGATTTTGTTGACGTTTATTTTATTACTCACAGTGGCTATGATCATTATGATAGAAGTACTTATTTTGACGGTAAACATTTCAGACTATATACACCCTAAATTTCCTATATTTCAAACCATCAGGTTTATCTTTTTGGTCATGATGGTGCTCACCACGGTTTCGGTCTTGTTTAAATACGGCACACGACAAAAATTTACCAAATCTTTTTTTAATATCGGTTCAATTTATACCACAATTTTAATTATCATATCTTCCTATTTGTTTAGCATTTATGTGTTAAAATTTGCTAAATACAACGAACTTTATGGTTCTATTGGCACATTACTAATCATTATGTTTTACATTTGGATTAATTCTATTATACTCTTATCAGGGTTTGAACTGAATGCTACCATTTATCAACTTAAAATTAAAAATGAAATTAATAAATCAGAAAATTATGAAAGCTAAATCACATGTTTTATTTGCACTTTTTGGTCTGTTTTCTTTGATGATTAATGCCCAAAAACTAGAAGGCAAATGGCAAACTATTGATGATGAAACTGGCGAGGCCAAATCTATCATCGAAATTTATAAAAAAAATAATGCCTTTTATGGCAAGGTGGTTCAATTGCTTCAAAAAGAAGACCAAAACCGAACTTGTATTCACTGCACGGGCAATAAAAAAGACAAACCGATTGTTGGTTTAGAAATTTTAGAAGGCTTATCAAAATCTGGCAATGCGTTTTCTGGCGGAAAAATATTAGATCCCAAAAACGGCAAAACTTACAAGTGCAACATTGAATTTGTAAATAACAACGAAATTAAAGTAAGAGGTTACATTGGCATTTCACTCATAGGCAGATCGCAAACCTGGAAAAGAGCGTCTTAAATGAATTATTATGTTGATGTTATTCTGCCACTACCGCTAAACAATATTTTCACTTACCACAGCAATGCACAAGAATTTGAGGCCATCCAAATTGGGATGCGTGTGGTAGTGCCATTTGGTCAAAAAAAAATGTATACTGGTATTTGCGTCAAAAAACATCATCAACCGCCTTTGCTTTACGATACAAAACCAATTGAAATGCTACTTGATGCATTTGCGATTGTTAACCCCTTTCAATTAAAACTTTGGCAATGGATTGCTGACTATTATATGTGCCATTTGGGCGAGGTGCTAAAAGCCGCTTTGCCCAGTCATTTGCTGTTGGAAAACGAAAGCATTGTGCAAGTAAATTCAGACTTTGTATCTGTTCAAACAAACGAATTGTCTGATGAAGAATATCTTATATTTGAAGCCTTGCAATACCAAAATGAATTAAACATCCAGAGTATTCAAAAGATTTTGAACAAAAAAAAAGTCTTGCCTTTGGTTTACAAGATGCTAAACAAGGGCATCATTAAGCTAAAAGATCAAATTACTGAAAAATATACCCTCAAACTTCAAAAATACATTGCATTAACAGACCCTTTAAAGGAAGATAGTCAATTGAATGAGGCATTATTGTCATTAGAAAAAGTTCCCAAACAACATGCGTTGCTAATGAACTTTTTTGTGTTGCAAGCCCAAAAACAAAATGTAACTCAGAAAGAACTCCTAGCGGTTACAGACGCAACTACTTCGGTGCTAAACAGTTTAATCAAAAAAAATATTTTAAAATATTATTATCTCAAGGAGGATCGTTTAAGTTTTGAATCTGAAGAACAACCAATTTTAGACCTTACCAAAACTCAGGCAGAGGTAAAACAACAAATTATTGATGCTTGGCAAACCAAACAAGTCACATTGCTAAATGCGGTGACTTCTAGCGGGAAAACAGAAATTTACATGTCACTCATCAAAGAAACCATCAATGAGGGCAAACAAGTGTTGTTTTTGGTGCCAGAAATTGCCCTTACCACCCAGATGGTGTCAAGATTTAAACGCTTTTTTGGCAAGCAATTAGTAGTGTTTCATTCTAAGTACAACAACCAAGAACGCACAGAGTCTTATTTAAAAGTATTGCAAAGAGCCTCAGAATTTCCATTGGTGATTGGAGCAAGATCGGCAATGTTTTTACCGTTTTCAAATTTAGGCTTAATTGTGGTTGATGAAGAGCACGAAAGCAACTACAAACAAGCTACGCCTGCACCAAGATACCATGCCAGAGACGCCTCAATTGTCATGGCACAAATGCATGAATGCAAAGTATTATTGGGCACCGCCACCCCAAGTTTTGAAACTTACTATAACACCCAACAAAACAAATATGCGTTGGTAACAAATAAAGAACGGTACCTAAACAGACCCATGCCCAATATTGAGTTCATCTCATTAAAAGAAACGCAGAAGAAAAAGCAAATGAATGGTCATTTCTCACAACAATTAATTGAGGAAATTCAAAGTCAATTGGAGGCAGGCAAACAAGTGATGTTGTTTCAAAACAGGAGAGGATATGCTCCCGTATTAGAGTGTAATACTTGTGGGCACATTCCCATGTGTCCGAGTTGCGATGTGTCTTTAACTTACCATAGTTTTAAAAACCAAATTAGATGTCATTATTGTGGCTATGCCGTAGCAAAACCAAATAAATGCTATGCTTGCGCTAGCCCAGAACTATCTACTAAAGGTTTTGGTACCGAACAAATAGAATTAGAATTAGCCACGCTTTTCCCTAAATATAATGTGGGAAGGATGGATCACGACACCACCAAAGGGAAATTTAATTTTGAAAGTATCATCAATAGATTTCAAAACAAAGAGTTTGATATTTTGGTTGGCACCCAGATGATATCAAAAGGATTAGATTTTGGCAACGTAGGCTTAGTAGGTGTTTTACAAGCCGATCAGTTACTTTATCAGCCAGATTTTAGAAGTTTTGAAAGAGCGTTTCAAATGCTGACACAAGTAGCAGGCAGAGCGGGTAGAGGAGGAGATGTAGGAAAAGTTTTGATACAAACCTATCATCCAGAAATGGACATCATGACCTATATTAAAGAACACAATTTTGAAGGATTTTATGATCATTACATCAAAGAAAGAAAAGATTTTGGCTATCCGCCATTTTCTAAAATCATAAAAATAGTATTTAAATGCAGGGATTTTAATACGCTAAACAAAGCAGCTGAGTGGTTTGCTAATAGCTCCAGAAATGTTTTAACTGCATCCGTACTTGGTCCTGAAGAACCGATGATAAATAAAATAAAAAATGAATTCATCAAGCAAATCATGATTAAAATTCCTTTAGAGCAAAACATCAAAAATACCAAACAATCACTACATAAAATAAATCAAAGTTTCATGACTATAGGGGCATTTAAAAAAGTATCGGTGCAAATACATGTAGACATGCACTAAATATGAGACAATTGTCTTTTGATTAAATCATAACTTTTTCTGCTAATTGGAATAGTTATGTCGTCAATTTCTAAGGCTTTATGGTTAAACTTTTTAATCTTTTTTAAATTTACAATAAAGGATTTGTGCACCCGTAAAAAATGGTTGTGTGGTAATTGCATCATCATAGATTTCATGGTTTGCAAGACCTTAAGTACCTCATTATCGGTATTGATGAAGATGTAATCTTTATCTGCTTCTATAAATTTGATATCATCTGTAAATATTTTAATCGATTTTTGTTGACTTTTCACAAAAATAAAAGTTTCAGTATTAAATTGGCTAGTCTTTAATTGCAAGTTAAACATCACCTTTTTGAGGGCCTCAAAAAAACGTTGCTCTTCAATTGGTTTCAATAAATAATCGGTTACTTGATATTCAAAAGCTCTAAACGCCTCGTCTTTGGTTTCGCTTATTATGATGACTTGAGGTACATGATAAAGATTATCTAAAAAATCAAAACCACTTATAATGGGTAAATTTGCTTCCAAAATAACCAAGTCTACTTGTTGTTGAGTCAAAAAAGATTGAGCCTCTATGGCATTTGAAAAATCTCCCAACAAGTCAATATTGTCGAAAGATTCGAGGAGTTTTGCAATCATCATTCTTTGCATGCTATTGTTGTCTAATACAATGCAGTTGAGTTTCATATTTTTTTCTCAAATTTAAATAAAGATTACAAAAAAAATAGGTTTGACTAAAATATAAATCTTTAAAAGACAATAAACTGAATAAATATTTTTTTGTGTAAATAAAATTACTATCTTTGCACTCAATTTTTAAAAACCAAATTACATGAAAAATTATGAAACTGTTTTCACTTTGACTTCCGTTTTATCTGAACAACAGGTAAAGGAAACAGTTAGCAAATTTGAAGATTTCCTAACTTCAAACGGTTGCCAAATTGTAGCAAAAGAAGATTGGGGTCTCAAAAAGCTTGCTTATGAGATCGACCACAAAAAAAATGGCTTTTACCATTTATTTCAATTTCAATCTACCCCAGAGGTATTGATTAATTTTGAAACTGAATTTAGAAGAGACGAGAGAGTATTGCGTTTCTTAACTGTTGCTTTAGACAAACATGCACTTGCATGGGCAGAAAGAAGAAGAGAAAAATTAAAACAAAAAGCTTAATAGTATGTCAACTTTAGAACAATCAGCCAGTGGTGGAAAAGGTGGAGATGTAAGATACCTTACTCCCTTAAACATAGAAACTTATTCACAAAAAAAATATTGTAGATTCAAAAAATCAGGTATTAAGTACATAGATTACAAAGATCCAGATTTCTTGTTAAAATTTGTAAACGAACAAGGTAAAATTTTACCAAGACGTTTAACAGGAACCTCGTTGAAGTACCAAAGAAAAGTAGCCGTAGCCGTAAAAAGAGCTCGTCACTTAGCTTTGATGCCTTATGTAGCAGATTTATTAAAATAAAAGACACTTAACATGGAATTGATATTAAAACAAGATGTTCAGAATTTAGGTTTCAAAGACGATATCGTTAAGGTGAAACCTGGTTATGGCAGAAACTTTTTAATCCCACAAGGTTTTGCTAGTTTAGCAACCCCTTCTGCCAAAAAAGTTTTAGCTGAAAACCTCAAGCAAAGAGCTCACAAAGAAAAGAAAATTGTAGACGATGCTCAACAATTAGGCAATAAATTAAAAGAACTTACCATTAAAATTACTGCTAAATCTGGTGGTGGCGACAAACTTTTTGGGTCTGTTTCTAATGCTGATATTGCTGAAGCCTTAAGCAAACTAGGGTTTGAAATTGAAAAGAAATTCATTTTCTCTAACCTCATCAAAAGAGTTGGCTCTTATACAGCTTCTATCAGATTACACAGAGATGTAATTGTAGAATTACCTTATGAAGTTGTAGGAGAAGCATAATCTCTAAATAATACCCAAAATTTAAAAAACCTTCTTATCTTTGTGAGAAGGTTTTTTTATGGCAAAATTTATAAAATTATACAATGATAATCCCAATCCTAAAGACATCAAAACAGTGGTGGAGGTCCTTAAAAATGGGGGGGTTATTATTTACCCAACAGATACCGTTTATGGCTTAGGTTGCGATATTACAAAAACCAAAGCCCTCGAGCGAATCGCTAAACTAAAAGGAATTAAACTAGAGAAAGCAAATTTTTCTTTCATTTGCCATGATTTGAGTAATTTGTCAGATTTTGTAAAGCAAATAGATTTAGCCACTTTTAAGCTATTAAAATTACATTTACCGGGTCCATACACATTTATCTTACCGGGCAACAACAACTTACCCAAAGAATTTAAAAAGAAAAAAACAGTGGGCATCAGGGTACCAGATAACAACATCATCAGAGAAATTACAAAAATGTTAGGCAACCCTATTGTGTCAACTTCAATTTATGATGATGATGAAGTGGTAGAATATGCCTCAGATCCTGAGTTGATATTTGAGAAATGGCAAAATGAAGTAGATTTGGTGATTGATGGCGGGTATGGCGAAGTTATCCCATCTACCATCATCGACTTGTCACAAGATGTACCAGTAATTATAAGAGAAGGCAAAGGCAGTTTAGAACATTTTGAATACTAATTTATGGGAGCAAATACTTTTGGAAAAATTTATAAACTTACCACTTTTGGGGAGTCACACGGCACTGCCATCGGTGGTGTAATTGATGGATGTCCGGCTAATTTAAAACTTGATTTAGAGGCCATTCAACTTGAATTGAGTAGAAGAAGACCTGGCCAAAGCAGCATCGTAACCCAAAGAAAAGAATCTGATACCGTTGAGTTTCTGTCTGGAATCATCGAAGGAGTTACCACGGGTGCACCCATTGGGTTTATCATCAAAAATAACGATCAAAAAAGCAAGGATTATCAAGAATTTAGCACTGTTTTTAGACCCAACCATGCAGATTTTACTTACCAAAAAAAATATGGCATCAGGCACATAGCTGGTGGGGGTAGAAGTTCTGCCAGAGAAACCGCTTGTAGAATCGTGGCAGGAGCCATTGCTAAACAAGCTCTAAAAAACATACAGTTTTTTGCTTATGTATCGCAAGTAGGTCCAATAAAAGTTGAAAAAAACTATCAAGAATTGCCTTTGCATGCCATAGATGATCACATTACCCGATGTCCAGATTTGGAGATGGCTCAGAAAATGGAAGACTTTATTAAAGACATCAGAAAACAAGGAGATACCATTGGGGGAATTATAACAGGCGTCATTAAAAATGTGCCCATCGGCTTGGGCGAACCAATTTACGATAAACTACATGCGGTTTTAGGGGCAGCCATGTTGTCTATAAATGCCGTAAAAGGTTTTGAATATGGCCATGGTTTTGAAGCTGTTTTGCAAAAAGGGAGCGAACACAATGATATTTTCATGGAAGACGGTACCACAAAAACCAATTTTTCGGGGGGGATACAAGGCGGTATCAGCAATGGCATGGACATTGTTTTTCGGGTGGCCTTTAAACCCGTTGCCACCATCATGAAAACACAACAAAGTATAGACGATACCGGAAAAATTGCAGATATTACTGGCAAAGGCAGACATGATCCTTGTGTTGTCCCAAGGGCAGTGCCCATAGTTGAAGCCATGGCAGCCATGGTGATTTTAGATTTCTATTTGATGCAAAAAACCAATCATCTTTAAAATTAAATTCATGATCAAAAAAATATCACTTCCGCTACAAATCATGATTTCCATGGTGCTTGGTGTTTTGGCTGGTATTATACTTAAACATTTTGGGCTGAGCAGTTTTGCCAAAGATTGGATAGCTCCCTTTGGGGTGATGTTTATCAATCTGCTCAAAATGATAGCTGTACCCTTAATCATTGTGTCAATTATTGTTGGCTTGGCCGATTTAAAAGACGTTTCAAAACTTTCGTTTTTAGGCAAAAAAACTTTGTTACTTTACCTATTTACAACTGTGATGTCTGTGAGTATTGGTTTAGCTTTAGTAAACATTATCAAGCCAGGATTATTTGTGGCAGAAGGCTCAAGAGTAGCTTTGTTTGAAAGCTTTTCAGCCGATGCAAATTCTAAAATTGAATTAGCCACCAAAACCAAAGAGCAAAGTCCCTTGCAACCTCTGATTGATATAGTGCCCAGTAATTTTTTTGATTCTTTAACAGACAATGGCAAAATGTTACAAGTTATATTTTTTGCCATTTTAATCGGTATCGGATTAATTTCGGTGCCTGAAGAAAAAGTTGCGGGCGTGGTCAGTTTTTTTAAAGGCCTAAACTTAGTCATCATGAAAATCATAGATTTTATCATGCTCACTGCCCCCTATGGGGTATTTGCTCTGATGCTCACTTTGATTGTAGATGCCCCAGATTACTCTACCATTAAGGCTTTGTTGGTGTATGCCGTTACTGTAATATTGGGGTTAATAATTTTGATTTTTGGATTATACCCCTTCATGCTAATGTTTTTTGGGAAAATTAATCCAAAGCGCATTTATAAGCATTTGTTACCAGCCCAATTATTGGCTTTTTCTACCAGCAGTAGTGCAGCCACCTTGCCGGTGACCATGGAAACTACCATCGATAAAATTGGCGTAGATGAAGATGTGGCAAGTTTTATTTTACCTCTTGGTGCTACGGTAAACATGGATGGCACCAGTTTGTATCAGGCTGTTGCTGCCATTTTTATTGCCCAAGCTATGGGTGTGGAGTTAGATTTAGCCGCACAATTAATGATCATACTTACAGCAACATTAGCCTCTATAGGTTCGGCTGCTGTGCCCAGTGCTGGTATGGTGATGCTGGTTATTGTTTTAGGGCAGGCTGGCATACCAGAGGCAGGTTTGGCCTTAATATTTGCCATAGACAGACCCTTAGACATGTGCCGGACTGTGGCAAACATTACCAGTGATGTGGTAGTTACAGCCATAGTGGCCAAAAAAGTAAACAAACTAAAAGACATTTAAATATCATCATGAGTCAAGACGTCAGACAGCTAGAACCCAAAAGTTTATGGAACCATTTTGCAGACCTTAATGCTATACCAAGACCCTCTAAAAAAGAAGAGAAAATAAAGCAATTCATCAAAGACTTTGGTCAAAATTTAGGTTTAGAAACGCAAGAAGATGCCGTAGGCAATATATTGATTAAAAAACCTGCAACGCCTAGTTTAGAGCACAAAAAAACCATCGTGATGCAATCGCATCTAGACATGGTGCATCAAAAAAACAACGATACTGTTTTTGATTTTGAAACCCAAGGCATTCAAATGTATGTAGATGGTGATTGGGTAAAAGCCAAAGGCACCACTCTCGGTGCAGATAATGGCATAGGCGTGGCAACCATCATGGCAGTTTTATCTGCCACAGACTTGCCTCATCCTGCCCTTGAAGCTTTGTTTACCATAGATGAAGAAACTGGCATGACTGGTGCTATGGGTTTGCAACCTGGCTGGTTAAGTGGAGAAATTTTATTAAACCTAGACACCGAAGAGGATGACGAAATAGATATTGGTTGTGCGGGTGGTATAGATGTTTCTGGATCTAGACATTATGAAACAGAGGAGGTGCCAACCAACTCAAAAGCCTATCAAATTGAAGTAAAAGGTCTCAAAGGTGGTCATTCTGGTATGGATATCAACAAAGGTTTAGGCAATGCCAATAAAATTTTGAACCGATTATTGTTTGATGGATTTGAGAATTTTGGACTACAAATTGCCACTATAGATGGGGGGGGACTCCGCAATGCTATCCCGAGAGAAAGTAAAGCTTTGGTGGTGATTCCAGAGATTTTTGACGATCATTTTAATTTTGAAATCATACAAAGTATTCAGGAAATTAAAGAAGAATTTAAAATTTCAGAACCCTTATTAAGTATTGAAATTGGTGAATGTTCGTTGCCAAAAGAAGTGATGGAGCTTGGTGTGCAAGAAGGCTTATTAAGAACCCTTTATGCCATTCATAATGGGGTTTATCGGATGAGTGACAGCATGCAGGGTTTGGTGGAAACTTCTAACAATTTAGCTAAAGTTAAAGCTAAAGATGGTGTCATTGAAATATTTTGTTTAACCCGGTCATCAGTAGATAGTTCAAAATATGATTTAGCAAATGGCATCAGGTCTGCCTTAGAGCTCATGGGATGTGAAGTTAATTTTGGAGGCGATTACCCCGGATGGACACCCAACACAGAGGCACCAATCTTAAAACTGATGGAACATAAATATGAAGCCTTGTTTAATCATAAACCACGCATTGTGGCCTGTCATGCAGGGCTAGAATGCGGCATCATTGGTAAAAATTATCCAGACATGCAAATGATTTCTTTTGGACCAAACATTTATGGGGCTCATTCACCAGACGAAAGAGTCAGCATTAGTTCAGTAAATAAATTTTGGTATTTGCTCAAAGAAGTTTTAAAAGATATGATATAATCTATTCTTCTGACCTCGCAGTGGGTGAGATGTTTAAAATTTTATGGTTGTAAAATAAATCACCATCTTCGTTAAATCCTTGAAGGTTTATAACCACGCTTTCTTGATTTAAGTTTGGGATTTTAAATGTGAAATTCCCGCTATCGTCAGTTTTTAGGTTAGTAATCCAATTGATGACACCATATTTTTGAAAGGCAGCTGACGAGTAATCATATTCTGGTGCTGTAAAACTTTTAGATTTTGAAAAGCCGTTTGAAATTATAAATGATTTTAAGCCCTTGGAAGCTTTTTCAGTCCGAAACGTATAGTCTGTATAAATCTTGATAGTTCCTTGGTATTCTACATCATTTTCAGATAGCAAGGAGCTATTGATTGATAAATCATTCTTGTTGAAATATATTTCATCTACTTGTTCTATGGGGATGTCTCTTACAAATTGAACATCAAATAATGGGTTATCGTCAAGAAAAATGGCAGGCGATGTTCGTTTTCCTGAAATACCTCTTCCACCAAAATTGTAAATACTAAAATCCCCCAATACTTCATTTACTTCATATCCATTTTGTTGAATGATTTGCAATAAAGTTCTTCTCTCATTTTGCCTATCTATCTTTAATCCTATGCCAAAACTATTGCCCTCTTTATTCACATTTTTTAGTTCATCCTGACTTGCAACTATATCAACATTGTCTAATATTGTAGTCTCTTTACTTATTGAAAACTCTGGATTTTCTGATGCTAATCTCACATAAGTTTTTTGATTACATACGATATTTTCAATGTTTATTGGTTTTATAAATTGATGCTTGTTCTGATAAAAACGAGTATATAAATTTAACGTCTGATTAAAAGTTTTGTTATTAGATTGAAGCTTGAAAAATATTTGAGTTGAATCGTTTGCAAAAATATTCTTGTAATAAAAATTGTTTTTATCTTTTAATTTCTCTGAAATAAATATACCACTTGTGGTCATCAAAAAACCTTCATACTTATTTTTATCCTGATTTGAAATGTTATTATTTACAACAACCTCTATATCAAAACCCAACTCAAAGGGATGTGTGGCCCTAACTTTTTTTTCTAAATAATTTTTCCAATCATATTTGATGTTTGGTTGATTCAATAAAAACAAATCAAATTCAAATTGTTTTTTTCTGTTATAGTTATAAAAATAATAATGATAATCTTCTACCGCATGATGCAAGTAATTGTTTATGGTAACTGACGCAATGATAGAATTTTTATTAAAATTAGAAATGGTATTTTCCGGCAAAACACTTGCACTTAAATAGGCTTTTTTGCCCGTGTTTCCTGATATTTGTATGCTGTCATTCTTGATAGTTACTTTTTCATAATTTATTTCTGATTTTAAATTATGATGGTATACAATTCTTTCGGCAATCACATTATTTTCTTTATCTAACAATCTAATGAAGTTAATTCCATCAAAAAAGATAGTGTTATCTAAATCAAACATTTTTTTTAAACCATCAAAAACAAATAAATTATCTTTTATTTTTTGGTTTTGTTGAATAACTAATCTAAAACTTTTACCACTTATGTTTTCTAATGTTTTTTGATTGGTTTCAAGTTTTAATTTTAATATATCCTTGTCTAACAAATTATTGTAAACCGTCATAACTATCCCTTCAACTTGCACCATTGGCAAAATTTTTTCAATTATTTGACCCTGATGCTCAAACGCAATTTTATAACTTTCTTGTTTGGTGTCAGAAATCAAAAAGTAACCATACCCAAACTGATTGGAGGAGGTAAGTGAAATTAAATTGTTGTTTTGGTCTAAAATTTTGATATCCTTAATTGCTTTGCCATTGCCAAAACAATCTCTAATGGATAATCCCAAAGTGTTATCGCAACCACTAACTAAGTTGCCGCCTTCTGGTTTGATGTTTATGGTTAAATTATCAATGGCTATTTCATCTAACAATGTTATTTTATCTTTGGTATTGATGATCTCAATGGCAAATAAGGTTGATTCATCTTCAATAAAATTATTCATGAAATTGGTGCTCACATGAATATAATACTTACCAGAGGTAAATTCGTCGTTTAAGGCAATGTAATTATCAAAAATGCCGTTAAGAGATAAAACAAATTTCCTGTTGACCAAGCTTTTGTTAGCATCATACAAACTCACATAAACATTGGTGGTTTCTTTATTTATGTTGTTTGAAATTTTATTAAAAACATAACCTTTAAACCAAATAGTTTCAGAAGTTAAGTAGGTGTTTTTATTTAAATGCAAATGAATATTTTCTCTTGGGAGTGCAAAATAATCGGAATTTTTAACCATATCTGCAAATTGAATTTCCGCAGTTGTTTGTGCTAAAAATTGATCAATACAAAATAGAAAAATCAAGCAAAATTTAACAAATTTCATTAATTTTGATTTAAGATTTAGTATCAAAAAATTTCTGCAATATAACTGCTAAAAGTAAGGTAAGCAAACATCCAATGGCATTTAACCAAAGATAACCTAATTTTTCGCTGCCAGCTTCGTGGATGTGAATGGCAAAATAGTAAATTAAAATCACTGAAATTTGTGTTACAACACCGGCAATAAAAACAGCTTTTCCCTGAACATTTTTGAGGAAAAAAGCCGTGAGAAATATCCCCAAAACTGTACCATAAAAAATAGACCCAATAATATTTACCAATTGAATTAGGTTTTCAAACAACGAGCCAAACGAAGCAAAGCCTATGGCAATCAATCCCCATGCCAATGTAAACAGTTTACTCACTCTTAGCAATCGATTTGATTCTATGGGTTGTTTAGATATTTTTTGATAAAAATCCATGGTGCTAATGGTAGCCAAAGCATTGAGCTCTGAGGCAGTAGACGACATGGCTGCGGAGAGTATCACCGCTATCAACAATCCGATGATGCCAATGGGAAGGTAATTTAAGATAAAATGAATAAACACATAATCTTTGTCATTAGACTCCAATTTGTTTGACTTAAACAACGCTTTGCTGTTGTCAATAATTGCGTTTTCTCTTATTTTTAGTTCGTTGATTCTAGATTTTAACTGCGGATTGTCATAATTAAGATTAATTTGCTCAATGTATTTGTTGGTTACAAATTGTTTTTCGTTTTGCACGTTCTCAAAAATTTGATTCAATTCCAAATAGGTTTCATAATCTTGAGTAGATTCTATTTTCTTTAAATTAGCATCATTAAAATGAAGCGGTCTGTTGTTGAATTGAAAAAAAACAAATACCATTACCCCGCAAAGCAAGATAAAAAACTGCATCGGAATTTTAAAAAAACCATTAAAAATAAGCCCTAACTGACTTTCTCTGATAGATTTACCAGACAAATACCGTTGCACTTGCGATTGATCTGTACCAAAGTAAGATAAGGCCAAAAATAAGCCCCCAGTAATCCCGCTCCAAAACGTGTATCTATTTGAAGGATCAAAACTAAAATTCAAAATATTGAGTTTATCATTGGCTCCTGCCACATGCAAGGCGTTGCCTAAACCAACATTGCTAGGCAGATGAAATAAAATATAAAAAAACACCACAAACATCCCCAAAAAGATTACAAACATTTGTTGTTTTTGGGTAACGTTTACAGCTCTTGTACCGCCAGAAACCGTGTAGGCTATTACCAGCAAACCTATGATGATATTGAGTATGTTGAGATTCCATCCTAAAACTGAAGACAACACTATAGATGGAGCATAAATGGTAATACCAGCAGCCAATCCTCTTTGAATTAAAAACAAAAAGGCTGTAAAATAGCGGGTTTTTTCATCAAATCGTTTTTCTAAAAATTCGTAAGCCGTGTATACTTTTAAGTTTTGATACAGCGGAATAAAAACCAAACTGATAATGATCATGGCGATGGGCAAGCCAAAATAAAACTGCACAAATCCCATCCCATCATGAAATGCTTGCCCGGGGGTCGACAAAAAAGTAACTGCACTAGCTTGGGTGGCCATTACAGAAATACCAATAGTCCACCATTTGGTTTGCTTGTTGCCTAAAATATAGTCTTCAACACTCTTGCTGCCTTTGGTTTTATACACACCATAAAAAACGATGGTCAGGATGGTGGTAAACAAGATGAGCCAATCTACAAAATGCATCAATTATATATATTCATGAGGATTAAAAAAATAAACATATAAATAATGTTTGCAATGATAAGCCATTCAAAAATTTTTCTCAGTTCATATTTAGGCTTTTCAGACATTTTTAAATTTTTTAAAATTATAAAAGATTATAAAATTTGAGCTGCGTGGTCTTTGGTTTTCACATCGGTAATCACATTTTCAATGAGTCCGTTTTCATCAATCACAAAAGTGGTTCTATGAATGCCATCATACTCTTTGCCCATAAACTTTTTAGGACCCCAAACACCAAATGCCATGATCACCGATTTGTCTTCATCTGCCAACAACGGATAAGGCAACGCTTGTTTGGTCTTAAAGTTACTTTGTGCCTTTGCACTGTCGGCACTCACACCTAAAATGGCATAATTTTTAGATGCAAAAACGTCAAAATTATCACGTAAATTACAAGCCTCTGCAGTGCATCCGGGGGTGCTGGCCTTGGGGTAAAAAAACACCACCAACTTTTTTCCCTTGTAAGCTTCTAAAGTGTGTAAATTACCATCTTGGTCTGCGGCTGCAAAATTTGGTGCTGCATCTCCTATTTTTAGTGTAGTCATATTTTAGGTTTTAATTAAGTGTTATTAAAAATTATCACTCAAAAATATTGTTAATTTTGTATTTGTAAGCATTTTTTATCATAAAATAAACCAAAAAACGCAATGAATAAACAACAAAAAGTTGATTTTACCATAAATACCCTACAAAACTTATATCCTGAAATTCCTGTTCCACTAGATCACAAAGACCCATACACTCTATTAATTGCAGTGTTATTATCTGCACAATGCACCGATGTGCGGGTAAATCAAATTACACCTTTGCTATTTGCCCAAGCAGATAATCCTTATGATATGATAAAAATGAGCGAAGAGGAAATTAAAGCCATTATCAGACCCTGTGGTTTAAGTCCCATGAAATCTAAAGGCATTTATGGCTTGTCTAAAATTTTAATTGAGCAATACCAAGGAGAAGTACCACAAGATTTTGCAGCCCTAGAATCACTGCCCGCCGTTGGCCATAAAACAGCCAGCGTGGTGATGAGTCAGGCTTTTGGCGTACCAGCATTCCCTGTAGATACCCACATCCATAGGCTGATGTACAGATGGGGGTTTAGCAATGGAAAAAACGTGCAACAAACCGAAAAAGATGCCAAACGTCTATTCCCAAAAGACCTTTGGAACGACTTGCATTTGCAAATTATTTGGTATGGCAGAGAATATTCACCCGCCAGGGGATGGGATATTCATAAAGACATCATCACCAAAACCGTTGGAAGAAAATCTGTATTAAAAGGATTTGAAATTTAATTTTAATAAGGATTTATCAAATTGACTGTGAAAAATTGAGATTTAAATATTAAATTCGCAAAAAAATTAAAATTATTATTGATTATGCATAATCAAACCCCATATCAACCAAAATCTAAAGTAAGAATTGTAACCGCTGCTTCGCTCTTTGATGGGCACGATGCTTCTATCAATATTATGAGACGCATCATTCAGGCCACTGGCTGCGAGGTGATTCATTTAGGACACGACAGAAGCGTTGAAGAAGTTGTTAATACCGCCATACAAGAAGATGCCAATGCCATTGCCATGACCTCCTATCAGGGGGGGCATCTAGAGTATTTTAAGTACATGTATGATTTGCTTCAAGAAAAAAATGCAGGTCACATCAAAATTTTTGGCGGTGGAGGAGGAGTTATTTTACCCTCAGAAATTGAAGCATTGCATGCCTATGGTATCACCAAAATTTATTCACCAGACGATGGCAGGGCTTTAGGCCTTCAGGGGATGATAAATGATTTGGTACAAAGGGCCGATTATGAGCTGCCAACCCTTGCAGAAGTTGACCAAGCATTGATTAGTAAGTTAAAAGCAAAAAACACCAACACCATTGCCCGACTCATTTCTTTGGCAGAAAATAAGCCCGAAGAATTTCAAACAATAGACCTAACCGATTTATCTGATAAAAAACAAACACCCGTTTTGGGCATTACTGGTACGGGTGGCTCTGGAAAATCTTCTTTGGTTGACGAATTAGTCAGGCGATTTTTGATAGATTTTTCATACAAAACTTTGGCCATCGTTTCCGTTGACCCAAGCAAACGCAAAACTGGGGGAGCTCTGTTGGGTGACCGCATTAGGATGAATGCTATCAATAACCCAAGAGTTTATATGCGTTCTTTGGCTACCAGACAGTCAAATTTAGCCCTTTCTAAATATGTTGGAGAAGCCATTGAAGTACTCAAGGCCGCTCAGTTTGATTTAATCATTTTAGAAACTTCTGGCATTGGACAATCTGATACCGAAATTCTAGATTTTTCCGATACCGCTTTGTATGTAATGACCCCCGAATTTGGGGCTGCTACTCAGTTAGAAAAAATTGACATGCTAGATTTTGCAGACATTGTTGCCCTCAACAAGTTTGACAAAAGAGGTGCTTTAGATGCCTTGCGTGATGTAAAAAAACAATACCAACGCAACCATAACCTTTGGGATGAAAACCCAGATACCATGCCGGTTTTTGGCACCATTGCCTCTCAGTTTAATGACCCTGGCATGAATAATTTGTACAAAAAAATCATGGAAGTTATTCATGACAAAACAAAATCGGATTTGGTTTCTAATTTTGAAATTACCAACCAAATGAGCGAAAAAATTTATGTGATCCCGCCTCATAGAACCCGCTATTTGTCTGAAATTTCGGAAAGCAACAAAGTTTATGACCAAAACGCAAAAAAACAAGCCGAAGTGGCTCAAAAACTTTACGGCATCTTTATCACTTTACAAACGGTTACAAATCAGGTGTTAACGTTTGATAAAACTGGCGTAAACGTTGAATCGATTGACTTAAGTTCTTTTAATGAAACGCAAAATAGTTTCATTAATTTATTGTTGCAGGAGTTTGACAAAGTAAAAATGGATTTAGACCCTTATAATTGGGAAATCATTGTAAGTTGGGAGGCGAAAGTTCAAAAATACAAAAACCCTCTGTACAAATTTAAGGTAAGAGATAAAGAAATCTCAATCCAAACCCATACCAAAAGTTTATCGCACTCAGACATACCCAAAGTGTGCTTACCGAAATATGAAGCTTGGGGAGATTTGTTACTGTGGAACTTACAAGAAAATGTGCCTGGTGAATTTCCTTATACTGCTGGTTTATATCCCTTTAAAAGAGAGGGAGAAGACCCCACCCGCATGTTTGCTGGAGAAGGTGGCCCCGAAAGAACCAATAGGAGGTTTCATTACGTGTCTTTAGGCTTACCGGCCAAAAGACTTTCTACGGCTTTTGATTCGGTTACTTTGTATGGCAATGACCCAGATCACAGACCCGACATTTATGGTAAAATTGGCAATGCTGGGGTATCTATTTGCTGCCTAGATGATGCCAAAAAACTTTATTCAGGTTTTGATTTGTCTTCGGCATCTACATCTGTTTCTATGACCATCAATGGGCCAGCCCCCATGTTGTTAGGTTTTTTCTTAAATACCGCCATCGATCAAAATTGCGAAAAATACATCAAAGCCCATGGCTTAGAAGATTTAGTTGAACAAAAACTAACAGAAAAATACAACAAACAAAACCTCAAAAGACCGCAATACCAAGGCAACTTACCCGAAGGGAATAACGGTTTAGGGTTGATGTTGTTGGGTATAAGCGGTGATGAGGTGTTGCCTCAAACGGTATATCAGCAAATAAAAGCCGAAACTCTGAGTGCTGTAAGAGGCACTGTGCAAGCCGATATTTTAAAGGAAGACCAAGCCCAAAACACTTGTATTTTTTCTACAGAATTTGCCTTGCGTTTGATGGGTGATGTGCAAGCCTATTTTATAGACAAGAAAGTACGAAACTTTTACTCGGTGTCTATTTCTGGTTATCATATTGCAGAAGCAGGAGCCAATCCTATCACACAACTAGCCTTTACGTTATCCAATGGGTTTACTTATGTGGAATATTATTTGAGTAGAGGCATGAACATCAATGATTTTGGTCCTAATCTTTCTTTTTTCTTTTCAAATGGTATAGATCCTGAGTATGCCGTGATTGGCAGAGTGGCCAGAAAAATTTGGGCCAAAGCTCTCAGATATAAATACCATGCCAACAGCAGAGCCCAAATGCTTAAATATCACATTCAAACTTCTGGTAGAAGTCTACATGCTCAAGAGATTGATTTTAATGACATTAGAACAACCTTGCAAGCCCTATATGCCATTTATGACAATTGCAATTCTTTGCACACCAATGCCTATGATGAGGCCATTACTACACCTACCGAAGAATCTGTAAGACGTGCCATGGCTATTCAATTAATCATTAATAAAGAGTTGGGTTTAGCCAAAAACGAAAACCCATTGCAAGGGTCATTTGTTATTGATGAATTAACCGACTTAGTTGAAGAGGCCGTGTTGTTAGAATTTGATAGAATTACCGAACGTGGTGGGGTGCTTGGTGCCATGGAAACCATGTATCAACGCAGTAAAATTCAGGAAGAAAGCTTGTATTATGAAACCCTAAAGCACACCGGTGAATTCCCGATTATTGGGGTGAACACCTTTTTGAGTAGTAAAGGATCGCCAACTAATATTCCTGTAGAAGTTATCAGAGCAACCGAAGAAGAAAAATTAGCCCAAATAGACACAAAGAATAAACTGCAACAAGTTCATCAACAACAAATTATAAAACAATTATCAGACATTCAGCACAAAGCTATTCAAAACCAAAATATCTTTGAACAGTTGATGGAAGCCACCAAATACTGTAGTTTAGGTCAGATCACCAATGCGTTATACGAGGTGGGCGGACAATACCGAAGAAATATGTAAGGTTTTATAACATAATTTTACAATTATCACTAAATTTGCAAAAAAATTACTCATATTATGGTTAAAGATTTATTCGAAAGAATTCAGAAAAACAAAGGACCATTGGGCAAATGGGCCTCTCAAGCAGAGGGCTATTATGTGTTTCCAAAACTAGAAGGAGAATTAGGCCCCAGAATGGATTTTCATGGTAAAAAAATATTAAACTGGAGTATTAATGACTATTTAGGTTTAGCCAATCACCCAGAAGTTAGAAAAATAGATGCCGAAATTGCTTTACAATATGGTGCAGCTTATCCTATGGGGGCTCGCATGATGAGTGGTCATACCAATTATCACGAGCAATTAGAGCAAGATTTAGCAGCTTTTGTAAACAAAGAAGCTGCCTACTTATTAAATTTTGGCTATCAAGGCATCATGTCTACCATAGATGCTCTGGTGGGTAAAAATGATATCATTGTATATGATGTAGATGCCCATGCCTGTATTATTGATGGGGTGCGTTTGCATATGGGAAAACGATTTACCTATAAGCACAACGACTTAGAAAGTATGGAAAAAAACCTGCAACGTGCTACCAAAATGGCTGAGGAAACCGGTGGAGGCATTTTGTTTATCACCGAAGGTGTTTTTGGCATGAGAGGGCAACAAGGCAAAATAAAAGAAGTTGTAGAACTTAAAAAGAAATATAACTTTAGATTATTGGTTGATGATGCCCACGGATTTGGTACGCTAGGCAAAACCGGAGCAGGAGCAGGCGAGGAGCAAGGCTGTCAGGATGGCATCGATGTTTACTTTTCTACCTTTGCCAAATCGATGGCTAGTATAGGAGCTTTTATTGCTGCTGATAAAGACATTATTGATTTCTTAAAATACAACCTCCGATCGCAAATGTTTGCCAAATCATTACCCATGATTCAAACCATTGGAGCCATCAAAAGATTGGAGTTATTAAGAACCAAACCAGAATTGAAAGACAAATTGTGGGAAAACGTGAATGCTTTGCAGAATGGACTAAAATCTAGAGGATTCGATATTGGTGATACCAACACTTGCGTAACCCCTGTTTATTTGAAAGGTGAAATACCAGAAGCCATGATGATGGTGAATGATTTAAGAGAAAACTACGGAATATTTTTATCAATTGTTGTTTACCCGGTAATTCCAAAAGGTATTATTTTGTTGAGAATGATTCCAACGGCATCGCATACTTTAGAAGATATTGATGAAACCCTAACAGCCTTTGAAGCCATAAGAGAAAAACTTGAAAGCGGAGTTTATAAAGAATTGGCAGACGCTCAAGTGCAAAACGTATAAAAGCTTATACCTTAATGAAGGCCGGTATCATTTATTTGATACCGGCTTTTTTATTTCACAATTAATTTTTGCTGAAAAGATGTTTGCCCATCAGATAAAAACATCAAATAAGTTCCAGAAGATAAATTTGAAATATTTAGGTTATAATCAGTATTATTTAATTTGTTTTCTAAAACCAATTGACCAAATACATTAAAAACTTTGATGTTTTTAATCAATACCTGACTTTTAATGTTAACGAAATCAGACGCTGGGTTTGGAGCGATTTGTAAGTTGTTTTGGCTAAAATCATTTAAATTTAAGGGCGTAAAAACGCCAAAAGATGTTACACTAAAGTTGCCTTGAAGTCCTAATGTCCCTTGGTATTGACCAATCCAACAAGCACTAAAATCTGTGCCATAACCAGCAATAGCAGTACCTACAGCTTCTACAGACCTAGAGGTGCCAGTAAAACCACTATGCCTAATTTCTACCAATAAATGACCATCGACGTAGGTATAATTAGAATCAAAATTAATCGCTAACCCAAATTGATTTGGAGTACTCCCTAACGGTTAAGCATTGGGTGGAATCACTAAACTACCGGCTCTTACTTGGGTTTGTGCACCAACAATGTTTTCAGCAAAAGTTAAACTCCGCTGGGCTGGAGCAACACTTTCACTTAAATAAATATCATAATTTGCAAATGTAGTTGTTGAAGTTGGCCAGGCAGCTGATGATGACGTTGGTATTCTAAAGTTGATGCTCGTTAATTCTTTATTTTGTAAACTAGTGAGCAAATCTTCATGAATTAAAAGCTGATAAGTTCTCTCACTATTAGCTAAAGGTCCTAAAAAAGAGGAATTTGCTGTAGTATTTGCAAAATTATTTGGCACCACAAAAGTTGACGTTTATTCAACCGCATTTTGTGCTATTGCAATTTGTAAAAAAAATAAAAAAGCAAACAGCAAAAATTTTAACGATAAGTAGTTTCTTTTCATAATAATAGTAGATTGGTTTGTAAAGTGTTAGATTTTCAAATATATAAAAAAAAGTTAAATTTAAGTTTTTTATTCAAGGTTTTTAAACATTCCTTAAGTTTTTATGTCATTTTTCATCATATTTGTTTCAATATTTCAACAAATTTTAGTCAATGAAAATAAAACCACTTATCAAGATTTTAATACCTGCCATTTTTATTTTAATTATTTTATGGTTTGTAAGTTCAAACTTGATAGGAAAAAAAATTACAAATTCTGACTTCAAAGATTTTGAAATCTCTATCACACGGTCAAATGATAGTTTAAAACTGATCAGCCATCAAGGTAGTGAATGGACACGTTTAGGCTTGAAATTAGAAAAAAATGTACCCAAAACAATAGACACTTATGGCAAAGTGCTATCTAACAACATACAATACAATAGAAATCCGAACGAGGCTTACTATTGCATCACCATCAAAAAAACTTATTATGGTAGCTACAAGTTGAGTGGGATTGAAGGAACCTATTGGAATGAGTTGTATTTTTCGTTAGATGATGGTGAAACCAAAGGAATTAACCGAGAAGGATTGATGAAAGACTAAGGTTTTTATCAAAAACAAATTACACTCATTTATTGATGACCACAAACTGATTTAACAACTCGGTTACTTTATCAGAAGATACTGGAATTTCATGCTTGTTTTTTAAAGTAATAAATCCATAATTTCCTTTTACAAAACTACTCACAAAGTTTAAATTGATAATATAAGAACGATGGCATCTAAAGAAATTTTTGTTGTCACTCAAATTATTTTCAAAACTTTTGAGTGCTCTACAAGTGGTTATTTTTTTGCCTGATGACAAATTGATTTCGGTATAACTATTTTCAGCTTTCAAGAAAATAATATCGTCATAGTCTATCAAGACTATTTGATTGCCATCAGGAAATGCGATTTTTGATTTTAATTGTCCTAATTCTTCCAACTTTTGTGACTTGTTTTCTAGCGTCTTGAGTCTGTCTAGTGTAAGTTTTAATTTTTCTGGATTGATGGGTTTTAATAAGTAATCAAAGGCAGCCACACTATAGCCTTCTATTGCATATTGATTGTAGGCCGTAGTAAAAATAATTTTGAAATTCATGTCTTCTAAATCTATAAATTTATAGATATCTAATCCGCTATACTTGGGCATTTCAATATCTAAAAAGACCACATCGGGGAGGTGTTTTTTGATAGCGATAACGCCAGAAGGCAAGTCGTCACATTTTTGAACAATACTAATATCAGGGGCTACTTGTTTGAGGACATTTTCTAAATAAATTTGAGCTCTTTCTTCGTCTTCAATGATAATTGCTTTCATCTGGATTTGTATTTATACTTTAATTTTTATTAAAACTTTTGTGCCACTAGCATGGTTTTGATCTAAATATAAATCATAATAATTGACACTAATTTGATATTTATTTTTGTTAAGCAACATAATTCTTTCTAGATTGGCTTTGGTGGCAAATGATTTTTTCTTTGTTTGATTTAGGGCGTTTATTTCTTGCGATTTTTTTCTACCCACCCCATTGTCAATGATCTCAATTTCTAGTTCTTGTTTATTGTTTTGCACAAAGTTTAGTTGAAGCATTTTGTTTTTCAAACTATGACTAAGCCCGTGTATAATGGCATTTTCGGCATATGGTTGAACAAGCATAGTTGGGATTTTAATTTTTTTGATATCTAATTTATGATCAACGTTAAAAATATAATTAAAGTCGCTGAACCTCATTTTTTGAAGGTCCAAATAGAGTTTTAAGGATTCTATTTCATCTTCCAGTGAAATGGTTTCAAGTTCTGAAAACTCTAAAATTTTTCGGGTCAAATCAGTTAGTTTGTGCAAATAGCCCGAGGCTGCTTGTGGCTCATTACTCACAATGTAGGACTGAATGTTGTTGATGGCATTAAAAAAGAAATGAGGATTCATTTGCGATTTTATCAATTGCAGTCGCGATTCTTTGAGGTTGTTTTCTAAATTAAGCCTTTCAATTTCGACTAAACTTTTTTGTTTAATTTTTTTGAGATTTTTTTTATAGACAAATAAAATTAATAGAATTGAAGCTGTTACCATCAAAAGTATAAACCAAGTTTGCCGCCAAAAGGGTGGTAAAATTTCAAAATTGATAGCTTGTGTTTTTATTGATGGCTTTGTTTCATTTTCTTTTTTGGCAAAAATGATTAACTGATATTGACCACTGCTCAAGTTGGGTAAGTTGATATAGTTTTGAGTTGGGTTAATGCTATATTTTTTATTGTTTAGGGTATAATAAAACTCGTAATTATTGTACAAGTCAAAATTTATGACACTGTAGTCCACATAGAAGTTATCTACTTGGTAATTGAAACTAATTTTATCTAAATTTAGTTCATTTAGTTTTATTTGGTTGATTTTATTTAGATTTATGACTGGCTTTTCAAATTTTGTAAATTGTTCGTTCAAAGGAATTTTCAATAATTTTTTTTTGGTAATGATATAAGCAAAACTATCCAAAACAACAAAATCTTTGATTTGAATATATTTTGAAATACTTTTTATTTTGGTTAATTGTTGTTTTGATAAACTATAGATGCTGTTGTTTGACGAAAAATACGCCTTGTTTTTATAAACAAACAAATGGTTTAAAATCTCATTGTTTTTTAGTTTGATGAGCTTGTTGTTTTCAATTATTAAGACTTTGCCATCCAAGTTGAGTCCAACTAACTGGTTGTTTATGAATCTGATAGATTTTAATAAAATTGGTTTTTGATTTTGTTTTAATTCGACCAAATAATTAGGTTTTTTGACAAAAAGTCCTTCGTTGGTGGCTAAATAAACATTCTTTGTTGACTCGTCATAAGCAATGCTTTTGCATCGTTTGTTTTGCAAAATAATATCATCAGGGGCTATAGAATCGGTATCATCTAAATCAATAAATTTTGCAATCCCAGTAGCCGCAATTGCAATCTTATGGGGGTTGATTTTGGTAATATCTTTGGTAGAATAATAATTTTTGGTAGTATGTTTGCTTGGGCGTTGATTCACAAAAAAACCATTTCCGGTAAAAAAACCATAATCTTTTATCGACATAAAATCCATAAACAAAATATGGCTTTTTTCGTTTGTATCAAAATATAGTTGCTTGTTTAATCGGTTATCAAGTGCATAGATCTTGCCCTTGCTAGTGCCCGCAAAAACAGATGATTGATTGTGAGAAATTGAGCTAAATTCATCATTTTCTATTTCAGCCTGAAGGCTATTGGTGTCTTTGATCAAATAAACGCCATTGGTTGGTGAACCAATCCACATCAAGCCATTTTTATCCATTGTTAGGCTCGATACATTTTTTTGATTTAAGAGGTTTTTATTTTTGATGGGTTTAAAATCATAATCAAAAACTTCAATGCCACTTTTGGTAAAACACCAAAATTCATGTTCAAAAAAATAGAGATTTTGAATGGTTTCGTTTAAATCTAGCACTCCCTTTTTTACAATGCCTTGATTGTTAATCAATAAAATTGGAGTAGTTTTAATGCTTTTATCCAATAAAGCAGTAAAATCTGTCCCTGAGAAAGAAATTTTGGAATAAAACCTTTGTTGATATGTAATTTTTTTTTCCAAATAAAATGTTTCAGTATTCAGGTAATAAATATTTTGCTCATCATATAAAACTATTTCGTTGTTTATGAA
This sequence comes from Flavobacterium sp., assembly GCA_036796275.1. GTDB lineage: Bacteria > Bacteroidota > Bacteroidia > Flavobacteriales > Flavobacteriaceae > Flavobacterium. The sequence goes on from DAIRDG010000017.1 coordinate 34,877, forward strand.
ATTGCTTAAATAAATAAGGTTTTTAAATTTTTTTTCAATAATTTTTTCAGAAGATAGGTCAATTTTTAGGAGACTTTTACCAGATATTTTATACAGATATTGACCATTTAAAATATAGGGTACAAAATCTGATCTGATGTGTGGTAAAAAACTACTAAGTTGATGGTCTTTTAATACAAATAAATAACCGTCAAAATTTTGATACCAAATTCTGCCCAAAACATCTTCTTTGATACTGGTTCCTGCATTCGAAAGCCCTTCATTGTTTTTAAACAAAACATACTCATAGCCATTATACCTAATCAGGCCCATATCTGAAGCCAACCAAATATAGCCTTTGGTATCTTTATAAACATCAAAAATATTTTCGGTGGGCAATCCTGATTCTTGGGTAATATTTTCATAAAAATAATCTTGCCCAAAGGCAAGCAATGGCCCTAGCAAAAAAGAAAATATGATTTTGAAAAATTGTTTCATTTCTACTACAAATTTAATTACTTTTTATTAATTAGATTCCATCCTTTACAAGACCAAAATAGCATTTCGCAATATGGTAGGCAAATGATAGATTTTTGATTAAGACTTTTGTTGAAATTTTTAAACTTAAGTAAAATGAAAATTAAATTAAATTTTGCCGTCTTTTTCCTTTTGAGTTCATTGGTTGTTAATGCTCAATTAGGAGGTTTAATCAAAAATAAACTATCAAAAAACAAAGCGAAAACAGAAAAATCAAATGAATCAAAACCAAAAAAATCCAAAGAACCACTCACTGTTCAGGTGCAGCAAGCCTTAGAAAATTTTACGTTTGACTCTGGTTTGGTCATCAAAAATGACGATTGGTCAAAAAATGAAGTAGTAAAAGATGCCATGAAAATATCGGGCTATTATTATATGTACTCACCCGTTTTTAATACGCTTGAAAAAGTATTTATTAGATGGAATGATTATACCTATAAAAGTGAATCAAAGAACTTTCCGGGAATGAATGTAGTGATGTCTATTTGGACCAAAGAAAGTGCTGACAAATATTTTAGACGATTTGATTTTAAACCCTATGAAAACAATTTGTTAAACTCACATAAGTTGTTATACACCATGAGTGAAGGTAAAATGTTAGTTGCTGGTGATGATATGTTTGTGATGAATTATCCCAGAAATATGAATAGTAGTGTGGGTTGGAAAAAAGATAACCATGATTTTAGTACCAACGAACCCTATTCAGATGATCGATTGTCTTATGATATGTCTAATGAAGTAAATGGATTTTTAAACGACCCCAAGTTAACACTTCAAATTTTTGTAAAAGATCTAAAACAACTTGAGGGACTTACGGGCATCAAATTAATTGAAATTATTGAAAAAAAATATGATGCGAAAGAATATTTTTCTTTGGCTGCCTCGGCAAGATCGGGAAATCAGGCTAAGCCTAAAGGGACAACTTCTGGCGAATTATTTGGCAATAAAACTTGGTTTAACACAGCTAAAGCAGGATTAACAAAAGATTTAGCCCAAGGCAAAACAATAAAATATGGGTATGCTCCCAATGCCGGTTGGATAACAACTTATCATCCCTTAACTGGCTTTCCACTCTATCAATCTGCATCGTATTGGTTTGTGGTAGAACGTTCGGCAGATGCAATGGCAAAAGATAAAAGAGGAAAATACTTTTTAATTGGTGCCAATTTAAGAAGAAAATACAATGGAACTGGTTATGATAAACCTTATTATAATGGCTATTCATTTGCTGACCAAGATTTAACGGATGTAGAATTTGCAGAGTTTAAGAAAATGGAAGTTAAGTAAGAATTGATGAAACGATAATTCTTTGAGTTTTATTTTTTTTACCAAATAAGCGTGTCATCAAATTGCTACCATTCAAAAACCAATAAACAACCTCAATATGCGATTAGAGAACCTAGCGATTTTGAGAGAAGGTGTTTATCTACTGCAAATAATCGATGAGGATGGCAATTCATTAGCCAAGAAGATAATTAAATAATTATTTGAGTTTATGTATGCTCCCTCTAAAAATCAGTCTTTTAGAGGGAGTTTTTTTATGAACTAAATTTCTGGATAATTTCTATTAACAATAATATTCAAGCTAATTATACAATATTTAATGGATTTGTGATTAGCCTAGGCAGTAAGTCAATAATCTATCAAAAATAATTATTCACAAGACCAAAAAAGCTTTTCACAAGATAGACCAAAACCAACGTAATATAAAGATGAAATTTGTCAATAATTTTAAACATAAAATCATGAAAAAACTTTTACTTTTTTTGGTACTAATTAGTTACGGTTTAGTAGCTCAAACGCCTATTTATAAATTTTCATTTAATGGAAATGTAATAGATGATACTGGTAATCATATCTTTGATTCAGGCACTGGATTGACAAACATTACATATGTTAATGATAGATTTGGGAATTCATCAAGTGCAATGAGAATGAAGAATAAGACTCCTATTCAAACAAATGCAAGTTTAACGGCATTGCCACAGGGAACAAATCCAAGATCAATTTCTGTATGGGTTAGTTACTTAGATATGAATCCAGCAAATGATGTTGTTGTTGGTGGATATGGTTCGGAAACAAATAGCAACTTTTGTGGTATTTATCAGCAAGATAATAGGGTTACAGCATTTAGTTGGACAAATGATGTAAATTCTCCTACTGGAGAACGATATAAGTATAAAAATTATGGCAATAATTGGTATCATTATGTATTAACTTATGATGGAACTACTGTAAAAGTATTTAGAAATGGAAATTTAGTAATATCAGATACTCCAGTAAGCCCATGGAATACAAATGGATTTAGGATTAAATTAGGTTCAAGCGGTTCAACTGTTTTGGCAGGAGGAGAATTTATGGCTTATGATGATTTAGAAGTTTACAACACTGTTTTAACTGAAGCTCAAATTCAAGCAATGTACACTTCACAAAACCCAATAAACACAACAGATTTGGTGGCTTATTTTCCATTCAATGGAGGTTTAAACTCACATGATGGCAATCATACGTTTGTAAATATCCCGACTGCTACAGCTGGAACTTATTCATCAGGCTATAATGGACAAGGATTGATGTTTAATGGAACACAGGGTTTTCAAAATTCTTCGATAGCTTCAGTAATGAATAACAATAATTTTACTGTTGCTTTTTGGCAAAAAAGAAGCCAGTTACCTGCTTCAGGTTTGGCAGTTGGAGAAATTCCTGTTGAAGCATTTGGTAGTCTTGGTATTGGAGAAAAATTTGCAACAAGTGCTGAGGATTTAGCATATCTTAACTATACCGCAAGTTCGAGTTTAACTTCTTTTAAACCATTTGATAAGGATTTGAATGAATGGTATCATGTTGCGGTTCAATTCGTTGATTTGGGAAATGTTGATTATATGTTTTATTATGTAAATGGAGAGTTTGTTAATGCAGTTTCGGGTGTTATTAATCAAAATTTTTCTTTGCATCGTTTCCATAATTTATTTACTATTGGAATGGGGACTGACAATTCCGGAAATCCAACAGTAAACAAAGCGGCAAATTGTGAAATTGATGAATTGTATGTTTTTAATAGGGTATTATCTGTGTCTGAAATAATGGCTTTGCGTTACCAAACACTTTCAACTCCTTGCCCTACTGGTAATGTTACAGTAACAAACCAAGCAGAAGTAGATGCGTTAGCTTCTTGTACTTCTATTTCTGGGTTTTTAAATATTAATGCCAATAATGCTGCTTTAGATTTAACACCACTAAATAACCTTACAACCATCAATGGGGCTCTAATAATTCAAGGACTAACTAATAACCAATTAAATATTTTTCCTAACCTCACTACGGTTACAGGGTCTATTCAGATAAGACTAAATACGTTTACAGAGTTTACAGGATTTAATAGTCTAACCACAGCAAGCAATGGTTTACAAGTTTTACAAAATACAAATCTGACTTCATTTTCTGGATTTAATAGTTTAAGCGCTATTAACGGAAGTAATTTGGGTATATTGTTGAATAACAACTTAGCCACTATCAATGCCTTTAGTAATTTACTATATGTACATGGGTTATTGATTAGAAATTCGCAACTAACCAATTTATCATTTTTATCAAGTTTAACAGATAATGGAGGTCAATTAAGTATTGAAAATAATTCGGTATTAACGTCTGCTAATTTCACTAATCCTGTAGTCCATTGTTTTTGTACAGGAATTTCAGGTGGTGATTATGTAAGAATTTCATCTAATCCATTATTAACATCGGTTGGTAATGTAACTTTATCTGGCTCTGTTTTAGGCGATCCAACCATTGAGTTTTTTCAAATCAATAACAATCCATTGTTAAGTTCTGTGGGGATGAGTTTTTTTGGGTCGGCAACCAGTTCAAGTGTCGTAGGTTTTCTAAACATCAGTAACAATTCAGCTCTTTTGAATTTAAATTTCTTAAACAATATCAATGTAACTTCTTGTGGTACATTAAATATTAGTGTAATGCCAGTTTCTTCATTAGCTTCTTTATCGTCTTTAACTTCCGTTGGAACAATCCAGATTTCTGGAAACACAAATTTGACCGATATTTCAGCATTAAATAATGTTACAATTGCTAATATCACAAGTGTTTTATTAAATTCAAATCCTATGTTGGCAACTTGTGCAGTTGATTGGATTTGCGATTATTTAGCAACAGCTTCACCTAATGCAACAATAACAGGGAATGCAACAGGTTGTGAATCAGTAGCAATTGTTAATAATGCTTGTAATGCTAGTAGTTGTCCCACTGGTAGCATTGCTTTGTCAACCCAAGCAGAGGTAAATGCATTGGCAGCTTGCACCCATATTACTGGCAATTTATTTATTAATGGAGGAGGAGGAGTTTTGGATTTAACACCATTAAACAATATCACAACAATTGATGGTTTTCTTGCAATTCAAAATATTCAGAATGATCAGACAAATATTTTTCAAAATTTAACATTTATTGGAGGTGAGCTTCGTATTAGAAATAATATTTTTAATTCAATTTCAGGATTTTCAAATGTAACAAGTATTTTAGGAGGTATACAAATTTCTCAAAATCTTAATATAAATGTATTATCCTTATTTGGAAGTTTATCAAATTTATCAGGAGCCGTTCAATTTATTGGTAATAATATTTTAACAAATATTTCAATATTAAATGGTGTTAATGTAAATAACATTTCAAGTGTTAATATTTCAAATAACTCTCTATTATCAACTTGTGCAGTGGATTGGGTTTGTGATTATTTAGCAACTCCTTCACCTAATGCAACAGTTGCTGGCAATGCTACAGGCTGTGAAAATGTTGCAGCCATCAATGCCGCTTGTGATGCCCTTTCTGTCTCAGATATTGAGTTAAATGACATCAGATTATATCCAAATCCGGTAAATTCTGTAGTTAGGGTTGAGATACCAAATGAGAGTATAGCTAAAATTGAGTTTTATGATTTGATTGGCAAACAAGTATTGTGGTCAACAGCTTCAAATATTAATGTTGATTACTTAGAAAGGGGAGTTTATATGGTCAAGATAACCACAGAAAGTCAAAAAGTGGGTGTTACCAAATTAGTTAAAAATTAAAATTATGTAGTAGTAGTTTTTTTGAAGAGGGTTCAAATTTTTTTGAGCCCTCTTTTGTTTTATATAGAAACGGTCTTACCTACTAAAATAATCATTAACATTATTATAAATTCTATCTTCGATATTCGAAATATCAGCCTTAATAAAAGGTTTACCTAAAATTTGTTCATATAATTCAATATATCTGTTACTTACACTGATAATATAATCATCTGACATGATTGGGATTTGCTGTCCCTCTTTGCCCTGAAAACCATGGCTTATGAGCCATTGTCTTACAAATTCCTTAGAAAGTTGTTTTTGAGGTTCCCCCTTGTTTTGTCTATCTTGATAACCTTCCGCATAAAAATATCTTGACGAATCTGGGGTGTGAATTTCGTCTATCAAGACAATTTTGCCATCTTTGTTTTTGCCAAATTCATATTTGGTATCCACTAAAATTAAGCCTTGTTGTTTGGCAATCTCGGTACCTCTTGCAAATAAGGCACGGGTATAACTTTCTAGTTGAAGGTAATCTTCTTCTGATACAATATTTTGAGATAAAATGCTATCTCTATCAATATCCTGATCGTGCAAGCCCATATCAGCCTTGGTGGTAGGGGTGATGATAGGGGTTTCAAACGCATCATTTTCTTTAAGTCCTTCGGGCATCTGAACACCACAAAGCACCCGTTTACCAGCTTTGTATTCTCTGGCGGCATGACCAGATAAATAGCCTCTAATCACCATTTCTACTTTAAAAGGCTCGCAAGCATAGCCAATGGCCACATTAGGATCGGGGGTTGCCAAAATCCAATTAGGCACTATGTCTTGAGTTTGTTGCATAAACGAGGTGGCAATTTGATTTAAGATTTGCCCCTTATACGGAATGCCTTTGGGCATCACCACATCAAAGGCAGAAAGCCTGTCGGTGGCAATCATCACCAAAATATCATGGTTGATGGTATACACATCTCTCACTTTGCCTTGATAAAATTTGGTTTGCTTTGGAAAATTATAATTGGTTTTGGTGATGGTGTTCATTAGATGAATTAAATCATTATTAATATTGCAAAATTAACATTAAAAATGATTTAAAGAGATTGATTAACGAAAATATGTTAATAGAAAAAAATAAAATTTTG